>CACWKX010000010.1 GCA_902761585.1 uncultured Lachnospiraceae bacterium
CATCTCTTATCCCTTTTACTGTTTAAAGGTCAGTTCCTTAAAATAAAACTTTTCAGAACTTTCAAGGTTGTTTCACTGTTCAGTTATCAAGGTGCTCAATCCACCGATCAGGTTAACTTGTTTAATGAAGTTTGCTTCTCATCGGCGACTTGAATATAATACCATCCGGCAATACGGATGTCAACATGTTTTTGAAATATTTTTCGACAGATCGAGTCAATCATAATTGCAAAGACAGCTTCGGTCAACATGCTGCCGGAGCTGTCTTTGTGTATGATTCAATTCCTTTTGATTGATCCATTCACCTTCCGAATGGTCTGCATTACTTATCTCTCCAGATAATTCTTCCCTTATCCAGGTCGTATGGAGAAAGTTCAATTGTTACCTTGTCCCCCGGCAGGATTCGGATAAAATTCATTCTGAGCTTTCCGCTGATGTGGGCGAGCACGACATGTTTGTTTTCAAGCTCGACCTTAAACATCGCATTTGGCAGCTTTTCGAGGACGGTTCCCTCAACTTCAATAACATCTGATTTTGACATGTTGTCTCCCTCTTCATCTGTCTGACTGAATCCGGCTATATAGTTTCTTTATATGGATCAGATCGCTGTCGATCTTTGCGTTCTTCAGGAGATCCCTGATCTCTGGTGATACATTATAAATCAGCTGCATATGCTTTTCATTTTTTTTCTTCGGCTTATCGACATGTGAATGGACGCCGTCTGCAGCTTGCAGCATTCCATCCCTAACCCCTAATACGATATAAAGCCTGCCTCTGTCATGCCCTGCTTTTGACACACCCAGGCATGGAAGAGCTTCCGGATGATCTTTGTTCACTCCAGATACCTCCTGCATCTAGATCCATTCAGCCCGCATACGGGGTATATGGCTTTGTCAGAGAAAGGATCTCCGGATCTCCCTCTGTGATCAGGATGGAGTTCTCATAGTGAGCAGCAGGCTTTCTGTCAGCAGTCACAACAGTCCAGCCGTCATCAAGCCAATCAACCTCCCAGGTTCCTTCTGCAATCATCGGCTCAATTGCAAGTGTCATTCCCGGAAGCAGCCTGATCCCCCTCGATTTCTGACGAAAATTCGGCACCTCAGGGTCCTCATGCATTTGTGTCCCGATTCCATGACCAACCAGATCCCGAATCACACCATATCCAAAGCTTTCTGCATAATCTCCGATTGCGTTGCTGATTTCATGAAGGTGATGCCCGGCCCTGGCGTATTTTAATCCTTCAAAAAAACTTTGCCTTGTGACGTCAATCAGCTTCTGCTTATCATCAGAGATCTGTCCGACAGCAAATGTTCTGGCGGCATCGGAATGATACCCCTTATAGATCAACCCGCAGTCAAGCGATATGATATCGCCCTCTCTCAGTATACGGCTCTTTTTCGGAATCCCGTGTACCACCTCTTCATTCACGGAAGTACAGACTGCTGCCGGATATCCTTCAAAGTTGAGAAAATTCGGGGTCCCTTCCTGTTCTCTGATCAGTTTTCGCGCCAGCATATCGATCTCCCAGGTGGACACTCCGGGTTTAATCATCTGTTCCAATCCTTCGAATACTTTCTCAAGCCGGTGGTTGGATTCCCGCATCAGCGCAATCTCATGTTGTGTCTTGATTGATACTGCCATATTGCTGCTCTCCTTCAACGCATTCAGAAAACTCTGTTTGATGTACGCAGCCTATTTCTTCAGGCTTCGTCCATTTTGGTTAATTCATCGCAGATCTCGCTGAATACTTCTTCCATCGACTTCATGCCATCAAATGTTCGCAGAGAGCCTGCCTCCTGATAGTATTCAATCAGCGGCTGTGTCTGTTTATGATAGACTTCAAGCCTTTTTTTCACCGTCTCCGGCTGGTCATCTGCGCGGATCATCAGCTCCGCACCGCAGACGTCACAGATTCCATCGTTCTTCGGCGGATTATACTGTACATGGTATGTCGCCCCACACTTCGGACAAACTCTTCTTCCACTCATGCGCCGGATGATGTCCTCATCCTTTACCTCGATATCGATTGCAATATCAATCGAAGTACCCTGCTTCTTCAGAGCATCGGTCAGCGCGTTCGCCTGATTCAGGGTTCTTGGAAAACCATCCAGGATATATCCATTTTTGCAGTCGTCCTTTGAGAGCCTGTCTGTCACAAGATCCAGCGTCAGCTCATCCGGAACAAGAAGTCCCTGATCTATGTAAGACTTCGCCTTATTCCCAAGCTCTGTCTGATTCTTGATATTCGCTCTGAAGATATCTCCAGTTGAAATCTGCGGGATACCGAATTTCTCAGAAATGAACTTAGCCTGTGTTCCTTTTCCTGCGCCTGGTGCCCCAAGCATAATGATCTTCATTCTCTGCTCCTTTTGTCTTAAACAACACAAAGTGTGCCCCTGTCCTGGGGGACAAGAAGCACACTTTGCTATGAATGATTATGAATATCGTAAATTCATAAATTACTCACTGAGAAAACCCTTGTAATTTCTTACAACCATCTGTGATTCAATCTGCTGAATGGTCTCCAATACAACTCCTACAATAATAATCAAAGATGTCCCGCCAAAGGACACATCTGCATTGAAAACACCATTGAAGAAAATCGGAATAACAACAACAACCATAAGGCCGACGACTCCAATGAAGATGATGTAGTTCAGTATCTTATTCAGATAGTCAGATGTTGGTTTCCCCGGACGGATTCCCGGAATAAAACCGCCTTGCTTTTTCAGATTGTCAGCCACCTCAATCGGATTGAATGTGATTGAAGTGTAGAAATATGCAAAGAAAATATTCAACACAACATATAAAGCGAGTCCGATCATATACACCGGATGAGAAAAATCAAACCAGTTATTCTGATTCAGAATGCCCAGAATGGTCGCTGCAACACCACTTGCTGACTTTCCAACAAAGCTCAGAATGATTGAAGGGATAGACATCAGTGATGAAGCAAAGATAACAGGAATGACACCAGCTGTGTTGACCTTCAGTGGAATGTTGGATGACTGCCCTGCAACCATTCTTCTTCCCTGGACCTTCTTCGCATATTGTACCGGAATCTTTCGAACTGCATCATTGAGCAGGATTGTAAGAGCAACTGTCAAAAGGATGACGACTGCGATTATGACAGCTGCCATTCCGCCTTTTGCAATCGACTTTCCGCTGACAAACTGCTGCCAGAGCGCTGTCATGTCCTGCGGCAGCCTTGAAACAATATTGATCAGAAGGACGATTGAAATACCGTTCCCTACACCATTCTCAGTGATCCGTTCACCGATCCACATGACAAACGTGGATCCCGCCGTCAATGCGAAAATAACCGTAATCACACTCAGGAAATTATAGTTTCTGATCAGTCCACTGCGTCCAAAGCCCACCGCCATGGCAACACTCTCGAACAAAGAAAGGCCGACAGTCAGGACACGAGTGATCCTGGTCATCTTTTTTCTTCCATCTTCACCATCCCGGTGCATCTCTTCCAGGGCCGGGATCGCGATTGTGAGAAGCTCCATGATAATGGATGCAGTAATGTAGGGTGTGATGTTCAGCGCAAACACAGACATCCGTTCAAATGAACCGCCTGTGAATGCACTGAAGAAACTGAATGCCCCATTATTCTGCTGACTGAACCACCGGCTGAAATAGGTTCTGTCAACTCCCGGTACCGGGAGCTGAGAACCGAACCGAATGAGAATCAACATCATAAAGGTATAAAACAGTTTTTTTCTGATGTCCTTTATCCGAAACATGTCGCGTAAAGATTTAAACATCAGATCACCTCTGCTTTTCCACCTAACTCTTCAATCTTTGCCTTCGCTGATGCGCTGAACGCATTCAGAGAAACATTCAGTTTCTTTGTCAGCTCGCCATTGCCAAGAACCTTTACGCCATCCTTCGGATCGCGGATGATTCCCTTCTCAAGCAGCGCCTCAACAGTCACTTCAGAGCCATCCTCGAATTTCTCCAGATCACTCAGGTTGATTGTCTCAATGACAGCGCGTCCGACGTTCTTAAACCCTCTCTTCGGAAGTCTGCGGTACAGAGGCATCTGTCCACCTTCAAACCCAATTCTGGGCGCTCCGGAACGTGCCTTCTGACCCTTTGTGCCCTTGCCGGCAGTCTTATCGCCGCGGCCCTTGCGGAATGAGCCGCTGGTGACAGATCCTGCAGCTGGCTTCAGAGTTGATAAATCCATAAGTGTACCTCCTCTTAAGCTTCTTCAACTTTCACGAGATGAGAAACGTGAGCGATCATTCCTCTGACCGCTTTGTTGTCCGGCATCTCAACTGTCTTGTGCATTTTGTTCAGCCCAAGAGCCTTCACGGTTGCTCTCTGCTCCGGAATCGCAGCAATCGGAGACTTTACAAGCGTGATCTTTAACTTTCCAGCCATAAAGCATAACCTCCTTAAGCTAAGACTTCGTCAACGGACTTCCCGCGGAGACGAGCGACATCCTCAGGACTCTTCAGGCTCTTCAGTGCTTCAAGAGTTGCAAGGACTACATTCTGCTTGTTATTGGAACCAAGCGACTTTGTACGAATATTACGAATTCCGGCAAGCTCAAGAACGGTACGTGCAGGACCACCGGCAATAATACCAGTACCTTCCGGTGCCTTCTTCAGAAGGACGGCTGCACCGCCGAACTTTCCAATGTAATCATGCGGAATGGAACTGTTCTGATCAAGTACAACAGAAATCAAATGCTTCTGTGCATCTTCTCTTCCCTTGCGGATTGCATCCGGGATTTCTGTTGCCTTCCCAAGACCAGCACCAACATGACCATTGCCGTCACCGACTACCACCAGAGCAGCAAAACGCATGTTGCGGCCGCCTTTTACAACCTTCGTAACACGTTTGATGGCCACGACCTTGTCATTCAGCTCAAACTGGTTCGGATCAATGATCTCATGTCTCATTGTGTCTTCTCCTCCTCCTTAGAAATCCAGCCCAGCTTCTCTTGCTGCATCAGCAAGTGCCTGGACCTTGCCATGATAGATGTAGCCCGCACGGTCGAACACAACCTCCTTGATGCCCTTTTCCAGAGCCCTCTTGGCAATTGCGGTTCCAACAGCCTTGGCAGCCTCAACATCATCTGTCTTCTCGAGGCTTTCCTTTACATCCTTCTGAAGAGTATTGGCAGACACAAGCGTTGCCCCTGTCTCATCATCAATGATCTGCGCATACATGTTCTTGTTACTTCTGTAAACAGCAAGACGCGGTCTGGATGCGGTTCCGCTGATGCGGTTACGAATTCTTCTATGCTTTTCTTCGCGAATCTCAGCTCTTGATTCTTTGCTAACCATCGTGCACCCTCCTCCTTAATTATTTCTTACCGGTCTTACCGACTTTGCGTCTGATCACTTCAGTCTCATATTTGATACCCTTGCCCTTATACGGCTCAGGTTTTCTCTTCTCTCTGATCTCGGCTGCGTACTGTCCAACCTTCTCCTTGCTTACACCAGAGACGATAATTTTATTGCCGTCCACCTTTGTCTCGATTCCCTCCGGATCTTCCATTTCAACCGGATGAGAATAGCCGAGGCTGAGGGTTAATTTCTTTCCCTGCTTAACCGCACGGTAACCGACACCATTCACCTCGAGCGTCTTGCTGAAGCCATTCGACACACCTTCAACCATGTTGTGGATCAGGGTTCTGGTAAGGCCGTGGAGAGACTTCTCTCTCTTCAAATCATTCGGCCTTGACACAAGGACCTCGTTATCCTTCACCTCAATTGTAAGCTCAGGGACAAATGTCCTTACAAGTGTTCCCTTCGGTCCTTTGACCGTGACAACATTTCCATCAGCAACACTTACGGTGACTCCCGCAGGGATTGCTACCGGCAGTCTTCCTATTCTTGACATGCCTTCTTCCTCCTTACTTAGATTCTCGGAAGGCAGTTCGTCTCAGACGCTTGCCTTCTGTTTTCAGTAATATCTAGTTACCAGACAAACGCAAGGACTTCGCCGCCTACATGCTGCTTTCTTGCTTCCTTGTCAGTGATAACACCCTTGTTAGTAGACACAATGGCGATCCCGAGGCCGCCAAGGACCTTCGGCATATCCTCACTTCCGGCATAGACACGAAGACCCGGCTTCGAAATTCTCTTAATACCGGAGATGATCCTTTCGTTCTTATCCTTGCCGTACTTCAGCGTAATATGCAGATTCTTCTGAACGCCTTCACCAGTGATTTCGTACTTTGCAATATATCCCTCATCGACCAGGATGTTGGCAATTGCAGTCTTCATTTTTGAAACCGGTACATCTACCGTATCATGCTTAGCTGTATTCGCATTGCGGATTCTTGTAAGCATATCTGCGATTGGATCATTCATTGCCATGTTAGTATCCTCCTTAGACTTGACGCGACAAATAATTATTTCTTTCAATCATTACCAGGATGCTTTCCTGACGCCCGGGATCTCGCCCTTGTATGCAAGCTCTCGGAAGCAGATTCTGCAAACGCCATACTTCTTGAGCACGGAATGCGGGCGTCCGCAGATGCTGCAGCGTGTGTATGCTCTGGATGAGAACTTCGGAGCGCGCTGCTGCTTAAGTTTCATAGAAGTCTTCGCCATTGAAAATGTCCTCCTTATTTCGCAAACGGCATATTGAAGAGTCTCAGAAGCTCACGACCCTCCTCATCAGTCTTAGCCGTCGTAACGAAAATGATATCCATACCTCTGACCTTGTCTACCTTATCATATTCAATTTCAGGGAAAATCAGCTGCTCCTTGATGCCAAGTGCGTAGTTTCCTCTGCCATCGAATGCATTCGGGTTTACACCACGGAAGTCACGGACACGGGGAAGTGCAAGATTGACAAGACGATCCAGGAATTCGTACATTCTGTCACCGCGGAGCGTAACCTTGCAGCCAATCGGCATTCCTTCACGAATCTTGAAGTTTGCAACAGAATTCTTGGCCTTTGTCTGAACCGGCTTCTGTCCAGTGATGATCGCCATATCGTTCATAGCGGACTCAAGGACTTTTGCATTCTCCTTCGCTTCTCCGACACCCATATTGACGACAATTTTATCAAGCTTCGGTACCTGCATGACATTCTTGTATCCGAACTTTTTGGTAAGCTCCGGTACAATCTCGTTCTTGTACTGCTCTTTTAATCTGCTCATCGTTTCCTCCTTTCCCCTGATTAGTCAATGACCTCGCCGGTCTTCTTTGCAACGCGGACTTTTTTGTCCCCGTCCATCTTGAAACCGACTCTGGTAATCTCACCCTTTACAAGAAGCATGACGTTGGAAGCATCAAAATAAGCTTCCTTGTTGACAATGCCTCCCTGCGGCGCACCTGCAGATGGCTTCTGGTGCTTCGTCACCATGTTGATGCCCTCGACAAGGATCTTATCATCCTTGAATCCAAGGACCTTTCCCTCCTTGCCCTTATCCTTGCCGGCGATGACTCTGACCATATCGCCCTTTTTAATCTTTCTCATGTTATCCTCCAATCCGTATGCAGATCATCTCTGCCTTACGCTTGTCTCTGTCAAAGTACCTCCGGAGCAAGAGAAACGATCTTCATGAATTTCTTATCACGAAGCTCTCTTGCGACAGGCCCGAAAATACGGGTCCCGGTCGGTGTACCATCGTCCTTGATAACAACGCCCGCATTCTCATCGAAGCGGATATAAGAACCATCCTTGCGGCGTACGCCCTTGACCGTACGGACAACGACTGCCTTGACGACATCGCCCTTTTTCACAACGCCGCCTGGCGTTGCATCTTTGACCGCACAGACACACGTATCGCCGATGCCGGCATATCTCCTGGTTGAACCACCCATTACGCGGATCACAAGAAGTTCCTTGGCTCCGGTATTGTCCGCAACCTTCAGTCTAGTTTCCTGCTGTACCATTCCACGAATCCTCCTGATTATTTCGCTCTCTCAATGATCTTGACAAGTCTCCATCTCTTATCCTTGGACAGCGGTCTGGTCTCCATGACACGGACGGTATCTCCGATATTAGCCTCGTTGTTTTCATCATGAGCCTTCAGTTTGTAAGTTCTCTTGACAATCTTTTTATACAGAGGATGCTTTACATGGTCCTCAACCGCAACAACGATCGTCTTATCCATCTTATTGCTGACGACGTGGCCTGTACGGGTCTTTCTAAGATTTCTCTCTTCCACGGATATCTCCTTTCAATGCACAGTTACTGTGCGCTTCCGGAAGCAAGAACCGTCTGGATTCTGGCAATGTTCTTGCGCACTTCTTTGATCCTGCTTGTGTTGTCCAGCTGGTTTGTAGCGTTCTGGAATCTCAGGTTGAACAGTTCCTTCTTAGCAGCTACAAGTTCCTCGTTAAGCTCCTGAGCTGTCTTGCCGCGCAGCTCCTCTACATACTTTTTACTCTTCACTGTTATCACCGCCTTTGATTCCTTCGCGCGTAATGATCTTGCACTTGCAGGGTAACTTATGCATTGCAAGGCGCAGCGCCTCTCTAGCTACTTCCTCAGATACCTCGCCCATCTCAAACAGGACGCGTCCAGGCTTGACAACTGCAACCCAGTACTCAGCCGTTCCCTTTCCGGAACCCATTCGTGTCTCTGCCGGCTTTGCAGTAACAGGCTTGTCAGGGAAAATCTTGATCCATACTTTTCCGCCACGCTTGATATAACGGGTCATAGCGACACGAGCTGCCTCAATCTGGATGGAATTGATCCAGCAGGGTTCTGTTGCAACCAGTCCATATTCACCGTAGGTAACCGTCGTTCCCCTGTTGCACTTTCCAGCCATGGAACCACGGAACTGTTTACGATGCTTTACTCTCTTCGGCATTAACATTATTTATCGCTCCCTTCTCTCTTAGACGGAAGTACCTCGCCCTTGTAGATCCAAACCTTTACGCCAAGCTTCCCGTAAGTTGTATGTGCCTCTGCAAAACCATAGTCGATATCGGCACGGAGCGTCTGAAGCGGGATGGTTCCATCGGAATAGAACTCCTTGCGGGCGATTTCTGCGCCATTGAGACGGCCTGCAATTGCGGTCTTGATCCCCTTGGCACCAAACTTCATAGTTCTTCCCATAGCGCCCTTCATCGCGCGTCTGTAGGAAATACGGTTCTCAAGCTGCTGAGCAATGTTTTCGGCAACAAGCTGGGCATCGAGATCAGGCTTCTTGACTTCCTTGATGTCAAGGACAACCTTCTTGTCAGTCAGCTTCGCGACTTCTGCCTTGGTCTTCTCGATCTCTGCGCCCTGCTTTCCAATCAGGATTCCCGGCTTAGCCGTATAAATGGAAATCTTGACACGGTCAGAAGCACGTTCAATCTCGATTCTTGAAATCCCTGCGGAATACAGTTTCTTTTTCAAGAAGGTACGGATTGTGTTGTCTTCCTTCAGGTTCTCAGAAAAGCTCTTCTTGTCAGCGTACCAGTTTGAATTCCAGCCATCGATAACGCCGACTCTCATTCCATGCGGGTTCACTTTCTGTCCCATGATATCCTCCTTATTTCTCGTTCAGAACGATGGTGATGTGGCTCATCCTCTTCAGAATGCGGTATGCCCTTCCCTGAGCTCTCGGCTGGATTCTCTTCATAATCGGGCCTCTGTTCGCATAGCACTCATCCACATAGAGGTTATCACGTGACATGCCTTTATTGTTCTCGGCATTGGCGATTGCGGACTTCAGAAGCTTGGCAATCACTTCAGATGCATATCTTGGGTTGTATGTGACAATCGCAAGCGCCGTATTCACATCCTTGCCCCTGATCGCATCAAGCACGAAGCAAGCCTTCTGTACCGGAACTCTTGCATATGAAAGCTTTGCTGAAGGTCTCTCATCCCTTCTGGCGTTTCTCTCTCTCTTTACCTGAGATCTATGTCCCTTAGCCATAGATGTACTCCTTTCGTGAACTCACACTGCCTTCCTGTGAGGTTTCCCTCAGGCCCATCCGGCAGTGCGCAGCGCCCTCCCCGGGCGAACTTACCCTGGGCCTGACAATGAATTTTCTTACAGTGTTACCGTACGGAGCTGGAACTCTCCGACTTGTGTCCTCTGTAGGTTCTGGTCGCGACGAACTCACCAAGCTTGTGCCCGACCATATCCTCGGTGATATATACCGGCACATGTCTTCTCCCATCATGGACAGCAATCGTAAGCCCAACCATAGACGGGAAAATTGTGCTGCGGCGGGACCAGGTCTTGATGACTGACTTCTCGCCGGATGCGTTCATCGCATCAACCTTCTTCAGAAGGCTTGCATCAGCAAACGGTCCTTTTTTAAGTGAACGAGCCATTCTTATCCTCCTCTATCACGCTGCAATCAGCTGATTGCCTTTCCGTTTCTTCTTCTCACGATCATCTTGTTGGAAGCCTTCTTGTGCTTTCTGGTCTTCAGGCCAAGAGCCGGCTTGCCCCAAGGCGTGCACGGACCTGGACGTCCAACCGGTGCTTTTCCTTCTCCGCCTCCATGCGGATGGTCATTCGGGTTCATAACGGATCCACGGACAGTCGGTCTGATGCCCATATGACGGATTCTTCCTGCTTTCCCGTAATTGATCAGGTTATGTTCGATGTTCCCGACAATACCGATCGTGGCTCTGCACTCCGGCGAAACCATTCTCATCTCTCCGGACGGAAGACGGAGCGTGACATACTTTCCTTCTTTCGCCATCAGCTGTGCGCCGTTGCCGGCTGATCTCGCCATCTGTCCACCATGATGCGGATTCAGCTCAATATTGTGAACCATGGTACCAACCGGGATCATCGAAAGCGGCAGGCAGTTTCCGGTACGAATCTCGGCCTTCGGACCATTCATAACAGTCTGACCAACCTTCAGTCCGTCCGGTGCGAGAATGTAGGACTTCGTCCCATCGGTATAGCAGATCAGCGCGATGTTTGCGGTTCTGTTCGGATCGTATTCGATTCCAACTACCTTTGCCGGGATGTCATCCTTGTATCTCTTAAAGTCGACAACTCTGTATTTCTTTCTGTTTCCGCCGCCTCTGTGACGAACCGTAATTTTACCCTGATTGTTGCGTCCTGCGTTCTTGTTAAGAGAAATCAGGAGCGATTTTTCCGGCTTCTGTTTCGTGATCTCACTCTTGTCAGATCCGGTCATGTTTCTTCTGGATGGTGTATATGGCTTGTAAGTCTTAATACCCATGACTTCAATCTCCTCTCAATCAATCAGGCCGGATTATCGCGCCGGCCCTGCGCATAAGTCTTCCTGGCATCCTCAGGATCAGAGTCCCTCGAAGATCGTGATGTCCTTGCTGTCCTCTGTCAATGTGACAATCGCCTTCTTTGTTCTGGCGGTCTTGCCATATGCCTGAGCCATTGACTGGCGCTTATTCTTTCCCTGAATATTCAGGGTGTTTACCTTGGCGACCTTTACATCATCGAACATCTTCTCGACTGCTTCCTTAATCTGGGTCTTGTTCGCCTCCGGATTCACAAGGAAGGTGTACTTTTTATCTCCCATGGCAGCCATGCTCTTCTCAGTTACTACCGGTCTAAGGATTACGTCATAATATTTGATGTCAGCCATTATGCGTATACCTCCTCAATCTTCTTGACAGCATCCTTCGTGACGACAACATTGCCATATTTCAGGATGTCATAGACGTTGATGGTATTTGTCAGAGCGGTCTTGACGCCCGCAAGATTTCTTGCGGAAAGAATCACATTCTGATCATTCTCGTTCAGGATAACCAGTGCTCCCTCAACCTTCAGGCTGTCAAGCACATTCTTCATATCCTTTGTCTTGATCTCCCCAAGTTTCAGCTCATCGAGCACATAAAGCTTGTTCTCCTGAACACGGGAAGTCAGAACACTCTTAAGAGCAGCTCTTTTCTCCTTCTTGTTCATGGAGATCGTGTAATCACGTGGTACCGGAGCGAACACAACGCCGCCGCCCGTGAACTGCGGGGCTCTCGTTGAACCCTGTCTTGCATGACCCGTGCCCTTCTGTCTGTACGGCTTTCTTCCGCCGCCGGACACCTCCGAGCGGGTCTTGGCCTTCTGAGTTCCCTGTCTGTTTGCAGCAAGCTGCTGCTTGACTGCCAGGTGTACCAGATGCTCATTCACTTCAACGCCGAACACTGCATCGGAAAGTTCGATGGTGTCGACCTGTTTGCCTTCCATATTGTAAACTGATACGTTAGCCACAGTGATATCCTCCTTTCTGTATCGGTCCTGATCACTTCAGATCAGTCTTCGTCGTCTCCTTCAAAGTGACGAGCGACTTCTTCGGTCCCGGAACCGCTCCCTTGACAAGGATCAGGTTGTTCTCCGGATCGACCTTCACAACAATGAGGTTCTGGACTGTGACCTGGTCAACGCCCATGCGTCCAGGCATTCCCTTACCCGGATATACACGGCTCGGATCGGATGATGTGCCGTTGGAGCCAGCATGGCGATGATACTTGGAGCCGTGCTTCATCGGTCCTCTGTGGTTTCCGCACTTCTTGATGGAACCCTGGAACCCATGTCCCTTTGATACTGCGGTTGCGTCGACATGATCGCCCTCCGCAAAGATATCAGCCTTAATCTCATCCTTCACATTGTAAGAGTCTGCATTCTCAAAGCGGAACTCTCTCAGGTACTTCTTCGGGTCAACGCCCGCTTTTTCGAAGGCACCCTTCTGCGGCTTCTTGACAAGTTTTTCCTTCTTGTCCGCAAAGGCAACCTGCACAGCCGAATAGCCGTCATTCTCGGTTGTCTTGATCTGTGTCACGACACACGGTCCTGCCTGAAGAACGGTTACCGGAACAAGGCTTCCGTCTTCGCTGAAGATCTGCGTCATACCTACCTTTGTAGCTAAGATAGCTTTCTTCATGTTTTACCTCCTGTCAGCTACAGCGGATCGCTTTCGCGATCATCCTAGGAAAGATGCTGATTCTGCATCTCCTGCCGGGATTTGAACATCAGTTGTTCTTCATCTTGATATCAATATAAACGCCAGCCGGCATCTCAAGTCTGGAAAGAGAATCCACCGTCTTCTGTGTCGGGCTGGTGATATCAATCAGTCTCTTGTGCGTTCTCTGCTCAAACTGGTGGACTGCACGAAGGATCGTTACCACTTCCTTCTTTGTCGGAAGCGGAACCGGTCCGCTGACCTGAGCCCCTGTCTTCCTGACAGTCTCGATGATCTTGCCGGCTGACTGGTCAACCAGCTGATGGTCATAAGCTTTGAGTGTGATACGCATTACCTGTTTTGCCATAAAAAAAGTCGCCTCCTATTTCGCACTTTTTCTGCAGGACCTACGTCCTTACGTTTGAAGTACGACAAGCGGTGACTGTACACGCTTCCGGGCGTTTCCATCTCGCTGCCAGACAAAAAAGCCTTTACAGGCTTTCTGACAGACGGGAACAACCCGTTGTTTCCGTATTCACGGACCTACTCTGTACAGTGACTTGTCGTCAGTCTGAAAACTTGACATTCGCTCCACGGAAAACCTGCGGAATCCCGCAGCAACCTCACGCTTCAACGCTATCAAGGTCACAACAGTTGAATTATATAAGAACACCCTTCTTTGTGCAAGTTTTATTTATCTGCCCCGGCAAAAATTATGTATTTTATTATGAACATACCGGCAATTGTCCTTTGAACCGTCCTGTTTCGGCCTGCCGATATTCCTGCACGAAGGTCCTTCCTTCAAAGAGCCCGTCTTCTGTACGGGCCCTTTGCTTTTATCCTCTTTCACCGTGCTTCACTTTCAAAGTCTATGCACAGCTTCGGCCATCTGCCGAACATATTCTCTCACCGGCTCTTCCGCTTCTCTCCCATATTCCGCAATCAGTCTGACGATCGCAGACCCTACAATTGCACCATCTGAAATAGCTGCCATATCTGATGCCTGCCCGGGTGTGCTGATTCCGAACCCGATCGCCGCCGGGAGAGACGTGACCTCACGGATCTGCCCGACAATCGTCTTCAGATCCGTTGTGATTTTCTGTCTGACTCCCGTGACCCCCATTGATGAGACAACATACAGAAAGCCTTCCGCATCGGATGCGATTGTCTGAATACGCTCTCTGGAAGTCGGTGCAATCATAGACACAATCTCAACCTGATGTTCAGCCGCAATCCCGGCACATTCATTTTTCTCTTCATATGGAAGATCCGGAATAATGATGCCGCTGATCCCCACCTCTGCGCAGCGGGCAAAAAATCGTTCATAGCCATAGTAAAAGACAATGTTCAGGTACGTCATAAAAACGAGCGGAATATCTGTCTTCTGTCTCAGGCTTTTCACCATCTCAAATACTTTGTCAGTGGTTGTACCGCTTCGAAGGGCTCTGATATCCGCTTCCTGAATGACGACACCCTCTGCGATCGGGTCAGAGAATGGAATTCCGATTTCAATCAGATCCGCACCAGCTTCTGCCATTGCAAGAACGAATCGTTCCGTTGACGCAAGATCCGGATCCCCTGCAGTGATAAATGGAATGAACGCTTTCCCATTTCTGAACGCATCTGCTATTCTCTTACTCATCGATCTTCACTCCTCTGTAATTTGCGACGGAAGCAACATCCTTATCCCCGCGTCCCGAGAGGCAGATGATAATGACTTGATTCTTGTCCATAGACGGTGCAATCTTTCTGGCGTAAGCAACTGCATGTGCGCTCTCGATTGCGGGAATGATGCCCTCTGTCTTTGAGAGATACTCAAATGCCTCCACGGCTTCCTCATCTGTGACCGCAGCATACTCAGCTCTGCCGATGCTGTGCAGGTACGCATGTTCCGGCCCGATCCCCGGATAATCCAGTCCTGCAGATATGGAAAATACCTCATCTATCTGTCCGTCCTGATTCTGACAGAAGAGCGATTTCATGCCATGAAAAACACCAATCTTTCCTGTATTGATGGTGGCAGCTGTCTCCCCACTGTCGATTCCCTTTCCCGCGGCTTCGCATCCGATGAGTCTGACATGTTCATCGGGGATGAAGTTCCAGAACATCCCCATTGCGTTGGATCCTCCGCCGACACAGGCCATCACAACATCCGGCAGCTTCCCCTCCTTCTCCAGGATCTGAGCACGTGCTTCCCTTGATATGACCGACTGAAAATCCCGAACGATCATCGGGAACGGATGAGGGCCCATCGTCGACCCGATGACATAGTGCGTATCCTCCACGCGGCTTGCCCACTCGCGCATCGCCTCGTTTACTGCATCCTTCAAAACCTGGGAGCCAGTTTTCACGTGGTGAACCTTCGCTCCAAGAAGTTCCATCCGGTAAACATTGAGCTTCTGTCTCTGGCAGTCGCGCTCCCCCATGAACACCTCGCATTCCAGCCCCAGAAGCGCTGCCGCTGTGGCGGTTGCGACGCCATGCTGGCCGGCGCCCGTCTCTGCGATGACCCTCGTCTTTCCCATCTTCCTGGCAAGCAGAACCTGCCCCAGGCAATTATTGATCTTGTGCGCCCCGGTATGGTTCAGATCTTCCCGTTTCAGGTATACCTTCGCGCCGCCCAGATCCTTTGTCATCTTTTCCGCATAATAAAGCCTTGAAGGTCTTCCCGCATAATTGTTCAGAAGCTCCTCCAGCTCAGCGCAAAAACCGGGTTCCTTCTTATAATAATTATATGCCGCCTCCAGATGGATCAACTCATTCATCAGCGTTTCGGGCACATACTGCCCGCCATATTCTCCAAACCTTCCATTCGGATTTGTCATGACTGCCTCCTGTTTCTGTCTGCTCACAAATCTGTATCTTTCTGCTGGCGCGCGTTTCGTTTACGGGTTTCCACCCAGCATCTTTATGCATCCATCTCTCTGACCCTTCTGATCAGCTGTCTGACCTTTTCCTCGTCCTTGTGCCCGTCTGTCTCGACCCCGCTGCTGACATCCACCGCACAGGGATGCAGCCGTCTGACTGCCTCCTCAACATTCTCTGGATTCAGTCCTCCTGCAAGGAAGAACGGCCTGTTCATGCTCTCGATCTTCCTCCAGTCGAATGTCTGCCCGCTCCCCTGTCCGCCGTCCAGGAGCACATCATCCGCCGTACTTGCCTCAGCCTGACAAATGTCTTTCGCCGAGTGAATCTGAAAGGCTTTCATGATTCGGATTTCTGAAGGAATCAGCTGCCTCAGTTCTGAGATATAACGCTCATCCTCGCATCCATGGAGCTGGACGATGTCAAGCTGCTGCCTGCGGGCAATCTGCGCGATCTGCTCCATAGGCTGATCTACAAACACGCCAACTTTCCTGATTCCTGGATGCAGCAGCTTCGACAGCTTCTCCAATGTATCAGACGGTACATACCGCCGGAACCGGCCGCAGCAGATAAAGCCCGCATAGTCCGGCTGAAAGCGGTTCACGATACGGATGTCCTCCTCTGACCTCAAGCCGCAGATCTTGATCTTCGTTACGCTCATAGTGCTTCGTCCTGCTTTTCATTCCCGGTCTGACATAGTCTTTTCAGTTCCCGAAGTGCGGCTTTTTTGTCTGCACTTTTCATCAGTGTCTCGCCGACTAGGACTGCATCCGTCCCGCTTCGGTAAAGCCGGGCAACATCCTCCGCTGTCCTGATCCCGCTCTCCGACACAAACAGCACATCCTTCGGAACCAGCTTCCGGAGCCTTGAGGAATTGCTGATGTCCACTGTAAAGTTCCGCAGATCCCTGTTATTGACCCCAACAATCCTCGCGCCGGCATCGAGTGCCCGGCGGATCTCAGACTCGTCATGTGCTTCCACCAGAGCGGAAAGGCCAAGGCTGTCTGCAACCTGTATATAGGACCGAATCTGTTCCGTTTCCAGAATGGCACAAATCAGAAGGACCGCAGAGGCGCCCAGTATTTTTGCCCGGAATATCATGTACGGATCCACGGTAAAGTCCTTTCTCAAAACCGGAATACGAACCTGGCCCGAGATGTCGCTCAGATATTGATCATTCCCAAGAAACCACCTCGGCTCTGTCAGGCAGGAAATGGCTGAAGCCCCGGCTTCCTCATAATCCAGTGCAATTTCACGGTATGGAAAGTCCGGTGCAATCAGTCCCTTTGACGGCGAGGCCCGCTTGACCTCGCAAATCATGGACATCCCCCGCTCTCCGATTGCCTTCTCAAATGGAAAGCCTGTGTTGGTTTCCATCCCCTCTGCCTGCCGGCGTACTTCCACCAACGGAATCCTTTTTTTCTCCTCCTCTGTCCGGTATCTTGCATAATCGGCAAGCTGCTGCAGTATATTTTCCATCAGTGCGTCCCTTTCATCCTCAGCTCACGGATTCTTTGATATAGCTTTCCATCTTTCTGTACGCATCGCCGGAATCAATGAGCTGCTCTGCCCTCTTTACGCCATCTGTCATTGTCCCGGAGGCTCCTGCAACATAAAGAGAAAGTCCCGCGTTGAGAAGAACACTGTTTCGTTTCGTTCCCTGGATGCTCCCATTGAGAATCCCCCTTGTGATCTCTGCGTTCTCCTGAGGTGTTCCCCCGACCAGCTCTTCCTTGTTGCCCCTTACAAGCCCCAGCTCCTCCGGTGTGATCACACTTGTCCGGTAATACCCATCTTTCAGCTCACAGACGGTCGTCGGTGCTGAGGCGGATACCTCATCCAGTCCATCCTGACCGTGGACGACAAGCGCATTCTTTACCCCCATCCTGTCAAGAACCTTTGCGACCGGCTCAACCAGATATTCGTCATATACCCCCAGAAGGAAATAATCGGGATTCGCCGGATTGGTGATCGGTCCGAGGATATTAAACACCGTTCTGAATCCAAGCTCCTTCCGGATCGGCCCTACATATTTCATCGCACTATGGTACTGCTGGGCAAACAGGAAACACATACCAACCTTCTCAAGCATCTCCAGGGCCTTTGCAGGATCCTGGTGAATTTTCGCCCCGAGTGCTTCCTGGCAGTCCGCTGTTCCGCAAAGGGAGGAGGCCGCGCGGTTTCCATGTTTTGCGACCTTCACCCCGCCTGCCGCGATCACAAAGGCACTTGTCGTCGAGATGTTAAACGTATGTGCCCCGTCCCCTCCTGTTCCGACAATCTCCAGAACCTTCATTCCCGGGTGCGGTACAGGTGTCGCCTGCTCACGCATCGCAACCGCACACCCAGATATTTCGTCGATTGTTTCAGCCCTGGTGCTTTTCGTGGACAGTGATGCCAGAAATGCTGCATTCTGTGTCGCCGTTGTCTGGCCTGTCATGATTTCTTTCATGACACTGTATGCTTCCTCGTATGTCAGATCTCCCTTGTTTACAATCTTCTTGATGGCTTCCTTAATCATCTTCTCCTCCTTCGGCTATCATACGATGCCTTCCGCAAATACTGATAAAATTATCCAGGATCTGTTCTCCCTGTGGTGTCATGACGCTTTCCGGATGAAACTGCAGTCCATAGAGTTTTCTCTCTTCTTCCTCTATGGCCATCACCTCTCCATCCTCCGACTTTCCCGTTACCGTAAGCCCTGTCCCTGAAAGCGAATTTTCCTCAACGGCAAGTGAATGATACCGCGCCACCTTGATCTGATCCGGGAGTCCTTTGAAAAGCAGGCTCTTGTTGTCAATCCGGACAACAGATTGCTTACCGTGGACAATTCGTTTTGCATAACCGACCTTTCCGCCACATGCGACTGCGATTGCCTGTTCCCCCAGACAGACACCCAGGATCGGGCAGGTCCCACTCAGCTTGCCGACTACCTCAGTACATACACCTGCCTCCTCCGGTCTTCCCGGGCCAGGAGAAAGCACGATTCCGGATGGTGCCATTTTTCTGATATCTGAGATCGTGACAGCATTGTTTCGGACAACCCTGATGTCTGGTAGCAGGCTTCCCAGCATCTGATAGAGGTTGTAACTAAAACTATCAAAATTATCAATCAGAAGAATCATTCTTCCACCTCCTCTGCCATGCGGATGGCATCGATGACTGCAGAGGCTTTATTCATGCATTCCTGATATTCCTGATCCGGAATGCTGTCTGCCACAATTCCGGCACCGGACCTGACAAATACTTTGCCGTTTTTCTTGTAAGCCAGCCGAATAGCGATGCAGACATCCAGATTCCCACTGAAGTCAACATATCCGACAGCTCCGCCGTAAAGTCCGCGCCTGTCTCCCTCAAGCTGGCTGATCAGCTCACAGGCACGAAACTTCGGTGCCCCCGAAAGGGTCCCTGCAGGCAGAACCGAATCAACTGTATCAATCGCCGATACGTCATCCCGCAGCAGTCCACTGACTTCTGATCCTATGTGCATCACCTTGGAATACCGGAGGATATCCATGTATCGCTCCACGCGGACGCTGCCAAACCTGCACAGGCGCCCAAGATCATTTCTTCCAAGATCGACCAGCATATTATGTTCCGCACGCTCCTTCTCATCTGCGAGGAGCTCGCGTTCAAGCTGCTCATCCTCCGAAGCTGTGCATCCTCTTCTTCTTGTCCCGGCCAGAGGAAACGTTCTGACTTCTCCGTCTGTGACCTTCACAAGCGTTTCAGGCGATGCACCGGCAATCTCAACATCATTGCCGGAAAAGTAGAACATATATGGAGAAGGATTCGTCGTTCTCAGAATCCGGTATGTGTTTAAAAGACTGCCTTCATATGCTGCCTGCATCGGATTAGAAAATACGAGCTGAAAAATATCACCCTCATGAATATAATGCTTGATTTCCTCCACTTTCTTTGTATACGCTTCTCTTGAAAGCTTTGGCCTGAGGGGTTCTTTCAGTTGTCCCCGCTGAATCTTTTTGGGCTTTCCATACCTGACGAGTTTCTCCATCTCATCCAGTATCAGTACAGCTTTGTTATATTCCGTCTCCAGGTCGGCTGTCCGGATGTTGACGATGAGCAAAAGTTTCTGCTTCAGGTGATCGTAGCAGATCAGCTTATCGAAAAGCATCAGGTTGACGTCATCAAAGTGCTCCTTGTCTTCCGCTGCCAGTTGAAGCTCTGGTTCTCCATATTGCAGGTACTCATAAGAAAAATATCCGATCAGTCCTCCAGTCAAGGAAGGAAGTCCCTCAATCCGGGGGGATCGGTTATCCTGTATCACTTTCCTGATCACATCTCCGGGATGTCCGATTGTTACATGAATATCACTTCCCGAACGGATCGTCAGTTCATGATCCTTACAGGAAAGTTCCATGGAAGGGTCATATCCCAGAAATGTATATCGGCCCCATCGTCTTGCATCCTCACAGCTTTCAAGCATGAAACAGTGCTCCGATACATTCATGAGAGCCTTCAATGTCTCCACCGGGGTACGGATATCCTCAAGCAGCTCACGCGTGATCGGTACTCTTTTGAAGTCTCCAAGTGAAGCTCGCCGCCTGGCTTCGCCGATGCTTGTCTGGTTCATATTCCTTTCCTCCTGCGTTTTCCTGTTCCTACTGCTGCCTACGATCATAATCCTGCCTGCATGCGCTTGCACTTGCTGCAAGAATACGATATTGGACTGACCATAAAAAAATCCCTGACAGATTCCACTTGAAATCTGTCAGGGACGATTGAATCGCGGTGCCACCCTGCTTCATGGATATACCCATGCACTTTACGAGATACCATCATATCTCCGGCTACTAACGTAAGCCCCACGTAGCACGATACTAAAGAAACAGAACGCTTCCTGTTCTCTGCTCCCTCAGCGGGCCATTTAGATGACATAATGCTTTCATCTGCTGCGATCACAGCTCCGGATTGTATTGTGTCTGCATTCCACCACCACAGGCTCTCTGTACCAGCATATCCGGCTTTATCTCCGCTTCATCGGTTTATTGTTTTTTGAAGTTGTACGTAGAATACTGCGAAACTGTTCGGCTGTCAATACTTTTTTATCGGGTTATTCTTGATTCATGATGTCAGAGCAGGATATTTTTTTGAATCTTAGAAACAATTCGATGCGATCATTACAGTTTTAAATGTCCTCCTTCTCGCATACTTGCTTTTTGGTGGGGACTGGACTTATTGATACGCCCCACATGAGGCAGGAAGCAGAGCGCAGATGACACGAGAATGCCGAATGTTGCAGCGTGATGGGAGTTCTCTTTAATCTAAAAAAAGAGCATCCAAATGAATGGATGCCCTTTCCTGGAGCATATGAGATTCGAACTCACGACCTCTACAATGCGAATGTAGCGCGCTCCCAACTGCGCTAATGCCCCATATTGGAAGCCCGGAAACCCGGGCTCCCTATGCGATTGCTCGCACATATGTCAGTATAACATTATCCAGGTATTATGCAACCCGTATTCTCAGGAAATCACAACTCCTGGATCCTCCATCCGCGTAATCTCAGAAATTACTCAACGATGGAAACGACACGTCCGGATCCGACAGTACGGCCGCCTTCACGGATAGCAAAGGTATCACCCTGCTCCATAGCGATGGTGTGAATGAGCTCAATGCTCATCTCAACGTTATCGCCCGGCATGCACATCTCTGTTCCCTCCGGAAGAGAGATAACACCCGTAACGTCGGTTGTTCTGAAATAAAACTGCGGACGATAGTTGTTGAAGAACGGCGTATGACGGCCACCCTCGTCCTTGGTCAGAACATAGACCTGAGCGGTAAACTTCTTGTGGGTGTGAACAGAACCCGGCTTGCAGATAACCTGTCCTCTTTCGATTGCAGTTCTGTCGATACCACGAAGAAGAATACCAACGTTGTCACCAGCCTCTGCAAAGTCAAGCGTCTTGTGGAACATCTCAAGGCCTGTTACAACAGACTTTTCAGGCTCATCCTTAATACCGACAATCTCAACCGGGTCATTCAGTCTGATCTCACCACGCTCGACACGGCCGGTAGCAACCGTACCACGTCCGG
This sequence comes from uncultured Lachnospiraceae bacterium, assembly GCA_902761585.1. Taxonomy (GTDB): domain Bacteria; phylum Bacillota; class Clostridia; order Lachnospirales; family Lachnospiraceae; genus Porcincola. The sequence goes on from CACWKX010000010.1 coordinate 21,741, forward strand.
AGATGGTGAAGACATCCTCGACAGGCATCAGGAACGGCTTGTCGTTGTCACGCGTAGGAGTCGGAATATACTCGTCAACCGTATTCATCAGATCCATGATGCAGTCGCCCCAGGTCTTGTCCGGGTTGTCAGCATCAAGCGGATCGCCGTTTGCAAGAACAGCCTTTGCATCCTGATCCTGAAGTGCCTGGAATGCAGATCCCTTCACGATCGGGCAGTCCTCAAAGCCTTCCTTCTCAAGCTCCTCGGTAACTTCCATCTCAACCAGCTCAAGAAGCTCCGGGTCATCAATCATATCGCACTTGTTCAGGAATACGATGATCTTCGGCACACCAACCTGGCGCGCAAGAAGAATATGCTCCTTCGTCTGAGCCATAACACCATCTGTTGCAGCAACAACAAGGATTGCACCATCCATCTGAGCTGCACCAGTGATCATGTTCTTGACATAGTCAGCATGGCCTGGGCAGTCGACATGAGCATAATGTCTCTTCTCGGTCTGATACTCGACATGAGCGGTAGAAATCGTGATACCACGCTCTCTTTCCTCCGGAGCCTTATCGATCTGATCGAATGCCTCGAATGCATTGCCCGGGACCCTCTTTGCAAGGACAGCCGTGATTGCAGCGGTCAGGGTTGTTTTACCATGGTCGACATGTCCGATGGTACCAATGTTTACATGCGGCTTGCTTCTGTCAAACTTCTGCTTTGCCATCTCTAAATCCTCCTTAAACTGTGCCGATATCCGGCTCGACTGTGCCGAAGATCGGCATCGTCTTATAAACACAAGTCTGAAATTAATTATATTTCAGACTTGTGCTTTTTGCAAGTACTTTGTAGGCTCAGGCTATGATCACTTTCCCTGATCCTTGAGAACCTTCTCCTGAATGTTCTTCGGAACCGGATCATAGTGATCGAAGAACATGGAATAGTTTCCACGTCCCTGTGTCTTCGAACGAAGATCGGTTGCATATCCGAACATCTCTGCAAGCGGAACATATCCGCGGACCATCTTTCCGCCACCGATATCATCCATGCCTTCGATTCTTCCACGTCTGGAGTTGATGTCTCCAATGACATCTCCCATGTACTCCTCAGGCGTAGAAACCTCCACCTTCATGATCGGTTCCAGAAGCACCTCGCCCTTCTGCTCAGCCTGCTTGAATGCCATCGATCCTGCAATGTGGAAAGCCATCTCAGAGGAGTCGACTTCATGATAGGATCCATCATAGACCTCTGCCTGAACGCCGATAACCGGATACCCGCCAAGCGCTCCAGCCTTCATAGCATCCTGAATACCTTCGTCAACGGACGGTATGTACTCCTTCGGAATGGAGCCGCCAACGGTGCTGTTGATGAACTTATAGGTCTCCTCTCCGTTCGGATCCATCGGTTTGAAGCGGACCTTCGCATGTCCGTACTGTCCTTTACCACCGGACTGGCGGACATACTTACTGTCAATGTCGCATTCCTTCGTAATAGTTTCCTTATAGGCAACCATCGGGGCACCGACATTCGCCTCAACGTTATACTCACGGAGCAGTCTGTCGACAATGATGTTCAGATGAAGCTCACCCATGCCGGCGATGATGGTCTGACCCGTCTGCTCATCTGTATGCTGACGGAAGGTCGGATCCTCCTCCGCAAGCTTTTCAAGCGCTTCTCCAAGCTTTGTCTGTCCGGCCTTTGTCTTCGGCTCGATTGCGAGCTCGATAACCGGCTCCGGGAACACCATCGACTCAAGAATGATCGGATGCTGATCATCGCAGATGGTATCACCTGTAGATGAGAACTTAAATCCGATTGCAGCCGCGATGTCACCCGAGTAAACCTTCGTCAGCTCATGGCGCTTATTCGCATGCATCTGAAGAATACGTCCGACACGCTCCTTCTTATCCTTTGTTGCATTCAGGACATAGGAACCTGCGTTGCAAGTACCAGAATACACACGGAAATATGCAAGCCTTCCGACAAACGGATCGGAGACGATCTTGAAGACCAGCGCTGCAAACGGTGCGTCGTCGGAGGACGGCCTTGTCTCCGGGTTGCCGTCAAGATCCGTACCTGCCACATCCGGGACATCCGTCGGGGCCGGCATATAGGCGATCACAGCATCCAGCAGCTTCTGAATTCCCTTGTTCTGATGAGCAGAACCACAGAGAACCGGGACTGCCTTGTTCTCGATTGTTGCCTTGCGGAGTGCTTTCTTCAGATCATCGATGGACGGTTCCTCGCCATCGAGATACTGCATCATCAGCTCTTCATCAAAGTCGCAGATCTTTTCAACAAGCTCTGTATGAGCAGCTTCAGCCTCATCCTTCATGTCGTCCGGGATATCGACAACCGAAATGTCCTCGCCCTTCGTGTCATTGTAGATATAAGCCTTCATCTCAAACAGATCGATAATGCCCTTGAAGTAATCTTCCTTACCGATCGGAAGCTCGACGACAACCGGGTTCTTGCCCAGCTTTGTCACGATCTCGTGAACGGTATTCGGGAAGTTTGCTCCCAGGATATCCATCTTGTTGACAAATGCAATACGCGGAACACTGTATTTGTCTGCCTGACGCCAGACATTCTCTGACTGCGGTTCCACGCCGCCCTTTGCGTCAAACACACCTACAGCGCCATCAAGAACGCGCAATGAACGCTCTACCTCAACAGTGAAGTCGACGTGGCCTGGGGTGTCGATGATATTGATACGGTACTCCGGAGCGCCCTCGATCTTCTTTGTCTGGAACTGTGGTGTCCAATGGCAGGTTGTTGCCGCGGATGTAATCGTAATACCGCGCTCCTGCTCCTGAGGCATCCAGTCCATGGTCGCCGTTCCTTCATATGTCTCACCGATCTTATAGTTGACACCGGTGTAATAAAGGATACGCTCGGTCAAAGTAGTCTTGCCCGCATCGATGTGAGCCATAATACCGATATTTCTGGTTCGCTCAAGCGGATACTCTCTTCCAGCCATTCATTTCCTCCTAAAGGTATGCGATCAGAAACGATAATGCGCAAATGCCTTGTTGGCCTCTGCCATCTTGTGCACTTCTTCCTTCTTCTTCACGGACGAGCCGGTATTGTTCGCTGCATCCATGAGCTCATTCGCAAGGCGATCCTGCATGGTCTTCTCCGCTCTGTTTCTGGAATAAGCAGTGATCCAGCGAAGCGCAAGAGCCTGTCTTCTGTCCGGCTTGACCTCGATCGGTACCTGATATGTTGCACCGCCGATTCTTCTTGCCTTGACCTCAAGCACCGGCATGACGTTGTTCATGGCTTCCTCGAATACCTCGATTGCCGGCTTGCCAGTCTTCTGTTCCATCTTGTCAAAAGCGCCGTATACGATCTTCTGAGCGACGCCCTTCTTGCCATCGAGCATGATGCTGTTGACCAGCTTTGTCACAACCTTATCGTTGTACTTCGGGTCAGCCAGCACATCTCTCTTCTGAACATGTCCTTTACGTGCCACGTTCCTTCCCTCCTTAATTATCGGGACCCCTCCTCGGGGGCTTCAATTAGATCACAGGTACTCACGTTCCTACGTGTTTCGCGTCAGATTGGGCATCTTCCTCACAGCAGCCACACTGGTGATTCGGATGATCCTACTGAGAAAAACGTTCTTCATGTGAAACCGGATGATTGTCAACTTGTTCTCGCCTGAATTACTTCGCGGAAGCCTTCGGCCTCTTAGCGCCGTACTTGGAACGGGCCTGACGTCTGTTTGCAACACCTGCCGTATCCAGCGTTCCTCTGATGATGTGGTACCTGGTACCCGGAAGGTCCTTGACACGTCCGCCGCGGATCATGACAACGCTATGTTCCTGAAGATTATGGCCCTCACCCGGAATATAGGTTGTAACCTCAAGTCCGTTGGAAAGACGTACACGGGCAATCTTACGAAGAGCAGAATTCGGCTTCTTCGGGGTCGCAGTCTTGACTGCTGTGCAGACACCACGCTTCTGCGGAGAGTTATCGTCGATCGGTCTCTTCTTCAGAGAGTTGAAGCCCTTCTGAAGTGCCGGTGCAGTCGACTTCTTCGCAGCGGTCTGTCTGCCTTTTCTGACTAACTGGTTGAATGTAGGCATTCCTCTTTCACCTCCTGGTTTTTTGCGGCTCCTGATCCGATATCAGAATCTGCCGCTGTGGCTGCTATCCATCAAAAATAGAGCGTGCTGAACACACGCCCCATTATTATAGAAATCGCGCTCACTTCTGTCAAGAAGCCATTGCCGCTTTTTATCTCTTTTTCCGATGAAACAGCGGGATATCATCCGACAGTTCATCCGGTGCATCGTAATCATTCCCTGCACGTTCATCTTCTTCGCGCTCATACCCTGCGTGCTCATCCTCATGATAAGGATATACGCTTCTATCCCAGCTGTCCTGACCGTATCTGCCTTCCATGTATGGGTTCGATGTGTAACGGTCTCTGCGGGTCATTTCATCCGTACGGTACGCTCTTGTTTGCCCCTGGGACCTGTCTCTTTCAAATGTCTGATCGGCTGTCTGTCGCATATCATCTTTCCGTTCACGCCTTCTCAGCATTTCCTCCCGGTAGGCAAGCTCCTCCTCCCGTCTGTCCAGCTCCTGCTGGATCTTCCGCTGCTGCCGTTCCATTCTTGGCCCTGTTACAGAGACACGGGCTGACCAGCCCAGGATCCTTACAAGGATGATTCCAATGAAGATGCCAATCGAATCGATCCCCACATCGCGCGGTGTTGAGACTCTTCCCGCAACCATCGCCTGATGCCGTTCATCTCCGAACGCATATCCTACGCAGATTGCGCCTGCAAGGAGCATCAGAAGAATCCCCCTGACGCCATATACATACAGCGGAAATGAGACAGCCACAGCAAGCAGGAAATATTCCGTCACGTGTGCGCCCTTCCTCACGTACTTGTTAATCTGATTCGCTTTCTCCTGTATCTGCCAGCTCTCCCAGTTCTGCTGTGTAACCTTATTATATGTAGAAACGATAGACTCACTGACTTTGTAGCTCGTGGAAGACGAGACTTCCCCAGGCTGAGCCGAGAATGAGTAGATCATATACATGATGAGAATAGCCGGGATAAAGGACAGCGGCTTGAAAAATGTACTGATTTTCATGAAGATGATCCTCCGATTGCGCTATCTTATCACCAGTTGCCGGAAGCGTCCACTTTCACAGGCAAAATTAAGAAAAAAAGCTGCTGCATCATAAAGAATGCAGCAGCTGTCCATTTGGTTTCTGTTCTGTTGTCTGTCACCAGGGGCTGCTGTCACAGCGTCCCATCATTCGGAAATCTGCAGCCAGCAATTCAGCTCTCCGGTGTCTCAGACGGTACATTCTCCTGCGCTTCATCCAGCGCAATCACGTCATCGCCACGGCCGTCATCGCCGGATTCCATCAGATCATCTTCATCCCTCAGGAGTTCTCCTTCCGGAACATCGACTGCACTTGTATCCAGCTTAACGCTGCGGTAACGCTTCATCCCGGTTCCGGCAGGAATCAGCTTTCCGATGATGACGTTCTCCATCGGGCCAACCAGATGGTCAACCTTGCCCTTGATCGCAGCATCTGTCAGAACCTTCGTGGTTTCCTGGAAGGAAGCCGCCGAAAGGAACGACTCAGTCGCTAAAGAAGCCTTTGTAATACCAAGAAGCACCTGTGTTGAGGTTGCCTCCTTGAGGCCTCTCTCCCGAAGCTTCTCATTAACAGCGTCCAGCTCAAGGCCATCGATCAGTGTACCCGGCAGCATCTGGGAGTCACCCGGATCCGCCACACGGACCTTCTTCATCATCTGACGGACGAGAACCTCAATGTGTTTGTCGGAAATCTCAACACCCTGGAGTCTGTATACTCTCTGTACCTCGCGGAGCAGATAGTCCTGAACGGCATTGACCCCCTTGATCTTCATCAGATCGTGCGGATTCACCGAGCCTTCGATCAGCTGATCTCCCGCCTCGACATGGTCTCCTTCCTGCAGATACGTCCCGTCATCCTTATGCTTGGTCTCCGTTCCGAACGGCTTCAGGTAAGTCTTGGAATCTCCGGTTTCCTCGTTTGTGACGGTAATCTCAACCTTGTTCTTGGTCTCGGTGAAATGGATCGTTCCCGAGATATCGGAGATGATTGCCATACCCTTCGGCCTGCGTGCCTCAAACAGCTCCTCGACACGGGGAAGACCCTGTGTGATATCGCCGCCCGCGACACCGCCGGTGTGGAAGGTTCTCATCGTCAGCTGCGTACCCGGCTCACCAATGGACTGAGCGGCGATGATACCGACCGGCTCACCGACCTGTACAGCCTCGCCTGTCGCCATATTGGAACCATAGCACTTCGCGCAGATACCGATCCGGCTGCGGCAGGTCAGAATCGAACGAATCTTTACCCGCGTGATCGCATTGCCGTCCGCATCGACGCCCACGCTCATGATCTTCTCTGCCCTGGCCGGTGTAATCATATGATTTGCCTTGACCAGAACATTGCCATCCTTATCGCAAATGGTCTCAGCCGCATACCGTCCGGTGATCCGTTCCTGAAGGCTTTCGATCATTTCCTTCCCGTATGCGAACTTTGAGATGTATCTGCCCGGGATCTCTCCCTTGCCTTCACAGCAGTCCACCTCGCGGATGACCAGATCTTGGGAGACGACGACCATTCGTCTTGTCAGGTATCCGGAGTCTGCTGTACGCAGTGCGGTGTCAGACAGCCCCTTGCGGGCGCCATGTGCCGACATGAAATATTCCAGGACGTCCAGTCCTTCACGGAAATTCGACTTGATCGGCAGCTCGATCGTGTGACCGGTCGTATCCGCCATCAGTCCGCGCATGCCGGCCAGCTGCTTGATCTGCTTGTCGGAACCACGGGCTCCGGAGTCGGCCATCATGAAAATATTGTTGTACTTATCGAGGCCGGAAAGCAGATCTTTCGTCAGCTCATCATCCGTCTTCTTCCACGTATCTACAACAGCGCGATAGCGCTCGGTATCCGTAGAAAGACCTCTGCGGTACTTCATATTGATTTTGTCGACAGCAGTCTGTGCCTTGGCCAGCAGGTCAGGCTTCTCCTTCGGTACAGTCATGTCAGAAATGGAAACCGTCATGCCGGCTCTCGTCGAATAACCGTATCCCATCGCCTTGACATTATCCAGCACCTCAGCGGTCCGCGTTGCACCATGAACATTGATGACGCGTTCCAGGATCTTCTTCTGGTCCTTCTTTTTAACCAGCTGGTCGACTTCAAGCTTCAGCTCGTTTCCAGGAATGGAACGATCGACAAATCCCAGATCCTGCGGTATCACCTCGTTAAACAGGAACCGGCCAAGCGTAGATTCTACAAGTCCGCTGAGTTCAGTTCCGTCCGGCATCTTCTTTGTAACGCGGATGCTGATCCGGCTCTGAAGCGAAACATACTTGTTCTCGTAGGCCAGAATGGCTTCATTCAGATTCTTGAAGACCATTCCCTCCCCGATCGAGCCGGGGCGTTCCTGTGTCAGATAGTAGATTCCAAGAACCATATCCTGAGATGGAACCGGGACCATTCCGCCATCCGAAGGCTTCAGGAAATTGTTCGGTGACAGCATCAGGAAACGGCACTCCGCCTGAGCCTCGACGGTCAGCGGAATATGGATTGCCATCTGGTCACCATCAAAGTCAGCGTTGAAGCCTGCACAGACGAGCGGATGAAGCTTGATGGCTTTTCCTTCCACAAGCGTCGGTTCGAATGCCTGGATTCCCAGCCTGTGAAGCGTGGGGGCACGGTTCAGCATAACCGGATGATCCTTGATGACATCCTCCAGGACATCCCAGACGCCAGGCTCAAGCCGTTCCACCATCTTCTTGGCATTCTTGATATTATGGCTGATGTTTCTGGCTACAAGCTCCTTCATGACGAACGGCTTGAACAGCTCGATTGCCATCTCCTTCGGAACACCACACTGATAGATCTTCATCTCCGGTCCGACAACAATAACGGAACGGCCGGAATAGTCGACACGCTTTCCGAGAAGGTTCTGACGGAAGCGTCCGCTCTTTCCCTTCAACATATCAGAAAGAGACTTCAGCGCACGGTTGCCCGGGCCGGTGACCGGGCGCCCTCTTCTGCCGTTGTCAATCAGTGCGTCAACGGCCTCCTGGAGCATCCTCTTCTCGTTTCGCACGATGATGTCCGGCGCCCCAAGCTCAAGCAGCCTCTTGAGACGGTTGTTTCTGTTGATGATTCTGCGGTACAGATCATTCAGGTCGGATGTCGCAAAACGGCCTCCATCCAGCTGCACCATCGGGCGCAGATCCGGCGGAATAACCGGGATCACGGTCAGAATCATCCATTCCGGCTTGTTGCCAGACTCACGGAACGCTTCCGCAACTTCCAGCCTCTTGACAATCTTGACCTTCTGCTGGGCAGTCGCATTCTCCATCTTTTTCTTCAGCCGCTCGCACAGGTCCTCAAGGTCGATGTCCTGCAGAAGCTGCATGACAGCCTCCGCCCCCATCTGTGCCTTGAACATATGTCTGCCCATATCATTCGCGCGGAATCTGCGCTCTGACTCAGACAGATTGTCGTATGCCTCCTGTCCAATCTGGTTTTTCAGCGCCGCATCCCCGAGCTCCTGAACCTTCTTTTCATATGCGTTTTCTGTCAGTGTCTCCTTGTAGGCCAGTCCTGTCACAGGATCCGACTTGATGTCGACCTGGTTGAACTTCTCCGGATTCGGATCATTAACATTCGGATCAAGGACAATGTAATTTGCGAAATAGAGAACTTTCTCCAGTTCCTTCGGCGACATATCCAGGATCAGGCCCATCCTTGACGGAATCCCCTTGAAATACCAGATATGGGACACCGGGGCAGCCAGGCAGATGCAGCCCATGCGTTCACGCCTGACGCTCGACTTTGTAACCTCGACACCGCAGCGGTCACAAATCATGTTCTTATAGCGGATTTTCTTATACTTTCCGCAGTGGCACTCCCAGTCCTTCACCGGCCCGAAGATCCGCTCGCAGAACAGTCCATCCGTCTCCGGCTTGAGCGTTCTGTAGTTGATCGTCTCAGGCTTCTTGACCTCGCCAAGCATGCCGTGCCTCGTTGCCCATTCCTTGATTCTCTCAGGGGAAGCCAGGCTGATCTTGATGGCGTCAAATGTCATGGACTGATACACTTCATTCGAAGTATTTTCCGGCATGAAAGCACTCCTTTCACTCATTGTCGTCGGTCAGTTCGAAATCCGGACTGTCGGAATTATCATAACCGTCTTCCTGCAGATCCAGAGAATCCCCTGAATCAGAGGAAGCGTTCTCATCGATTGCCTCACCATTCTCATCCTGGACCTGCATTCCGTGGGAAGCAAAGGACTCATTGTTGTGATCGTACTTGCGGTCATTGTAATCATCAAAGATATGTCTCATATCGGTATCCCCGTAATCGACATTCTCAATGATCTTCACCTCTGTTCCGTCGTCCTTGAGCACGCGTACATCCAGTGCCAGGGACTGCAGCTCCTTCAGAAGAACCTTGAAGGATTCCGGAATACCAGGTTCCGGAATATTCTCACCCTTGATGATTGCCTCGTACGTCTTGACTCTCCCGATGACATCATCGGACTTGACCGTCAGAATTTCCTGAAGCGTATAGGAAGCACCATATGCCTCGAGCGCCCAGACCTCCATCTCTCCGAAACGCTGTCCGCCAAACTGAGCTTTTCCGCCGAGCGGCTGCTGCGTGACCAGAGAGTAAGGGCCTGTTGAACGTGCGTGAATCTTATCGTCAACCAGATGGTGCAGCTTCAGGTAATTCATGTGGCCGATCGTAGTCGGTCCGTCAAACGGCTCTCCAGTCCGTCCGTCTCTCAGCTGGACCTTACCGTCTCTCGTGATCGGTACACCCTTCCACAGCTTCCTGTGGTCAAGGTGGTCATGAAGATACTCATAGACGTCCTCCATGAGCTCTCCCTTATGTTTTCTGCTGAAATCTTCCCAGCTCAGATTGACGTAATCGTTTGCCAGCTCCAGCGTATCCTGAATCTCAGACTCAGACGCTCCATCAAAGACCGGCGTCGAAACATTGAAGCCAAGCGCCATCGCCGCGAGAGACAAGTGAATCTCCAGAACCTGTCCGATATTCATACGGGACGGGACACCCAGAGGATTCAGAACGATATCAAGCGGGCGTCCGTTCGGCAGGAACGGCATATCCTCCACCGGCAGAATCCGGGAGACAACACCCTTGTTTCCATGACGGCCTGCCATCTTGTCGCCGACCGAAATCTTTCTCTTCTGTGCGATATAGATACGAACCGACTGGTTGACCCCCGGAGCCAGCTCATCGCCGTTCTCCTTCGTGAACACCTTTGCAGCCACAACGATTCCATACTCGCCGTGCGGGACCTTCAGAGATGTATCTCTCACCTCTCTTGCTTTCTCGCCGAAGATTGCACGCAGAAGGCGCTCTTCCGCTGTCAGCTCCGTCTCGCCCTTCGGTGTTACCTTGCCGACCAGAATATCCCCGGCTCTCACTTCAGCGCCAATGCGGATGATTCCTCGATCGTCCAGATCTTTCAGGGCTTCATCCCCTACGCCTGGTACATCGCGGGTAATTTCCTCCGGTCCGAGCTTGGTATCCCTCGCCTCAGCCTCATACTCCTCAATATGGATGGATGTATAGGTATCGTACTTGACCAGGTTCTCGCTCAGAAGGACAGCATCCTCGTAGTTGTAGCCCTCCCAGGTCATGAACCCGATCAGCGGGTTTTTGCCAAGCGCCAGTTCACCGTTGCAGGTGGATGCGCCATCTGCAATGACGTCTCCCTTCTTTACAACATCGTTCTTGAAGACGATCGGTCTCTGGTTATAGCAGTTGCTCTGGTTGGAACGGACAAACTTTCTCAAATGATACTCGTCCAGCTGTCCGTCTGTCCTGCGGACGATAATCCGGTTTGCCTCAGAACGTTCCACCACGCCATCATGCTTTGCAACAATGCAGACACCTGAGTCCACCGCCGCCTTGACTTCCATACCGGTTCCGACAGCCGGAGCCATCGTAGTTAGAAGCGGGACAGCCTGACGCTGCATGTTGGATCCCATCAGTGCACGGTTTGCGTCATCATTCTGCAGGAACGGGATCAGTGCCGTTGCGACTGAAAAGACCATCTTCGGAGAGACATCCATATAGTCAAACATGTTGCGGTCATACGCCTGTGTCTCCTCGCGGAAGCGGCCGGACACATTCTTGTTGATGAAATATCCGTCCGCATCGAGCGGCGTATTTGCCTGCGCAATATGATACCTGTCTTCCTCGTCAGCTGTCATATAGACAACTTCGTCTGTAACCCGCGGGCGTCCCGGCTCGGAATGGTCAACTTTCCTGTACGGTGCCTCGACAAATCCATACTTGTTGATCCGCGCATAGCAGGCCAGGGAGTTGATCAGACCGATGTTCGGTCCTTCAGGCGTCTCAATCGGGCACATCCGTCCATAATGAGAGTAATGGACATCGCGGACCTCGAACCCGGCACGATCCCTTGAAAGACCGCCAGGTCCCAGCGCGGAGAGACGTCTCTTGTGTGTCAGCTCTGACAGCGGGTTGTTCTGATCCATGAACTGTGACAGCTGGGAAGAGCCGAAGAACTCCTTGATCGCAGCCGTCACCGGTTTGATGTTGATCAGAGACTGAGGTGTAATCCCCTCAATCTCCTGAGTGGTCATTCTCTCGCGCACCACCCGTTCGAGTCTGGACAGCCCGATCCGGAACTGGTTCTGAAGCAGCTCGCCGACCGCACGGATCCGGCGGTTTCCAAGGTGGTCAATGTCGTCATCACAGCCAATCCCGTACTCCAGATGCATATTGTAGTTGATGGAGGCAAAGATATCCTCCTTTGTAATATGCTTCGGAATCAGATCAGCCACATGATGACGGATCTGATTTTTGATCTCCTCCGGATCGGTATACTCATCCAGGATCTTTCTCAGATACGGATAGTAGACAAGCTCCGTGATTCCAAGCTCCTCCGGCTTGCAGTCCACCCACGCTCGAAGATCGACCATCATGGAGGAAAGGACTTTGACATTCCGCTCCTGTGTCTCAATCATGACACTCGGGATCGCAGCGTTCTGTATCTGATCCGCCAGCTCTTCTGTCACCTTTGTGCCTGCTTCAGCAAGGACCTCTCCTGTTGTCTCATCCACCACATCCTCCGCAAGGACATGGCCGGCAATCCGGTTGCGGAGCAATAGTTTCTTATTATACTTATAGCGTCCGACCTTCGCGATATCATAGCGCTTCGGATCAAAGAACATCCCGGAAATGAGAGACTCTGCGCTCTCCACTGAGACCGGCTCTCCCGGGCGGATTTTTTCATACAGTTTCTTGAGACCTGTCACCGTATCAGTCGACTCATCCTTCTCGAAGGTGCTGATCAGCTTAGGCTCCTCGCCAAACAGGTCTATGATCTCCGCATTCGTTCCGACACCGAGTGCACGGATCAGCGTTGTCACCGGCACCTTTCTGGTACGGTCTACGCGCACCCAGAAGATGTCGTTGGCATCCGTCTCATACTCCAGCCATGCGCCTCTGTTCGGAATGACTGTGCAGGAAAACAGCCTGGTTCCCGCCTTGTCTCTGGCAATCCCATAGTAGATTCCCGGGGAGCGGACCAGCTGGCTGACGATAACACGCTCGGCGCCATTGATAACAAAGGTCCCCGTGTCCGTCATAATCGGAAGATCGCCCATGAAGATTTCATGCTCGCTGATCTCCTCGTTCTCTTTGTTGTGGAGCTTGACCTTGACCTTCAGCGGAGCAGCATACGTGGCATCACGCGCAGCACATTCTTCAATCGAATACTTTACATCATCCGTGCAGAGTTTAAAGTCTCCGAATTCAAGGCTGAGCTTCCCGCCATAGTCCTCAATAGGAGATATGTCATCAAAAGCCTCCCTGAGACCGTCTGTCAGGAACCACTGGTACGAATTTTTCTGTACTTCGATCAGATTCGGCATCTGAAGCACTTCTTCATGCCGCTGATAACTCATGCGGACACTCTTACCAGTCTTCACCAGGCGAATTCTGTTTTTTTCCATTAACGTTCCACCTCTGTCTTTCTGCGCACACCAAGTCTACTTATGGGCGCACTAAGCCCCAGAACATAATCCCGGACAATAATGCAACCTATATGATACTACGCGTCCGAACAGAATGTCAATCCGTTTTTTATATAATACCCACGTATCATGATCACTCATTATGATCCATTTTGATCGTTCTATTTTGGCCATTCCTGTTATCTGTTTAAAGGCAGAACATAAAAAGAACCCGGTCCGTTTCCGGCCGGGTTCCTTCTGGAATCGTCTCAATTAAGAAGCTCGATTACTTCAGGGTGACCTTTGCGCCCTGCTCCTCGATCTTCTTCTTCATCTCCTCAGCGTCAGCCTTGGAAGCCTGCTCCTTCACAACCTTCGGAGCGCCCTCGACAAGGTCCTTTGCCTCCTTCAGGCCAAGGCCGGTGATCTCACGGATAACCTTGATGACCTTGATCTTGTTCGGTCCGACATCGGTCAGCTCGACATCAAACTCAGTCTTCTCTTCAGCCGGAGCAGCGCCTGCTGCAGGACCAGCAACAACAACGCCTGCTGCTGCGGATACGCCAAACTCCTCCTCGCAAGCCTTTACGAGGTCGTTCAGCTCGGTAACACTCAGTTCCTTGATTGCTTCAATAAACTCGGCAGTCGTAAGTTTTGCCATTTTTTCTTCCTCCTGTAAATAATCGTAACTCTGAATCAGAAAACTGTCTTTCAGGCTTCAGCCGGTGCTGCTTCTGCCGTGCCTTCACCCTCAGGCTGCTTCTCTGCAATCTGCTTGAGGACACGGGCAAAATTCGTGATCGGGGACTGGATGGATCCAAGCAGTCTTCCGAGCAGCTCGTCTCTGGACGGGATATCAGCGAGTGCCGTTACCCCTGCAGCATCATAGTACTTGCCCTCAGCAACAGCCGCAACCATGGAAATGGTCGGATTGTTCTTGAGATGCTTCTTGATGATTCTCGCAGCTGCCACCGGGTCGTCCTTGGACACCGCGATCGCGTTTGCACCAAACAGGTGCTCGCACAGCGGCTCCAGATCGGTTCCCTGGAACGCACGCTTCATGAGGGTGTTCTTGTAAACCTTGTAGACAACACCGCTCTCACGAAGTTCCTTGCGGAGAGATGTGTCGCCTGCTACATTGATTCCCAGGTAGTTGACAAGAACAACTGACTGTGCATCCCTGACATTCGCGGAGATCTCATCGACGATGGGCTGTTTCAGTTCCACTTTTGCCATGAACCATTACCTCCTTCTTGATTGGTAATGACCGCTTCAGAATCAAGAAAAGCCTCCCTGCCTGTGCAGAGAGGCTGAAAATTCATACGAATTCACACTTCCTCGGCAGGCGCTGATTGCATTATACCCTCGCGGGAACCTGCTGTCTCCGGCAGTCATCTGTTGCATCCTATCACAGGAAACTCTGTCTGTCAACTGCATTCTTTCATACGACATGCTTCCGGTCAGTCTGTCAGTCCCTGCCGGTCAGTCCCTGAAAAAATGCGCATTCTTCATCATTGCACCTCTGTCCTTCCGCCTCCTGTACGGTCACATGGAACACATGATAAAGCGGGTGCTCCGGGGATCCGAAGATGTGAAGTTCTGATCTCGCCCCCGCCTTCTCGTACGCACTGTGCAGAAGCGGAGCCTGGCTTTTCAGAAAATCCCCCTCGCAGGTCATGATATAAGCCGGCGGAAAATTCCGGTTTACAAGGTGCAGCACATCAATTTGTGTTCTGCATGCAAGGCTCTCCGGATGCGGAAGAAGATCTCCCAGCAGCACATCCCTCTCTGCCCACCCATCTTCATTTCCATGGTCTTCGAACCCGTACACACCGCAGTTCATTCCGACTCCGCGCAGCCGAAAGCCTTCCGGCTTTTGAAAGGGGAACTGATTCCTGTACGCTTCGTCTGTCAGGAATGCACAGAACAGCCCTGTGATGTGGGCTCCTGCAGAATCTCCGACTGCAAAGATATTGTTGAGGTCGAAGCCATATTCATCCGCGTGTTTCATGATCCATGCAGCAGCCGCGACCGTGTCCTGCAGCTGTGCAGGGAAAGGATGTTCCGGCGCAAGCCTGTAGGAGTAATTGACCACTGCAAATCCCCGCCTGGCAAGCTCCATCCCGTAATACTGATACAGTTCCTTAGATCCGTAAACCCATCCGCCGCCATGAATCAGCATGATCACCGGCAGTTTTCCTGCCTTATAACGATTCCTGTAAACGTCCAGGACATTCCAGTCTCTGTCATCCCCATATGGGATATCATTATATCTTCTGATATATGCAGGTGTTGTCAGACCTGCATCCCTCGCCTGGTCTCCCTTTGCCCATTCCACTCTCAGACGTTCGCTCACCTCAGACATGACTCAATCCTCCTCGCTCTGCGTTTCACTTTCCAGTCTGATAAATGCCCGAAGCATGTTGCCGTTCCTGCACATCACTGAGCTTTGCCCGTATCTGCTCCTGATCACCGATATCCAGGACAGAGAATCCATACCTCAGGAGAAGCTCCGCTGTCACGCCGGCTCCCGCTTCAAGCCTCCCGGAAAAAGACCCGTCATACCGCTGCTTCACCCCACAGCTTGGACTTCTCGACTGAAGGATGATCAGGTCCGGCTCTTCCTTCCGTGCAGTCGCCAGGCACTTCTCTGCTCCCAGGCGGAAGGCCGCGTCAACGTCCTGACCGTTCCGCGAAATCACCCTCCCATTCCGAAGCTCCGACGGCTGCCGGGGCGTCGGGAGCCCGCCAAGCACTTCCGGGCAGACCGCGATCACCTCGTGCCCGGAAAGCAGATTCAAAAGTTCTTCATTCCGGTTGTTCCCGCCATTATACTTGCAGTTTTCTCCAATCAGGCAGGCACTCACCATAATTCTCATAGACAGCCCCTTCCCTGCAGTTTCAACTTCTACCCTGTATTATAACGAACAGTCTGCACTCTGCAAAGTGATCCCGAATCGAATCGGGCAGAGTGAATCTGCCCGACTGGGTATGGTGACTCCGCCATCCCCTCGTGCACCGCACTCGATGATGAGCAGTCGCCTTCATAAAAACAAGAGGCCTGCAGCATCTGCACGCCTCTTATCTCTGTCGCCGGTTCAAAGCCCGGCCTGGAACCGTCCCATTCGGTATCTTTGTTCCAGTGCCCGCCCGTTTTCACTGTATATTCTGCTTTTTCCGGCGGTATTGCTTCGGTGTCAGTCCGATCGAATCCCGGAAAACCCTTCCGAAATGACTGCTTTCCTTGAAGCCGCACTTTGCCGCGATCTGGGCAATGCTGTAATTCTCCTCCGTCAGCATTCTGCAAGCCTGTACAATTCTGCACTGGTTGATATATGCACCTGGCGTTGTATGAAGATATTCCCTGAAGGCCCTGAAACACCCCCGCTCGCTCGTAAAACCAGCTTCGGCGATCATCTCAGTGGTCATCTTCTTCTCCAGATTCTCATTGATAAACAGCATCATCAGCTTCAGATTACTCTCCATCGACGAGTTCGGTTCCGCACCAGGGGCTGAAAACACCTTCAGCCGGCAAAGATCCAGCCAGATTTCTGAAAGCCTGTTCCGGATCTCCAGCTCGGAATAGGGGTCTGCAAGATCCATCTGAAAGGATTCCCTTATCCTGCCGATCGTCCGGCTCTGAGCCCCGCCGTCCGGTATCAGCTTGATGAGCTCGACGCAGGCATTCGATACAACCGGTTCCAGATACATGCTGTATATCCGGCTGCCCGGCTTTCCTCCGATCAGATCCGGCCCGAAAAGATGTACATACTGGATTGTATCATGGCTGCCCGAAGCCGAGCGGGTCGAATGCATGATATTGGAATTCACAAGTCCCGCCGTTCCCTGCTCGAATACAACTGACCCGGAGGGCGTGTCGCACTCCATCGCACCAGACTCGATGTAGAACATCTCGAGCGCCTTATGCCAGTGCCAGGGCACGAAATCTCCCCCGTAGTTTTCAAAGTGCATGCGGGAAGCCCTGTAAGGAAATTCTTCCGTGTAATCCGGTATGATTTCTTCCTTATTACCTATTCGGATCTGATTCGAGTAAACGTCTTTCATCTCTTCTGGCTGTTTCTCCTGTCTTCCTCTTCCCTGACGATCCGCCGCATCTCATCCAGATGTTTCTCCATCTCGCTGACAAGCTTGAACTGTGTTCTTGCCCGATCCAGATTCTGCCCATCCCTTCGGATCGCAAAATATCGGTCCCCGTCCAGGTAATCTGTCAGAAAGCGGACCCCACACTCAAGTGTCATGATGATTGCCCCGAGTGGAAATGTCTCGATCTCCTTTTCCGAGAAATCCGGCCCGTATTCCAGATATCCCCTGGTAAAGATCCGGAAGCGCTCCAGATCAAGGGTCATCCGGCTCAGATCCCTTTCATCCTCAGCTGCCGTGGCCGCTCCAAAGCGGATGGCATCTCCGAAATCGTACGCCGCAAGTCCCGGCATCACCGTATCGAGATCAATGACGCACCTTGCCTTCCTTGTTTTCTCATCAAGGAGGACATTATTCAGCTTCGTGTCATTGTGCGTCACTCTGAGCGGTAGCGTTCCGTTTTGGCGCAGCCGGCACAGCTCTCCTGCACCTTTTTCCCTGTCCAGCGCAAACCGGATCTCCTCCGATACGCCGGCCGCCCTGCCAAGCGGATCCCGGCTGACTGTCTCACGAAAAATTCTGTACCGGTTCACAGTATTGTGAAAATCCGGAATGGTCTCGTGGAGCTCCTCTACAGGGAAATTCTGCATCAGCTTCTGAAAAGCACCGAACGCTGCCGCGCTCTGATAGAAATCATCATTGCTCTCCGGCGCCTGCAGGCAGATCGTTCCTTCGACGTAGTCATAAACTCTGTAGTATCCTGTCTCATCCCTGTAGTATGAACAGCCATCCAGATCATCGATCAGATTCAGGCTCCCGATCTGCATCTTCCCGGTCTCATCCGCCTGCTTTTTTGCATTTTTCTGTGCCAGCCGGATGACCCGCTCGATATTCTCCATCAGCGGCGGTACATCAAAGACCGTGTCCTTGATCTTCTGCAGAATGTACCGCTTTCCGGAGGTGGTCGTCACAAGATAAGTGGTATTAATGTGTCCCTCTCCATAGAGGCCGATGGAGACCGGCGCCCCATCGAGCGGGAAATGGTAGGCCGCTGCCGGTTTCATCCAGAGATGCTCCGGATAGATCCCTGCCTGTTTCTTTCGGATGACTGCCTGCTTCACCGAGTCCAGATCCGCCGCGTAGGTGACGCCGAACCACTTCTCCTCAGTCGGAATCACGCGGACAGTCGCCTTTTTCTCACGAATCAGCCTGTCCGGAATCGCAGGCAGAACATACTCACACTTCAGCGGATTTTTATCCAGATTCTCCATTAAGAAAGAGGCAAAATCATGCTGAAACGATTTCAGAATTCCGTGCTGGAAGCCCCAGAGGTTCATCGATACGAGCGTCTGCCCCGGAAGAAAATGGAACGTTTTGCCATTGTCTTCTGTATACTCCGCATCCTCGCCCTTTCTGAAGATCTTCGTGCGCTCGACAATATGGCTCAGATATCCGTTCTCCTCCGTACAGATCCCGCGGGAGACGGAGCCGTTGTCCGTCACGGTATTGGCAATCCGGTATCCGACCATGGCATGCTCTGACTCTCCCCGCACTTCCTTGAGGAAATCGTATATCTTCTGAAAAGAACTGCTTCCGTAGAAATCGTCCGCGTTGATCACGGCAAACGGCCCATCGATTGCTTCAGCCGCGCACGCAATCGCATGCGCTGTCCCCCAGGGCTTTGTCCTGCCCTCCGGCACACTGAAGCCCTCCGGAAGCCGGTCCAGTTCCTGAAACACATACTTCACATCGAAGTACTTTTCAGCATTCCGACCGACCCCATTTTTAAAGTCTTCCTCGATCTGATGCTTGATGACAAAGACAATCTTTGTAAATCCTGCCCTCCTTGCATCATACAGAGAAAAATCGATGATCTTATGCCCTTCCTCATCCACCGGCGTGATCTGCTTCAGACCGCCAAACCGCGATCCCATTCCAGCCGCCAGAATCACTAATGCTGGTTCTCTCACTGTAATCCTCCGCTCCATCACTCAATGATTTTTTCCTATCCCGTTTTACCCCTTCACTCCTCCGGCCGCAAGTCCGGAAGCCAGATTCTTTTCGATTCCGATGAACAGGATGATGACGGGTATGATTGAGAACAGGGATGCGGCAAACAGGTACTGCCATTCCACCATGTTATAACCATTGAAGATATTGATACCGACCGTGAGTGGCTTGACAACATCATCTGAGATCAGGGTCAGCGCGATGGTATATTCGTTCCAGGCATTGATGAAAACGAAGATCAACGTTGTGACGATGCCAGGTGCAGCAATCGGAAGCAGCACCTTGAACATGCTCTGCACTCTTCCGCAGCCGTCGATCCTCGCTGCCTTCTCCATCTCCGGGGAAATCGCGTCAAAGGTTCCCCGCAGCAGCCAGACCGTGAACGCCTGGTTAAACGCCGCATTGACGAGGATCAACCCAAGCAAGGAATTAACAAGATGGAAGGTCATCATGATCTTGTATATACCGATCACCAGGACAACCGGCGCAAACATCTGGGACACAATGACAATGCCCAGGAACACATTCTGTCCTTTGAACTTCATGCGGGTCAGGGCATACGCAGCCGGGATTCCGCACACCATCGCGATGGCAGTCGATCCAAGCGCAATGATGATAGAGTTCAGGAAGTAGTTCAGCATCGGTGCCTTGCGCCAGATATCAATCAGATTGCTCCATCTCCACTTGATCGGCAGCAGGGTTCCGTTGATTGAATAGATCTCTGCCCTGCTCTTGAGCGCGGATGTGAACATTATAAAATAAGGGTAAAGAATCACGACACAGAATGCGATCACCGCAATGTAAAGCAGAATGCGGAGGACGAGTTTTTTCCCCGTCAATGCTTTCTTTCCTGTATTTTTCATTTACCTCTCCTTCTGTCCTCTTAACGTAAAGACCATATACACACTTGCGCAGACCAGGAGAATCAGAAAGCCGATGACCGAAATGGCTGCAGCCTGCCCCTGCTTGCCGTTGTAAAATGCGAGCTTGTACAGATAGGTGACAAGAGTATCCGTTCTGTTCGCCGGATCTCCCTTGCTCATGGTCCAGATAATCGGAAACGAATTGAATACATAGATAATATTCAGTACCGTAGAGACCGTCAGCTGCGGGCGAACCAGTGGAATGGTAATGTGGAAAAGCTTCTGCCAGTAGTTGGCTCCGTCTGCCGTAGCTGCCTCATAGAAGGATTCATCAATTCCCTGAAGTCCCGACAGGACACAGAATGTGACAAACGGAATGGTGACGAAGATTCCGACAAAGCATTCCCAAGCAAAGTAGGCGCCCGGTGTCGGAGTCCAGTTGATATTCGTTGAAATAATACCCAGTTTTTTCAGCAGCGTATTGAGCGTGCCATAATCCGTATTGATGATGAAATTCCAGACACTTGCCTGGATCACAAGCGTAGTCGCCCACGGGAAGACCACGATGGCCCTCGCAATCTTTCTTCCCCTGAACTCATTGTTCAGAAGCAATGCCAGGATAAAACCGACCACAGTCGATACGACAACAACGACAACGGTCCACACAACGGTATTCCACAGGACAATCTTAAAAGCCGGTTTTCCGGTCGCAGCGATAAAGTTGTCAAATCCCGTGAATCCCTTGACAATTCCAGCCCTTGTAACCTGGCTGAACGCCATCCTGAAAACCATGCCGATCGGCAGCGCGATGAATAAAGCCATGAGAACGCAGCTGGGCAGGATCCAGATATATGGTTCGATTAATCGATATTTCTTTTTCATTGACATCCTCTGTTTTCTGTACTCGGTTGACAGGACCTTGCTGCGGAGACAGGCCGGATGAAGCATCCGGCCTGTCTTCTCATTGTACATCTGATGAAGAGCCGAAGAGTTGCTGCAGGCCATGTCTGAAAAATGGCCGGCCTGCCGGTCGTTCAGGATTCCCTGACTGATCAGTACATGGGCACCGGTCCAAGATGGTCAGCCCGCGATTTCGCTCTGGAGACTGTCCAGAAGTCCCTTGACATCCTCACCCAGAAGCGCATTCTGTTCAACATCGATGACACCCTGCTTGACATCTGCCCATTCAGCCTTTGCTGTCGGATAGAACTTGGAAGAACCGACGATGTCAACCCATGCCGCCATACTTTCATCTGCCTTTGCAATGATCTCGCCGCCTGTCTTGGTTGCAGGAAGGAAGCCCTCCATCTGAACCCAGTCAGAATAGCGCTGGTCATCATAAAAGTAATCGAAGAACGTGCTGATGGCTTTCAGCTTTTCGTCCGAGTATCCATTGTCAAAGCACATGAAACGATCCATAACGCCCGCTGATACAGAGGTATCGGTATTGGTCGGAATCGGAGCAACTTCGTAATTGATGGAGTAGCCGCCTTCCTTCAGGTATGCCGGAATGGAATTTGGTCCGATCATCATCGCAATCTTGCCTGCTCCGAACATATCCTGGAGATCATATCTGGTTTCATTCGCAGGGTCCGTATTGGTATAGCCGTCCTTGATCAGTCCGATCTCAAACTCAACAGCCTCGACATTCTTGTCGCTGTTCAGCGCCCAGTTATTGTCGTCATCAACAAAACCGCCGCCGTTGTTCCAGGTATAATAGGCAAAGGCTGCCTGACCTTCATCCGTCGTCAGGTCAATCCCCCACGGATAAACCTCTCCGTTGTAATGATCCTTGATCGCTTTGCACACGTTCTTCAGATCATCCCAGGTCTTCGGAGCCTCCACCCCGACTTCCTTCAGAATGTCCGCGTTATAGTACATCGCCCGTGCAGAAGCCAGATCCGGAATCGCCCAGACCGTTCCGTCCACAACCGACTGGTCAAGGAAGGATTCATACATCTTGGAGTAGGTTTCCTCCGAGACATAATCCTTGGCAGGAAGAAGAAGTCCGTCTGCCTGGTAGTCGGCAAAGACGTCAATATTCAGGATATCCGGCGCCTGATTGTTTGCAATCCTGGTGTTGACTGCCGTATAGATGTCGTTCCATGATACAACATCCACGTTGAGATCAATGTTCGGATTGTCCTTCTCAAAATCCTTCTCAAACCCCTTCCACCAGTTTGCAGTCTGCTGACCGTACTGGGCAGCAATCACGCTGATCGAAATCTTGTCAGAAGACTCCGCGTATGCCGACCCCGCTACCATGCCGGCTACCGCTGATCCGAGTACAAGACCTGCAGTCAACTTTCTCATGTTCATAGCAATTCCTCCTTTTTTCTTTGCCAGATTCTGTTGTTTTTATGGTACAGGATCCGGATAATCCCGTCAATATCTGTATTGATAAAATGCTAATAAATGGCAGTATTGTGCCAAATAATATAGTGATACTGCCTCGCATTTACTACATTTGATCGTGTTAATCGGTTATCTTGTTCATATTTAAGGCCTTTTATCGGATCTGTTTGTGCATATTATGCATTTATTGCTGATTTGAGTTGGAAACTGCCCATCATTGAATGATAAAATACTGTCATATGTAAGAATTACGAAATCGATTAATTCTGTCAAAGAAAAAGGACATGGCACAAAAGAAGGAGATTCCGGAGATCAAGCGTATTGAGAATTGATATTAAATACATCAAGCCAGGCTTTCGGTAGAACGTTTTCGTATCTTTCCGTTATGGCATCTTTGTTCACGATGCCATATTTTGCCACGAACTGCCAAATGAAAAAGGGCAGTCCGTGAGGGCTGCCCTTTCCTGCGATCTATCTATTGCTGTTTCACGCGAACTTAAGCGGGTTCAGCTTGATGCCCGGCCCCATTGTGGAAGTAAGCGTGACACTCTTCAGGTACTGCCCCTTCAGAGTGGACGGTCTTGCCTTGACAACTGCTTCCATCAGCGTCTGGAAGTTTTCCTTCAGCTGCTCTTCTGTAAAGGAAGCCTTCCCGACCGGTACATGGATGATATTTGCCTTGTCCAGTCTGTACTCGATCTTACCGGCTTTAATATCCTTAATCGCCTTTGCGACATCCATGGTAACAGTTCCAGCCTTCGGGTTCGGCATGAGGCCCTTCGGTCCGAGGACACGGCCCAGGCGTCCGACAACCCCCATCATGTCCGGTGTTGCGACGACAACATCGAAATCGAGCCATCCTTCATTCTGAATCTTCGGAATCAGCTCCTGTCCTCCGACAAAATCAGCTCCCGCTGCCTTTGCCTCGTCAACCTTTTCATTCTTTGCGAACACAAGGACGCGAACCTTCTTGCCGGTTCCTGCCGGAAGGACAACTGCCCCTCTGATCTGCTGATCAGCATGGCGTCCGTCGCAGCCGGTTCTGATATGGCATTCAACTGTCTCGTCAAACCCTGCGGATGCAACCTTCTTTACCAGAGCGACAGCCTCGTCGACATCGTACAGCTTTGAGCGGTCAACCAGCTTTGCTGCGTCCTGATATTTCTTACCTCTCTTCATGTTCAATCTACCTCCTGGTGGTATTTTCGGGAATTTCCCTCCCACTTGACTCAGACCTTCAAGTACTCTCAATCCTCGACCGTGATGCCCATACTGCGCGCGGTGCCGGCGATCATGCTCATCGCCGCCTCAATGTTTGCAGCATTCAGATCAGGCATCTTCAGCTCAGCGATCTCGCGAACCTTCTCCTTGGAGATGGAAGCAACCTTCTCCTTGTTCGGGTTTCCGGATGCGCTCTTCAGATTGCAGGCCTTCTTCAGAAGTACCGGTGCCGGAGGAGTCTTCGTGATGAAGCTGAAGCTCCTGTCAGCGTAGACAGTGATGACGACCGGGATAATCATGTCGCCCTGATTTGCGGTACGCGCATTGAATTCCTTCGTGAACTGTACAATGTTCACACCGTGGGAACCAAGCGCCGGTCCGACCGGCGGAGCAGGAGTTGCCTTGCCTGCCGGGATCTGCAGTTTGATATAGCCAGTAACTTTCTTTGCCATGATAATGACCTCCTTGTGGTGCCAGCGGGGGATACCCTCCCACTTTTTACTTTACCTTCGTGATGTCCGTAACATTCATTCCGACCGGTGTGCCGTTCATGAATTCCGGGATGCTGATCTTGACCGTCTGGCGGCTCTCATCGATCGAATCGACAACGCCGACCGCATTGACCCAGACACCATTCGTCACCCTCACCGTATCCCCTACGTTGAAGTCAAGCGACGGCGCCTGCGGCGCGACACCCAGGCTCACCATCTCGCTCTCTGTAAGCGGGATCGGCTTTGTCGAATCTGCTCCGACGAATCCCGTGACGCCTCTGGTATTTCTGACAATGTACCAGTTATCATCATTCAGGATCATATGAACGAACACGTAGCCCGGAAACAGCTTTCTCTTGACAAGCTTCTGCTTCGGAGCCTTCTTTTTCTTCTGAGGCTTGCGCTCGCCTTCTTCCGTGTACTCGATCTTGTCAGCCTCGCCCTCATCCGTTCCAGTCGTCTCAACGACCTCCTGAACCGGAATCCGGACTTCAAGGATGGTATCTTCAAGATGCATATTGGCGATGGTTTTCTCAAGGTTAACCTTCACCTTGTTCTCATACCCGGAATATGTGTGAGCGACATACCACTTGGCTTCCTGCACATCAGACCCGCTGTTTTCCGTGTTCATAGATTCTGTGTCAGCCATTCTCTCACCCTGTCCTTCATGTTTACCGCACAACTGCTCATAGACTGATTGTCAGGAGCTTGTCCAGGCCACTCTTCATCAGATAATCAAGAATGGCGATGATCGCGCTCAGAATGACTGAAACAACCACCACTGCCCCGGTCTGCTTCGCAAGCGTATTCTTTGAAGGCCAGATGATCTTGCCCCACTCGACCTTTACGCCGCGGAAGAATGAACGGAGTCTGGATTCCTTGTCTTCTGCCATTATGGTTCTCCTTCAAAGCAGCTGAATCGTTGTTACTTCGTTTCCTTGTGCACTGTGTGCTTCTTGCAGAATGGGCAGTACTTTCTGACCTCCATCCGCTCCGGATGGTTCTTCTTCTCTTTGGTCAGATTGTAGTTACGATGCTTGCATTCTGTGCACGCCAAAGTGATTCTCGTACGCACAACTTCCACCTCGCTCTCTGTAATATAATAGATGATCGCAGAAAACAGTCTGTCTGCCTGTCTTCAGTCGTCTCAAGGGCAGAATAACCCTTTTGACTGCATTCATACGCCGAAAAAGTATAGCACACATATAAAATCAGAGTCAACCTCCGTTCAGGGTTTTCTACGGGCGGTTTTCTGCGATATCAGCGGTTGCTATATAGAACTTTTCGAATAATCCATATTATCGATTCTTGTCGATGAGGTCAGACACATCGAAGAATGATGAGAAATTGTCCGGCGCATTCTTCAGCGAGTAGCCATCGACAAAACGCCTGGTCATCCTCATGTAGCCATCCCCGATTTCCTTGTAGTCTGTGTCCCCCCACAGACCGCAGAGATAGACCAGTCCGTTCTCAAGCAGATAACTGAGGCTGTCCCCCGGGTAGGAAACTTCCGCCCCATACGGAAAGAACAGAATATCTGCCTTTCCGGTCAGCGGCGCGACTTTGCTCTCCCAGCTGTCGATCTCCTGCCTGAACTGGTCCGTTGTCATGGACGCGTCATTCATGTAAGAATGGGACCAGCCGGCGGACGCGATGCTCCATCCCTCATCTGTAAGCGACTTCGCGATCTCCGCGATCTTCTTCTGATCATCCGTGTAGGAAGCCGTGCTGTTTGCGGAGGAGGAACCTGCCTGATTTCCACTTTCGGATTCTGAAGAGGAACCAGCGCTTCCGGTATCCGGCAGCCGATAGCCGAACACACCGTTCTTGCCGGAAACCGACACAATTCCGCGTGCCCCGCGGAACGAAAAGTCCGGATGTTCTGCGATAAAAGAATCCAGAATCGGAATCAAATCATAATCCCCGGACAGGTCGTGCCCGTCTGCATCCGTATACTTTGCCTTGACTGCCCCGTCCTCTACCGTCAGTGCGGTCGCAATCCCGTCCCCGTTTTTCACAGAAGAATAGTCCACGTTGTCCTGGGACAGAACAATCGGCTTCTTCCCTGAAGGGAGCCTGAGCGTCTGGAGCTCCATGTCTCCCTCGGACTGCAGTTTCGCGATGCTGTGGATGTCAACCAGAATATAGTTGTTCTCATACAGGCTCTGAAGCATCGCCTTGAACTCATCCGTCGTCACCATCGTGCTCTTGTACGTGTCTGACAGGCTGTCTCCGTCAAATGCCCTCGACGGGTCCTCAATCAGGGTCGGGAAGCACAAATGAGGGATGTCTCCATCCCAGGCCGTAAGCGCCGCGTCGCCCGCCTCATACTGCTTTCTGGCCTCTGCCACACGGCTGTCCAGGGCAAGATTGCCGGAAAGCGTATTCAGCGTTGCGATGGCCTCCTCATAATTATATCCTGCAGCCTGATTCGCAGCTGTCTGCAGAATCTGTGAGACATTCTGCTCCTCCGACTCCGACTGCTCCTGTGCTGCCCGCTGTTCCTTCATCTTCGGAGTCTCGACCGGCTCATTGTTCTCATACTTGCCGTCTGTCCCGATCGCCTCGGCAATCTGGTAATTCATCTGCTTGCGGCTGCAGCCCGAAAGCCCAAGTACAGCTGCCGCAAGCCCCGCTGCAGCTGCGGCAGCTGCAGCTTTGCGTAAAGTCGTAGAATGTGCTCTGCGCATCATCACATCCTCTGAATCCGGCGCACCGCCTCTTTTGTGTTTTCATATGTTCCGAACGCAGTCAGGCGGAAATAATGCTCTCCGCTCGGTCCGAAGCCTGAGCCCGGTGTTCCGACAACATGTGCCTTCTCCAGCAGCCGGTCAAAAAACTCCCAGGATGTCATCTGGTCCGGCGTCTTCATCCAGATATAGGGTGCGTCAACGCCGCCGTACACTTCATATCCGGACTCCTTCAGAGCGTCCATGATCACCCTGCAGTTTCTCTTGTAGTATCCGACCTGCTCCTTCAGCTCCTTCTTTCCCTCCTCGGAGTAGACCGCCATCGCTGCTTTCTGAACGATGTAAGGCGCTCCGTTGAACTTGGTCCCATGCCTTCTCGCCCACAGGGAATGAAGCTTCACACCGCCGCGCTCCAGATCCTTCGGCACCACCGTGAAGCCCAGACGTGTGCCGGTGAAGCCTGCATTCTTTGAAAATGAGCGAATCTCGATCGCGCAGCTGCGGGCACCTTCACATTCATAGATCGAGTGCGGAACATCCGGAGCAGAGATGTAAGCCTCATATGCAGCATCATATATGATCACGGCGCCGATCCTGTTTGCATAGTCAACCCATTCGCTCAGGCGCTCCTTTGTGATGGAAGCTCCTGTCGGATTATTCGGGTAACAGAGATAGATGATATCCGGTTCCTCCTTCGGAAGCTCCGGCGTGAAATTGTTTTCCGCCACGCATGGCATATAAATCACATCACTCCAGCGCTCCGTCTTCGGATCGTAGGTTCCGCAGCGGCCTGCCATGACATTTGAGTCCACGTAGACGGGATAAACCGGATCACAGACCGCAATCCGGCTGTCCCTGGAAAAGATTTCCTGGATATTTCCCGAATCACTCTTTGCACCGTCGGAGATGAAGATTTCGTCCGGGTTGATGCTGCAGCCCCTGTCTTCATAATCGTTTTTTGCGATCGTCTCGCGGAGCCAGCCGTATCCAAGATCTGGGGAATACCCGTGGAAGGTTTCCGCGCGGGACATGTCGTCCACTGCTGCGTGAAGCGCCTTGATGATCGCAGGCACAAGGGGCTGCGTCACATCACCGATTCCGAGGCTGATCACATCCGCCTCAGGATGCGCCTCCTTGAAGGCTCTGGACTTTTTCCCGATGGTGGAAAACAAATAGCTTCCGGGAAGCTTCAGGTAATCCTCGTTGACTCTGTACATAGTTCTCCTCTCTGACAACTCTTCTCTGTCTAACCTACTGCCGCCGCTCTGGAATACTGCCTTTCTCAGGCCGTTCTGATTGAATCGCTTACAAACGGATCTCGCCCTCAAAAACCGTGACAGCCGGGCCGGTCATGAAGACCGTGTTTTTCTCCTCGTCCCACTCGACCAGAAGATCGCCGCCACGCAGGTGAACCAGCACCTTCCTGTCTGTCCATCCGTTCAGAATACAGGCCACTCCGACGGCGCACGCGCCTGTTCCGCATGCCCAGGTTTCGCCGCTCCCGCGTTCCCAGACACGCATCCGGACATTCTCCCTGTCATCGACATGAATGAATTCCGTATTCACTCCCTCCGGGAATATCGGGTGGTGCTCAAAATGAGGCCCGATCGCCGGAAGATCCAGCCCATACGGATCCCTGACCCTTGTAACACAATGGGGATTGCCCATCGAGACGCAGGTAACAGGCCAACTCTGCCCATTCACGTTCAGCGGCGCATCCAGAATAACCCTTCCGTAAGGCTTTTTCTCAGAAATGAGGCATCCATCGGCCTCTCTGGGACGGACCGGAATCTTCTCCGGCTCCAGCACCGGGCTTCCCATATCGACGCGTACGGTTTCGACCTTCCCATCCTTCACGTGAAGATCGAGCGTCTTGACTCCGGAAAGAGTCTCGACGGTCATCCGTTCCTTTTGCACCATCCCGTGGTCATAAACATACTTCGCCACACAGCGGATTCCGTTCCCGCACATCTTCCCTCTGGATCCGTCTGCGTTGTACATGTCCATGAAACAATCCGCCGTCCGAGAAGGTCTGATGATGATCAGTCCATCCGACCCGACTCCGAAATGACGGTCGGATATGAAAACCGCCGCCTTCTCCGGGTCCTGCACGGTCTCCTCAAACCCATTCACATAAACGTAGTCATTGCCGCAGCCATGCATCTTGGTAAACTTCATGTAAGGCTGTCTCCCTTCTTTCAAAACCTGTCCGGATGGTTGATTGCCGCCCTTCAGCATACACGATTCCAAAGTCCAAGGCAACCGCTGAGCGTCTGCGGCATCCATGCAGATCCATAGCCCGCCTCAGGCATCTCAGCCCTGTCACGACTTTCCATGTGTCAGGCCGGAGTCGCTTTTCGTCTGCCCGCAAAGCTTTCTTCCGGACTCCCGAAATACAAGCAGCATCCGGCTGCTGTCCGGCGCAAGCGGCCGTTCCGAATAACCATCGAAGGCCGCCTGAAAAATCAGCCCGGCTTCCTCCGCCAGTCTCTTCACGGTCTCCATCGGGTAGGCTCTCTCAACATGAGTCTCGGATGTCCTCTGGTAAAGTCCGTTCTCAAGTCGGGCAAATATCGTCAGGTCATATTCATTTTCACAGAGATCAGGATGGTAATCGTTCTCCCAGACCAGCGTGCATTCCTCTCTCACATCCGCAAAGACATTCTGCGCAAGCTCA
This sequence comes from uncultured Lachnospiraceae bacterium, assembly GCA_902761585.1. Classification (GTDB taxonomy): domain Bacteria; phylum Bacillota; class Clostridia; order Lachnospirales; family Lachnospiraceae; genus Porcincola. The sequence goes on from CACWKX010000010.1 coordinate 51,199, forward strand.
TGTTCGTAATAATACGCTGTGTTCATATCAAACACAAAGATGCCGCCCGGGTCCAGATAATTCTCCACCAGTTTGAAAACCGTCAGCAGATCCTCCTCCGACTCCAGATAATTCAGGCAGTCACAGCACGAGCAGACCGCCCTGACCGTCCCATACAGCTCAAAGGCCCGCATGTCCTGCAGAAGATACAGAATGTCTCCCCTTCCCTGTTCATGTTCCATCGCCACCTGGAGCATGTCCTCAGAGCCGTCAACGCCGATCATGTCATAGCCTCTGTCCCTGAGGCGCCTGGTCATCTGACCCGTCCCGCAGCCCAGGTCGAGGACAAGCCCATCGTCAATCCCGTAGCGGGAAAGAATCCGGCAAAGCTGCCGTGACCAGCTGTCATACGGGACATTGTCCATGAATTTGTCATAAACCTGCGCAAAGCTTTCATACATCGCCATGTTCAGTGAATGACACCTCCGAGCAGTCCATAGAAAATCACCGAGATGATAAATGCAGCAAGCAGGACACCAAGTCCGATTGCCACAGAGGATCTCTTCCTGTCCATTCCAAGCAGGGCCGCGATCATGCTGCCGGTCCAGGCGCCTGTCCCCGGAAGCGGAATTCCGACAAAAAGCAGAAGTCCCAGAAATTCCCCCCTGCTGAGGCTTTCACTCTTCTTCATCGCGTGTGCCTCAATCTTATCGACCAGTTTGTGATGTTTCGTTCTCTTGAAAAACTGAAAAATCTTATTCAGCAGAAGCAGGATAAACGGAACCGGAAGAATGTTTCCGATGATGCAGATCGGAAGGGCTGTCAGCAGATTCACCCCGAGGAGCTTCGCCACAATCAGGCCTCCCCTGCACTCAAGAATCGGGAAGAGAGAGACAATGAAACAGACCAACTCGGCGGGCATGATATGTCCCAGGTTATTCGCGAACCAGACGGCAACTGCGTTCGTCATAGAGAAAACTCCTTATTATTCCACTTTATGATGGGTTTACAGATACGATTTCAGGAAGTCAAACAGAATGTCCATCTGCTCGTCCGTCCCGATCGTGATCCGCAGATAATCGTCGATCCGCGGGCTGTCAAAGTACCGGACAATGATACCCGCCCTTCTGAGCGCCTGAAACAGATTCCTTGCCTTCGCCTTCTCATGCCGGACAAACAAAAAGTTCGTCTGTGAATCGGCAAAGGAAAAGCCAAGTGCCGACAGCTCTTTTTTGCTCCTCTCCCGCGTCGCAATCACCTTCCTGACTGTCTCTCTGTACCACCCGGAATCCTCCGCGGCAGCTTTTCCGGCGGCAAGTGCAGCCTGATTCATCGTGTAGGAATTGAAAGAATACTTGCAGTCATTCAGATAATGAATCAGCTTTTCTGAGCCAATTGCAAATCCGATCCGCATGCCGGCCATGCTTCTGCTCTTCGAAAACGTCTGCACAACAAGCAGATTCTCGAATTCCGGAAGCAGGGACAGCGCACTGGATCCCTCCGGGGCAAAATCAATATAGGCTTCATCCACAATCACAACACTGCCCGGATTGGCGCGGAGAATGTCCCGCACCGCTCCCTTCTCCATCAAAACGCCTGTCGGCGCGTTGGGATTTGGAAAGATGATTCCTCCATTCTCCTTCAGATAATCGTTCCTGACGATCTCAAAATCCGCATTCAGTTTCTGCTTCTGATACGGGATCCGGAACAGATCGGCCCAGACCTCATAGAAGGAGTACGTAATATCCGGGAAGAGAATGGGCTTTCCGGAATTGAAGAAAGTCAGGAAGCTCATCGCCAGCACATCATCCGACCCGACCCCGACAAACACCTGATCCGGGGAGACATGATATGCATCCGCCAGCGTCTTTGTCAGAGCGGCTGCCGCCGGATCCGGATACCTTCGGAGGCTATCCTCTGTCACGCCCGAAAGCGCGGCCAGCACCCCCGGTGATGGAGGGTACGGATTTTCATTTGTATTCAGCTTTACAATGTGAAGATCCTTCGGTTGCTCGCCGGGTGTGTACGGCACGACTCTTCTGACGCCATCTTCCCATGAAGCCATCTTTCTCTCCTCCTCGTCCTTCCCAGTCTGAATACTGCCACGCGTGTTTTTCAGCCATTCAGCAGGCATGCCGGCTCAAATCGCCATCACTTTTCCCACGAACGGCGGACTGTCCGCTCTGCCAGTCTTCCAAAAGCCAGCATGGACCGCTCGATCGTCTCAGGTGAAACACAGTAGGCAATCCGGACATATCCGGGTCCCTCAAATGACCGCCCGGGCACAAGCAGAAGATGCTCTTTCTTTGCCTCCGCGACAAAGTCCCTCTCATCCTCCAGCGGGCTCTTCAGCCACAGGTAGAAGGCTCCTTCCGGCTTCACATAGGAATATCCATATCTGTCCAGACCCTCGCAGAGGCTTTTTCTGTTCCGGTCATAGAAATCCAGATCCACCTTCGCCTCCAGGCACCCCGCGACTGCCAGCTGCATCAGGCTTGGCGCATTGACAAATCCGAGGACACGGTTTGCAACCGCTGCCGCTGCCTGAATCTGCCGCGCATCATCCAGCTCATCCGGCATCACGAGATACCCGATCCGTTCCCCCGGAAGAGACAGCGATTTGCTGAACGAATAGCCCACGATCGTGTTGTGATAATACTTTGTCAGAAACGGAACCTTTTTCCCATCGTATACCAGCTCCCTGTACGGTTCATCGGAAATCAGGTAGATCGATGTGCCATACTTTTTCTCCATCCGGCAGAGCAGCTCTGAAAGCTGCCGGATCTGGTCCTCCGGGTAAACCACTCCGGTCGGATTGTTCGGATTGTTCAGAATGACAGCCTTTGTCTGTCTGCTGACCAGCCTCTCCGCTGCCTCAAGGTTCAAAAGGAAGTGCTCCGGCTCAGGCGGCACGACCCTGAGCACGCCCTGGTGATTCGCCACATAGCTTCGGTACTCACCAAAGAATGGAGCGAATCCCAGCACCTCATCCCCCGGGTCAAGCAAGGTCTTCAGCGCCACGTTCAGTCCGCCGGCTGCACCAACCGTCATCAAAATGTTGTGACTGCCGAATGATGTGGAAAATCTTTTATTCAGACTGTCCGCAATCCTCTCCCGAACTTCCTCAAAACCGGCATTGGGCATATAGCCGTGAAGCTTCAGCGGCGGAACTGTCTCCGTCAGGTTTCTGATCTGCGCGCCGACACCTGCCGGGGCCGGAACGTTCGGATTTCCGAGGGAAAAGTCATAGACATTCTCTGCCCCGTATTCCGCCGCCATCCGCCTGCCTTCCTCAAACATGGCCCGGATCGCACTTGAATTCTGCACAAGTTCCTGCATTGCCCTTGCAATCACTGAAGCGTCACCTCGCCTTTTTCAACCATCATCACCGGATGATAGCTCTCCTTTGCCTCCCGGAGGCCTTCATCTCCGGTATCGTCTTCCCGGTTTACATATGGAATCCCGTCCATCGCGTGCTCGACAAACTGCTGATTGATCACGGTGTAGGCTCCCTCGACATCTGTCAGTGCCTTCTCGATATGGACCACAAAGGTATCGTCATTCACCTTTTCCCCGATCGTATAGGCCACGACCTGTCCATTCACCCGGAGGAGGCCGCCTGTCAGATGAAGCTCCTTCAAAAGCCGGAGCGAGTTCAGCGCCACGCACATCTCAATCCGCTTCTCGTAAAGCTCATCACAGTCATTCAGCACCCGCCACTTCAGCCCCATCTGGAAGCATTCTTCCACATTATCATCTGTGATCGGCTCAAAGGACCAGTCCGGATAATCCCGAAGGAATTTGTTGATATGATTTTTCTTCCCGTGATATTTCCGTCCGGACAGGTTCTTCAGCTTCTCTGTCTCATAGACATAATCCCAGTAATTCCGGGTCGGCTCAAAACGGAACTTCCCCGGGCAGGCTGTCTCAATCAGATCGAACTGTTCCTTCGTCACATACCGGATTTTGAACGGCACCCCTTCCTCACTCGCCAGGCCGACCATTGCATCCAGTGCGGCAGGGAGCTTTTCCTGCTCTCCCATCGGGAACCGGAAAAAGGGCTTCGGCGTCTTCGACTTCAGAATCAGTACACCATCTGATATATGGTACTCCATGGGTTCGAGATGTTTCCACAGATACAGGTTTGAAAAACAGTCATCGCAGGAACGGGAATTCAGCCTTCTGTAGAATGGGAGAAGAAGCTCCTGATCCGCAAGTGTGACCTCCTTGAATAGCGACTTTGGTAAATCCATACAATCCTTTCCGGCTTATCAGCCTATCACAAGGCCCTCGCTGCGCATCACGGCTGCCACGTCATAGACATACTTTGCGCAGAGGTCATCCGACTCGGCTTCCACCATCACACGGACGACCGGCTCCGTTCCGGAGGGGCGAACGAGGATGCGGCCATCCGAGCCGAGTTCCTCCTTTGCCTTTTCAACTGCGGCCTTCACTTTTTCGTTTTCCATCACAGCCTTTTTGTCAGCCACGCGCACATTCTTGAGCAGCTGCGGGTAGATGCGGCATTCTGCCTGCAGATCCCCGAGTGTCCGCTTGGAGGCAATCATCGTCTCCATCACCATCAGCGAAGTCAGGATTCCGTCCCCTGTCGTCGCATGCTTGCTGAAGATAATGTGCCCGGACTGCTCACCCCCGAGGCTGTACCCATTTGCCGACATATTCTCATAGACATATTTGTCACCCACCTGTGTCTGCTCGTAGCGCATGCCCTCACGCTCCAGCGCCTTGTACAGGCCGATGTTCGACATCACGGTTGTGACAACTGTGTTGTCCTTGAGCTGTCCGTGCTCTTTCATATATTTGCCGCAGACATACATGATCAGGTCGCCGTTAACCTCCCGGCCAGCCTCGTCGACCGCGATGCAGCGGTCTGCATCCCCATCGTAGGCAAAACCGATATCCAGGCTGTTTTCCTTTACAAATTCCTGAAGCGCATGGATATGGGTGCTCCCGCAGTCTGCATTGATATTCGTACCATCCGGGTGGTTGTTGATGACGTAAGTCTTTGCACCGAGTGCATCAAACACACTCTTTGCAATCGAGCTGGAGCTGCCGTTGGAGCAGTCAATTCCGATCCGGTAGTTTTTGAAGGAACGGGTTGCAAGAGAAATCAGGTAGCCGATATAACGGTTTCTGCCCGCCACATAATCCTGCGTGCGGCCGATCCGATCGCGTGTTGCAAGCGGGATCTCTCCGCTTCTGCCATCGATGTAGGCCTCAATCTTTTCCTCGATGGAAGCATCAATCTTCTGTCCTGTTCCGGAGATAATCTTGATCCCATTGTCATAGTATGGATTGTGGCTCGCCGAAATCATGATCCCGCAGTCAAAGTCATCCAGGCGGACGCAGAAGGCGACAGACGGTGTCGTCGTCACATGAAGCAGATAAGCATCCGCACCGGAAGCGACAAGTCCAGCGCTCAGCGCATCCTCAAACATGTAGCTGGATCTTCTGGTATCCTTTCCAATGACAATCTTTGCCTTGCCATCCTCATGCTGCTGTCCATAGTACCAGCCCAGAAAACGTCCGACCTGAAATGCATGCTGCACGTTCAGTGTCACATTCGCCTCCCCGCGAAACCCATCCGTTCCGAAATACTTCCCCATTTCAAACTTCCTCCTCTTTATGCTTCTGCGGCCTTCGCCAGCTTTTCAGCCTGCTCCGCCGCGATCAGCGGGTTGACCAGCTGGTCCAGGTCGCCATCCATAATCTGATCAATCCGGTATACCGTCAGATGCGCACGGTGGTCAGTAACTCTTCCCTGCGGGAAGTTGTATGTGCGGATCTTCTCGCTCCGGTCCCCGGAGCCAATCTGATCCCTCCTGGTTTTTGCCTCGCTCTCCTGCTGCTCCATCTGACGAAGCAGATAAAGCTTGGATCGCAGAATCCGGATCGCCTTGTCCTTGTTCTTCAGCTGGGACTTTTCATCCTGGCAGGATATGACAATCCCTGTCGGGATATGAACGAGCCGGACAGCGGAATCCGTCGTGTTGACACACTGACCGCCATTACCATGTGCACGGAACACATCAAATCTGCACTCGCCAAGATCCAGATCTACATCGATCTCGTCCGCCTCCGGCATGACCGCGACAGTCGCAGCCGATGTGTGAATTCTCCCGGCAGACTCCGTCTCCGGGACCCGCTGCACCCTGTGTGTGCCGCTTTCGTACTTCAAGTGTGACCAGGCATCTTCCCCGCTGACCAGAAGGATGCATTCCTTGAATCCTCCGAGTCCGTTTTCATTGACCGATGTCACCTCTGCCTTCCATCCCTTGCGTTCCGAGTAGCGAAGATACATCCTGCACAGATCGGCTGCAAAAAGTGCTGCCTCATCGCCGCCGACGCCTGCCCGGATCTCCAGAACCACATTCTTGCCGTCGTTCTCATCCCGCGGCAGCAACAAAAGCTGAAGCTTTCCGGACAGTTCTTCCTCTTCCTGCCTGGAAGCTCTCAGCTCCTCCTTCAGATAAGATGCCATCTCCGGATCCGTCTCCTCCCGAAGAAGCTCTTCCAGGTCCTGAATCGTCTCCCTGGTTTTTTGGATCCGGGAGTAGGCTGTGACAACCGGTTCCAGGCGCGAACGCTCCTTCATCAGCCTTCCGAGAGAGGAGGGATCGGAGCCTGCATCCGGATGGCTCAGAGACCGGTCAATCTCCTCCAGTCTCCGCCTTACTTCCTTCAGTTTTTCAAACATACCATTCTGTCACTCCTGTCCGAGATCAGTGCCCGGAAAAACAGAGGAGATCACCCGATCCAGACCATTCAGATCCCTGATGATCCTGACATTCCCGAAACCTGCCTCTCTCAGCATCCTCGTCACATCCTGTCCCTCATCAAAACCGATTTCAAACAGAAGGCAGCCGCCGGGATTGAGATACCGCGGCGCCAGGCTGACAATTCTCCTGTAAAAGGAAAGGCCGTCCGGTCCCCCGTCCAGTGCCATATGCGGCTCGTGGTCCCGGACCTCGTCCATCAGTCCTCCGATGTCTCCCGTCCGGATATAGGGCGGATTGGAAAGAATCACATCAAAGGTTCCCTCAACCTTCTCAAAAAGATCACTCTCCAGAAATGTCACATCGGTACCTGAATTTTCAGCGTTTCTTCTGGCAATGTCAAGAGCCGGACCTGAAATGTCGGCTCCGACTGCCTCGATACCGGGACAAAGCTTTGCCGCCGCAATAATCAGGCAGCCCGAGCCCGTACAAAGATCGAGAACCCTGACCGGCCTGCGGTCTTTCCACGCTCCGCAAGCTTCCCCGGCGCAAGCCTTCCTCTGAAGGACCCGGATCCGTTTTACCGCTTCCTCCTCCAGGATCTCTGTGTCCTGCCTCGGCGTCAGCACCTGATCGGATACCTCAAACCGGATTCCGCAGAAGTCTGCCTCTCCGGTAATCTGCTGAAGCGGAATCCTGCAGCTTCTCAGTCTCACTGCCTCCCTGTAACGGGACAGGATCGCCCCCGGCACCTCTTCTTCTTCCCTGAGAAGAAGCTGTGTTCTGTCCATCGACGAGGCATACTCAAGAAGAAGCCCGGCGTCAATGTCTGCGTCCGGTACTCCCTGTCCGGAGAGTTTCTCCGCCGCTTCCCTTTTCACCTGCCGGTAGGTTGCATGGCGGCTCGCCCTGACCTCCTTCATCTCAGCGTGTAAAGCTCCTTTCCTCCCCTCGGCTCATCCGCCTCCGTCAGCACATAGTGAGCACCGAAGTTCTCATTCAGATACTTTTTCCAGTTGAAAACGGCCTCCACAGATGCAATTCCTACCTCGATCTGGGCATCATCCGGCTCCCTCGTTGTAAGCCCCTGGAGCGCCAGCCCCGGTTTTGAAAGCGCATTGACGAATCTGTTGTCATACAGACCGGCCAGGCGGATGAATTCATAGGAAACTCCGGCGACAACCGGAATCAGAAGCAGCCGGATGACAATCCTCATGACCGGGTCCGGTGTCCGGATAAACAGGAAAAACACGATGGAAACGATCATGACAAACAGCAGGAAGCTTGTCCCGCAGCGCTTGTGCTCCTTCGAGCTCTTCCTGACATTCTCCACATTCAGCTCCAGCCCGTGTTCGATGCAGTTGATGCACTTATGCTCCGCTCCGTGGTACATGAATGTCCGCTGAATGTCCTTCATCCTGGAAATCAGCAGCATATATCCGAAGAAAATGGCCAGACGAAGCACACCCTCCATGATGGAAATCACTGCCTCCGGCGCCCCGATTCCCTTCAGAAGTCTTGAAAGAAAATATGGCAGCATCATGAACAAGGCAACAGATACCACCAGCGAAATGATGACTGTGAGGGTTAAGAGCACGGTGTTGTCAGAATCCTCCGACTTGCCATTCCCGGACCGGGATCTCTCCCTGAGCGTTTCCCTTTCCTTCTGCGCATTCTCTCCCGCCTTTTCAAGGACAGCCGCCGCTTCCTTTTCCCTGCCGGCTCTTTGCAGCTTCTCCGCCTTCTTCTCTGCTTTCTTCTGTTCCTGTGCCAGGCGCTCTTCCAGCTCCTTCTCCGATTCTTCTGCAAACCGGTCTGCTGAAAACATGAGCGCCTTCATCCCCAGAACGAGCGAGTCGACGAACGCGACAATTCCTCTGACAATCGGAATCTTCCGGACCTTGCCGGCGACGGAATGGTGCGCATCTGTCTGGACCGTAATCTGATTGTCAGCTGTCCGGACCGCAACTGCATAGAGGGCTCCGTTTCTCATCATGACACCTTCCATGACAGCCTGCCCGCCGATGTTTGAGTACTTCATAAGTTTGTTTTCCTTTAAACAAAGAAGGGCTGAGGCCTCTTCTCTGAGCAACCTCAACCCTCCGAAAACTGCAACCTTATTACTGCTTCTCGCTGCCGAAACCGTACTTCTTATTGAACTTATCAATACGTCCGCGAGCCTGAGCCTGCTTCTGCTGTCCTGTGTAGAACGAATGGCACTTGGAGCAGACCTCAACGTGAATCTCCGGCTTTGTCGAGCCAGTCACGAATGTATTCCCGCAGTTGCATGTAACGGTAGCCTGATAATACTTCGGATGGATTCCTTCCTTCATAATTCTCACCTCTCTGACGGAATGTGAACTGCTGCGCCGGCGCTTCCTTCCCGCGCCGCCGTAGATTCCCGCTCCCTGCGGGCAATCCCTGCAAGTCCATGCAGTTAGCGTACCTGAAAGCCATTCGCCTCAATGGCCTGCCTCTGCTTGCAATCAGGCACAGCAGGGCAAGTATAGCACAGCCCTGAAATGTTTGTAAACACCTTTGTACCGGCTGCTGCGGAGCATCACACCATACGCTGCCGCAGAATCGTGCGGATCAATTCCTCGTTCGACCTGGTATGCATGAACAGATCCAAAATCCGCTCCGTCGCCTCGTCGCTCTTCATGCCGTTGAGTGCCCTGCGCATGATCGTGACGGCATCCGCCTCCTCCCGGCTCAGCAGAAGATCCTCTCTCCTGGTTCCCGAACGCTGTATGTCGATTGCCGGGAAGATTCTTCGCTCAGAGAGCTTGCGGTCCAGGATCAGCTCCATGTTGCCGGTTCCCTTGAATTCCTCATAGACGACATCATCCATCTTTGAGCCGGTGTCGATCAGCGCCGTCGCCAGAATGGTCAGACTTCCGCCCTCTCTCATATTTCTGGCTGCACCAAAGAACTTTTTCGGCGGATGAAGCGCCGCGGGGTCAATACCTCCGGACAGCGTCCGCCCGGATGCAGGCACGATCAGGTTGTATGCTCTCGCCAGCCTGGTGATGGAATCAAGCAGAATGACCACATCCCTCTTCAGCTCAACCAGACGTTTTGCGCGCTCGATTCCCATCTCGGCGACGCGTCTGTGATGCTCCGGCGTCTCGTCGAACGTCGAGTAGAGCACCTCGACGTTGTCTCCGGTGATTGCCTCCCGAATGTCCGTCACTTCCTCCGGGCGCTCATCGATCAGCATGATGATGATATGCACCTCCGGGTTGTTTCGCAGAATGGATCTGGAGACATCCTTCAGGAGGGTTGTTTTTCCGGCCTTCGGAGGCGAGACAATCATGCCTCTCTGTCCTTTTCCGATCGGTGCAATTAAATCTACAATCCGCATCGAGATCTCCCGCGACGTCCGTTCCATGCGGAGCCGCTCGTTCGGAAAGATCGGCGTCATGCTTTCAAATGTACATCTGTTCGCGATCTCTGCCGGCGTCAGGCCGTTCACGGTTCTGACAAACAGGAGCGCCTGAAACTTTTCCTGCTGCGCCCGGATCCTGGTATTGCCGGTGATGATATCACCCGTGCGCAGTCCGAAACGCCTGATCTGGGATGGGGACACATAGATGTCAGAATCTCCGGGAAGGTAATTGTCTGAACGGATAAACCCATATCCGTCAGACATGACTTCCAGGACACCTCCCACCTCATGGCCGGAATCGAGATCCTTCAGTTCCATCGGAAGCTTGTTATCCTCCCCGAGAAACCGTTCCCGTTCCGGAGCCTGTTTCTGGCTCTCCGGATTTCTGATCCCTGCTCCCTGACTGCCCGCAGGAGCGGCAATCTGATCCTGTCTGCGGTCCTGCACCCGGCTTCCGGTCCCTCCAGCACCGTTTCCCTGGACGGCGGAGTCAGAAACCGTCTGGTGATCCGGCACCCTCGATCCGGTCACCGGTGCCCCGGTTCCCGAATATCCGGCTGCAGAGCCGGAGCCAGACAGTCCACTGTTTCCAACCGAATAAGAATTCCCAGCATTCCCGCGTGCCTGGTATGTCCGTGCGTCATGGTTCTCCCGGACTGCCGGCTGCGCCGTCCGTGTCATTGGCTGCCTGCCTCTTGCCAGCTCCCGGGGCGTCCTTCTCCGCAGCTGTCTTCTGGCCCCCTGCGTCTGGCCGCCCTCGCGCCTGGTGCTGGCCGTCCGGCTGCTGTGTCCCGGAGCTGTCTCATCCGTCCGGACTGCCTCACGACTCGCGCCCGGCATCTGCCGCGCTCCGTATCCGGTGCCGTCCTGCAGTTCTTCGCTGCGACCGGAACCTGTTCCGCCCGTCTTCGCTGTCTTTCGGCCCGCATCCGAAGCATGCGCCCGGTTCTCTTCACGGTCCGGATTCTGTCTTCCATGATCCTCCCGTGTCCCACGATCCTTCAGGGATGACCCGGCTGGTTCTGAGCCAGGGCCAGAACTGTTTTCACTTTGATTCTTCTGGTTCTCCAAAAGAGCATCTACAAGCGCACTCTTTCTCAGCGCCGAGACACTCTTCACACCGCTTTTCTTCGCCATATCACGGAGAACGGCGACAGACAGCAGCTGCAGCTGATCTTTTGTCATAAAACTTCCTTCACATTGTCTGGATTGTTAAAAACAGAAATTAAGAGAAGACGATTTCTGAATGATGTGATTCGATGGCACCTCTGCCATATGTTCAACATAGCACACTTTTTTGAAAAATAAAACACCTTTCATTGCATTTCCACTGAAATTACCATAAAATTGTGGCAAGGGCAACCCTCTGAAACAGGTGGACAGGCTGCCCTGTCATTTTATCCTGAAAGGAAGTGATGTCTGTTGTCAGCAAATACTGGCATTCAGATTGTCCTCTTATTGATTCTGATCCTGCTGTCCGGTTTCTTCTCTTCCGCTGAGACGGCTCTGACAACCGTAAACCGTGTCCGGATCCGGACGCTTTCCGACGCGGGAAACAAGCGCGCAGCCACGGTGCTCAGCGTGCTTGACGCCCAGGAAAAGATGCTGTCCTGCATCCTGATCGGGAACAATGTTGTAAACCTGTCCGCTTCTTCACTGTCCACAACGCTGGCGATCAGACTTTTCGGCAGCCGGAGCATCGGACTGGTGACCGGCATCCTGACGCTCCTGATTCTGATATTCGGCGAAATCACGCCGAAGAACGCGGCGAATGTCAACTCAGAAAAACTGTCGCTGAGATACGCCCCGGTCATTCATTTCCTGATGATTGTCCTGACCCCTCTGATCTGGGCTGTAAACCTCCTCTCCTCCGGCGCCATGAAGCTTCTTCATGTCAGCAGAACCGGCGGAGACTCAACCATCACAGAGGATGAGATCCGTACAATGGTTGATGTCAGCCATGAGGAAGGCGAGACAACCGGCGAGGAACGAACGCTGATCAACAACGTCTATGACCTCACCGATCAGACAGCCGGTGACATCATGGTCCCGCGGGCAGATATGGTTGCCGTCAGCGCGGACGACAGCTACGGGCACATTTCCCAAATCTTCCAGCGGGAACGGTTTACCCGTCTCCCGGTCTACAGAGACAGCCGTGACCACATTGTCGGCATCATCAACATCAAAGATTTCTGTTTCCTCGAGGAATCGAAAAAGAAGGATTTTTCTCCGGCAATGATCATGTACCAGCCGTACTTTACCTTTGAATCCAAATCGGTCGTCTCGCTGATGGAGGAGATGCAGGCAGGCAACTATTCCCTGGCCATTGTCCTCGATGAGTATGGCGCCGCGTCAGGCATGATCACCTTCGAGGATCTCATCGAAGAGCTTGTCGGAGAGATACGGGATGAATATGATGCCGATGAGCAGGACTGGATCCGCAAAATCGGACAGAACACCTATCTGATCCAGGGCAGTGTCAAGCTGGATGATCTCAACGAACGCCTGGGAACCGATCTTGAATCAGAGGACTACGACTCCATCGGCGGATATCTGATCCAGCAGCTTGGAGACCGCCTGCCCCGTGCCAAGGATGAGGTAACGACACCGGAGGGCATTACGCTCCGCGTGGAGTGCATGAAAAAAAGACGCATCGAAACGGTGCGTCTTACGCTGCCTCCTGCCTTTTCAGATCATACAGGCGCTGCAGAAGCGCGCACCCGCCAATCTTCCCCGGAGCCCTGATTTCAATAATCAGGGCTTTTTTCCATGTGCTTCATATACTTGACAACCATCAGGGCAATCTTCAGAGTGATGGCATCATCGAAGATGCGCAGATCAAGGCCTGTCTGCTTCTGGAGCTTATCAAGGCGGTACACAAGTGTGTTTCTGTGAATATACAGCTGCCTTGAGGTCTCTGACACATTCAGGCTGTTCTCAAAGAACTTGTTGATCGTCGTCAGCGTCTCCTCATCAAACTCATCCGGCGACTTTCCGTCGAATACTTCCCGGATGAACATCTTGCACAGCGGGATCGGAAGCTGATAGATCAGGCGCCCGATGCCCAGGCGGCTGTAGGCGATGACATGCTTCTCCTCAAAGAAAATCTTGCCGACGTTCAGCGCCATCCTCGCTTCCTTATACGACCTGGACACATCTTTCAATTCCCCGACAACCGTTCCATAGGCGATGATGGCGGACGCACGCTTCTCCTGCGGCAGAGCGTCCAGCATCTCCAGGGCATATTCGTTCAGCTCCTTCGGGCCGTCCGAGAGCAGAATCTCCTTCACGATGATGATACTTTTCTCGTCAATCTCCGTGATGAAATCCCCTGACCTTGCGCCCAGCAATCCGCGGATTTCCTCAAGGCCGGCAGCCTCTCCGTCTCCCTCCGGTTCCAGAATATAGACAACCCGCCTCGATTCTGTATCAATATGAAGCTTCTTGGCCCTGTTATAGATATCCACAAGCAGCAGGTTGTCCAGGAGCAGATTCTTGATAAAGTTATCCTTGTCAAATCGTTCCTTGTAGGCAATAAGAAGGCACTGGAGCTGGAATGCTGTCAGCTTCCCGGTCGTATAGACATCATCAGAATTGCCGCTTGCAATCAGCACATACTCCAGATGTCCCTCATCGAGTACCTTAAAGAACTGATAGTTTGAGATGACCTGGCTCTCAGCCGGTGAATTTTCAAAGCTGACGACAACATCCCGAAAGTCCACTTCCTCACCAAAGGTGGAAGCAAGCATGACACCCTCCGTGTCCACCACGCACATATCCACCCGTGTGATCTTTTTGAGCCCGTCCAGTGTAGACTGCAGAATCTGATTAGAGATCATTGATTTCTCCTATCATGAAAAAGTGTAGAAATGTTCAGCAGATTATACTGATTCTCTATTCACATTCACCACATGCTAGCTATAGTGTAAACTTTTTCCGATTGAAAATCAATGTCTTTTGTATAAATTGCACTACCTGGCTGTCTCACATTTCTTCCTGAGGCCTGCCGGACTGCGGATCAGAGATCGTCTGCCTTCAGCTTTTCGCCGCCGACTCTGAGAAGATCCCGGATCTCCTCAGCCGGAAGATCCAGGTAAGCTGAAAGTTCTTCAAGTGACGGCTTTCTGTCCAGCTCCTGCTCCAGGTCATGGGAAGCGTCTGCCAGCTGATTCATCCTGTTCAGAATCCGCTGATCTGACTTTCCTTCCGCCTTCTGTGCTTCGACAACACCCTCCAAGTAGCTTGTCACCTCGTTCAAAAGAACCGCCCGATAAGCTGCGAGGCTCTCCTGGTGCTTCAGACTGCCCAGTGCCATCAAAAGACCGACATTCCCCTCCTGAACCAGGTCCTCCGCCGTGAATTCTCCCTCAAGATTCAGCCTGTCTGCCCCGACAGGCAGCCTGTTCTCAGGATCCTTTCCAGTTTCCCGCGCCTCAATCTCCCCGGCCAGGTCACACACGGTCTGAAGATACCGCTCCGTCAGACGAGCTCTGGCTTCCTCGTGTCCTTCAGCCGCCATGTGAAACAGCGTCAGCTCCTCCACTTCGTCCATCTGGGGCAGAGCCGCCAGCTCATCCAGATAGTGCTCCAGACTCCGGACATGCTCATCGCCGGCGCCGGATGCTGCCTCCGGCATATCTTCGTCATAGACCTCGACCGACATCATGTCGAGATAGCTGCAGACCATCTGAAGCTTTGTCTCATCGAGGCCTGTATCCTTCAGTTTCTCCCGCACCTGCTGGACGGAGATCCGGTTTCCGTTCTCCTTCGCCTCATGCGTCAGATCCTCAAGGCGGGTTCTGAATGCCCTTGTTTCATCTGTCATCTTTCATCAATCCTTCCCGGCAGCCTGCCGTTTTTCAGTCTGCCCCTCATTATATCAGACAGGTTTGCAAAATAAAACAGCTCCGGAAGTGACACTTCCGGAGCTACTGCGATTCCAACGATGAATATAGATTTGATCACCCGGTTCAGAAAGAGTCTGATCAGGTTCCGCTGAACATCAGGTCGCCGTAGGACGGCATCGGCCACATATCCTTGTCGACAATCATCTCCAGCTTGTCGACCGGAGCGCGGAGCTCAGCCATGACCGGCGTGACATCATAGTGATAGAAGACAGCGCGTTCTCTTCCTTCCGGCTTCTTCTCCGCCTCGTCCGTGATCTGGATCAGCTTCTGAAGACCAGCCTTTGTTTCCGCAAGAAGACCTGTCGACTCAGCAAGCAGCTCCTTCTCAACAGCCGCATCCACTCCTGCCTGTGTGAGCGCAATGACAGTATCCGCCAGGCTTCTGTTCCAGTGGATCACAGCCGGAATGATTGACTTGGACGCCATGTCAATCATCGTCGCCGCCTCGATGTGCGTGTTCTTTGCATAGGTCTCATACTTGATCTCGACCCGAGACGCAAGTTCGGGTTTTGTGAAGACCTTGAACTTCTCGAACATGCTGACTGACTTCTCGCTCTCAAGAGCCGGAATCGCATCAACCATGGAGCGGAGATTCGGAAGTCCTCTTCTTTCGGCTTCCGCCACCCACTCATCCGAGTAGCCGTTCCCATTGAAGATGATCCGCTGGTGATCGTTCAGATACTGCTTAATCAGATCATGAACCGCCACATCGAAGTCCTCCGCCTGCTCCAGGACATCGCACGCATCAGAAAATGCCTCTGCCACAATGGTGTCCAGCACAATGTTCGGAGCCGCAACCGAATCGCGGGATCCAAGCATACGGAACTCAAACTTGTTACCGGTAAAGGCAAACGGGCTTGTGCGGTTTCTGTCGGTTGCATCCTTCGTGAAGTCCGGAAGCGTGCTGACACCTGTCTGGAGTTTTCCGCCCTTCAGGGAGGAGGTTGCATTGCCGGTCTTCACCAGCTGAGAGACGACGTCCTGAAGCTGATCGCCCAGGAACACGGAAATAATCGCTGGCGGCGCCTCATTTGCGCCAAGGCGCTGGTCATTTCCTGTGTCAGCTGCGGACTCTCTGAGCAAATCTGCATGCTCATCAACCGCCTTCAGAATGCAGGCGAGTACCAGCAGGAACTGGACGTTCTGGTGAGGCGTCTTACCTGGATCAAGCAGGTTGATCCCATCATCAGTCATCAGGGACCAGTTGTTGTGCTTGCCGGAGCCATTGACCCCTGCAAACGGTTTCTCGTGAAGCAGGCATCTCATATGATGTTTTGCCGCGATTCTTTTGAGCGTCTGCATCACGATGTGGTTGTTGTCAACAGCCAGGGATGCATTCTCATAGATGACTGCCAGCTCATGCTGTGCCGGGGCCACCTCATTGTGCTGGGTCTTTGCCGGGACACCAAGCTTCCAGAGTTCCTTATTGACATCCCTCATGAACGCCGCAACTCTCTGGCGGAGGGTTCCGAAGTAGTGGTCATCCAGCTCCTGCCCCTTCGGCGGCATCGCCCCGAACAGGGTTCTGCCTGTGTAGACGAGATCCTTTCTCTGCTTGAACGCGTCCTCGTCAACCAGGAAATACTCCTGCTCTGGTCCGACGGACGGCGTCACTTTTTTGGACTTGTTGTTTCCGAAGAGCCTCAGCAGCCTGAGAGACTGTGCATTGATCGCGTCCATGGATCGAAGGAGCGGTGTCTTGAAATCCAGCGCCTCTCCTGTATAGGAGCAGAATGCAGTCGGGATGCAGAGAATCGGGCCAGCAGCGTCATTGCGCACGAACGCCGGGCTGGTAGGATCCCACGCCGTGTAGCCTCTGGCCTCGAAAGTTGCCCGGAGTCCGCCTGATGGGAATGAGGACGCATCCGGTTCCCCCTTGATCAGTTCCTTCCCGGAAAACTCCATCAGAACCGTCCCGTCCGGTCTCGGAGCTGTGATGAAGGAGTCATGCTTCTCCGCGGTCACTCCGGTCAGCGGCTGGAACCAATGGGTGAAATGGGTTGCTCCCTTTTCAATTGCCCACTGCTTCATCGCGCCGGCAATGGCATCCGCCACATGGATGTCGAGATCCTTTCCTTCCTCGATGGTTTTATGGAGCTCTCTGTAGACGCTCTTCGGAAGGCGCTGCTGCATCACCTTGTCACTGAACACATCCTCGCCGAAGATATCGGCGACATTGAACCGTTCTCCCGTCTCACTCATACGCTCTTTTCCTTTCCTGTTAGGAATTCTGCCCGCCCGGGCACGCCTCTTTCTGACCGAAACGCCCCTTCAACCTTCCTTCTGACAGTCGCCTGGATGGCGCCTGCGGGCCGAATACGCGAAAAGGGACATTCCGAATCAATTCGGAATGCCCCTTTGCCATCCGTTGCCTGTACTGTACACCTATACGCCCGGATATGCAAGCATTTTTTTGTTTTTGCGCAGGAAGGGAAAAATTTCTGATATCTGTCCGGGATTGGCTCTTTTTATTCCTCCTCCGTCTCGCCGACGTTCATGTAAACATCTTCCCTCAGGTGAAACCCTCCGTCGATGATCACTTTGTCCATGTTGTTCTTTGTGACCGCAACCGGGTCAATCCTGTAGTACGGAACGTCCCAGGTCCCATCGCTGATGGTATCGCTGACTTTGATCTCCGCGTTTTCTCCGGTGATGTCCTCTCCTTTCGCCAGCGCGACGGTCAGCCGGGCCGCCACCTGCGCTTCCTCCTCGACGGACTTATAGACGCTCATCGTCTGGGTTCCCTCAACGATCCGCTGACAGCCTGACAGATCGGCGTCCTGCCCGACAACCGGGACAATTCCCGCGAGCTTATGCTCTGTGAGCGCCTTGATCGCCTGCCCCGCCAGATCATCATTGCCGCACATCACACCATCCACGCTTCCTCCATTTTTCTCAAGCCCATCGTTGACTGCATCAAAGGCCAGCTCGGCAAGCCAGTTGTCACAGTAGGTCGAATAGACAATGTTCAGATTCGAGCCCTTGAGCTCCTTCTCGAAGCCATAACGGACCTGCGTGGTATTGTTATCGGAGGCGGACCCAAGGATTTCAAAAACATTGCCGCCTTCCGGCAGAGCGTCCTTCAGCGCCTGTCCCATCAGTGTCCCGACCTTCTCATTGTCAAACGAAACATACAGATCCGTCCCGGCATTCAGAATCAGCCTGTCATAACAGACCACATGAATGCCTGCGTCTTTCGCCTCACCGATGACCTCTGAAAGCTTTGACGCATCGATGGCAATGATCACAATGACATTCATCTTTTTGCTGATCAGATACCGGATCTGTGCAATCTGTTCTGACACCTCACCGTTTGCGTTCTGGACATTCACCTCCGCCCCGAGGCTCTGTGCCGTCGATACAAAGACATCCCGATCCCGCAGCCATCGCTCAATCACAAAAGAGTCGAAGCTGATTCCGATCCGGACTGCGTCCTCTCCCGCCTCTTCCGCTTTCCTTCCCTCATGATCTGTCTCCGCATATCTGCCGCACCCCGAAACCACCAGCCCCAGCATCAGCGCCAAGGCCAGTACGCAGGCTGCGTGCCGTCTCTTCTGCTTTCTTTTTCTCCCGCTCATGATCCGTCCGCCCTCAGATGATCTCTGTACTCACTTGGCGTCATTCCTGTCTGCTTCTTGAAGATCCTGCTGAAGTAGTTTGAATCCGCATAACCGCTTGCCAGGCCGATCTCCTTGACCGATTCACTGCTCTTTGCCAGCATCTCTTTTGCCTTCCCGATCCGTATCTTCGTCAGGTACTCGATGAAGTTTTCTCCAACTTCTTCCTTGAAAAGCTTCGAGAAATAATACGGGCTGACATTCACTTCCTTCGATACATCATCGAGAGAGATTTCCTTCATGTAATTCTCCCGCATGTATTTCTGCGCCTTCTGTACGATGCTCTCAGACTGTTCATCCGCCCTGTCCCTGATCCCGGAGGCAATCTGGGTCATGTGGAGAAAAAACCAGGTTCGAACCTCCGTCGGGCTTATCAGCCCGTTGATCTGCGTCAGGTAGTCCTTCCGGTCGTTGTAGGCATAGTTGATGGAACCAGCATTGAAGGCATCAAACTCCGCCCGCATGACGAGCTCCAGTGCCTTCAGCCGCATGCTGTTCAAATCGTTTGGGTCGTGCTGGAGGATCCAGTTAAAATACAGGTCCGCCGCTGCCTGCATGCCCTCCACATCCCCTTCAGAAAGCTTTGCGAACATATCCCTCTCCGCTTCAATCGGATAGTCATCCTCATAGATACCGGATGTCACGGCATCCTCGATGTGTGTAACCCGCGCCTTCGAATTCTCCAGCGCCGCCTGCGCCTCCTGATAGCTGATCTTCAGGTCCTGGAAGCGATTCACCCGGCTGATGCCCGCCTTGAATTTCAGCTGCGTCTTCTCCTCCAGTTTGGTCAGGATTTTCCGGGTCTGTTCAATGATCTCAATCCGGCGCTCATATTCGATCTGGTTTTTCTGCGTCGGAACGACAACAAGGAACTGGTTGGACATCACCGGGCCGACGATGCAGCGGACATAAGACTTGATGATGTCCCGCATGACAGCGTAGTGGTCCTGCCCTTCGACCCCGCTTCTGACCGTCGAAATCAGCCGCCCATCTTCTCCGCTCTGTCCGAACCGGATCAGGCATGCGTAGGCATACTTTTCTGTGATATCCAGAAGCTGCAGATAGCTGCTGCCGTCTGTCACACGGTCAGACATCACCATATCCGAGATAAAACCGCTTTCCACAACGGGAAGGACAGTCTGAAGCTTTTCCTGAATCCGCAGCTGATCTGAGCGCTGACTGCGAAGTCTGTCCACCTCCGCGATGGCTTCCGTCACCGTGTCGATGATGGTCTGGCGTGATACTGGTTTCATCAGATATTTGCTGACGCCCAGCGAGATTGCCTCCTTTGCATAGTCAAATTCATCGTATGCTGACAGGATATAGAAAAGCGCCGTGCTGTTAAAGCTCCGGATCTCCCTGATCGCCTGGATCCCATTGATACCGGGCATCCGGATATCCATGAAAATAATATCCGGATGAAAGCTTTCTGCCTGCTCAATTGCTGCCCGTCCGCTCTTGGCCGTCGAGACGGTGATTCTGTCCTCGAACTGCTTCCGGATGATCTCCGTGAACGATTCCAGCATAATCCCCTCGTCGTCCGCGATCAGAAGTCTGTACATTCTGTCTCCTTTCGTACCTCCTAGGCTGCTTCCAGCAGCCCTTCACAAGCCTGCGGAGTCTTTGGCCTTGTCTGACAGCCTCTCTCAGGCAAGGCACCCAGCATACCGGAAAGCCGTCCGCAAGTTAGATTTCAGCGAAGCGGAAGGAACACCGTCACCTGCGTCCCCAGCCCGGGCCCGTCGCTGCTGACCCTCAGCAGGCCTTCTCTTCCATAGTACAGGGTCAGTCTTGCCATGACGTTCCCCATCGCGACGCCCGCTGTTTCTTCCTTTCCGGTACCCGCAAGGTCCCCGGAAGTAATCCCATCGCTGTCTGTCTCAGGTATTCCTGTTCCATTCGTCTTTCGTTTTCCGCTTTCCATCAGCTGCATGATCTGACCGGCTGTCATCCCGGCGCCGTTGTCAGAAACGGTGATCATCACAGCCGGCTGCACATCCGGCGCGTCCTCGCTGTCTGCCATTTCCACATAGAGCCAGATCCGGCCATGCTCATGGTCATCGTGGATGCCGTGCTGGACGGCATTCTCCACGATTGGCTGAAGCGTCATCGACGGCATCGTGATGTCTGACAGGCGAATATCCTGATCAAGGATCTTTTCAAAATGAATGTCTCCGGAAAACCTCACATTCAGAATATAGATGTAATTGTCCACAAGCTCCAGTTCCTCCTCAAGAGAGGCCGAGCCTCCGGTTTTCTGGACATCATAGCGAAAAAAATCTGCCATCCGCCCAAGATAGTCCTGCGTCCGGTCTGCTCCCTCCAGCGCAGCGAGCTGCGAGCCGGCATTGAGACTGTTGAACAAAAAATGCGGGTTGATCTGCGCCTGCAGGAAGTTTAGCTGTGCTTCCTTAAGGTGAGCCTGCATCGCAAGCGCATTCTCCTTCATCCTGGACTCCTTCTCCATCGAAGCTCTCTGCCGCTCAATGTATTCCCGTATGGAAAACAACATCTTTCGGAATGCATGGGTCACCACGGCAATCTCGTCGCCGCTTCCGGTCTCCCTGACATCCACATTGAAGTCCCCGGCTGCCACCCTGTCTGCTGCTCCGGCCAGCTCCTTGAGCGGACCGAAAATCGCGCGGATCAGCATGACCGCAAGGAACATCGCCATCACAAAGGCTGCCAGAATCATCATCATGCTAGATGCCTCCAGCACCCCCATCGTGTTCTGCAGCATCTGATAATTTCTGCTGTTCTGGGAAAAACGCCGGCTGTTCAGCGCGTAGACAGCGTCATCGATGTAACCGTTCAGACGTTTGGAATCGGCATATTTTCTCCGGTATTCCTCTACATTTCTCCCTCTTTTTGCCTGGATCGCCTTCTCAGAGGCTTCAAGATAGGCCTCCGACATCTCCCGGATGTTCTTCTCAAGCATCAGGATCGGACTGCTGGTGTTCTGATCGTTGAAGGAGGTGGTGATCTCTCTCAGATCTTCCTCATACCGGTAGAAATTCTCCAGGGAGGAACTTCCCCTGGTACTCAGGTAGTCATACATGGAGGAGCCTACCTTGTCCAGTGTGTCGCTGAGCTTTACAATCGTGGAGTTTGACACGAACACCGAGTCGATCGTCTGGACCATTGTGCGCGACTGTCGGAATACATAGAGGTTCACTGCAAGCACCAGCAGCATCATCCCCGCCATGATCATGATCAGGCGGCTCTGGATAGAGCGGTTTTCTCTGCCTTTTCTCATCCGTCCTCACCTCCTGCCATATCCTCCGACAGGTTTTTCATGCGAAGATACTGATAGACGTTCTTCGCGTTCACAGTCTCCAGACTGATATTGTAATAATCACTGACATGGCCGGTGTCCAGATACTCATTCAGTGCGCCGACGGCACTGTGTCCAAGCGAATCTGTATCGATGGTCAGCGCAGCGGGAATGAGTTCACGCTGAATGGCCGAGAGTGTCATGTCGGCCGTATAGTAGCCGATTACCTGCACACGGTCGACCAGATTGTTGTCGATGATCGTCTGGATCGCACAGTCTGTCTGTACAGACGTCTCACAGATCAGAATGTCGGGCACACTGTCACCCATCAGAAGATTTCGGATCGTCTCCTCGGCATCAAAATCCTCTCCGCTGTCGGCCAGCACGGCGCTGAGAGAAATCGTGGCTCCGTCCGCTCCCTTTTCTCTCACAGTCTGGGTCATCTGCGAGTAGAGCAGGTTAAGCTCCCCCTCCGAATCTCCATTGTCCGTCAGGACGCACACCTTATTCTCCCCCCTGTGAAGGAGAGAAACCAGCTGATCCCCGTATAATCTTCCCCGCTCATAATTTGAGAATCCGACATAGCTGATTCTTGGAGAGTCCTCGATGTCACGAAGCAGGGTCACAACCGGAATCCCTCTGCTCTGGGCATCGCTGACAGCAGCCTTCAGATCTTTTTCGGTGCTTTCATACAGAAGAATTCCATCGACCTTCTCCGCGACACCAATCTCAATTCCTTCCTCATCGCTGTAGCGGGCGGATGTCTCCTGTCCACACCATTCCAGATAGGCACCGCTCCCTCCGGCTGCCTTTGAAGCAGCACGAAATACATCCTGCCACATGTCAGAGATATCAGAGGAAATGAACAGATAATGGCGTTTGTAGACAGTATCGTCCCGGGGCTGCCCGATGATCTGGTTGACATGATTCTGGTAGTAGATGTATGTGCCAAGAAGGATCAGCCCGATCACCGACAGGCATGACACAACGGCCGCTGTCACCTTTTTCATCATTTTCTGCTTCTTCCTGCCTTTTCCATCCAGTCCCTGCCTTTTCCTTTATAAACAAGGCGGGAGTGCCCGCTCATGCAGGCACCCCCGTTCAACGAATCATAATCTGTTTCCGGTCAGGACTGTCCCTCTGTTGAGATGACATCGAAGATGACAGCTGCCAGAAGCACCGCGCCTTTTACAACATACTGCCAGGAGTCACCGATGCCCATGATGGACATGCCCATGTTGATGGTTCCAAGCAGAAGCGCACCGATCATGGCTCCTCCAACCGTTCCGGATCCGCCATATGCGGAAGCGCCGCCGATGAAGCAGGAACCGATGGCATCCATCTCAAAGGAGTTTCCGGTTGAACCATTCACAGAACCGACACGGGCTGCAACCAGGAGGCCTGCGAGCCCTGCAAGAAGTCCCATGTTCGCATAAGCGATAAAGTAAACCTTCTTCGTGTCAATTCCGGACAGCTGCGTCGCCTTCTCATTGCCGCCGACTGCATAAAAGTAACGGCCAAATGCGGTTTTGGATGTGATGAACGCATAGATCAGGCAAATCGCCAGGACCCAGATCAGCATGACCGGGATGCCCTTGTACGCCTTCAGCTTGAAGCTGTACCAGATCACCAGGGCTGCGATGACAAACGCCTTGATATAGTCGGAAGCAATGCTGTTCTGGCGGTATCCCTTCTTCGCCTTGCTCGCACGGGAGCGTACTGTATTGATCACGACAACAACTGCAATGATAACACCAACAATCACCGCTGTCATCTGTCCCGGGACATAAGAGGTGAAGACATTCAGGAAACCCTTGTTGGAAATAGCGACCGTCTTGTTGTCCAGGATGACACGGCCAAAACCACGGAACATGAACATGCCGCCCAGTGTTGTGATAAATGGCGGAATATGCATGTAGCCGATCCAGAACCCATTCCACATGCCGATCAGAAGTCCCATGATCAGACTGACGAAGATGGTTGCAGCTGTCCCCCAGCCCTTGCCGAGCATCGTTGCTGCGAAGCCACCGACCAGGCAGATGACAGAACCGACGGACAGGTCGATGTTACCGCCTGTCAGGATGCAGAGCAGCATACCACAGGCCATCACCAGAACGTAACCGTTCTGAAGCATCAGGTTTGACATGTTCTGCGGCTGCAGGAGCCTTCCGCCCGTCAGCCAGGAAAACAATGCGAAGACAACCACCAGGGCAATGACCATGGTATATTTTTTAAAGAAATCTCTCACTTTCATCGCTTACAAGCTCCTTCCCTTCTCACTTGTTGACATCCATGATGCACTGCATGATGCGCTCCTGTGTTGCTTCCTCCGCAGTCAGCTCCCCGGCCATCTTTCCCTCGGAGAGGACATAGATGCGGTCGCACATGCCCAGAAGCTCCGGCATCTCGGATGATACCATGATAACGGCTTTGCCCTTGCTGACCATATCATTCATCAGACAGTAAATATCATATTTTGCCCCGACATCAATTCCTCTCGTCGGCTCATCGAGAATGAGGATGTCTGGTTCGGCAAACATCCATTTCCCAAGGAGGGCTTTCTGTTGATTTCCACCGGAAAGATTACCAACCTTCTGCTCGACAGTCGGTGTCTTGGTGCCCATCTCATCCTTCATGACTTCCGCTTCATGGACTTCCCTGTCCACATCGATGATGCCATGATTGCAGACCTTGTGCAGCGCCGCCAGCGTCGTGTTAAAGCGGATCGATTCCTTGAGGATCAATCCGTTGGTCTTTCTGTCCTCGGTGACATACGCCAGTCCATGGTGGATGGCCTGTTCAGTATTGTTCAGCGTCACCTTCTTCCCGCCAATGAAAAGCTCACCCTTGATGCCGGTTCCATAGCTCTTTCCAAAGATCGACATCATCAGCTCTGTACGGCCGGCGCCCTGCAGGCCGGAGAACCCGACGATCTCGCCCTTGTTGACATGGAAGGAGATGTTGTCATCCACGATTTTCTCCGGGTAGAGCGGATGGTGAACGGTCCAGTTCTTCACTTCCAGAGCGACTTCCTTTGAAACATGGTGCTCTCTCTCCGGGTAACGGTCATCCATCGCCCGGCCGACCATTCCCTTGATGATCCTGGCTTCTGACATATCGTCGACTCCCTTTTCCAGGGTCTCGATCGTCGAGCCGTCCCGCAGGATTGTGCAGCGGTCCGCCACATACTCGATTTCGTTCAGCTTGTGCGTGATGATGATGGATGTCAGCCCGTTCTTCTTGAACTCCTTCAGGAGGTCAAGCAGCATCTTCGCATCCTCATCATTCAGGGAGGATGTCGGCTCATCGAGGACAAGCAGTTTGACTTTCTTGGAGAAGGCCTTCGCAATCTCGACCAGCTGCTGCTTGCCGGTTCCGATATCCTTGATCAGGGTCTGGGCTGACTCTTTGAGCCCGACCATCTTCATATGTCTCTCGGCTTCACTGTAGGTTTTATCCCAGTCAATCACGCCGTATTTGTTCTTGATTTCGTTGCCCAGGAACATATTCTCGCCGATGGACAGCATCGGGATCAGTGCCAGTTCCTGATGAATGACGACAATGCCGTCCTTCTCGCTGTCAGACAGTCTTTTGTAATGGCACTCTTTTCCTTCATAAATGACTTTTCCGGTATAAGAACCGTAAGGGTACTGTCCGCTCAGGACGTTCATCAGGGTAGACTTTCCTGCTCCGTTCTCACCGATCAGTGCATGAATCTCTCCCCGTCTGACTTCCAGATTTACGTCGTCCAGTGCTTTCACGCCTGGAAACTCTTTTGTGATGTGCTCCATCACAAGAATGTTGTCTTCCGCCAATCTGAGGATCCTCCTTCCCAGCAGTCTGCCTCAGGTCAGCCCGCTGCGCGATGCGCAGGGAAATTCTGCTTCAGGCAGGTGGTTGTCCGGCCGGC
>CACWKX010000011.1 GCA_902761585.1 uncultured Lachnospiraceae bacterium
TCTTCGATATCTGGGGCAGAACACAAAATGGTAGTTGATTAGTGATACTGTTGTTTTTGTATGTTTATACTCGTTCTTCATAGATTTAGTATAGCATACAGTGTAGATATTCTGAATATGCACATCTACACATAGTTAAATATTTGCGGACTGTCATCCACACGGTTAAAACCGTGGGTTTTCTCGTCCGCAGGAGTTATAACCTTCACAACATATCATGGACAGCCCTTATTATTTAAATGATTCAAATGAAAAACAATGACCGAATTAATTTAAATGCCATTATCCGCAGGATACAATTCAGACAGTTAAATGCTTTCAGAATAAGTGCTTTCAATTCATAGACGTTTTCCCCTGCGCCAGCGCAACCGCTACTGACAAAGATGGATCGCAGTACGGGACCAGTGTTGCCTGAATCGCATGATACAGATCAGGCTTTCCAGGCCATACTTTGCCTGAAACATGGTTCTCACGATCCAGCTCATGGAACCAAGAACCATGGACATGATCCAGCACAAATCTGTCGAGGTATTCCATAAACATCGCATACCGCTCTGTATATTCTATCTTTCCGGTCACCCGGTATAAAACTGCCGACGTATTGATCGCCTCAGCCAGTACCCAGTGCATCCGCTCATGCACCACAGGTTTCCCATCCCAATCCGTCGTATAAACGAGTCCCGGCGCTCCATCACTGTCCCATGCATCCGCAACAGCCCTGCCATACAGGTGCTCTGCTGCCTCTACATAGTGCTTCCTCACACCGCTGTATGCATCGTCCGGGTACATGGAGAGCGCAAACTGTGTAATCAGCCTTGCCCATTCAATCCCATGACCGGGTGTTGCGCCAAACGGCTTGAACTGGTCATCCGGATGATCCTTGTTGAAGTCCGGCTGCGGCACCCAGTCTTCGGAATAGTGCTCCGGAATTCTCCAGCTGCAATCCTTTGCCCAGCCAATCACATGATCGATAATGCTCTTTGCCCGATCATGATAGACTGCATCTTTTGTGACATCCCAGGCTGCCAGAAACGCCTCAACCGAATGCATATTGGCATTGAGACCGCGGTATGAGCTGAGTGCCGTAAATTCTGTATTCCAGTTGTCATATGCCAATCCGCTCTTTTCATCCCAGAACTTTTCTGTATAGGTATCCAGTGCAAGCCTCAGCAGATTTTCAGCTCCTGCTCCCCTGGTGCAGACAATCTCTGAAAGAGAAGATGCGCCTGCCTTCTCTGCAAGAACAAGAGAGGAAGACGCAAGAATTGCAAAGGCATGTGTATAGCAGAGTTTTCCGGAAACTGGTGTGCCATCTGCCTTGATTCCTTCAAACCATCCACCGTTTTTCTCATCCCTTGCACCTTTTGCAAGTCCTCTCATCGCATCAAAAGCCTGCTGCTCATACTGCTTTTTACCAAGAAGGCAGCCCAGCACATAGCTGTGGGCATAGCGTGCCGTCTCGTAGGTATCCCGGCTTCTGTCTTTCCATGGCGTCCCATCATCGCCAAGGTAATAAGCCGTCCCGTCCGGAGCTGCGAACTTCTTTCCAAATTCGAGAAGCGTATCCCGGACCTCCTTCAGGAATTTTTTGTTTTCTGCTGTATCCAGCTGATATTTTCTATCCATGTCATCCGTCTCCTGTTGATTTATTGCGTCTTTCTCTGGAGTTCCCGTCTTTCTCAGTGCCTCGGCACTGCAGAGTGTTTATTCAAGTATACAACAGCCAGTCTGATTCATCATCTGTATTTAGCCATTTAGCCTACGCACGTTGATATGCTCCCTTCGAGGTAGATAAACGGAATAATACATATTTTTTTCTGATGTACAGAGAAACAGATTTACAAACAGACGATAGAGAGCTTCTAGCATGTCCTAGAGAACCATTATTGTGAATGAATGATGGTTGTGACAGAGGGTGTCGCAGCCTTGTCACGCACCCTGATCTCTGCCTCACGATTCTTCCACTAAAAACACTCTTGCCTGCCAGTCTCCCTGTGGCACTGTTGAAGACAGTACACCACTGGCAGCATCGGACAGAAGCAACCCAATCTTCATAAGTTCATCTCCGTAATGGAACCCAGGCTCTTTTTCCATGGCCTTCCATGACCAGTCTGTCTGGTTTGCCTCCTTGACTATATAGCGGGTGTCTGTATCCAAGCCCTGCAATCTCATTCTACGAAATCCTGCATTCACTGGCTGCTGAAAGCGGAAGGCAAATACAAGTGCCTGCTTCTGATTTGCGGAGACAACCATCCACGCGGCGTCATTTCCTTCAAATGGGCTGACCAGCCGGTGCATGCAGCCTTTCTGAATAAAGCCTCTCCACCTTTTGATGAAAGCGACCTGCGCTTTCATCTGTTCCTTTTCCTCTATCTTCAGCTGTGTGATGTCCAACTCATAACCGAATGCCCCGAAAGCGGCTACTGTGCCTCTTGTAAACATCGATGTTATTCGATGTGTCTGATGGTTCGGTACTGCAGAAACATGATTGGATATACAGCTGAGCGGATAGACCAGCGATGTTCCATATTGAATCTTTACCCGCTCGGCGGCATCCGTGTCATCGGATGTCCATGCCTGAGGCGCATAGTACAGCATCCCCGGGTCGAATCTTCCACCGCCGCTCGCGCAGGACTCAAAAAGGATAAGTGGAAACCTTGTTGTCAGTCTCTCATAGAGCTCGTAAATCCCCAAAATCTGTCTGTGCAGAACCTTCCCCTGGCTGACTGCCCCCTGTCCTCTAGACCACGCCTGGCTGATGCTGCGGTTCATATCCCACTTTATGTAGGAGATTCTTGAGCTTTCGATCAGCTTTTCGAGCGTCTCGAATAGATAATTCACCACCACGGGTTTGGAAAGATCAAGGACTAGCTGGTGCCTTCCAAGGCACAGAGGCCTGTTCTCTGCTCCAAGCACCCATTCCGGATGCGCGCGGAATAGATCACTGTCCGGGCTTACCATCTCCGGCTCAATCCACAAACCAAATTTCATCCCCCGGGCTTCGATTTTCTCTGATAATCCCTGAATGCCATCCGGAAGCTTGCGGATATCCGAATACCAGTCCCCAAGAGATGACGTTGCGTCATCCCTGTGTCCAAACCAGCCATCATCCAGCACGAACATCTCCACACCCAGGTTCTTTGCCTGCTCAGCGATTTCCAGAACTTTTTTTTCATCAAAGTTCATATAGGTCGCTTCCCAGTTGTTAACGATAATTGGCCGCTCCCGATCGCGCCAGTATCCTCTAGCCAGTCTGGTCCGAAACAGCTGATGAAACGTCCGACTCATGCCATCCAGACCATGATGCGAGTATGTCAGAACGGCTTCTGGCGTACAAAACACACTGTCTTCTTCGCCCATCCCCAACGCCCAAGAAAACCCCTGCGGATGAATGCCAATCATCACCCGAGACACACCCATCGTGTCCACTTCGACCTGTGCTAGAAAATTTCCGCTGTAGACAAGGCTTATACCAATTGCTTCTCCGTTCTGCTCATCTGTATTCGGACGGGTCAGTGCAAGGAACGGATTGAACTGATGGCTGCTGTGCCCTCTCATACTTCCGATGCTCTGGATTCCCAGATGAAGCGGATGGCGATCCACGTAACGCTCCCTCAGAGAAGCCCCGGCCAGATCGATCATATCGTACTGGGAGTCTGGCAGATCCAGGTTCAGACTCATTGCCCGTTTCACGACCATGGACTTTCCTGATTGATTCCGGATTCTCACATGGCGTGTGATGACAGGCATATCTCTATAAATAGAGTAGTACAGATCAAGCTTTGTGCCATCCAGAGGATCCTCCAGTTTCAGGATCAGTGTCTGTGCTTCATCGGGCTGTTCCACGTAAGTTGCAGGAAGGCTAGGAATCCGCGGTTTTCCCTCCTGCACAAGAAACCCCTTATAGCAGAAATGGCTGAGCGTATTCCCGCCCTCTCTTTCGATCTCCAGCGCAGGCTGTCTCATATCGCCTGTTCCAAAAGTCGGATATTCCTGCCGGATATGCTCCCGCGAATAGGTGGTGCTGCCCCAGCAAACGCGGCCATCTCCTGCCTCCTCGTCAAATACACACGGTGCCATGTCTCTATGCGCCAGCTCCAGAAGCCATGAGAAACTTTCCCTATCATGCAGCCTTTCACCAAAGTAAATCTGTCCTATCTCTCCATCAGGAAGCACCATCATGATGTAACTGATCTGATCATTACACAGATGGAAAAAACCTGCCTTCTCATGTACGATCGTCGGCATGAACTGTATCTCCCGTTACTGCTTCATATGATCCAGTGCTTGTCCTAAATCTGCCTTCAGTTCCTCGATTTCTTCCAAGCCTGCATGCAAACGAATCAGGCCGATGCGTTCTGCAGGCACCTCCTGATCATCCCTGAACATGACAATGTATGGCTCGATCAGGCTTTCATATCCGCCCCAACTGACAGCTCGTTTAAATAGTTTCACCTGATTCGTCAGCTTCCGGATCTGTTCCCTATCGGTTGTTTTCAGTTCCACTGAGAAAAGCCCGCTTCCGCCCCGCATCTGTTTTTTCGCAAGTTCATATTGTGGAAACGATGGCAGCAGTGGATAGTTCACCTTCCTCACTTCTGGTCTGCCTTCCAGAAATTTTCCAAGTTCCAGAGCATTCTGGTAATGGACAGCCATTCTGATGTGAAGTGTACGCAGCGACCGCAGGATCTGCCACGTCATGAACGGATCAGGAACCGGCCCGAGCTGCATGAATTCCTGGTTGAAAATCACATCGATATCTTCTTTGCTTCCGCAGATCACACCCCCAATTAGGTCTGAGCTTCCTCCAAGGTACTTCGTTGCAGAATGTACAACGAGATCAATTCCGAAGTCGATCGGATTCTGGAAAATCGGCGTTGACCACGTATTGTCTATAATCGTTTTGATTCCATACTTCTTTGCCAGATCCGCAACTGGCCTGAGCGGCTGAAGTGTAAACGTGAATGTTGCTGGACTTTCCAGATAGATCAGGCGGGTGTTTGGTCGGATCGCCTCTTCAAACTGTTCGACACGGATCCCTTCCACATAAGTCACTTCTACGCCAAAGCGTTTCAGATACTGACCAAACAGTTTGTGGGCCCATCCATAAACGCTGTCAACACAGACAACATGATCCCCTTCCTTCAAAAACGCCATACTTGCCTGGGTGATTGCTGCTACCCCCGATGAGACCAGCTTCGCCCTTTCGGCATGCTCCAGCGCGGCTATCTTCTTCTCACAGAGGTTTACTGTCGGATTGTTTCCTCTTGAATAGATATAGTTGTCCTTCTCATCCTGCAGTGCTTTCTGAAACTCTTCAAAATTTTCAAAACAGAAGATCGATGTCTGAAACAGCGGTGGTGCCACCGAATGTTCCGGGAAATGATTTTCCCCCATGTGATGCAAGATCTCCGAGATACTTCTGCCTTCTCCCATTTCATTCATCCTTTCACTCCGCCGTCTGTCAGACCGGCGACAATATATTTCTGTCCGATCCCGAATACGATCATCGTTGGAAGCAATGATACCACGATCCCTGCACTCATCAGGTCCCAGCTGACTCCTGCCTTGGAGATGAATGAATTGAGTGCAACCGGAACGGTATATTTAGCTGCTTTATTGATCATCATCACCGCAATGAACAGTTCATTCCAGATATTTACAAAGGCAAAGCAAAATGTTGCTGCAATCCCAGGCATTGTCAACGGAATCACCACATATAACAACGACTGTCCCATGTTACATCCGTCTATTTTTGCGGCTTCCTCCAAGTCTTCCGGGATTCTGTCAAAAAAGCTCTTAGCCATCAGTGTGCAGAAAGCGACAACTGTTGCCACATAGATTGCAGCAAGCACCCCCAGATTATCCACCAAGTGACGCTTTGAAAAGAACATGAACAATGGCAGCATGATCATAAAGCTGGGCACGGTCTGTGTAAAGTATAAAAGAATCTGGACAAAATCCCTCATTTTTCTTTTTCGAATCCGTGACAGCGCAAAACCACTGATCAATGCCAGTATCATGGCAACTATGGACGAAGACAAGGTTACCATCATGGAATTTCCAAAATACTGGCCAAAATTCGCATACGTGAAAAGCTTCTGGTAGGCTGCCAAGGTCGGATGCCTTGGCCAGTAGACCAGTGGTTTCGCATACAATTCTTTATTTCCCTTAATACTGGTGAGGAAAATCCAGAAAAGAGGCAGCACCGCCATGAACAAATAAATAGCAAGAATAAGAAAACGGAAAACTCCTCCGGCTGTTCTTTTGATTTTTCTTCTACTCATCACATATCCTCCTTGGTTGCCTTGGTAACCCTCAGGTAGATAAGTGCATACACCAGCAGAAGCACCATGATGATGAACCCATATGCAGAGCCCTGACCGTAGTCAAATTCTTTATAGACTTTGTTGATCATCATTGTTCCAAGAATATGTGTGCTGTTCACTGGTCCTCCATTTGTCATCGCATAGATCAGATCCGGGAAATTTACGATCCACATGCTTCTGAGCAACACGGTACTGACGATAGTTGGCTTAATATAAGGGATTGTTACATGGAACAACTGCTGCCACTTCGATCCTCCATCTATTGTTGCCGCTTCATACAGTTCTTTGGGGACCGACTGGAGGGCTGCCAAAAGCATGATCCCAAAATATGGAATCCCATACCAGACATTTGCAATAATGACACTATACATCGCGATTTTCGGATCTGAAAGCCATCCAATGTTGCTTTGGATAATCCCCGCCTTCATCAACAGGTCATTGATCACTCCAAACTGTCCGTTAAACAGCCATGACCAGATCAGGCCGATCGCAAAACCACATAATGCCCAGGGGTAGAAGACAAAACCACAGTAAACGCTCCGCCCCCGGAAAGGCTTACGTAAAAGCAGGGCAAGGATGAATCCCAAAAGAAACTGAAATACAAGCGACAGCACCAGCCATTTGAGCGTGTTGAGCAAAATCTTTAGGAAACTCACACTCGTACTAAAGATGACTGCCTTTAGATTGTCCAGCCCGATAAACTTGATGTCCTTTACGTTGTACAAATTATAGGACTGAAAAGCCATCAGACCGCCCTTGATCAGTGGAGCAAAAATAAACAGCACAATTACCGCTAAAGTTGGCAGTATCATCAGCAGATACCATCTATCTTTTTTCATCCAATCTCCTTATCGAGAAATGAGCTGTGGTCTCCACCACAGCTCATTTCAAACATCTTCTATTTGTCTGACAACATGTACCGTTTCAGAGATGTCCAGAAGCAATGATGTTTATGCGTGATGATCAGACGACTCATTAATATCCCCAGTAGTCCTTGCAGGTTTTGATCATATCGTCTGCGGTACTCTGCCCTAGCAGGAAGCTCTGGTAAGCAGCAAGATGCACCGTGGAGCTGTACTCAGCAAATTTCGGATCATCCAGCGGGAATCTGGTGAAGACCGTTGCGTCATCGTTCATCTCTTCTGTCCATGCTTTATAAACCGGAAGTTTGAACATGTCAGAAATATCATAGGCCCCCTTATTCACCGGAAGTGCCCCATAAAACTCACATATTTTTGCGTTCACTTCAGCAGAAATCATATATTTTATGAATTCAAAGGCTTCCTTGGGATGTGCGGAATTCGCTGCAACTGCCAAGCCGGCAAAGCCATAATCCAGATAACGCTTTCCAGATGCACCAATCGGCATCGGGATGACCGTATACTGATCCGTGTCAAGAGAGTCTTTCACAGAGCTGACAGCATCCGGATCCTGAACCAGAAACGGAGTCGTCCCCGACACAAAACCGTTGATCTGTTCGTTGTAACCCCAGTTCACAGAATCTTCCGGACTGCACTCTGTGTAGAGCTCATAATAGTCTTTCATTGCCTTGCGTGCACCTTCCGTATCCATATAAAACTTTCCATCATTCGTAAGGTACAGATTGTCCGGACTGATTTCCGGGACTTCCGTTGCCCACATGATATCTGTCGTCTTGCAAGGTGACCCGGTTCCTCTCAGTGCAAAAGCATACTGGCCTTTTGACTTATCTGTAATCTTCTTGCAGACCTCCAGGAATTCATCTGTCGTCTTCGGCATCTCAGTAATTCCTGCGTCCTTCAGAATATCTGTTCTGACCATCATGCCTTTTACATATAGATATTGTGGAATAAAATAAGTTGCATCCCCCATAGAGGAACCAGCGAGCAATGCCGCGTCAACCAGTTCGTCCTTTCCGTTCCAATCTGATACAAGATCATCTAGTTTATATAGCCAGTCGTTATTGATCCACGCCCCAACAGTATTGTCACGAATCTCTACAATATCCACATCCTGGTTTGCCGATAGCATGGATGCCACTTTTGTCTCAGCAGACTCGTAGGGCGGCGAGACAAGTTCAATGGTCACGCCGGGGTGATCATCCTCATAAGCCTTGATGGTATCCTCCAGCACCAACGTTCTTTCAGGAGATGTCATCGTCTCCGCGAATGTCAATGTAACCTGGTCATCTGCATGAGCGGTTACCACTCCGCCCAAAGCGAGCACAGCTGTCAAGCCTACGATTAGTGTTTTTTTCATATGAGACCCTCCTTTTCTCCATTTTCAACCACATGTTGAAATATTTTATATAATTAAATATTAATAATCGGACATTCTTTTGTCAATATTGATTATGATCCACCTCCCAGACAATTTCTGTTTATACACTTGATTCCAAAAACAAACACAGGAAGCCAGAACGAGTGCTATCCCCAATTATGTATAACCATTTTTATGCACTATTTTCGCATGGAAATGATTTTTTATGTTGGAATGAGTATAGTATGATCATTCAAATCGGACAATGGATTATTAGAAATAATATTTCGGTTATTATTGAATATTCGTTAATTATTTCATGTTTATGTTATATTTTCCAAAATAATATTTGTATTTAAAGAAGGACAAAGAGTCTCTCCTCTTTCTAACTTAATTTCGTAACATTCATTCTCCAGGTCGATCATGACTTCCGTCCCGTCTGAGAAGACTGTCCGCTGCCTTTTCCAGTCCCCAAGGAACTCATGCCGGGTCATCTGTTCAAAAGCCACTTTCTTGTGAATCTTTGCAACGGCATCACTTCTGCTGATCTTCTGCTGCAGCGTGTACGAAACACCT
The DNA here is from genome assembly GCA_902761585.1 of uncultured Lachnospiraceae bacterium. Lineage (GTDB taxonomy): Bacteria > Bacillota > Clostridia > Lachnospirales > Lachnospiraceae > Porcincola. The sequence continues at coordinate 9,144 of CACWKX010000011.1, forward strand.
CCATCATATGTGCCGTCAATATTCGGATAAGCGCCGTTGCGGATCAGATAGGGTGCTCCTCCGTTCAGAAGCGCATACAGCATTTGATCGGGCTGATCGTCCTGCTTGTCCATGATCCATGGCGTGATCACGCAGTCGTGATAGACCAGGTTGAACAATGGAACTGGAACACCCTTCTGCGGTGCGTCGGGTTGTTGAAGCTGGAAGTAGTATGGCGCATAATGGCAGAACACTAGGCTATTCATGGCCCAGTCCGAAACCTCTTCCGAACTCGGAATCACTCCGTGTGCTGTCATCCATCGAAAGCATTGTTCACGCCCCTGCAGGCAGTCGCGTCTCGTCATCCGGTGTCTTGGATTCGCACACTCGTCCCCTTCATTGCAGGTAAAAACATCTAGATAGGTACAGTCTGGATGAATGCCATGTGAAAAGACTTCCTGGTAATTTCTTTTCACATAGTAGACGGCTTCTGTCGCGGACAGATACTCCTGAGGCCCCCCTGCCCATCTATTATGCTGCGGAATCGTTCCGTCCATACTGATACATGCATAATCCTCATCAAAGGAAGGTGCATTCTTATAAAAATCGCGATACTGGTCATGCAGTCCGATCTCATATCCCCACGCGTGAACACTGTCTACGAGATTCTTCAGTCCTTCCCAGCCTCCGGCCTCTTTGCATGCCGGGATATAGTCCGGATGACAATTGTCATAACCAGGCTCCGCCCAGCCATCCAGATGAAGATAGAGATTTTTCACGCCCATGTCATGCAATCTGCCAATCTCCTGCCGTCTCTGCTCAAATGTGACAAGGCTGTTGTTCTTCTCGGGATTCTCCGGGTCGAAGAAATCAGACTGCGGGTTCACATGGGTTTTGATCCCCATATGGACAAACTCAGCCCCTGCAAGTTTCTTCAGACCTGGCAGGCGTACCTCCTTTTCCCGAAGTGTCGCCGCAAGGCCATTTTCAAACACATAAGCTCTGTATATTCTGCAAAAATCGTTGTAATCGGTATTCTTCCGGAACGAATATCTCATCACACGTCTGTCGCTCATTCGTCCTAGGCTCGGATCCCACTGCGTCCATATATGCATGTACGGACCGTTCGCAGGATGATCTGCCTGAACGCGCCCATTCCATGGTGTCAGAGCAATCGCTAGATATCCGCATGACGCGCGAACCTGCCCATACCAGGGCATATAGCTTCCCGCTGTCATGTACATGCCATCAAAATGAAGCTCCTTTATCTCCTCTTTCCAGTCATTCGGAATCAGCAGTCCCTGCCCCTCGTTCAGAAGCGTGTACCAGTCAGTTCGCTTCTTTTCAAATGCCATCGGCCCCGGCCAGAGAACGCACTTGACTGTATCCGGCCTTGGAACAAATGGATTTGGAGAGGCGACATCCGGAAGCGGAGCAGCCTCATCTTCACCCCTTCCGTCTTCCCGAAGCGGAATCCATTCGAAGTACACGTCCTCCGATGCATCCTCCACCCATACATAGGTTTCAAATGCGGGAATACCTGTAAGCCCCTCGTAGCGGCTCCTGATCCCACAGCCGACACCGTTCTCGACTGGTGTATGCCGGATCAAAGGTGCTTGATCAAAATATACAGTCTCTTCATTTGCAAGCTTCAGACAAGGCCTGTACCCTGCTGTCCATGTCCACTCTTCATCATCTGCGGTGATACTGATCTGAAGTGTTATTTCGTCAAGGCTGATGATTGTGCGTCCGCTTCTTCCTGATATTCTCATGCTATTTCTCTCTTTTCTGACTCTCTCACATGTCCGTCTGCGCAGTCCCCTGGCATGTTCCCTCAACAACCTGCGCAACTGCACCTGTTCTCTCTTTCCGATCTGTTTTCCGGATGATATAACTGTATTACACAACTTTTTCATGATATCACACAAGCAGAAAGGACATCCACATGAATATCATGAGTAGCGAACTGGAAGGCCGTCTGGATCATTGGATCCACACACTGCGTGAAGATTTATACACTCCGGCATTTCCTCTGCACTGGGAGGTCTGTCACCCTGATCATCCAGTGGGCATAGGCGATCTTAACAGCCAGGTATTTCATCCAGTCGAAGAAGGGTATACTTGGGGGTTCTCATACCAGTATGCATGGTTCCGAACCACTTTCAAAGTACCAGAAGATCTGGACGGGGCCTATCTGGTGATGGATCTTCAACCAGGCCATGAAGCAACCGTCTTCGTAAATGGAGAAGCCTTCGGCGCCTGGCGCGCGGACTGGATCAAATATCCCCATCACTTCATGGTTGACAACTGGCTGTCGGAGCATGCAAAAGCTGGCGATACATACACGATCTGCATGGAGGTCTATGCTGGCCATTATTACACCGGACAAGAGAGCATGGCCTGTGCGCCTGGTCCTCTTCTTCCTGGTCTTCATCGTGATCAGCTGAAAGAAGGAAACCGTGTCACTCTCGGCCACGGGACGATTGGTACCTGGGATGAAACCGCCTACCAGTTGTTTATGGACGTTGATGTTTTGTCCAGCCTTCTCAAAACATTGGATCCAGATTCCCTCCGGGCGGCTAAAATCGCGGATGCGCTCGAAGCGTTCACAATGACAGTGGATTTCGAGCAGCCAAAAGAAAAACGCGATGAAGACTACAGAAAGGCTCGAGTCGTTCTTCGCCCCGCTCTTCAAGCTGAAAACGGATCAACCATGCCTATTTTCTCAGGAATCGGGAATGCGCACCTGGATCTTGCCTGGCTCTGGCCGATGCACGAGACCTACCGGAAAACAGCGCGAACTTTCGCGGCACAGTTGCGCCTATTGGACAAATATCCGGAATACCTGTTCCTCCACAGCATGCCTGCCTGCTATGAGATGTGCCTTGAGAAATACCCCAAGCTTTACAATCGGATTCTGAAGAAGATACATGAGGGTCGCTGGATTGCCGAAGGGGCTATGTGGGTGGAGCCTGACACAAATATGGCAGGGGCAGAAGCACTTGTTCGACAGATCCTTTATGGCAAAAAGTACTACAAGGAGGAGCTCGGAGTGGACAGTGTCCTGCTCTGGCTGCCCGATACCTTCGGGTATTCCGCTGCACTTCCACAAATTCTGAAGAAGACAGGTATCCGATACATGGTGACCCAGAAAATTTTCTGGTCCTACAATGAGGGGGAACCTTTCCCATATCACTACTTCAACTGGGAGGGAATGGATGGTTCGAAGGTAAAAGCCTTCCTACCGACCAGATATGAATATTATCCATCTCCTGAGGAGATGAAAAAGGTCTGGAAGAACCGCACTCAGAAACGGCATCTGGATGAATTTCTAATGCCCTTCGGCTATGGCGACGGAGGAGGCGGACCGACCAGGGATCATATCGAGCTGATTCGCCGACAGACGAACCTGGAGGGAGATCTGAAGATGAAGATCGAATCCCCTATCCGCTTCTTTGAACGCATGGACGCGCAGGGCGGTCCGGTTCATACCTATGGCGGAGAGCTATATTTCACCGCGCACAGAGGAACCTATACGGGACAAGCGATGATCAAGAAGCTAAACCGACTAACAGAGATTCTGCTCCGGGATCTGGAATATTTCAATGTGCTTTCATCACTGCAAAAAATCGATCGTCCTGAGGCAGCTGCCGCCTCTGCTCACAGAGGATACATCTGTTCACAATACAAGATAGAGACCATGTGGAAAGAACTGCTGCTTCATCAGTTCCATGATATTCTCCCTGGTTCCTCAATCAGGAAAGTCTATGAAGAGGCCGAGTTACGTCTGACCCGTCTGGTTGATCAGATCAGAAACGAAATTGACCATATTCTGAACAGTCTGACCATTACCGGAGAGAGTGATCATTCAGATGACGATTCAGTCAGGCAGAATGCAGAATTTACTTTCTGGAATTCTCTTTCACATACAACCAGCCGCTTGATTCAGGTTCCGGACAATGTAGCCGGTACCATTGCAGCTTATGTTCGCGATGGAAAGGATGTCGAGCTGTTGTCTGACGACGGAAGGCATTTCCCAGTCTATGCAGAACCGGATGGAAGCTTTACTACACGGATTTCCGCTGATGGGCTGTCCAGCACGACTTGCCGTATAGCCGTCCTGTCTAAGGAGGACATGTCCAGTTCCGCTACAAGTTCAGATACCCGCAGCGCTGAAAAACCGGTTGCCCTTGCCCATTATGATGCACAGCAGAACAAAATTATCCTGGAAAACTCAAAAATCTCCATCTGTTTGAACAGCAATGGGGAAATCACTTCATTTGTGAGAAAGGAAACCGGAATGGAATTTTCCGGCGGAAGCATGAATCATTTCCGCCTTTTCAAGGATGTTCCAAGAAAATTTGACGCATGGGATATCGATTCGAATTACGTTCAGCAGGAGATCCCTGCTCTTTCCGGCGCACACCTCGTGATTGAAAAAAGCGGAGGCTCTTCAGCGGTTCTCAGACTGACAGGAATGATCGGTTCCTCCTCTCTGAATCAGACCATCGAGCTTCCTACCGATTCGGAGGTCGTTGTGTTTGATTCGGTAATTGACTGGAAGGAAACGCACCGGCTTCTGAAGGTAGAAGCACAGACAAATATCCTAGCAGAAAACGGAATCAACGAGATTCAATTCGGCTATCTCGAACGTCCCGCTAACCGGTCACGTATCTATGATCAAGAGCGGTTTGAGGTCTGCAACCACCGCTATTCTGTCCTCTGTGAAGAGCAACGTGGTTTTGCAGTGCTGAATGACTGTAAATACGGAATCAGCATGGATCATGGGGCTCTGGCTTTGTCACTCCTTACCGCTTCTGCCTGCCCGGATGATCATGCAGACCGCAGAGCGCATCACTTCCGCTATGCATACACAGCCTTTAACAGCGGTTTCAGTGAAAGCCGTGTTCCGATGTATGCAATGGAGCTGAATGAGCCCAAGCGAATCACGCAGGCAATCAGAGGAGATGGAATCCATCAGCTGCTTCGTATCGAAAAGGATGGCATCTTCCTTGAGTCAGCAAAGCTTGCCGAGGATAGAAGCAGAGATATCATCCTGAGGCTCTATGAAGGTCTGAAGACTTTGACCCCCTGCAGCTTCCGCACCGGTTTCCCGATCCGCAGAATTCAGGAATGTGATATGCTGGAAAATCCGCTTTCCGACATTCCTTTCGAAAAAGAAGGGTTCTGCCTTTGCTTCCATGCGTTTGAAATCAAGACAATACGGATCACTCCTGCATGATCTGAGCGGTCCGTTTTTGGTATATCACTGATTCGCAAGTGTGTAGATCGCCGCTGCTGTCATCTTCGCGGACTGCAGCAGGCGGTCCACCTGTGTCTGTGCGGCCAAAAACACCACAACAGTTCTGAACCATTTACAGTATTTTAACTTATTATAGTATAATGTTTTGTGATTATTCCATATATATTTCACAATTAATTTCACCCCCAGTGATGTCTCATCCTGCAGCGGAAGGTGAAATGCATTGTGTCACTTTGCTCTGGCAGAAAGTTCTTCGTCTTTTTTTACAGATAAACGATTCCGCATGAAAAAGAAATTCTTCCCTTATGGAACTCAGGGTAATGTCTGGCGCGATACTGTCAACCCATCCTCCGCATGTTGGGTCCATTTTAGCAGCGTTCTGTGTAAGGCTGATCACAGACGCTTTTGACGGAAAGTAAACCTGCAGCATCTCCATTCCGCCGCCTCCAGCGATTGAAGGAACCATGACAATATCTTCTCAATCAGGATCATGCTATAATGGCGCAAAAGGAGGAAACGAAGATGTCAGAATTTGAACATGTTACGCCGGAGGAAGCCGGGATCGACTCTTCCGCGATTGACAGCTTTATGATTGTCAGAGATGGAAAAATTGCCGCCGAGGGCTGGGCTTCGCCATATAGAAAATACCTGAGGCATCCGATGTACTCATTTTCAAAGACACTGACTGCAACAGCAGTCGGCTTTGCCGTTCAGGAGGGGCTCCTGTCACTCGACGATCGGCTGACCGACCTGTTTCCGGAGTACTGCCCTCCTGTTATTTCCGATCATCTTGCAAAGGCTGATCTGCGCAGTCTCCTGACAATGAGCTGCGGTCACAAGAGCGAAATGACCATGACGGAGGCAGAACGCTTTGACGGGAACTGGATTCGCGCATTTCTCGCGCATCCCTTCCACTTTGCTCCGGGAACGATGTTTCAGTACAACACCTGGGGAACTGATCTGGCGGCTGCAGCCCTCCAGAAGAAGTCCGGTCAGACGCTGATTGAATACCTGACACCCAGGCTTTTTGAACCGCTCGGCATCACAGATGCCACCTGCGCTTCAAGAAACATGGGGGATGATTTCACAAAAACCGTGCAGGGCGGCGGCTGGGGCATGAAGCTGACCACGCTCGACATGGCAAAGTTCATCTGGTTTCTGGAGCAGGACGGGGTCTGGGACGGAAAGCGTCTGCTCAATCATGACTATATAGCGCAGATGTCCGCCCGACAGATTGAAACCGACAATGAGATTTACAACAACGGAGACATCGCATCCAACTGGCTGAAGGGCTATGGTTTTCAGAACTGGCAGTGCGACGTCCCCGGGATCTGGCGTGCCGATGGGGCATTCGGGCAGTTCGGTCTGGTCATCCCGCATAAAAACGCCGTTGTTGTTCTGACCTCCTGCGCGCTGAACACGGAAGCGGAGCTGAATATTGTCTATGATACGCTGCTTCCTGCAATGAAAGGAGACGGTGCAGCTGAACCTCTCCCGGAGAATCAGGCGGCGCTTTCCTCCCTTCGCTCCTGTCTGGAAGACTGGCAGCTTCCTGTCCTCTGGGGGATACGGGCTCCTCTGCTTGAAAAACAATACGGAAAAATCCGCTACATCGCAGATTCTGACTCGTATCCTTCTGTAGAGGACTTTATCGCAGGTCCCGGATACTTTGAAAAAGACGGGCTTTCGATGAAGGCGGTTACCTTCCGGTTCGAGGACAATGTCGCGTACCTTGACTTTGAACTCAACAAAAAGGCTGAACATGCTGCGCCTGCTTTCGCGTTTGACCCCTTCAGTCCTGCCGGCCGCACGATTCCGAAGGGAAATGAGCATCTGATCTGCCATGATGATGATCCGGCTGATGCGGTCACGCAGACACTTGCAGTCGGAATGGATGGCAAGGTACGCACAAGCCGCCTGACACGCTACAGCTTCACGGCATCCGGTACCTTCACCAGCCCGTCAACCTTTGACATCAATGTCCGGAACACGGAGATGATCGAATCGGTCAATATCCGTGCAACCTTCTTCCGCGGCATGCTGAATCTCGAGGCCGTGGGGTCGATTCCGGAAAACAACGTCCTGACCATCCGGGACATCTCCGGTGTTCATTTCAGCTCCCAGAGCTGACCGGGACATCATCCTGATCGCTGGTATGCCCCTCTCATCTGTACCACCTGACGGAAAATGCAGCACCTGAAGGAAAACCGGGAGTCTGGATCTCTCTAGTCTCCCGGTTTTCCATATACTGTGTTATGTTTCTCTCGCTATCAGCGTCTTCCAGAAGTCTTCCCGCCGGAGCATGTAGGCGGGAACGTCCATTCCATAAACGCTCTGAAGCAGGCTCCGGCTCAGCACTTGATCTCCTGGCCCTGCCGCAAGTACGCGTCCATCCTTTAAAAGAACAAGGTCATCTGAAAGATCCAGCGCCAGTGACAGATCATGGCAGACACTGATCAGGGTGTTGGGAACGGTCCTGCCATCTGGCAGCGTCGTCTGTCGCTTTTTCCAGCGGATCAAAAGCTCTGCGAGCTCTGCCTGGTATTGGAGATCCAGGCTGCTGGCCGGTTCATCCAGCAGCAGAATCGGTGTTTCCTGGGCAAGCGCCCGGGCAAAGAATACACGCTGAAGCTGCCCGCCGGATAGCTCTGTGATCGGACGATCCGCAAGCTCCTGCAGGCCTGCCTCCTCCAGACTCCGCTGTACTACTATCCGGTCCCGCATGCCGCGCTGTCCTCTTGCGTACCGCGCCATCTCCACGGTTTTCCTCACCGAATAGGCAAAGCCAACCGGAAAGAACTGACTCATCAGCGCACAGCAGCAGGCAATCTCCCGGCGTTTTTTCTCGGCAAGAGGTTCTCCGAAAAGATAGATCTCCCCCTCTGATGGGATGATTCCCGCAAGTGCGCGGAGAAGGGTGCTTTTTCCGGCACCGTTCGGACCGATAATTCCCAAGGCGCTTCCTGATGGGATTACAAGGTTTACATCCCGCAGCACCATGTTTTTAGAATCCTTCGGTCGCTTCTTCCCATAAAAGGCATAGAGATTCCGGACTTCGAAAGCCGTATTCATGTCTGTCCCGGCAAGGCCGGCTCTCGTTGACTTACCCATTCTTTCCTCCCTGCACATAGAGCCAGATAAAAAAAGGAGTGCCTGCCAGGGCAGTCACTGCCCCAACCGGAATCTCCCTGGGCGCAAGAAGCGACCGTGAGAGCATGTCGCATAGAGCCAGGAAAGCCCCGCCAAAAAGGAAGGACAGTGGCAGCACCTTCTGATTCTCGGTTCCGAAAACCCTGCGCACCGCGTGGGGCGCTACAAGATCCACGAAGCCGATGGTTCCGGTAAAGCAAACAACAGCTCCTGTGAGAAGTGTGCTCAGGACAAGGGCAAAAAACTTTCCCTTTTTCACACTCACCCCCAGAGAGAGGGCATTTTCATCCCCAAAGGACAGGATGTCCAGCTCCCTCGAATGGAGAACAAGGAGCAGCAGGCCTGAGAGACAGATGGGAGTCAGAATTTTCACATGGTACCATCGCATACCCGAGAAGGACCCCATCTGCCAGAGAATCAGCTGCTGCAGCCGGTTCCCTGCAAACGAGGAGAGCAGCGTCAGGAGTGCATTCACAAACAGAGACACCGACATCCCCATCAGAATCACCGTGTGTGACTGCAGGGAACTGCTGATGCGGGAGGAAATGACAAGAACCACCGCGATCACAAGAAATCCCATGAAAAAAGCGGTTACCGGCAGCAGGAACGTTCCAAGTACCGGCAGTGAGATTCCGGACGCGATCACGATCGCCGCCCCGAGAGAAGCGCCGCTGGAAACCCCAAGGGTGTAGGAAGAGGCCAGGGGATTCTGCAGAATGGTCTGCATCACTGCCCCCGAGAGAGACAGCGCTCCCCCCGACAGAAAAGCCATCGCCACCCGCGGCATACGAATATCCCATAGGATCGAGACAAGTGAAGGATTCAGGCCTGAATAATTCCCTCTTCCGGTCAGTTTTCCCCAGATAATCCGCAGAGATTCCACAGGCGTGATGGCAACGCTTCCAACGCCCACACACAGGGAAAACACACAGACAAGGAACACGGCCATCCCTATGACCGCTGCTCCCTGTCCTCTCCTCCCTTTTCCAGCTGGCCTTTGCTCATTGCGCAAAAGGATCCTCCATCCCGGCATATGCCTCCGGGTAGATGTCCTTTGCCATATCGATCATCGCACTCACAACATGCTGATTCGGCTGATTCAGCAGATTGGCGTCAATGTAATAGACATCCTTGTTCTTCACTGCGGTGACGTTCTCCCAGCCGGTCAGTGAGAGAAGTGTATCGACGACATCCTTGGTGTAATTATCTGTTGTCAGAATCACGTCCGGGTTCATGGCAATCGCTGCCTCCTCGGAGATTGACGGCCACGCATCCTCCTGGTCCGCTGTAAGACTTACCGCGCCGATGTCTGTGATTGCCTCGGTGATGTAGGTGTCCTTTCCGGCAGAGTAAATCGTCGGAGAATCCGAGGTCGGTGTGGAGATTTCATAAAGAACAGACTTTCTCTCCTCCTTCGGAATGCCATCGCCAATCTTCTTGATGTCGTCTACAGCAGATGAGTAGTCACGACTGATCGCCTCTGCCTTGGCCTGTGTGCCGGTGCAGTCCCCCACAAAGGTGATGGTTTCCCCGATTTCGTCAAGCGATGAGGCGCTTGGAATATCTGCGGTGCAGATACCTGCTGCCCGCACCGCGGCGTAGACATCGGTACCACCCGAGCTGCTCATCCCTGTCGTAAACACAATATCGGGTTTCAACGCAACGATTGACTCGTTGTCAGGCTGCATCATATCATAGGCAGGCAGGTTTTCAGGCAGCTCATCTCCATAGTACTGCTCGGAATAGGTATCCACACCGACCAGCTTGTCGGAAATTCCCAGGTCAATCAAAAGTCTCGTGACAGAAGGTGACATCGATATAATCTTGTCGACCTCTTCCGGCACCGTGATCTCATTTCCGGCAGGATCCTTTGAAGGGAGCACGGCATCTGCCGCTGCACCTTCCGTCTCCGCAGCCTCCGCTGCTGCAGCTTCCGTATTCTCCGTCTGCTTCGGGCTTGCTTCGCAGCACATCGCGGCGGCTGCCATCATCATCGCCGATAAAGCAAATACAGACCATTTCTTTTTCATGAAATCTCCTTCCCGTCCGTGTCAGGACATAAAAAACCACCCGATAGGAAACAAATGTTCCCGCCGGATGGCAGTTCTCCAGAATCATAAAAGCACGTTTTCTTTGATCCCGAAGAAACGCTGTGCCAGCATGCAGGCAGGTATCTGGCTCGGAGCTCTCGCTCCACACAGTAGCGGCACTGTCAAGGATTCGCACCTTGTTCCCTGTTGGTCTTCCCCCGAAGCCTGTGCTCCATCAGGAAGAACCTGCATGGCAAAACTTTACCATACAGACTCCCCAAGGTCAATGCAGGTATAATACAGTTTATGCAGCAAAATGCCCCGAAGCATGGCTTGTCTCCATGCTCCGGGGCATCTTCTGGTCCTGTTAACTCTATAAGTCCTGCCGGCCTGTCTTTACAGTCCGAGCCCGCGCACCCACTTCTCAATCTCTTCTTTGCCCGGCTTTCCGTTCAGAAGATTTGCCGGAAGGATCTTCGCGGCGCCTTTGACGTTCTGATCAAAGTCCTTGTCCACCATCGAAGCCTTGGAGCCGCCGGATGTGCAGAACGGAATGATCGTCTTTCCAGCCAGATCCAGTCCGTCAAAGAAGGTGAAGACTGCCTTTGGCGTCATGCCCCACCAGATCGGGAACCCGACAAAGATGACATCATACTTTCCTGCATCCTCAAGACCCTTTGCAAGCGCTGGACGTGCGCTGTCGTCGTGCATCTCCTGATTGGACCTGGAGCTTCTGTCCGTCCAGTCAAGGTCATCATCGGTATACGGAACCTTCGGAGCAATCTCGAACAGGTCGCCGCCGGTCACCTCCGCAACCGTCTCTGCAACCTGTTTTGTTCCGCCGTCCGTTGAAAAATAGGAAACCAGGACTTTCGTCGGCGCCTTCTCCGGTTCCGTCAGGTCCTTCTCCCAGAGGCCGTGCAGGTTGCAGTACGCATAGACAGAAACCGCCTCGTCCCCTTCCGCCATGTAAAATACAGCCTTCGGCTCGTCTCCAGGATTCAGATAACGGAGCTGTCTGCCAAAGCTTGTCTCAAGACAGATAAATGCGATATGGTGCTCTTCCGTCATCGGGTGAAGTGTGCTTCCGACCTGAACGGTGATCTTGTTTCCATCAACTGTCACCGCCGGGACATGCTTCTCAACGGCCGCATCAGTCGTATTCGGTTCAAGGAGTGTCATCGGCTCCCCGCAGCACTTCGGTGTGCAGGCTGTCTTCTCGCCGATGAATGCCACGAAGTTTCCACACCCGCCGCAGCGGTAAAACTGTGTTTTTCCCATAATGTCAAGCCTTTCCGGAAATGATCTTTCCTCAACGATCTGTTCGTCAATGGTTAATAAAGAGTATAGCATGAATCGGTCCACCTGACATGACCATTTTTACCTGTCCCGTCCCTCCAGGTGATACTGAACCCGGTTCATGACCATGTCAACCGCCACCTGGTTCATGCCGCCCTCCGGGATGATCACATCTGCATAACGCTTGGAGGGCTCCACAAAGGCCTCGTGCATCGGCTTGACGGTCTGAAGATACTGACTGATGACACTGTCAAGGCTTCTTCCTCTCTCCTTGACATCCCGGACGATTCGCCTCAAGATTCGTTCATCCGCGTCTGCATCCACAAACAGCTTAATATCCATCAGATCTCTGAGCGCCTTTGAATGGAAAATCAGAATGCCCTCCACAATAATGACTCTGGTCGGACGGACGATCAGGATCTGGTCAGACCGGTCATAGATCGTATAGTCGTAAAGCGGGCATTCGATCGTCTCACCGCGCTTCAGCCTGGCAAGATCCTCAATCATCCGGTCCGTATCAAATGCATCCGGATGGTCATAATTCAGCCGCACCCGCTCGTCATATGTCAGGTCATGGCGTGCCTTGTAATAATTATCGTGGTACAGGACTGTGACTTCACTTCCAAAGCGTTCCGCGATCTTGCGGGTGATTGTCGTCTTCCCGTCCGCTGCGTCCATCGTCGTTCATCCCGCTTCGGTCAGCTTGCAGCTCCGGCCCCATCCCCGGTCAGCTGAACGCTCCGGATCACGGTTCCATCCAACTCCTTCAGCGTAAAGACATCGTCCTCCAGCGTGGCATATCCCTGCACGCTACCGCCCTTCGGGATCGAAACCGAACCCGGGTTCAGAATCCAATGGCCATCCATATAGTCTGTCCTCGGCACGTGGGTGTGTCCATGCAGAAGGATATCCCCCTTCTTCATCGGCGGCAGGTGTTTCTCGTTGAAGATATGCCCATGGGTGCAGAAGATCATCTGACTGCCGAGCGGGATCAGACAATAGTCAGCCAGCACCGGAAATTCGAGCACCATCTGATCCACCTCTGCCTCACAGTTGCCGCGGACACAATACAACTCATCCTTCAGCGGATTCAGCATGGCGATGACATCCTTCGGCGCATAGTCCCTCGGAAGATCATTTCTCGGTCCATGATAGAGAATGTCGCCGAGAAGAAGCATGCGTGGAGCCCCTTCCCGCTCCCTGGCCTCCAGCAGTTTCCTGCAGTAATAGGATGAACCGTGGATGTCTGATGCTACAAGCAGTTTCATGTTCCCTTTCCTTTCTTACAGCTGGTTTCTTCGTCCGTACATCTTTGCAAGCCCGCCCTCGGAGGTCTCGCGGAATCGGCGGTTGATGCTCTTTCCTGTCTCATACATGGTTCTGACCGCGATGTCAAATGAAATCCGCTGGGTATCGGACAGGAAGAAGGACAGGTTGCAGCAGTTCATCGCCCGCATGGCTGCGACCGCATTCCGCTCAATGCAGGGCACCTGGACAAGGCCGAGAATCGGATCACAGGTCAGCCCCAGATGATGCTCGAGCGCGATCTCAGCGGCATACTGGATCTGGTTTGTGGACAGGCCATACAGGTAATCAAGCCCTGCCGCCGCCATCGCGCAGGCGGACCCGATCTCTGCCTGGCAGCCGCATTCTGCCCCGGAGATGGAGGCATTGTGCTTGATCAGGTTTCCGATCAGCCCGGCTACCGCAAGTCCCTTCACCATCTCCTCATCTGAAAGATTCCGGCGCTTCTGGACATACAGAAATGCCGCCGGAACAACCCCGCAGGCTCCGCAAGTTGGCGCTGTCACAACCGTCCCGCAGTCCGCATTCTGTTCCGCCGTCGCGTAGGCATAGGCCGAGATCAGCCGGCACTCCTCCACCTGCGGATGAAAATGTTCCATCTCGAAATCATACAGCTTCATGGCCTTCCGTTCAACCTTGAGGGGTCCCGGAAGGTACCCCTCCGTCTCAAGTCCTTCCCTGATCGTCTGTTTCATCTGGTTCCAGACGCCTGCGAGGAATTCCCTGATCCCGGGTTTCTCCGTCAGAAATACGTACTCTGCCAGATCGAGGCTCCTGAACCGGCAGAATTCCTCCACTTCCGCAAACGAGTTTTCCGGATACACCTCCTCTTCCTCCGGCTCCTGCCTGCCCTCAATCCGGATATCCCCGCCGCCGATCGATGCTGCACGCATCCGGCCGATTTCTTTTCCCTCCTTCAGGGCAAAAAAATCGAGCGTATTCGGGTGTGTCATCCCCTCCGGGATTTCATCCGAGAAAAGGACCTCAACCTTCGCCGGAGCAAGCACCTCGTAGAGGACCCTGTCTGTCCCATGTCCTTTTCCGGTTTTGCTCAGCGATCCATACAGACTAACCCTGTATTGGTCCGCATCCGGGTGCTCCGCCCTGAAAATTCTGGCAGCTCTCTCCGGGCCCATCGTATGGGAACTGGAGGGTCCTTTTCCGATTTTATAGATTTCACGTATGGACTGCATATTCTTCTCCAATCAGCAAAGAACCCCTGGCGGCATCTGATTACAAAAACCATAGCCGCCAGAGGTACCGATCATCCTTGTGCGCTCAGCCCTGTGATCCGCCTGTCCTCAGACCTCTTCGGCCCGGATGGAAGCCTGCGCTGCCGACAGCCGCGCGATCGGCACGCGGAACGGCGAGCAGGACACATAGTCCAGACCGATCCGGTCGCAGAACTCGATGGAGGACGGATCCCCGCCATGCTCCCCGCAGATTCCGCAGTGCAGATTCGGGTTCACATCCTTGCCGAGCTTCATCGCCATCTCCATCAGCTTGCCGACGCCGTTCTGGTCCAGCTTCGCAAACGGGTCGTTCTCGAAGATCTTCGCGTCGTAGTAGGCCTGGAGGAACTTCCCGGCGTCATCGCGCGAGAAGCCGTAGGTCATCTGCGTCAGGTCGTTCGTCCCGAAGCAGAAGAAGTCCGCGTCCTTCGCGATCTCGTCCGCAGTCAGCGCCGCGCGCGGGATCTCGATCATCGTCCCGACCTCGTACTGCATGGCAATTCCGCTCTTCGCGATCTCCTCATCTGCGGTCTTCACCACGATCTTCTTGACATAGAGGAACTCCTTGTTATCTCCGACAAGCGGGATCATGATCTCCGGCTTCACGGCCCAGTCCGGATGGCGCTTCTGGACGGTGATTGCCGCGCGGATCACCGCGAGGGTCTGCATCTTGGAAATCTCCGGGTAGGTGACATCCAGGCGCACGCCCCTGTGCCCCATCATCGGGTTGAACTCATGCAGCGAGTTGATCAGGGTCTTGATCTCGTCCACGCTCTTATGCTTGGCATCCGCCAGCCTGCGGATGTCCGCCTCCTCGGTCGGCACAAACTCATGCAGCGGCGGGTCCAGGAAGCGGATCGTGACCGGCGCACCCTCCAGCGCCTCGTAGAGCTTCTCGAAATCGCTCTGCTGGACTGGCAGAATCTTCGCCAGCGCCTGCTCTCTCTCCTCCACCGTGTCGGAGCAGATCATCTCGCGGAAGGCCTCGATCCGGTCCTTTTCGAAGAACATGTGCTCGGTCCTGCACAGCCCGATGCCCTCTGCACCAAGCTCATGCGCACGCTTTGCGTCAGCCGGCGTGTCCGCGTTCGTGCGGACCTTCATCCTCCTGTACTTGTCCGCCCAGCCCATGATACGGCCGAACTCCCCGACGATCTGTGCCTCCACAGTCGGGATGACGCCCTCATAAATCTTGCCTGTGGATCCGTTTGCGGAGATCCAGTCTCCTTCACGGAAGGTATGTCCGTTGATCGTGAAGCAGCGGTTGTCCTCATCCATGTCAATTGCGGAAACGCCCGAGACACAGCAGGTGCCCATGCCCCTCGCGACGACAGCCGCGTGGGAAGTCATGCCGCCCCGGACCGTGATGATGCCCTGCGCGCTCTTCATGCCCTCGATATCCTCCGGGGAGGTCTCAAGGCGGACAAGCACGACCTTCTTGCCCCTGCTCTTCCAGGTCTTCGCGTCCTCCGCCGTGAAGACGATCTGCCCGCAGGCAGCGCCCGGGGACGCCGGAAGACCGGTTGCGATCGGATCAGCCTTCGCCAGGTAAGCCGGATCGAACTGCGGATGGAGCAGAGAGTCCAGGTTTCTCGGCTCGATCATCAGCACGGCCTGCTTCTCATCGATCATGCCCTCGTCCACAAGATCGCAGGCAATCTTCAGGGCCGCCTTTGCCGTACGCTTTCCGTTGCGGGTCTGCAGCATGTACAGATGCTTGTCCTCGATCGTGAACTCCATGTCCTGCATATCCTTGTAATGGTTCTCAAGGGTCCTGCAGATTCCGGTAAACTGATCATAGACCTCCGGCATCAGCTCCTTCAGCCGGTCGATCTTCTGAGGCGTCCGGATGCCTGCGACAACATCCTCGCCCTGCGCATTCAGGAGGAACTCACCCATCAGGCGCTTCTCGCCGGTCGCCGGGTCCCTCGTGAAGGCGACGCCCGTCCCGGACGTATCGCCCATGTTTCCGAAGGCCATCATCTGGACATTGACAGCTGTTCCCCAGGAGTACGGGATATCATTGTCCCTTCTGTACACGTTCGCGCGCGGATTGTCCCATGAACGGAAGACCGCCTTGATCGCCTCGACCAGCTGTTCCTTCGGGTCATCCGGGAAGTCCTTCCCGAGCTTCTCCCTGTACTCCGCCTTGAACTCATCCGCCAGCTTGTGCAGATCGTCCGCATCCAGCTCGATGTCCTGCGTCACGCCCTTTCTGGCCTTCATCTGGTCGATCAGCTCCTCAAAGTACTTCTTGCCGACCTCCATGACGACATCCGAGAACATCTGGATGAATCTTCTGTAGCAGTCCCATGCCCATCTGGGATTCCCGCTTTTCTTCGAAAGGACGCCTACAACGTCCTCGTTCAGTCCCAGATTCAGGATCGTGTCCATCATGCCCGGCATGGACGCCCGCGCCCCTGAGCGGACAGAGACAAGGAGCGGATTCTCCCGGTCGCCGAATTTTTTTCCGGTGATCTCCTCCATCTTCGCGATGCCGCCTTTGATCTGCTCCATGATGTCGTCACCGATCTGACGTCCGTCATCATAGTAGCGCGTGCAGGCTTCCGTCGTGATCGTGAAGCCCTGCGGCACCGGCAGTCCGAGCCCTGTCATCTCCGCGAGCCCGGCTCCCTTGCCTCCGAGAAGATTCCGCATCCCTGCGTTGCCTTCCGAGAACATGTAAACATACTTCTTCTCCATAACCAACCTTCCTCCTGATGTGACTGCTGCCGCCGCTCCTTCCGGGGCCGCCGGCTATCGCACAATTCTGTCCACGGTGCGCTCTCCTGAGGCCGGGACATATGATGAGCACAGACAGCCCGAACACTCAGACGGCCATGCAGCTGAAATTCATTCTGCCAAATACAGGTTTGAAACTGATGTATGTATGCGCAAATTGTGTCTTCTGTGCTGTTGCTCATCAGGCATATTATACAATTATGGTTTGTTTTTGTCTATTCATATCATCATATTTGACAATGTTTGAAAAATTGAAACAAAAGAGCCGGAGGTCTCTCTCCGGCTCTTTCATATCTCCGTATTCAGATGCCCTCTGTCAGAAGTCAAACTTACCGTCGAACCAGGATTCCAGCTCACTGATCGGCACCCGGACCTGCTCCATGCTGTCCCGGTCACGGATCGTGACGGACTGGTCCGTCTCGGAATCGAAATCGTATGTGATGCAGAACGGCGTTCCGATCTCATCCTGTCTTCTGTAACGCTTTCCGATCGCTCCGCGGTCATCAAACTCGCAGTTGTACTTCTTTGCCAGCTGATCACGAAGCTTCATCGCCGGTTCGGAAAGCTTCTTGGAAAGCGGAAGCACACCAATCTTAACCGGAGCCAGCGCCGGATGGAAATGAAGAACCGTTCTCACATCGTTCTTCTCCGCATCGAGCACTTCCTCATCATACGCCGCGCAGAGAAATGCCAGAACAACACGGTCTGCACCAAGGGACGGTTCGATGACATACGGCAGGTACTTCTTGCCGCTCTTCTCATCAAAATAGGTCATATCCTGGCCGGAAACCTCCTGGTGACGGCCAAGGTCATAATCGGTTCTGTCTGCGATGCCCCACAGCTCACCCCAGCCGAACGGGAACAGGAACTCGATGTCGGTTGTTCCCTTTGAGTAGAAGGCCAGCTCTGCCTTGTCATGATCGCGCAGGCGAAGCTCGTCCTCCGGGATTCCGAGGGTGGTCAGCCAGTTCTTGCAGAAAGATCTCCAGTACTCAAACCATTCCAGATCCGTCCCTGGTTCACAGAAAAACTCCATCTCCATCTGCTCAAACTCACGGGTACGGAATGTAAAGTTACCTGGCGTAATTTCATTTCTGAAAGACTTCCCGATCTGGCCGATGCCGAACGGGATCTTCTTTCTGGAAGTCCGCTGAACATTCTTGAAGTTGACGAAGATTCCCTGGGCTGTCTCCGGACGCAGATAGACCGTATTCTTCGCATCCTCCGTCACACCCTGGAATGTCTTGAACATCAGGTTGAACTGGCGGATGTCTGTGAAATTGTGCTTGCCGCAGGACGGGCAAGGGATATTGTGGTCATCGATGAACTGCTTCATCTCCGCCTGGCTCATTGCGTCCACACTCTTCTGAAGCGTGATGCCTTCTTTTTTGCAGAAATCCTCGATCAGCTGATCCGCGCGGAAACGCTCGTGGCATTCCTTGCAGTCCATCAGCGGATCAGAGAAACCGCCAAGATGACCGGACGCCACCCAGGTCTGGGGATTCATCAGAATCGCACAGTCGACACCAACGTTGTACTCGCTCTCCTGGATGAACTTTCTCCACCAGGCTCTCTTGACATTGTTTTTGAGCTCAACCCCGAGGTTTCCGTAATCCCAGGTGTTTGCCAGTCCGCCGTAAATCTCAGAGCCCGGATAAACAAAGCCTCTGTTTTTTGCCAGTGCAACGATTTTGTCCATCGTCTTTTCCATCGTCTTGTGCTCCTTATCGTTGGTTTTATAATTCCCGGAAACCCGGAAAAGAAGCCGTTCAGGTAGACTGCTCGGCATCTTTCTCATAAATGATGTACATCAGCTGCTGCGTCTTTGCCGCCGGCTCTGCTTCCTCTGTCTCGCTCTCCGTCCCATAGTAGACTGCATTTGACGGCAGGACAAGACCGGTTTCGGATGCCGCATCTGTCTCCTCCTGCTGCTTCGGCTGCGCGACATGAGAATTGACCAGCTCCGCATTCTCGCTCAGATACCGGATCTGCCCGGGAACCTGGACAACATGATCAGCCACCGTCACCGCAGCGCTGTACTCCTTATGAGAGAGCGCTTCATCCGACGAAACGCCCTGATCTGTAAGGTTTGAACCGTTCGCCTTCAAAAACGTATCCGGAAATGTAATTCCGCTCATCTGAACGTCCAGCATCGGGCCATCCGCAAATGAAACCTGGTTGTAGGATGCGTAGTCCTCCGGTGTCCGGTACACAAGCGTCAGGGCAATCTTCCCATTCTCAGCAGAGTAAGCCGGTACGCTGATCGCATGGTCTCCATGTTCTGCGTTGTAGGACTTGACCGACCGTGCAACCAGATCCTGCAGCTCATCTGCATTGTAATAATTCTGATCCAGCGTGTCGAAGATGGACTCCGTCACGCTCCCACCTGCCGATATCTGAAGAGAAGTCTGCGTTGGCGTCCAGTCCTTCCAGTCATCCCGCCCCACAACCTGATCCAGCACGCTGCATCCAGTCACGGCTAATGTCACACCCAGCACAAGAGCGCCTGCCATCAGGCCTTTTGCTTTCATTCACAGACTCCTTCCCTGAATAGTCTTCTGCATTATACAGTGCGGCGATTAAATTTTCAACAAAGCATCAGGATTTCAGACTCGACTTGTCATATCCCAGATTCTTCAGAATCAGCGGATTGTCCCGCCAGTCCTTCCTCACTTTCACAAACAGCTTCAAATTGACCTGTGCCCCGACCATGTCCTCGATTGCAGTCCTGGCTCCTGTACCGATCCGCTTCAGCATCGAGCCGCCTTTTCCGATAATCATCCCTTTGTGAGATTCCTTCTCTGTAATCACGGCTGCCTCGATATCCCAGATCGTGTCCGGATTCTCATAGACCTTCTCCGGATCCTTTGGGGCGCTTCTGCGTGTCCGCTCCTTCATGGACAGAATCTGAACGGCGATGCCATGCGGGACCTCATCACTCAGGCATCTCAGTGCCTTCTCCCGGATCATTTCCGCGGCGATCTGCCGCATCGTCTGATCTGTGACCTCATCCTCGTCAAAGTACTTCGGGCCCTCCGGAAGATGCCGGAATATCTCCTCCAGCAGGGAATCCAGATTCATGTTCTTCATCGCGGAGACCGGAATAATCTCCTCGAATGGATAGAGCTTCCTGTACTTTTCCATAAAGGCGGCAAGATCCTTTTTCTCAACCGTGTCAATCTTGTTCATGACCAGAATCACCGGCCTGCGGACGGCTTTCAGCTTTCCGGCGATGTACCGCTCACCCTCCCCGGAAAAATCACTTGCCTCCACCAGCCAGAGGATGACATCTGCCTCCGTCAGCGTCTGAAGTGCCACGTCATCCATGAACTCGCCGAGCCGGTTCTTTGCGCGGTGAATACCCGGCGTATCCAGAAAGACAATTTGGCCGGTTTCGGACGTATAGATCGTCCGGATCTGATTGCGGGTTGTCTGCGGCTTTCCGGATGTGATCGCAATTTTCTGCCCGACCAGATGGTTCATCAGCGTGGACTTTCCGACATTCGGTCTTCCAACAATCGCCACAAATCCTGACCGGAACTTTTTTTCTGCCATGAGGCCCTCCATCTTAATGAATGTTCGTCACAGAATCCAGAATCCCGAGGGAATGGAATGTCCTGTCAATCAGCTTTCCCCTGATTTTATCCTGCTTTTTCTCAATCTCCCCCAGGACCTCATCAGAGACTCTGAAAGCAAAGAGCCTCGAAAGAGGCGCTGAGATCATGTACCAGAACGCATATCGGGCACCCTTTGAGAGGCTCTCATCCTTCACCACATCCTGCGGGAACTCTCCTCCCTGCACCATCAGACGGACTTCATAGGCGTAGCGCACCGCCCGGTTGTCAAGCGCCGGATTCTCCAGTGCAAGGAGCGCCGCATACAGAAGGTTCAGCATCTGCGTCCCGTCCATGTTTTCCTGCGCATAATACGCAGCGAACTCCATGAAGTAGAAGCCGTAGTAAGCCCCTTCAAAGTCCGTCTTCAGTTCATCAAAGTAGTTCGTGATGTCTGCTCCGACACAGGTGTACGCACTCCTGCCCTCGTACAGATGAAAGGTTCCGAAGGAAAACGGGACGGTTGCCGCAAGCAGACTGCTGTTTGGTTTTCGTGCAGATCGCGCAAAGGCAGTGATTTTCCCACGCTCTTTTGTCAGCAGAACGATCCGCCTGTCATATTCCCCGGATGGTGCCGCGAGGAGCACCATCCCCTGAAGATCTATTCCGCTCATGTTCCTCCGCTATCCCGCGCCGGTCTGCAGGCTCAGCAGATACCCCCAGCCTCAGATCAGACTCTGTCAGGGCCGCCTCCGGCATTTCACGAAAGCGTCTCCGTGCTGTTGAAAAGCGCCCTGCTCTCGTCAATCTTGCTCTCGGACCCGATCACGCACAGCGCTCCTCCGGAGAGAGCGTCCCGCATCAGCGGCGCCAGTGCCCGGATATCCGACGGCTGTGCGGCCAGAACTTCATTTCTCTCCTGCTGCACCTGTTCATATGTCAGCCCGGATATGAGCGCGTTCATGGAACGGATTCCGGCGATCCGCGGGGTCAGCGGTGTGTCAAAATCCGATATGGTTCCGATCACATACTTTGTCATATCACGCTCTGTCGCATCGAACGTCTCCAGGTATTCCGGGATTCCCTCATAGATGCGGAGCGTATTGCGCAGGTGCGGATCTCTGTAGGAATAGAAAACCGCTGTCCCGCTCCTGGTGAAGGAGCCGCCGCAGCCATACGCACCGCCCACGACTCTCAGATTCTGCCACAGGTAGTCGTAGTTCATGATCACCTTCAGAACACTGAGCGCCCCGGTTGCCTTGTCTGCCGGAAAGCGTCCGCCCTCGGCCACGTACTGAATTTTCCCGGGTGTCCGAAAGCCCTCATTCTTCTTCACCGTCTCAAATCCTGTCAGATAGCCGAGCGGCCTGCCCTGGCCATCCGGCTTTCCGGTGAATTTTCCATCCTTGAGCTGCCCGGACAGTTTCCGCAGTCCTGCCAGAATCTGACTTGTATAGATGCTGCTTCCGGTATAGCTCGTCAGCAGCCTGTCATATTGCAGGATGCCCGCCAACAGCCGTTCCAGTGTCCTGCAAAGCTCCTCATAACGCTCGTCAAAATGCTCTTCCAGGTCACAGACAACATGGTAAAGGCTGATGCCGCCGATCCCGTCGTTGAAAACGCCTGCAGGCGAAAAATAGGAAAGACATCTCTGCGCCGCCGTCGCATGTCCCGATGAAGTCAGCTGGACAGACAGGCGGGACCGGAGCTTCTGAATGATTTCACGCATCCGTTTCCGGTCGCTGAACTTCGATGTCAGAAGAATCTCGCCCGTTATTTCGAGTGCAAAATCGATCTCAGCCGGAAGGGTGGCAATCTGCATGCCAAATGCCCCCTTGATCAGGTCTGCATCAACCGGATCTGTGAACAGCGAAATCCCCGGCGTGACGCCGCCCGTTCTCCGTCCGATTTCCGTCGCCAGCTCCCGGTAGGTATAGTGCTCTGTATCAACCTCACCCAGCACATTTCGAAGGATCCCGAGATATGGAAGATCCTCCTGCGCGATCCCGGTCAGATCAAACAGAACCGTGACATACACAATCCCATTCGTCTGATAATCATGGCGGATAAGCCGGATGCCGTCTCTGCTCTCATCGATGTTGGAGAATGGACGGGCACTTCTGCCCAGATCCGACCTCCTCAGAATCGGAATTTTCTCCAGCTCCTCCTGGGTCGAGGGTGTCTCCTGGAACCGTCTGAGCTCCTTCGTTCCCCGGATCAGGTCCTCTATCTGATCCCCGGACAATGAAGCCTTCAGTTCCGCGAGCTTTTTCTCCGTCGCTTCCTCCACCTTCTGCGTCAGTCCGCGCTCAGGCTTCATCGAGACATAGCTGGTATGCGGATTATCCATCAGATACTTCCGGATCAGCTCTTCAAAATAGCCGGTCCCGATCCGCTCACGCAGCGCTTTGAAAACCGACTGCTGCCTGAGATACTCAAACGGCTTCTCCTCATCATACAGCCAGCTGTCAAAGACATTGATCGAGTAGATGAGTCCCTTCGGGAATCCGCCATAGTCCGCCTCGCGGTAACGAAACTCCATGGAATTGATCGATGCCTCGATCTCCTTCGGACTCAGGCCCTTCTCCGAAATCGTCTCCAGTGTGCTGGCTATGATCTCCTCAAAGCGTATGCTGTCGGACTCATCGGCATTCTTCGCGGTGACGGAAAAGACAGGCTGACGGATTGAGGAGTCGAAGGAACCGTAGACATCCGTTCCGATCCCTGCGTCCAGAAGCGCCATTTTCAGCGGAGCGCCCGGCGTCTCCAGAAGAACATCCTCCAGGACATCCATCGCGACGCAGAGCATGGAGTCGGTGCTCTGGCCGATCACCGTGTTGCGCGTCAGGTAGGTGTGCTTTTCCAGCGGCTCCTGTGCCCCGACCGGATATGCCTCTGTCAGATGGATGGGTGCCGGGAACGGTTTTTGGAGCTTTACCTCCGACGATACGCTTGTCCGCTCAAAGCGGGATAGATAGGCCTCGTCCAGATACTTCAGTCTTTCCTCAAAGTCCATGTCGCCGTACAGGTAGATGTACGAGTTGGACGGATGATAATACGTCCTGTGGAAATTCAGGAACTGCTCATATGTGAGCTCCGGTATATGCTCCGGCATACCGCCTGAATCCACTCCGTAGGTCGTGTCCGGGAAGAGGGAGTTCATGACAAGCCGGTCGCAGACATCATCCGGCGACGAGTAGGCACCCTTCATCTCATTGTAGACAACCCCGTTGCAGACGATCGGATCCTCCGGCTTTTCGATCTGGAAGCTCCAGCCCTCCTGCCGGAAGATGTTCTCGTTTTTATAAATATTCGGATAGAATACAGCATCCAGGTAGACATCCATCAGATTCTTGAAGTCGGTGTCATTTGTGCTCGCCACCGGAAACATCGTCTTGTCCGGATAGGTCATCGCATTCAGAAAGGTATTCATGGACCCCTTCACGAGCTCGACAAACGGATCCTTTGACGGATATTTCCGGCTTCCGCACAGGACCGTGTGCTCAATGATGTGTGCCTCCCCGCAGGAATCCTCCGGCGTTGTGCGGAACACGATGTTAAAGACCTTGTTGTCATCGCTGTTTGCGATGAGCATGATCCGCGCACCGCTTTTTATATGCTCAAGGATATACCCCTCCGATCCGATATCGGAGAGAATTTCCTTTCTGATTAATCGATATGTATCTGGAATCTGGAACCTCATCTGATCTTTTTAGTCCTTTCTAAAGTGTCATTTGTGCCGCTTCTGATGATTCAACCTGCCGCAGTCTGGAGTCTGCTTCCTGCTTATCGTCTCCTGCCCCTTGCCCTGGACCTGGCGATCCGGTCTCTGAGCTTCCTGCTTCTCCTGTGCGCTTTTCCAAACAAAATCGCCGCACCGATCACAAGCACAACAGCGATCACAATCACGCACTGAAGGAAGAATGTATCCGGAAGGATCAGAATCACCGGATCACTGGCAGGATCAAAAATCCAGTAATTGTTTCTGAATAAAATCTTGTGGAAGGTAAGAAAGACTTTGTTCCAGTTCATATAAGCCAGCCCTCCGAGGAGAGCCGGAATAAGGATGGTCAGGGTACCGGCAGCCCTGAGGTACCGGTATCTCAGGCTGTGCCTGTGTACGACCGCGGAGAGGATCGTCAGCAAACCACTCACAGCACAGATCATCTGCACTGCATCAAAAATCCGCTTGCAGTCAGCAAAATGGATCTTTCCGCCCTGTGACATCGCAAAGTCCGGCAGCGACAGAACCGGTGTGCGGTTCCACAGGTACATATAGGAAATCATTGTGTGGTAATTCTTCCGGATGACCTCCGCACTTCTCCCGGAAGCCTTCTCCAGCCCCATCAGACGGATATCCGCCCAGTACAGCGGCTCCATGTAGAGGGTAAAGACAACCGAGAAGCTGATCAGGAACAATGTCAGAATCAGTGTCCAGAACAGACCCTTCAGAAATGTCGCTTTGCGTTCTTGTCTCATATCCTTCTCTTCCCCGGTCAGTCGTTTGGCTTGATATAGAATCGGCCGGATACCTGGTCGGTCTTGATGACATTGATGAAGGCTGCCGGGTCGACCTCCTTCAGATCCTTCAGAACCATCTTCAGCTCAGGCGTCGAGATGACCGAATAGATCATGGTGCGCTCCTGCTTCCGGTAGGTACCGAAGACATGCATCTCCGTCACGCCATGCCGGACGTCCGAATTCAGACAACGGACCACCTCGTCCGGCTTATCCGTCACTATGAAGAGCGTGTTCTTTTTATAGCGGTTATTCAGCACATGGATGACCTGGGTTGAAGCGAACTGGAAGATAATCGAATACAGCGCCTTGTCCCAGCCGAACAGCAGGCCGGCACAGCACAGAATCACCGCATTAAAGCCCAGGACATAATTGAACCCGTCCATCGAGTACCTCTCAGACAGGTAGATGGCCACGAAGTCCGTTCCGCCTGTCGTTGCTCCGGCCAGGAGCGCCATCGAGATCGCGGCCCCGTTGATAATCCCTCCAAAGATGGAAATCAGAAGGGTATCATAGGTAATCGTCGTCGTCGGCAGGATTTCCGTCAGGATTGTGACAACGCCGATTGTGATGCAGGAATAGGCTGTGAACTTTTTCCCGATCTTCCGGACTGCCAGCAGGATCGGAAATGTATTCAGGGCAAGATACAATCGGCCATAGGGAACATCCATCCCGAAGAACCGCTGAAAAATCCCCTGCACCAGCACCGTCAGCCCTGCGATGCCGCCTGGCAGAAGCCCGCCCGTATGTACGAACGTCCTCAGGTTCACCGCCATCACAGTTCCCGCAGCAATACAGACTAAAATCCGCTGCACGTCCTTGATTGTAAAAAAACGTTCCTCTTTCGCCTTCACAGACCAGCCCAACCTTCTCTACTGAAATAGATTCATTATAGCAAAACACCTCCCGCACGGCAACGACGGAAACAGCGAGGAGGGCTCCGGTTTTCCGGCGCCCTCCTCGCTGTTTCCTGTCATGATGATCTTCAGCTGCCTTCTGTCATGACTGCAGGAAGCTTTCGGATCCGCTTTTGATGCATTTCCATTACAAACGGATGCAGGCTGTCTTTCCTTCTATCCTTGCATGCTTTCTGCTGCCATCCGGAAGGACAACTTCAAAAGCTGCACCTTCAATTTCTCTGTCAAGCGCGATCCGCACTTCGCCATTCTCCAGAATAGCTTTTGCGCCCAGAACGGTCTCTCCGCTCTCATCCGGCACCTCGCAGGAAGCAGACGCTCCATCCTCCGGCAGATAATAGCGGAACGTCACATCTTCCGTATAGTCATAGTCCGGACGCTCGTCATGGCTGCCGATTGCGAGAAGGCTGTTCCCCCGCACGAAGACCGGGAAATCCAGGTAGCTGTACTTTTTCCGGTGCCACTTCCCGCCCTCGAGCACCTCGGAATCGAGCAGAGAGATCCATTTCCCGTCAGGGAGGTAACATTCTCCAATGCTCTGGTCATTGAAGATCGGCGCAACCAGGATGCTCTCTCCAAACATATACTGGAGGTCCAGATACTGGCAGGCACGGTCATCCGGATATGCAAACGGCATCGGTCTGCAGACCGGTGTTCCCTTCTCATGTGCAATCGCCGCCATCCGGTAGATATATGGCATCAGCCTGCATTTCAGCTTACTGAACATGCGCACAACATCGACTGACTCCTCGTCAAAAATCCACGGAACACGGTAGGTGTCAGAGCCATGAAGACGTGAGTGAGTGGAGAAAATACCAAACTGCACCCAGCGCTTGTAAAGATCAGGTGTC
Source organism: uncultured Lachnospiraceae bacterium (assembly GCA_902761585.1). Classification (GTDB taxonomy): domain Bacteria; phylum Bacillota; class Clostridia; order Lachnospirales; family Lachnospiraceae; genus Porcincola. The sequence goes on from CACWKX010000011.1 coordinate 35,984, forward strand.
GCTGTCGATTCAAATCCGGAGATATCGTGGCTCCAGAACGCGAACCCGGACATCGCAAATGATAATCCTGCATGAAGCGTTTCTGCCATCGAGGCGTACGAGGCAAAGCAGTCGCCTCCCCAGTGGACAGGGAACTGCTGGCTTCCAGCCGTTGCGGAACGCGCAAACAGCACGGCCTGGTTCTTCCCCCTTTCCTCCTCGATTGCCCGGAACACCGTGCGGTTGTAGAGGAAAGTATAGTAGTTGTGCATATCGACCGGGTTGCTTCCGTCATGGTATATGACATCCACAGGAATCCGCTCACCGAAGTCCGTCTTGATCGCATCAACACCTGTCTGGAGAAGTCCCTTGATCTTTCCGGCGAACCACGCCGCAGCATCCGGGTTTGTGAAGTCGACAAGCGCCATTCCCGGCTGCCAGTTGTCCACCTGCTTGACTCCCTTTCCGTCAGCGCGCATCAGGAAATACCCCTTCTCCACGCCTTCACGGAACATATCCGTGTTCTGAGCGACATAAGGGTTTGTCCAGCAGCAGACCTTCAGTCCCTTTTTATGATACTTGTCAATAATCCGCTTCGGTTCCGGAAACGCCACCGGATCCCAGACGAAATCGCACCAGTGGAGCCCTCTGAGCCAGTAGCAGTCAAAGTGGAACACCGAGAACGGAATATCCCGCTGCTGCATGCCTTCCACCAGTGCGTCAGTGGTCTTCTCGTCATAGCTCGGCTTGAAGGAGGTCGAGAGCCACAGCCCGAAGCTCCACTCAGGCGGAAGGGCCGGACGTCCCGTCAGTTTTGTATAGACGTCAATGATGTCCGCAGGTGTCCTGCCGTAGATCACGTGAAAACGGAGCTGTTCTCCCGGAACGGAGAAGCCGACATACTCCACCTTCTCAGAATTGACCTCGTAGGAAACCTGTCCCGCATGGTCTGCAAACACGCCATAATGCTCTGATGTCATGTAGAATGGAATATTCTTATAGCTGACAGAGCTGGATGTCCCGCCGTCTTCATTCCACATTTCCACCACCTGCCCGTTCTTGACAAATGGTGTAAAGCGCTCACCGAGACCATAGACCGTCTCTCCAGGCTTGACCGACAATTCTGCTTCCATATAGGGCGCGTAGTCCTGTGCAAAATAATCCGGAACCATGTTCAGCTTTGTCGGCTGTTTGTTCACCCTGAAGTAAGCGAGGTTGCGGAAGCCGCAGGAGGTCAGCAGTCTTCCATCTGCCTCAAACCGGATATTCCAGTCCTTCCGGCTCACGCGTACCTTCATGTCCCCTGCCGTGAGAACCGTTTCATCCTCCAGCTCTTCCACCTCGACGTCATCCGGTTCTTTATGGAGCTCAAAGCGGGGCTCCTTCTCGTCATACGCCATGAAATGAGAGACCCTTACCTCGATGTCGTTGTGGGAGCTGCTGACGATGTCGACATACAGCACGGTAATGTCCAGTGCATCCGCACGGCTTTTGATCGGCCGCTCCGGCGCCGCAATCCGGATTCCATGCGGAATCCGTTCAATGGCATATGCCTGCGATGCATAGCTCGCCTGTACACTCTCCTTGCGGAGCCAGTACCCTTCGGTAAACTTCATGTTGTCTTCTCCTCTAATCTGTCACTGTCTGCTGAATGGCTCTGCCCGATCATTCACGCGCAGCATTTCTCTCCGCACGTCCGCTCTTGCTGATGCATGCTACAGCCTTGTCATCGGCCGTCTGGCAGTCTCACATTCTCACGTATGAGTCTGTTATGCCGCAGACAGGCACAGCTCCTGTCTGCGGCAATAAAAGTGTTTCCTGTCTTTACTGTGCGTTTGGTCCGTCGATCGCCGCGCACTGCTCGTCGATCGTCTTGATGGTGTCTTCCTTCGATGTCGTTCCTGCAATGTAGGACTGCATCGCCTCACCGAAGACCTGGTGGAAGGAATCCGTGGAATCGACAATCGCCAGTTCACCGGAACCCTTCTCCTCAGCAAGCTTCTTGCCCTGCTCGATGATCACAAAATCGGATGCCTTGTCTGACTTGACAGGCGGGACAACCCCTGCCACATCTGTGAACCATGCCTGGCCTTCATCAGAAGTATACCACCAGTTGATGAAGTTCAGAACAGCCTGGAGATTCTTGGAATCCTTGTTGATTCTCAGTGCCTGGTCAGACCCGGAAATCACCTGTGCATCTTCTGCCTTGTCATCGACCGGATACCCTGCAAAACCAATCTTCAGATCCGGGTTGATCTTCTTCAGATCCGCTTCGACCCATGCACCCTGTCCGAGCATGAAGGCAACTTTTCCGGAAGCAAACGCCTGCTCTTCACCGGCAAGATCCGTCTCAAGCGGCTTGTCGTCCCCGTTCTTGACTGCATAATCGATGAAATCAAAGAAATTATCGCAGGCGATCGGATAATCCTTGATGGACTTCTCTCCCTTCTGGATCGAAGCGACCAGGTCAGCCGCGCTGATTCCGGCAGCCTTTGCCGCAGCATCGACAAAGTGCTGTGCAACATGCTTATAAACCCACCATTCCATGAATCCAGTTGTGAACGGTGTGTATCCTGCACTCTTGATCTTGTCGCAAGCAGCCTTCAGTTCCTCTGTTGTCTCCGGAACCTTGTCAACACCGGCATCCTTGAGGACATCCTCATTATAGATCATACCAAAGTAGTTGCCCTTGATAGCGATTCCGTACATTCCGCCGCCTTCCTTTGCGGAAGCCATCGCAGACGCAACACCGGGATCGATCGTATTCATCAGCGGCTGATCGGACAGATCAAGTGAATACTCCAGATAGGTATCGATCTCCTTTCCGGATGTGGAGGAGAAGATGTCCGGAACATCCCCCGAGTTGATCTTAGCCTTCAGAAGGGTCGGGTAATCATTCTGGGTTGTCTCATAGTTGATCGTGACATTCGGCGCCACCTTCTTGTAATCGTCGATCAGCGTATTGATGGCATCCGCATACTCCGGCGAAGCGATGAACATATAAATCTCTCCGGAATCCTGTGACGGATCCACTGCCGCCTCTGTCTCCCCTGCGAATGCAGGAAGCGCCGCGACAGATGCCGCCATGGCTGCTGCCATGACCAGAGATACAAGTTTCTTTTTCATACAAGACACTCCTTTCTGCTTTGGGTCCTCCGACCCGGTTTATATGTGATTGATCAAGGCAGATCTCTCTGCCTGTTTTCCCTGTGCAGCACCGTTTTTTCTGTGCCATATCCTGCATGGCCATGCTCCGCATGAGGCCGGCTCCCTCCCGGGTTTGACAGAGCCGCTATTCTCTTCAGCCCCTCAGGTCTTCTGCTCTCCAGTTCTTCAGCCCTTCACCGCACCTGCCACAACGCCCTCGACGATGTATTTCTGCAGAAATATGAACACGAGGATGGACGGGAAGACAGCCATGACCATGCCAACCATCGCGTACTGCCACTGCGTATTCATCTGTCCGACGAACGTATATGCCGCCAGCACCAGTGTCTTCGTCTTGTTATTTGAGTTGACCATCAGCAGAGGAAGCAGAAAATCGTTCCAGATCCACATGACATCCAGCACGATGACCGTCACCGTCACCGACTTCAGGAGCGGAAAAATCACCATCCTGTACGTCTGCCAGGTTGTTGCGCCATCGACTGTCGCAGCTTCATCGAGGTCTCTCGGAATAGTCGCCATAAAGTTATAAAAGATAAAGGTCGCCATCGGAATGCCGAACCCCCAGTACTGGATGCCCAGGCCGACTCTCGAATTGTTCAGGTGGATGATGTTCATCGCCTTGAGCAGGGTAATCATGATGGTCTGAAAAGGAATCAGCATCGGTGTGATCAGCAGCGTATAGATGAACTTTGTATATTTCGTCCTCCTTCTGTCACAGATGTATGCCGCAAGAGAAGAAAAAAACACGATCCCGATGATGCCGATGACGGTGATCATCACGTTATTCCACAGGAGCCTGAAATACTGTATCTTCTCTCCGACATACAGATAATTTCCGAATGTCGGCTTCTTCGGAAGCGAGACCGGTGTCGCAATGACCTCTCCGAACGGCTTGACTGAATTCATGAACATCAGCGCAACCGGATAGATATAGAGCAGTGCGATCACTGTCAGGATCACCACAAGGATTATATGTGACAGCCTCTGTCTGGTTTTCCGTCTCATCAGAGTGCGACCTCCTTTCTGGACATCATTTTCAAGGTCAGCTGCGTGATCACAAGAACAAACACAAAATACAGGATGGCCTGTGCAGATCCAAGGCCGTAATTGTTCCGCGTGAACGCCTCATTATAGATGGATAATGTTGCAGAGTACGTCGACTGTCCAGGTCCTCCCTTTGTCAGTGCCAGAATGATGTCAAAAACCTTCAGTCCGTTCGTGAGGGACATAAACACGCAGGTCGTCATCGATGGCCCGAGCAGCGGAACCGTCACTTTGAAGAAGGTCTGTCTCCTCGATGCACCGTCCACATAGGCTGCTTCGATGATATCTTTCGGCACCGCTTGCAGGCCGGCGATATAGAGGACAATGTAGAAGCCCAGAGACTGCCAGATCCCGACGATTGTGACGGACCAGAATGCCATGCTCGGGTTTCCAAGCCAGGACAGATTCCAGAACCCCCAGCCTGTGACCTCAAAAAACTTCTTGAACCCGGATGTGAAGATGAACTTCCAGATGAAGCCGACGATGGTCATCGACATGATATACGGAATAAAAAACAGACCTCTGTAAAGATTCGCCAGCCTGAATCGTTTCGTCAGGGCAACGGCAAGTGCCAGGGCTGCGACATTCGAGACAATGACAAAGAAAAATGTATAGCGGATCGTGAACCACATCGCTGAAAGGAAGCTGTCGCTTCCACTCAGGATTGTCTTGAAATTCTCCAGGCCGATGAAGACAGGCTGCTTCGCGATTCCGTTCCATCTGGTCAGCGAATAGTACCCGCTCATCACGAAGGGGATATACATGACCATACATACCAGGATGACGGCAGGAATCGTGAACAGGACATTTTCAAGCCCTTTCTTCTTTTTCATGCTGCTTCGCTTCATTACACACTCCTTACCAGTCAGACGAAACACCTGAATGACTTGTTCTGACAAGATTATACCTTCGTGATTCTGCCAAAGATATGGAAATAATTGATATGAAGTCTGTACTATTTTGACATCAGGTTTTTCTGTGCCCGCCTGTCTCTTTGACATCCTTTTTTGTTGTTGTATGATACAGAGGAAAGAGAAAGGAAGAACCGAAGAGATTCGGATGAAAAGGAATGCACATGAAAAAGATCGCCGCTCATCTGAAGGCAAAATTGTCAGCACGCCTCTCCAGAACACCCCTCTGGGTCTCGTTCATGCTGATGACCAGCCTGCTGCTGCTGGCCAGTACCCTGCTGCTGTCGTTATTCAATTACAACTACAGCCGTTCCGGTTCAATCAGAGAATACAATACGCAGTCAGAGCGTCTGCTGAACCTGAAAGCGCAGAATCTGAAGTCCTACCTGGACAATCTGTCCGAGTTCTGTGTTCTTCCGGTCACTGACAATACCTTCTACCAGCAGCTCCATCAGACCGTTCCGCTGTCCGAGGCTGCCCAGCAGGATATCCTGCAGAAGGTACAGACGTATTATTACACCAGAACCGATCTGAACGCCTATCACCTTTATATGCTGAACCAGAATCTCGTGGTCGGCCGCAGCAGCGGTGATCAGCGAATAAAGATGCAGTCTGCTCCGGATATGGACGGAAATCAGCAGCTGGAGATGTGCCTGAAAGCAAAAAGCGGTACCGCCATCTCCCCTGCCTCCGACGGCTCTCTGTTTGTCTTCAGTCATACCATCATCCGGATCTCAGACAGAACCCCTCTGGCGGCTGCCGTCATCGAGGTTACACCGTCCGCCCTGCTTTCCGGTATGGAGGGGACGAACATCACGCTGTACAGCGGCGGAACCCTTCTTTATACTTCCGCGAAGGGAGATCTCGGATCGGTGCTGAAAAGCCCGAACGCGCCTGATTCCGTTCTGGCCCGCGGACCTCTCCCGAAGGATGGACTGGTCCGGATCGGGGACGAACAGTACCTCTGCAGCGCCGCACAGGACGAAACCTATGGGGTCCGGCTCGTTTCGCTCCAGCCTATTTCTTCAATTGAGGAAAGCTTTCGCCGTGCCAGGACCTTCTCCCTGCTGGAGGGCTTTCTGTTTCTGGTGGTTTCTCTGTTTCTGACCTACTTCTCCTTCCGCTTTCTGACAGCACCGCTCGCGCAGCTCTCTGTCAGCCAGAAGAAGCTTGGAAAAGGACAGTTTCTCCAGATCCGTCTGGGACGTTCCCTGGAAGTGGCAAGGCTCAGTGACAGCTTCAACCAGATGTCCGCACAGATTGAAAAGCTGATCCGCGAAAATCTGATCGCAAGCCTGAACGAGAAGACCGCCAAGCTGACCGCCCTCGAAGCTCAGCTGAACCCGCATTTTCTGAACAATACGCTTCAGGCAATCGGTTCGGAGGCGCTGATGTGTGATCAGATTGAAATCTATGATATGGTGACCAAGCTCGCGCAGATCTTTCGATACGCGCTGAAAGCAGGAAATCAGGTCCCGCTCCGTGAGGAAATGGTCTTCACACAGAATTACATTGACCTGCAGAAGCTTCGGATGAATGACAGACTGGATGTCAGGGTTCATATCAGAGAGGATCTCCTGGATGTGACCGTCCCGAAATGCTGTGTTCAGCTGCTGGTTGAAAACGCCATTCTCCACGGGATCACCGGCGACAGAAGCTCCATCCATATTCAGATCGAAGCCACAGAAACCATACATGAGGACAATCCGGACGGAGCTTCCTGTTTCAATCTGACCGTGTCAGATGACGGTGCCGGCATCCCGGCAGACAGGCTGCAGGAAATTCGCCGCTCGCTGAAGGCACCGCTTTCCCAGACCAATGCAGGAAGCATCGGTCTCGTGAACCTCAGCAGCCGCCTGAAGCTGATGGCCCCTGAGGCCTCATTTCTCCAGATCGAGAGTGTAGAGGGGACCGGAACCAGGGTATCACTGGTCATGAACCTTCAAAGGAGCAGAACGAATGTACAAAGCATTGATCATTGACGATGAAAAGCCGGTCCGTATCGCGATCAGCAAGCTCGGTGCCTGGAGCCGTTTTCACCTGGATATCCCGGCCTGTGCAGAAAATGGAAAGCAGGCGCTCACACTGATGCGGGAACTGTCGCCTTCGATTGTCTTTGTTGACATGTCGATGCCTGTTATGGACGGTGTTGAATTTCTGAAGCATGCCACACAGGAATGCGGCAGATGTGCCTTTATCGTGATCAGCGGCTACGATGACTTTCGCTATGCGCAGCAGGCCATTCACTTTCATGTATCAGACTACCTGCTCAAGCCGGTTGTTGCCGATGAGTTGAACAAGGCCATCGGGCATGCCATGAAAACGCTGTTTCCGGACGAAGACTTTTCCGCGGAGGGCTCTGTTTCAAGTCTCACTGCCCAGCAGGTTGTCACCCTTCTGCATGACACGATCGATCGGGACTACACGCACAACATCAGACTTTCAGAATTTGCGGACCGATACTTTTTCTCGCATGAATACCTGTCAAGACTGTTCAAATCCACCTATCACCTGGGAATCTCCGAATATCTCACATCCGTCCGGATGGAGCGGGCTGCAAGTCTGCTGAAGGACCCTGCAATCCGGATCACGGAGATTGCCTCCAGAGTCGGATATCCGGACAATACCTACTTCTCGAAAGCCTTCCGGAACTACTTCGGTGTCTCTCCCAGCGAATACCGCTCAAGATCCTGATCCCCCGACTGGTCTCTTCTCACATTCACCTTACATTTAAAAAGAGGCCGCTGCCATATCGGGCAGCGGCCTCTCTCTTCAGCCAGACGGTTCGCCTGACTCAGAACATTACTCTTCTTCCGGGCTGTACAGCTTCACCAGTCTGTTCAGATAATCGTAACGCTCCTTTGCCTCACTCTCGGACTTATCCCAGAGCTTTGCAGCGCGTTCCGGATTCGATCTCTTCAGGGAGTTATAACGGACCTCTCCGTTCAGGAACTCCTTGTAATCGTCTGTCGGAGCCTTGGAATCCAGCGTGAATGCCGGCTTTCCTTCCTTCTTCAGATCCGGGTTGTAACGGAACAGATGCCAGTATCCGGACTTGACAGCCAGCTCTTCCTCAGTCTGAGCCTTCGCCATACCCTTCTTGATACCGTGGTTGATGCAAGGTGCGTAGCACAGAACGATGGACGGTCCGTGATATGCCTCAGCCTCTGCGAATGCCTTGACGCACTGGTTGAAGTCAGCGCCCATCGCAACCTGTGCGACGTAGACATAGCCGTAGCTCATCATCATGGAAGCCAGATCCTTCTTCTTGGTCTCCTTGCCGGCTGCCGCAAACTGAGCGACTGCACCGGTCGGGGTAGCCTTGGAGGACTGTCCGCCTGTGTTGGAGTACACCTCAGTATCAAAGACACAGATATTGATATCCTTGCCGGATGCCAGTACATGGTCAACGCCGCCGAATCCGATATCATAGGACCAGCCATCGCCGCCGAAGATCCAGTTGGACTTCTTTGCCAGATAATCCTTGTCCTTCAGGATATCCTGAGCCTCAGCACTTCCGTCGGCCTCAAGAGCCTTCACAAGCTCATCGGTCGCCGCTCCGTTGGTCTTTCCATCCAGATAGGTATCAAGCCATGCCTGACCCTCGGCTGTAACCTTGCCCTCGGCCATCATCGCCTCAACCTTGCTCTTCAGGCTCTGTCTGAGTGCATCAGCTGCCAGGAACATACCGAAACCGAACTCAGCCGCATCCTCGAACAGGGAGTTCGACCAAGCCGGGCCATGTCCCTTCTTGTTGACCGTGTACGGTGTGGACGGTGAGGAGTTGCCCCAGATGGAGGAGCATCCGGTTGCGTTCGCGATGTACATTCTGTCTCCGAAGAGCTGTGTGACAAGCTTTGCATACGGTGTCTCGCCGCATCCGCCGCAGGCACCGGAGAATTCAAGCAGCGGCTGTTTGAACTGGGAACCCTTGACCGTGTTTTCCTTGAACTTGTCGACAACATCCTGCTTCGGATCCAGCTTGACGCAGTAATCGAACCCTTCCTGCTCGTCCGTATGCTCTGCGAACGGCATCATGGTCAGCGCCTTCTCGCCCTTCTTGCCCGGGCAGACATTCGCGCAGCTTCCGCAGCCTGTGCAGTCATACGCAGAGACAGCGATCGCATACTTGTAGTCCTTCATACCAAGCATCGGAAGCGTTTTCTGGCTCTCCGGAAGTGCTGCCGCCTCATCGGTATTCAGCGCGAACGGACGGATAACAGCATGCGGGCATACATACGAGCAGCGTGTACACTGGATGCAGTTGTCCGGATTCCAGACAGGCACCATAACCGCAACGCCGCGCTTCTCATATGCAGCCGTTCCGGACGGTGTCGTGCCGTCAACGTAATCCTTGAATGCGGAGACAGGCAGCTTGTTGCCCTCCTGGGAACTGACAGCCAGCTGGATGTTGTTGACGAAATCGACAACCTCCTTCTCACCCTCAGATACCTTGTGGAAATCAAGCCCCTCATCGGCAGCGTCAGCCCAGGATGCCGGTACAGTGACCTCGTGAACCTGCTTAGCGCCCTCGTCGATGGCTGCCCAGTTCTTCTTGACGACATCATCGCCCTTGCGCCCATAGGTTGCCTTTGCAGCAGCCTTCATCAGCTCGATTGCCCTCTCCTCCGGGATGATGGCAGCCAGCTTGAAGAATGCGGACTGAAGGATCGTGTTGATACGGGTCGGTCCCATACCGACTTCGATGCCGATCTTGACACCATCGATCGTGTAGAACTTGATGTGATGCTTTGCGATATATGCCTTCACCTGTCCCGGAATATGCTGCTCCAGCTCCTCATCGGACCACGGGCAGTTCAGCAGGAAGGTTCCGCCGTCAACCAGCTCCTGAACCATGTTGAACTTGCGGATGTATGCCGGATTATGGCATGCAACAAAGTTTGCCTGGTGAATCAGGTAGGTGGACTTGATCGGCTTCTTGCCGAAACGGAGGTGGGACATCGTCACGCCGCCGGACTTCTTGGAATCATAATCAAAGTATGCCTGCGCATACATGTCGGTGTTGTCGCCGATGATCTTGATGGAGTTCTTGTTTGCACCGACCGTTCCGTCCGCGCCAAGGCCCCAGAACTTGCAGTTGATGGTTCCCTCCGGTGTCGTGACAATCGCCGGGCCTTCCTCGAGAGACAGGCCTGTGACATCATCGACGATGCCGATGGTGAACTTTTCCTTTGTAGTGTTCTTGTAAACAGCGATAATCTGTGCCGGTGTCGTATCCTTGCTTCCCAGTCCGTAACGGCCTGTGAAAATCGGAACATTCTGGAACTTTGATCCTCTCAGAGCTGCGACAACATCCAGATACAGCGGCTCGCCAAGAGAACCCGGCTCCTTCGTGCGGTCAAGCACGGAGATATACTTCACACTGTCCGGAATTGCCTCGATCAGCGCCTCTGCACTGAACGGTCTGTAGAGACGGACCTTCACAACACCGACCTTGCCGCCAGCCTGGTTCAGGTAGTCCACGGTCTCCTCGATCGTATCGTTAACGGAGCCCATGGCGATGATGATGTGCTCTGCATCCGGTGCGCCATAGTAATTGAACAGCTTGTAATCCGTTCCGAGCTTTGCATTGACCTTGTCCATGTACTTCTGGACAATGGCCGGCATCGCATCATAGTACGGGTTGATTGCCTCGCGGACCTGGAAGAAGATATCCGGGTTCTGTGCGGAGCCTCTCTCTACCGGGTGGTCCGGATTCAGACACTGGTCTCTCCATTCCTGAAGTGCCTTGAAGTTGAACATCTCCTTCAGGTCTTCGAAATCCCACTGCTCAATCTTCTGGATCTCGTGGGAGGTGCGGAAGCCGTCGAAGAAGTTGATGAACGGAAGACGTCCCTCGATGGCTGCAAGATGTGCAACCGGTGTCAGGTCCATAACCTCCTGCACAGAAGATTCACACAGCATGCAGGCGCCCGTCTGACGGCAGGCGTACACATCGGAATGGTCTCCGAAAATGGAAAGTGCATGGGAAGCAACTGCACGCGCGGATACGTCGAACACGCCCGGAAGCCTTTCACCCGCGATCTTGTAAAGGTTCGGGATCATCAGAAGCAGACCCTGAGAAGCAGTGTAGGTCGTCGTGAGGGCGCCTGCTGCAAGAGAGCCGTGGACAGCGCCGGAAGCGCCTGCCTCGGACTGCATCTCAGTGATCTTGACGGTCTGGCCAAAGATGTTCTTCATACCCTGTGTTGCCCACTCATCTGTATGCTCCGGCATAACAGACGACGGGGTAATCGGGTACATCGCTGCGACATCAGTAAATGCATAGGATGCATATGCGGCAGCCTGATTACCATCCATGGTCTTCATTTGTCTTGCCATTTTAGTTCCTCCTTCTTGAAGTTCGTTCTATAAGCGCGCAGGTTGGATATGCAGCCTTCTCTGCCGCCGTCCCCTGCCGTTCGTCACCGCAGTCTCCGGTGCCCGGCGGAGCGGAATCTGGCAAAGAAAAATGCCTCCGCTGTATGCTCAGAATTTCGCACCTATCATAGCATACAGAGGAGGCATTGTCCATGAAGCGTCGTGAAATTACACTATTTTATGTTCTTTTCGCTGGACAATCTGTTCTATTTATACAAACTAATGTTTTAGTGTTATATCATCAGTTGTATTATACTAACGTGTTGTATAACAGGCTTTCTCTCAATCCTCATCATCCGTCTCGCTGGTGTAGACCGTGCGCTTTCTCGCCATCTCATCGGACGCCAGATACTCATCGTAGGTCGTGACCTTGTCGATCAGTTTGCCGTTCGGCAGGATTTCCATGATACGGTTCGCGGTCGTCTCCACGATCTCATGGTCTCTTGATGAGAACAGCATCACACCCGGAAACTTGATCATGCCGTCGTTGAGGGCCGTGATCGATTCCATGTCCAGATGATTGGTCGGCTCGTCGAAAATCAGCACATTCGCAGCGGAAATCATCATCTTTGAGAACAGGCAGCGTACCTTCTCGCCGCCGGAAAGGACCTTCACATACTTGTCTCCATCCTCCCCTGCAAAGAGCATCCTGCCAAGAAAGCCTCTCACATACGTCTGATCCTTGATCTCCGAATACTGGGTCAGCCACTGGGCAACGGTCAGATCGTTGTCAAACTCATCGGTGTAATCCTTCGGAAAATAAGCTCTTTTTGTCGTGACACCCCATTTGAACGAGCCCTCATCCGGCTCCTCAAGCCCCATCAGAATCCGGAAGAACATCGTCTTGGCCTGCTCATTTCCGCCTACAAAAGCAACCTTGTCGTCATGGCGGAGCGTGAAGGTCAGATCGTCAAGCATCTTCACGCCATTTACCGTCTTCGACAGATTCTCAACCTGCAGAATCTCATTCCCGATCTCCCGCTCCGGCCTGAAGTCGATGTACGGATACTTCCTCGAGCTTGGCCTGATATCGTCAAGCTGAATCTTCTCCAGTGCCCTCTTCCTCGAGGTGGCCTGCTTGGACTTGGACGCATTCGCAGAGAAACGCTGGATGAATTCCTGCAGCTCCTTGATCTGCTCTTCCTTCTTCTTGTTGGCCTCCTTCATCTGACGGATGCGCAGCTGGGAAGACTTGTACCAGAAGTCATAGTTGCCCGCATAGAGCTGAATCTTTCCATAGTCAATATCCGCAATATACGTGCAGACCTTGTTCAGAAAATACCGGTCGTGGCTGACCACGATGACCGTATTCTCAAAGTTGATCAGAAACTCCTCAAGCCAGCCGATCGCGTCCAGATCCAGATGGTTTGTCGGCTCATCCAGAAGCAGGATGTCCGGATTGCCGAACAGGGCTCTTGCCAGAAGGACCTTGACCTTCTGGGAGCCGGTCAGCTCCTTCATCAGTACCTGGTGAAGTTCTGTCGGAATCCCCAGCCCGTTCAGGAGGGACTCCGCGTCAGACTCCGCCTCCCATCCGTTCATCTCGGCAAATTCCGCCTCGAGCTCAGATGCCCGCACGCCGTCCTCATCCGAGAAATCCGGCTTCGCGTAGAGGGCATCCTTCTCTTTGCCGATCTCATACAGCCGTCTGTTGCCCTGGATGACCGTGTCGAGTACAACCTGATCATCATACTTGAAATGATCCTGCTCGAGGAAAGACAGTCTCTGTCCCGGTGTGATGGTGACACTTCCGGACGTCGTCTCCAGCTTTCCGGCCAGTATCTTCAGAAATGTGGACTTGCCTGCCCCATTCGCGCCAATGACGCCATAGCAGTTGCCTTCGGTGAATTTGATGTTGACATCTTCGAACAATGCTCTCTTTCCGAGACGCAGCGTGACATCATTTGCAGCTATCATGTATCTGAATCCTCCTGAAATCCTTGTCGCCCCACAGAAAAACCCGGGGCTCTTCCGGCATTCCTCCGGCAATTCTCGTCCCTGCCGTGAAAAAAGACCGCTTTTCCTATTGTACAGAAAAGCGGTCTTTTTGCAAGCGTTATCTCCTGTCGATGTCTGCGATGTCGACCAGACTGAGCTTTGTCACTGAATTGTCCTCGAGCGAGGTAATCAGCGCCCGGGCCGTATCGACAGCCGTTATGACATTGACCCCGGTCTCGATGGCCGCGCGACGGATCAGAAATCCGTCCTGCTGATGCTCGATGCCCCTGTTCGGGATATCGATGACCAGATCGATTCGATGACCGAGGATCAGATCCATCAGATTCGGGGAATCCTTCTCCAGTTTATTGACCTGGCGGGCCGGGATTCCTTCCGCGCGGAGTGCCTTCCATGTTCCGTGTGTCGAATAGATCGTATACCCGATTTTTGAGAACCGTCTGGCAATATCGATCATCTCCGGCTTCTCCTCGTCACAGACCGTGATGATCATGTTGCTGTACTTCGGCAGCCGGACACCGGCACCAAGAAATGCCTTGTACAGCGCCTCATCAAATGTCTTCGCGATGCCCAGGCATTCACCGGTCGACTTCATCTCCGGACCAAGCGTAACATCCGCATCCCGGATCTTCTCAAAGGAAAAGACCGGCATCTTGACCGCGAAATAATCTGCCTCCGGCTGGAGCCCGGGCGTATAGCCCATGTCTCTGATCTTTTCGCCCAGAATGACTCTTGTCGCAAGCGGAACAATCGGAATCCCGGTCACCTTGCTGATGTAGGGTACCGTCCGCGAGGATCTCGGGTTCACCTCAATGATATACACACCATCATCCCGGACGATGAACTGAACATTCATCATGCCGATCACGTGCAGATTCTGTGCCAGACTCCTTGTATAGGACTCAATGACAGCCTTGACTTCCTTTGACAGATCCTTTGCCGGATAGACCGAAATCGAGTCGCCGGAATGGATGCCCGCCCGCTCGATGTGTTCCATGATGCCGGGGATCAGGATATCCGTTCCGTCACAGACAGCATCAACTTCAATTTCGCGTCCCATCATGTACTTGTCAACAAGGATGGGATGATCCTGCGCATAGCGGTTGATGTTGCCGATATAGGAATCAATATCCTCGTCGGAAATTGCAATCCGCATCCCGGCACCGCCCAGCACATAGGACGGGCGGACAAGAACCGGATAGCCCAGACGGTTTGCCACAGCCTTGGCTTCGTCTGCCGTGAAGACAGTCTCCCCCTTCGGTCTGGTGATGCCGCACCGCTCCAGCACCTCGTCAAAGCGTTCCCTGTCCTCTGCGGCATCGACATCGTCCGCATCCGTTCCAAGAATCCTGACGCCCATCTTCATGAGCGCGCTCGTCAGCTTGATCGCCGTCTGGCCGCCGAACTGGACGACCGCACCGTCCGGTTTCTCCAGCCGGACAACGTTCTCAACATCCTCCGGTGTCAGCGGTTCAAAATAGAGCTTGTCAGCAATATCGAAGTCCGTCGATACCGTTTCCGGGTTGTTGTTGATGATGATCGTCTCGAAGCCGGCTTTCTGGAAGGCCCAGGTACAGTGGACAGAGCAGAAATCAAACTCGATCCCCTGTCCGATCCGGATCGGCCCGGACCCCAGCACCAGAACCTTCTTCTTATCATGTTTTCCGGCTGCCTCCGCAGCCTCATCCTCGCCCCCGTCATACACAGAATAATAGTACGGGGTCTGCGCCTCAAACTCGGCAGCGCAGGTGTCCACCATCCGGAATGAGGCATGGATACCGGCCTTTTCCCGAAGCAGGCGGATCTCCTCCTGCGTCTTTCCGGTCAACGATGCGATCACACTGTCCGGGAATTCCATGCGCTTGGCTTCCCGCAGCAGGTCTTCCGTCAGCGGCTGCTCTTTCAGCGCCTTCTCCATCTCCGTCAGATGCGCGATCTTGTCCAGAAACCAGGGATCAATCTTCGTCGCCTTGTAGATGCCTTCCCTCGTAAATCCACGCCGAAGTGCCTCCGCGATGACCCAGATTCGCTGGTCATCGACATCCTGAAGCTTTTTATGAAGTTGTTCGTCATCGAGTCCCGAGAAGTCATAGCTCATGAGGCTGTCGACATGCTGCTCGAGAGAACGGATTGCCTTCATCAAAGCGCCCTCGAAGTTCGTACAGATGCTCATCACTTCGCCGGTCGCCTTCATCTGTGTGGACAGACTCCGCTTTGCCGTAATGAATTTGTCAAACGGAAGCCTCGGCATCTTCACCACACAGTAGTCCAGCATCGGCTCAAAGCTGGCATAGGTTTTCCCGGTAATCGCATTCCGAATCTCATCCAGCGTGTACCCGAGAGCGATCTTGGCAGCAACCTTCGCGATCGGGTATCCTGTCGCCTTCGATGCAAGCGCCGAGGATCTTGACACACGCGGATTGACCTCAATGACACAGTATTCAAATGAGTCCGGCTTCAGGGCATACTGGACATTGCAGCCGCCGGTAATTCCCAGCTCTGTGATGATGTTGAGCGCGGAGGTGCGGAGCATCTGGTATTCCTTGTCACCCAGCGTCTGGCTCGGCGCTACAACAATGGAATCCCCTGTATGGACACCAACCGGGTCAATGTTCTCCATGTTGCAGACGGTAATGACATTGCCGGCGCCGTCCCGCATGACCTCGTACTCGATTTCCTTCCATCCGGCGATGCTTCTCTCGACCAGCACCTCCCCGACACGTGAAAGGCGGAGACCGTTCTCCAGGATCTCATCAAGCTCTTCCTGGTTGTTCGCGATGCCGCCGCCGGAACCGCCAAGGGTGTAAGCCGGCCGCAGCACAACCGGATATCCGATCCGTCGTGCAAACTTCTCTCCATCTTCGATATTGCGAACGACCTGGGAGGGCGCCACCGGCTCCCCGATCTTCTCCATGGCCTCCTTGAATTCGAGACGGTCCTCGGCTCTCCTGATTGTCCGGGAAGTTGTTCCGATCAGGCGGACATCCAGATCCTTCAGGATTCCCTTCTCCTCCAGCTCCATCGCAAGGTTCAGTCCGGCCTGTCCCCCGAGCGTCGGCAGAATGCTGTCCGGCCTCTCCTTCCGGATAATCGACTCCACCACCTCCGTCGTCAGCGGTTCGATGTAGACATGATCCGCAATATCCTTGTCGGTCATGATGGTCGCCGGATTGCTGTTGAGCAGGACAACCTCGATGCCCTCCTCCTTCAGACTTCTGCATGCCTGAGTTCCTGCATAGTCAAACTCGGCCGCCTGTCCGATGATAATCGGGCCGGAGCCAATGACGAGCACTTTCCTGATGCTGTTATCCTTCGGCATGTTCAGTCTCCCTCCTTCTCGCTTTTCACGCGCTCCATCATCCTCACAAAACGATCAAACAGGTAACCGGAATCCTGCGGTCCCGGGCAGGCCTCTGGGTGGAACTGTACCGTAAAGATATTTTTTCCAAGGTAGGTCATTCCCTCATTTGTCCCATCATTCACGTTCCGGAAGGCAGGACGCGCGACATCTGCGCCCAGGCTTTTCTCATCTACCGCATATCCATGGTTCTGGGAGGAAATGTATACCCGTCCTGTCTTCAGATCCTTGACCGGATGATTGCCTCCTCTGTGCCCGTATTTCAGCTTGTAGGTATCTCCTCCTGCCGCCAGCGCCATCAGCTGATGGCCAAGACAGATCGCAAAGACCGGGACATCGCTTTCATACAACTTCCGCACCTGGCAGATGATCTCTCCGCAGTCCTTCGGATCACCGGGGCCGTTGGACAGCATGATGCCGTCCGGCTGATCTGCCAGAATCTCATCTGCGGTCGTCCATGCCGGATAAACTGTGACACGGCAGCCCCGGTGCACAAGGCTTCTTCCAATGTTGCGTTTCATGCCGAAGTCCATCACCGCGACATGAAGATGCCGGCGGGCGGCCTTCTCGGAAAGCCGTACATAAGCCTGCTCGCGTTCGTCCGCAGCCTTCTGGGCAATCGGCGTTCCTGCAAGTGCCGGATCATCCGCGGAGATGATTCCATCCGCTGTGCCTGCCGGATTTTTCTCTGTCCGCCGTCCGTTCCCTGCTTCCTCTTCCAGCTCCACTCTGGAGCCTACCAGGTTCGGCCACGGTACATTCATCCCGCTGTCTGTAAACTCGTACTTTTCCCGGCAGCTGACGCGTGAGACGACATCCCCGGTCCGATATGCCTTGATCCGGGGCAGCAGCTCACGGATCTCCTCCTGGGAGTAGTCCCTGGTCGTGATCATGCCGTTCATGGTTCCGCGGTTCCGCAGCGTCTTCGTCAGCGCTCTGGTATCAATGCCTGAAATTCCGGGAATATCATATCTTGTGAGAAAATTCTGGATGGTGTCTTCCGAGCGGAAGTTAGAAGGAATACGGGAGAATTCCCGGGCGATGAAAGCGGACAGCCAAGGTCTTGAAGACTCCATATCCTCAAAGCTGACGCCATAGTTTCCAATGAGAGGGTAGGTCATGACAACAGCCTGGCCTGCATAGGAGGGATCTGTCAGGACCTCCAGGTATCCCGTCATCGACGTATTGAACACGATCTCCGAGATCACCTCTCTCCTCGAACCGACGCTTTCTCCCTTCAGTAGAGTTCCGTCCTCCAGTATCAGATACGCTGCACTGCCCATGAGATGCCTCTCTTTCTTAAGCTGTTCAAAATCTAAAGAATGCTACCATACACGCGGCAGCTTTGCAAGCTGACAATCTTTAAGGGCACTGGATTATTTCACAGGGAACTCGTACAATAGAGATTAATTTTGAGAATAAATGACAGGGGGAACAGACGGAATATGGAACCGATGAGCCGGTCTGAGCGGGATAAAAGAGAGAAGGACATTCAATATCTGGAGGAGGTCTCGCTGAATGCCTGGCCCTCCTATATGATCGAGCTGTATGACGGCTGGCTGATCCGTTTCTCGTACAATTACTCCTACCGGACAAACTCCGTGGAGCAGGTCGGAATTTCAACCATCCCCGTCGAGGAGAAGATCGCCTACTGTGAGGCTGTCTACGACCACTTCAGCAGTCCCTGCTCCTTCAAGATCCAGCCTCTCCTGGATCCCTCATTTGACCATCGTCTCTCCCAGCGCGGCTATGATGTCCGGCACATTACGGAGGTGATGACGGCTGATCTCAACGACGTCAATCTGCTGAGGGAAGAACAGCGGGAATACATCTTTGAAAACCGTCTGAACCTGCCGACCCTCGTCCACTATGCAGGAGGGCTGACGGTCGAACTGAACGCTGTCGTCACAGACGAGTGGATCCGCGGGCTTTTCCATCTGAACGGGACCTCTGAACCGAACCTGCGCCGAATTGTCCCTTCCATGTATGCGGCCATTCCGAAAGAAACGATCGCAGCCAGCATTGAAATTGACGGCCGGATCGTGGCAACCGGTCTCGGAATCCGGGACCGGGACTATATCGGAATCTACGCCATCTATGTATCGCCCAGCTGCTGGAGGCGCGGCTACGCCCGGGCAATCTGCTCCACAATTCTGAAAGAGGCACGCCTTCAGGGCGCCCGCTATGCCTATCTGCAGGTCGTAAAGGGAAACACTGCTGCCAAAAAGCTCTACCAGTCGCTCGGTTTTCAGGACTTTTATACCTACTGGTTCAGAAGCAAGGCTCTCTCCTGAGTCAGCGCCATCCCGGCAGCCGTCTTGATCTCATCCGCTTTCGTATACAATCGCAGCCTCTTCCGCGTTCAAGTATCATTTTCTCGAATACCGTCTTGTTACAGTTCCCAGCGCCCGGCTGCCCCGCAGGGCAGAATCAGGCCGCTGTCTCTGACCGGAAGTCCGATCTCCTCCGATGAAACAGTCCCCCCGAAGATGGGAACGAGCGTCACGCTCAAAAGATACGTCAGCACTGCCGGTGACAGGCCCGTCGTATAGGAATTCAGCAGGAAGAACAGCGGCCTTTTCGAAAGAAGCTGTGTTGTCAGCTTTAAAAGCTCATGGATGCAGTCCTCCATCTTCCAGATCTCACCTTTCGGGCCTCTCCCGTAAGAGGGAGGATCCATGATGATTGCATCATAATGGTTGCCGCGGCGGATCTCGCGCTCTACAAACTTTCTGCAGTCATCCACCAGCCAGCGGACAGACGAGTGGCCGATTCCGGACGCTTCGGCATTCTCCTTCGCCCAGCCGACCATACCTTTTGAAGCGTCCACATGCGTCACGACTGCACCTGCCTGAGCCGCTGCAACTGTCGCCCCGCCGGTGTAGGCAAACAGGTTCAGGACCTTCACTTCCATTCCCTGACGGATCCGATTGCGGATTTTCTCTGAAAACCAGTCCCAGTTTGCCGCCTGCTCCGGAAAGAGTCCGGTATGCTTGAATGAAAAGGGCTTCAGATGAAACGTCAGATCCAGTCCGCCGCTCTGGTAGCCGATCGTCCACTGCTGCGGCAGATCAAAGAATTCCCATTCTCCGCCGCCCCTGCTGGACCTGTGATAGTGAGCATTACACCGTCTCCATCCCGGATCCTTTTTGTCCGTCTGCCAGACCACCTGCGGATCCGGTCTGATGAGGAGGTAGGATCCCCAGCGTTCCAGCTTCTCCCCGCAGGAGGTATCGAGGATCTCATAATCTGTCCAGTTTGATGCCGTTATCATCTTCTATTCCCTGCTTTCTCCCACAATGCTGTTACCGCCCCCGGAAGCTGCGAAAAGGCTTCGATCGAAGGAACCTTCTCCTTCTCCGCGTCGACCTGTCCGAATCCATAGGCTGCATAGATGAACGGAATTCCCGCCTTTCTTGCCGCATCCAGATCGCCGGCTGTATCGCCCACATAAAGCGCGCGCTGAAGCTCATTTCTCTCCATACACAGGCGGATGCTGAAGTCCTTCGACTTTCCGGTATCGCCGAAGCACACATGATCCTCAATCAGACTGCCTGTCCCCGACGCATGCAGGAAGTCCTCGATATACCCCTTCTGGCAGTTGCTGACGATGTACAGGTGAAACCCTGCTTTCTTTAAACACGTCAACGTCTGCCCAACAGAGGGATATACCCTGCCGCCGTGTTTCCACATATAGGTCACTTCCGCATCCATCATCCCCTCAAGCGCCTGATGCCGCCTTTTCTCCGGGAGTGGTGCAAGAAGGCGGTCCCCGATCTGAGTCATCGTCAGCCCGAGGACTCCCTCAATATCCGCGTCCGTGTAAGATCCCGGCATCTCGGGAATCTGTTCTTCTCTGTACAGATTCCACGAATCTCTGATCACACTCACGGCATTCCACAGCGTTCCATCCACATCAAGAATGATTCCGTCTTTCAAAATATCCTCCTGCTGCCTTCCTTCTCAATCTCCGGTCCTTTGAACCCGGAGGCTCTTCAGTACAAGTCCGCTCTGACCAAAATGAAGCCTCATGACGCTGTTTCTGGTTGTGGAAAAGAAGATCGCTGTCTTTACAGCTTCCTTTCCTTCCCCGCCTCCGAACATCCACTCTGCAACCGGAATGGTCGTGAAGAACAGGCTCACCGGGATCTGGGCAAGCACGCCGGACACAGACTCTGCCTTCAGCTCAATTCGGTAGTGGGTGTTTGGCGTGACCTGCAGACCGAACAGATAGTCTTCTCCGCGCTGTGGATGGACCGATGACAGATCAAGCTCAAGTCCTTCCTGCGGAACCGGTTGGAACGTCACACTCTCAACCGCAGACAGATCCTCCCCCTCCGGAACGTTTTCCACTGTGACTTCAGTCGGATGTCCCAGAAGGCGTTTCATCGCCTCTGTCTTCATCGCGAACCGGCATATATTCATAGCGCAGCGCTGAAGCTCCGCCCGGGTCAGTCTTCCTCCCTGCAGCGCTGAAAGCGTGGTTGGCTCACCGGCTTCTCCGTCCTCAGACGGTACAGTCTTCTCCCCATCCGGGACAACCATGTACAGATCATTCTGGGCACGGACCATCGGACTGAAATCATACGTCTTTCCCTCGATGCTCCGCTTCAGCCGCCGTACGTCTTCTCCCTCTGCTTCTCCTGTTCCGGGTTCCGACGCCTCAGAAGGTGCCAGTTCTGACGGATCTTCGCTCATCGCTGCCCACCAGTCCGTCATGACGATCCCGTCAAATCCCCACTCATTGCGCAGAATGGTCGTGGTCAGATCATAGAGGGAGGCTGTATGGATGCCGTTTACCTTCCCATAGGTCGTCATCAGCGCATCCGCTCCGCCTTCCGTGACCGCAATCTCAAAAGGCCTCAGGTAGATTTCCCGCAGCGCTCTTCCGGATACGACACTGTCAAGCTCGTGCCGCCTGGTCTCGCGGTTGTTTGCACAGAAATGCTTCAGAACACCGGTCACCCCGCTCTGATGGAGCCCGCGCAGCTGGGCAGCCGCCATCTCTCCAGACAGATAAGGATCCTCTGAAAAATATTCAAAGTTTCTTCCGTTCAGCGGATTTCGGTGGATATTGACGCCCGGCCCGAGAATGCAGTCTACCCGATTTTTGACCATCTCCAGGCCGAGGAAGGAAAACAGCTGCTCATTCAGTTCCCGGTCGAAAGTACATGCTAGCATCGTTCCATTTGGAAGAGAAAATGCATGATCCCCGCAGTCGAGGCGCATCCCGCTCGGTCCATCATCGCAGCACACAGCGGGGATTCCGAAATCACGAAGGCGTTTTGTGACCCCGCCGAACGCTGCCGCCGTCCCAGGCGTCACAAGGGGACTTCCCATTCCCTCTCCGCGGATGACGGCACACAAGTCCTCATCCGAGAGCTGTGCAATGAAGTCTTCCATCCTGCAGGAGCCTTCCTCTACATCCGACAGCTTCAGCCCCCGGTCTCCCGTCTGGGCAGCCTCTCCCGGAAGATTTTCATAAATCCGCTTCTCCACATCGATGCTTCGAAGCGGCGTCTCCTCATACAAAAGGTGGACGTCCCCGTTCTCTTCGCTCATCGCCATACGGTCAAACTTGCAGACAGGCGCCAGCGCTTCCTCTTCCTGAAGAACCATCCAGTCCTCAGACAGCGTAAAGGCGCCATCCTCGGAGTCCAGGATCACCGCATCCCGGACATTCTCGCCTACATACAGATCGTAACGCCCTTCCTCCAGCACCCAGGCTGAGATCTCGGCCGTTTTTCCGCTTTCATCGAAGGAGGCAAAGCTTCTGACCGGGATCTGGATCTGAAGCGTCTGGCTCTCGCCCGGTTTCAGCAGTCTCGTCTTTTCAAACCCGACCAGCACTCTTGCCGGTTTTCCAAGCACCCCCTGAGGCGCCTGCGCATATACCTGCACAACTTCCCGCCCGGCGGCATGGCCCGTATTCGTCACCTCGGCTTCCAGATCGACAGACAGTCTTGCGAGCGGCTCACTCTGCTTTTTCCGGGCCCTGATCCTGAACGTTGTATAGGAAAGTCCGTATCCGAACGGATACAACACCCTGTCCCTTGCGACCGTCTCAAAGAAGCGGTATCCCACGTAGATATCTTCCTGATAGACATCCCTCACGCCTGTCCCGAAATTACCAGAGGACGGATAATCCTCAATCCGTTCCGCAATCGTATCGGTCAGGTGACCGGAAGGACTGACACGACCGGTCAGGACATCCACGACGCCAAGGCCGCCGACCATGCCGCCCTGCCACACGTAAAGAACCGCATCCGGCCTGATGTCATCCACAAACCGCATATCGATGATATTTCCGGTATTCAACAGGACGACCATCCTGGCGAATGCGCCCCGGACAGTTCTGAGCATGTCCAGCTCCGTCTCTGTAAGCAGAAATGACCCGGGCTCTGCCTTGTTGTCTCTGTCCTCCCCCGCTGTTCTTCCAATCACAACGATCGCCGTGCGGCTGTCCTGACCTGCCTGCTCTGCAGTCTCCCTGTCAAGCGGCATCTCTGCCTGGGACCACGGGTCCTTCCCCCATCCTTCTCCTGCTGCAAATGGATGTTCGTCCACATACCGGTCATACAGATGCAGAACAGAACGATTCAGCCTGATCGAAGGTTCATCCTCAAGAGCCTCACGGATTGATACCACATGGGAGACATTCACCATACCTCCTGAGCCTGTCCCGCTCTTGTAATAGCACAGCTGGCTGACGCCGAACAGCGCCACCGTTTCTCCTTCCGGAAGCGGAAGGACTGCCTTTTCATTGCGCAGCAGAACAATGCCGTCTGCCGCAGCCTGCCGCGCACACTTTGTATAACGTTCCCAGTCTAGCGTCTGCAATCGGGTGGGTATGTCCATATTCTTCTGTTTCTCCTCCAATTCCAAGAAAGGCCGCCGGAAATGAATTCCGGCGGTCCTTCATCTCTTGCATCTTGTGCGGCGCTCAGTCAGCGTCGCTGAACTCATCCTTGCCTGCACCGCAGATCGGGCAGACAAAATCATCCGGGATATCCTCCCACTTTGTTCCAGGAGCGATTCCGCCCTCCGGATACCCTTCTGCCTCGTCATATTCCCAGCCGCAGACATCGCAAACCTTTTTCATGTTGTGATCCTCCTGTTCCATCTTCGGTTTCCAGATCATGAATGACTCTGGATCATGTTTGTCTTCAGATAATGGTATAGTTGCTTAAAGTGCAGCATTTGTCAAGTAAAACAATCCTGGAGACGTCACTGCAATTTTTCAAAATCACTCGCCGGATGCTTGCAGATCGGGCAGATAAAATCTGGCGGAAGGACCTCCCCCTCATAGACATATCCGCAGATTCTGCAGACCCAGCCCACCTTCTTCTCTTCTACCGGCTGTGGCTTCGGCTTGATGTGGGCAAAGTAATACTCATACGTCACAGATGGAACATCCGAAAGAACCCTGCACTCCGTGACCTCTGCGATGAAGACGGTATGCGTCTCAAATTCGACTTCCTGAACGACCTTCGCGGAAATCAGTGCATTCGTTCCTCTTGTCACATAGGTCAGCCCATTCGCTGAACGGCTGTAATCCGCAAAATCAGCAAACTTGTCCGCAGACTTCCCGCTCTGGAAACCGAACTGCCTGAACAAATCGAAGGTTGCATCCTGTGCCAGAATCGAAACATTGAACACACCGGTCTTCTTGATCATGTCATGCGTGCAACCGTTCCGGTTGACCGCCACCTGGATCCGGTTCGGTTTCTCTGTAACCTGGATCACCGTATTGACGATGCAGCCGTTATCCTTCTCCCCATCCTTCGCTGTCAGGACGAAAAGGCCGTAGCTGAGCTTGAACATGGCCTTGGGATCAAGCACCGGCGCTCCTGCATCAACCCCCTCACCTTTCTCGTCTGCCTTCGTGACATCTGTTTTCTTCGGAATGGTCGCGTCAATGGCATCCGCAACCACATCCAGCTGTGACAACTGATCTTCCTTCAGCGCTGACTTGATCGTCAGTGTCTCGTTGAGCACGTTGAGGTTCTTGCACTTCCCGAGAAGTTCCCGCATCAGCTTACCGCTGGTCGGTGCCCAGGAACCATTCTCGATGACGGCAACCGTGCGGTTCTGGATGTTATGCTCAACCAGGTCATAGAGGAAGGCTTCCATCTGAACAAAAATGCCCGCATTGTATGTCGTCGAAGCCAGCACAAGGTGGCTGTACTTGAAGACAGCAGAAATAATCTCCGACGGCGGGGTCACAGAGGTGTCAAACATCACCGTCTTGATCCCCTTCTCACGCAGACGGACTGCCAGGCACTCTGCAGCATTCTCGGTATGATGATAAACGGAAGCATAGGCGATGACGACCCCTGTCTCCTCCGGCTTGTAAGCTGCCCAGTGCTGATACTTGTCAATATAGTCTCCGATATTCTTCCGCCATACGAAGCCGTGCAGCGGGCAAAGGTATTTGATGTCTAGGCCTGACGCCTTCTTCAGCGCAGCCGTCACCTGTGTTCCATACTTTCCGACAATGTTGCTGTAGTATCTTCTGGCTTCATCCAGGTAATCCCGCATGAAGTCCACTTCGTCCGCAAACAGGGCACCGTTCAGCGCGCCGAAGGTTCCGAACGCATCCGCCGAAAACAGCGTCCCGCTCGTCTTGTCGTAGGTCATCATGACCTCCGGCCAGTGAACCATCGGAGCATTGACAAACGTGAGCTCATGCCTGCCGGCAGAGAAGACATCCCCCTCCTTCACAAGCTGAACCCTGTCCTCCACGTCAAACGTGAAAAACTGCTTCATCAGCGTCTTCGTCTTGCTGTTGCAGAGGATCCGGACATCCGGATATCTTCTGATCAGCTCCTCAAGCGTCGCGGAGTGATCCGGCTCCATGTGATGGACAATCACATAATCAAGATGCCTTCCGTCCAGCACCTTCTCCACGTTCTCAAAAAACACTGTTCCGACAGCGGCATCAACCGTGTCACACAGGACTGTCTTCTCATCCAGGAGCAGATAAGAATTATAAGAAACACCATCCGGAACAGAGTACACTCCCTCGAACATTGCCAGACGCCTGTCATTCGCTCCTACCCAGTACAGGTCGTCCATTACTTTTCTGTAACAGTACATGTTCTTTTCCTTTCCAGCTTTCAGCCTGATGATGTGCCTTGCAGGCACTCCATCCCATCGTTCCCGCAGATGCCGCCATTATAGCATGAACAGACAGGGGCCGCATCCGTTTTTGTGAAATATTCCTGTTTTTGCCCTGTCGTTTCCTGTCAAAAAAACAGACCCGCTCCACCAACTGGAGGGGTCTGTCTCTGCCCTGGGATGGTTCAGCCATCCAGCGCATCCTTCATCCGATCAACAAAACTTTTTTTCTTTTTCTTCTTCCCTGTCTCAGGTGAAGCTCCGTTCGCCGCATCCTCGCCGGCAGAAAGACTTCTGTCCGATGCCGCATCAAACTGCTCCAGAAGCTCCTTTGCCTCACTGCTGAGCTTCACTGGTGTACGGACAATCAGCGTCACATACTGATCCCCCCGGCCGACTCTGCCGCGCACGTCCGGAACACCCTTTCCCTTCAGACGGACCCTCGTGCCAGACTGCGTTCCGGGCTTGACGCTGTATGAAATATCTCCGTCCACCGTGCGGATCATAATATCCGCTCCCAGCGCTGCCTGCGCGAACGTGATATCCTTATTTGAGAACAGATCGAGGTTCTGGCGAACAAACTGCGGATCACGTGCAACGGATACCTCCACCAGAAGATCTCCTCTTGGTCCGCCATTGACGCCCGGCTCCCCCTTTTCCCGGATGCGGATTGCCTGCCCGTCGTCAATCCCGGCAGGTATCCGGACCTCTATGGTTTTTTTGTTCATGACATAGCCCGTTCCATGGCAGTTCGGGCACTTGTCCTCGATCACCTTACCGGTTCCGCGGCAGTCCGGGCAGGGCTGAACATTCTGCATCATCCCGAACATGGTCTGCTGCGTATACACAACCTGCCCTCTGCCCTTGCACTTCGGACAGATCTTCGGGGCAGTCCCGGGCTTTGCACCTGTCCCATGGCAGTTCGGGCACTCATCCTTGATCATGACGTCGATCGTCTTGGAGCAGCCTTCAATCGCCTCCATGAACGTGATGCTGACGTGCGTCCGGACATTTGCGCCCTGCATCGGGCGGTTCGGGTTCGCACTTCTTCTTCCGCCACCGAATAAATCGCCGAAGATTCCTCCAAGTCCCAGATCGCTGAAGATATCCTGGAAATCAGCAGAGTTAAAATCAAACCCACCTCCGCCGGCGGAGCCATCGAATGCTGACATGCCGAACTGGTCATACTGTCTTCTCTTCTCTTCATTGCCGAGAACCGCATACGCCTCCGAGGCTTCCTTGAACTTGTCCGCTGCTTCGGCATTGCCGGGATTCATATCCGGATGATATTTCTTCGCCAGCTGGCGATATGCCTTCTTGATCTCCTCTTCACTGGCACTCCTGCTGACGCCCAGCACTTCGTAGTAATCTCTCTTCTCTGCCATATATTCTCCCGATTGATCCGGCTGCCTGCAGAACACTCTTTCCTATTCCGCCGTATCCGGACATGGTTTAAGCCGCCGTCACACACTTCGTGACGGCAGCTTCCTGTTTCAGATATCTGTTATCCCGGTCAGACCTCACGGTAGTCGCCATCGACGACATCGTCATCCTTGCCGCCCTGACTGCCGCCTGCATTCTGCGGGCCTGCCTGCGGACCTGCGCCTGCACCAGGTCCTGCCTGAGTCTGCGTCTGCTGATATACCTTCTCGAAAAGCTTCTGCGCACTGTTCATCAGCTTCTCTCTTCCGGCCTTCAGCTCATTGACCTGCTCATCCGTGATATCATCCCCGCACTTTGCGATGGTGTCCTTCAGAGACTTGAGGTCTGCCTCAACTGCAGCCTTGTCTGCCGCATCAATCTTGTCGCCGACCTCCTGCATTGCCTTCTCCGTCTGGAAGACCATGGCATCTGCATCATTCTTCGTATCGATTGCTTCCTTCTTCTTCTTGTCCTGCGCCTCATACTCAGCCGCCTCTTTGACAGCCTTGTTGATCTCGTCATCGGACATGTTGGAGCCGGAAGTAATCGTGATGTGCTGCTCTTTTCCGGTACCCAGATCCTTTGCGGAAACATTCACGATGCCATTTGCATCGATATCAAACGTGACCTCGATCTGCGGCACACCTCTTCTTGCTGGCGGGATTCCATCGAGACGGAACTGTCCGAGCGTCTTGTTGTCGCGGGCAAACTGGCGCTCACCCTGTACAACATGGATATCGACAGCGGTCTGATTATCCTCAGCAGTTGAGAAGACCTGGCTCTTTCTGGTCGGAATAGTCGTATTTCTAGGAATCAAAACAGTGGATACACCGCCCAGCGTCTCGATTGCAAGGGACAGCGGCGTGACATCCAGCAGAAGGATATCACCTGCGCCGGCATCCCCTGCCAGCTTGCCGCCCTGAATGGCTGCACCGATTGCCACGCACTCATCCGGGTTCAGGTTCTTGCTCGGTTCCTTTCCGGTCAATTCCTTGACCTTGTCCTGCACAGCCGGGATACGGGTTGAACCACCGACCAGCAGAACCTTTCCAAGATCTGCAGCTGTAATGCCTGCATCTGCAAGTGCTTTTCTGACAGGCTCAGCTGTAGCATCAACCAGATCTGCGGTCAGCTCGTCAAACTTTGCCTTTGTGAGATCCATCTCGAAGTGCTTCGGGCCGGTCTCATTGGCCGTAATGAACGGCAGGTTGATATTGGTTGTCGTAGAGGAGGAAAGCTCCTTCTTTGCCTTCTCGGCAGCCTCCTTCAGCCTCTGCATGGCCATCTTGTCGCCGGAGAGATCAATTCCTTCCTTTGCCTTGAAGTCCTTCAGCATGTAGTCGACAATTCTCTTATCAAAGTCATCGCCGCCCAGATGGTTGTTGCCATTGGTTGCCAGAACCTCGATGACGCCGTCACCGATCTCGATGACAGACACATCAAAGGTGCCGCCGCCCAGGTCATACACCATGATCTTCTGCTCTTTCTCGTTATCAAGGCCATAAGCCAGTGCGGCTGCAGTCGGCTCGTTGATAATACGCTTGACATCAAGGCCGGCGATCTTTCCTGCATCCTTTGTTGCCTGTCTCTGCGCATCATTGAAGTATGCCGGGCAGGTGATGACAGCCTCTGTCACCTTCTCACCCAGGTATCCCTCCGCATCTGCCTTCAGTTTCTGAAGGATCATCGCGGAAATCTCCTGTGGGGAATACTTCTTATCGTCGATTGTGACTCTGTAGTCAGAGCCCATGTGTCTCTTGATTGAAGACACGGTTCTGTCAGAGTTCGTCACAGCCTGGCGCTTTGCCGGCTCGCCGACCAGACGGTCGCCGTTCTTTGTAAATGCAACGATGGACGGTGTTGTGCGCTCTCCTTCGCTGTTTGCGATGACAGTCGGCTTTCCGCCTTCCATGACTGCCACGCAGCTGTTTGTTGTACCAAGGTCAATTCCTATAATCTTTCCCATAATGAAACCTCCTGGTGTTCTGCTGTTCGGTCTTGTTTTTTTCCTGCCGCCTCTTCCTCTCCGGAGAACCGCGGCATATGCCTGTATGTTCCAATATTGTCAACGGGATCGCGGAAGAACAACGCCTCCGTCCCGGTTTTTGTAATAAAGATCAGTTGGCAACCTTCACCATGCTGTGTCGGATGACGACATCGTTCAGCATATAGCCCTTCTGAAACTCCTGCACGATGATATTCTCACCGGCTGACTCATCCTCACAATGCATGACCGCATTGTGAAAGTTCGGATCAAATGGTTTTCCGACCGCTTCAATCGTCCTGACGCCCAGTTCCTCCAACGCCTTTGTCAGCTGCCTGTAGATCTTCTGCATGCCCTGGCGGAACGGATCCTCGCTCTCTTCCTTCATGTCCCCGAGACCTCGCTCGAAGCTGTCCACAACCGGAAGAATCTGCTCGATCACATCCCTTTTCCCCATGTCGAACATCGTCGCTTTCTCGCGGTCTGTCCGCTTTCGGAAATTATCGAATTCCGCCATCTGGCGCCTGACCTGATCGGTCAGCTCCTCGATCTTCTGATCTCTCTGATCCTTCTCTTTCCTTCCTTTGAAACCGAAGAACCCTTTTCCGGTACCAGCACCGCTGTCGGAGGAAGTATCCTCCCCGGCGTCAGATGCATCCGCCGCCTTATCTGGCTCCTCCTCCGGATTCCGGTTCTGATCTGTCTTCGCGGCGTCTTCCTGTCCATTGAGGCCCTCCGCCGCATGTTCTTTCTCCAGATTCTGTCCCGGACCTCTACTGTCTTCGTTCTTCTTCTCCATCTTGTCCGGCTCTTCGCCATGTATCTCAATCCGGACGCCCCTGTCTTCTTCTCCTGGGCTGTTTTCCTGTTTTTCCTTATCTGTCATTCTATTGCCTCCGCATCGCTCTGCTATTCATCCTGCTCCGGGCCTCCGTCATCGGTTTTTGACCCGGGAGAAAGCCCATTCTCATCTGCGGGGCTTTCCTTCCTGCCGTATGTCTCATCCAGCTGGGCTGTCACGCTCTTCAGGATCCCGACCACCTTGTCGTAATCCATCCGCTTGGGGCCCACAATGCCGATCTTCCCGAAGACACCGTCCCCCAGATCGTAGCTGGCTGTGACCACACTGCAGTCCTCCATGTTCTCGTTCTTCAGCTCCCGTCCAATCGAGATCTGGATGCCATGCTCCTGCTCATCACAACCATTCTGGCTGAGCAGTGACAGAAGCGGCTTTTTTTCCTCAAAGGCCTCGATCAAGCCGCTCGCCTTGTCCGTATCGGAGGAAAGTTCCGGATACTTGAATATATTCGTAGCCCCGGAGGTATAAACCTCCAGATCCTCCTCCTTTGAGATGGCGTCTGCAACCGCATCGAGCACTTCCGAGATCAGGTTTGAATGAATGCCCGCCTCCTGTTTAAGCTTCTGGATCGTATCCAGATTAATCTGCTCGATTGTCAGTCCGTTCAGCCTGCTGTTCAGCTGAATATTGAGCTGCAGCACCTCATCGTGGGTGAGACCATGCTGGATATGGATCACACGGTTTTTCACCACGTTGCCTTCTGTCACCACCGTTGCCAGGATCTGTCCTTCATCTATGATCGAGAGCTGAATGAACTTCAGCCTGGTTCTATGATACTGCGGGCTGGTGATCATCGTGGCATAATTGGTATTCACCGCCAGATAACGAACAAGCTGTTTCAGAAGCATCTCGAGCTTATCCTGCCTCTGGATCATCATGTTCTTCATCTGCGAAACCTCCGCCTCCTTCTCATCCATCAGCCGGTCTACATAAAGCCGGTATCCAGCATCCGAAGGAATACGTCCGGACGATGTATGAGGTTGAATGATCAGCCCCATATCTTCCAGATCGGACATCTCGTTGCGGATCGTGGCGGAACTGAGATTCAGATCTGGAAACTTTGAGATGGTTCTCGATCCAACCGGCTCGCCTGTCTCCAGATAGGTCTTGATGATCGCTTTCAGAATGGTCCACTTTCTGTCATCAAGCTGCATCTGAATCCTCCTTTCCTTTTCTTGTTAGCACTCATTGTTATGGAGTGCTAACATCCATGGCACTATAATAGTTCTGACGGGTACCTTTGTCAATACCTTTCAAAAAACTTTTTGAACTGTGATAAAATGGCTTTATTGTGCGTCTGCTGGTTTACTGCACAGTCCGAATGTGCCTGGGCACCGCCATTCCCAATTGCGAACGCACAGAGTCTGCAATGCACAGCTCGTATGTGTCTGGTCGCAGCTTGATTAAATCTGAATCATAGAAGGAGCTTTGAATATGAAGAAACGACTTCTGATCCTGCTGCTGAGCGCGGCAGCCTCCCTTGCAGCACTTGTTCTTCTGGCTTTCTATATGAAGAAGGCGACCGACGAGTTCGACAGCCGCCATCCCCATCTCACCAACCCGCTTGAGTCAGATGCCTCGGAGAACATCCAGCGAAATACGGACTCCGCATCCTCCGGAAGCCTGCACCCGCCTGCAGCCTCTGGCGCTTTCGATGAAAAATCCGGTTTGAACGCTTCGCAGGAAGCCGGCATCAGCCCTCAGAAAGGATCTGACAAGGCTGTCCTCCCGGAAATGTCTGAAGCAGAAACGGAGACAGAGATGCCCGAACAGGAAAGAGCTCTGCCCTCTCATAAAATCATATTCGTGGGAGATTCCAGAACCATTGGCATGCAGAATGCGCTGAAGAAGTACCTGCCGGATGACGACTGCGTGTTCGTCGGAAAGGTTGGAGAAGGCTGCAGCTGGTTTCTGTCAGAGGGAAAGGGCCTGATGGCGGACGCAATCAGTCATAATCCAGATGTGCCGGTCGTCCTGAACTTCGGCGTCAATGATCCGGACCAGATTGACGAATATCTCGCTGCCTACAGGGATATGGTAGCGGAATATCCTGACACGACCTTCTGGTTTTTATCCGTCAACCCCGTACAGCGCGCCAGGATGATTGAATATGGAGCAAGTGAGGATGCACTCGATCTTGTGACAAACACGAACATCACAAAGCTGAACCTGGCGATTCAGCAGGCCTTCCCGGACCATTACCTGGACTCCTCCACCATTCTGAAGCTCGAAGGCTTCCGGACCGTCGACGGTCTGCACTTTACAGGTCAGACCTATCTTCGGATCCATCGGTTCGTTGTTGACGAGCTGTTCGGCTCATGATCCGTATGCAACCCTGAAGCCGGGATTTCCATACAGGAGGCGGCCTCCAGGAGCTCTGACCTGCAGGCAGACTTGCAGCATGACTTCCGGATCGCCGCCTGCACAAAAAAGAGAAGGCTGAGCGCCCCTGCACCCGGTCTTCTCTTTTGTTTCAGCTCTGATCGTCCAGTTTCAGTACATTCAGAAACGCCTTCTGCGGGATCTCAACCGATCCGATCTGGCGCATTTTCTTCTTTCCTTCCTTCTGCTTTTCGAGCAGTTTCTTCTTTCTGGAAATGTCGCCGCCATAGCATTTTGCCAGGACATCCTTCCGAAGTGCCCTGACAGTCTCCCGCGCGATCACGTGGCCATTCACCGCTGCCTGGATCGGAATATCAAACAGCTGCCTCGGAATTTCATTCTTCAGCTTCTCGCACATCCGGCGTCCCCTGTCATATGCGTTGTCCTCAAACACGATAAAGGAAAGCGCATCGACCGGCTCCTTGTTGACCAGAATGTCCAGCCTGCACAGTTTTGACTGTACATACCCCTTCATCTCATAGTCAAACGAAGCATAGCCTCTTGATCTGGACTTCAGCGCGTCGAAGAAATCATAGATGATCTCGTTCAGCGGCATGTCGTAGCGGAGCACGGCACGATTTGCCTCCAGATACTCTGTTTCCTTGTAAACCCCTCTCCGTTCCTGACAAAGCTGCATGATCGGACCGATGAATTCTGTCGTCACGATAATCTCCGCTGAGACAATCGGCTCCTCCATGTACTCAATCGAAGAAGGATCCGGGAGATTTGCAGGATTGGTCAGATCAAAGACCTCGCCGTCCGTCTTGTGAACCTTGTAGACGACGCCCGGGGCTGTCGTCACCAGATCAAGGTTGTATTCCCTCTCCAGCCGCTCGGTAACGACCTCCAGGTGCAGAAGTCCGAGGAACCCGCAGCGGAAGCCGAAGCCGAGGGCAGCGCTGGTCTCCGGCTCAAACTCGAGAGACGCATCATTCAGCTGAAGCTTCTCAAGCGCATCCCTGAGATCGCCATACCTTGCACTGTCCGCCGGATAGACGCCGCAGTAAACCATCGGAAGCGGCCTGCGGTAGCCCGGGTACGCTTCGGCGGTCGGGTGCTCCGCATCCGTCACCGTGTCGCCAACCCGCGTATCGCCGACATTCTTCAGAAATGCCGTGAAGTAACCGACCATCCCGGCCTGCAGCTCATCGCAGGGGATGAACTGCCCCGGACCGAAATAGCCGACCTCGACCACCTCCGCCTCCGTCTTCGTCCCCATCATCCGGACCTTCATGCCCTTTTTCAGCCTTCCGTCCCGGATCCGGCAGAAGACAATGACGCCTCTGTAGGCGTCGTACAGAGAATCGAAGATCAGCGCCTTGAGCGGTGCCTCCCGGTCGCCCGTCGGCGCGGGGAGCTTCTGAACGATCTGCTCCAGGACATCCTCCACATTCAGGCCTGTTTTAGCCGATATCCGCGGGCAGTCGGAACAGTCAAGCCCGATGACGTCCTCGATTTCCTTCGCGGTCCCCTCCGGGTCCGCACTAGGCAGGTCGATCTTGTTGATCACCGGGAGGATCTCCAGATCGTGATCAAGCGCAAGGTAGACATTGCCGAGTGTCTGCGCTTCGATTCCCTGCGTACTGTCCACCACAAGAACCGCTCCGTCGCAGGCGGCAAGCGCCCTGGAGACCTCATAGTTAAAATCCACATGACCTGGTGTATCGATCAGGTTGAAGACGTATTCCTTCCCGTCCTTCGCATGGTAGACCGCACGGACGGTCTGGGACTTGATCGTGATACCCCGCTCCCGCTCAATGTCCATATTATCCAGGACCTGATCCTGCATCTCACGCTTCGTCAGGACCCCCGTCTTTTCAATGATCCGGTCTGCGAGCGTGCTTTTTCCGTGATCGATATGCGCGATGATGCAGAAATTGCGAATCTGATTCATATTGATTTCAGCCAAATTGATCCCCCCGGTTCATCATCTACAAGATCGTAATCTGCCCGGCTCTTCTTCAGAATGGATCTGCAAGGCTCTGCAGACAAACCGCCGGACACAATTCTTTTTTCTTATCCGGTTAATAGTAGCCTAAAGGGCATGAAAATGCAATCAAAAGCCAGCCTATCTGTTGACAAGGCCATTCCTGCGGATTAGAATAACTTCGAATGTGTGCCGATACGTCCGTGTCCGTTCTCTCGCGCACACGTGGTTTCATTTCTTATTATATCTATTACAATGTAGACATTTGTCTGGAGGTGTACGTTTTGGCAAACATCAAGTCCGCAAAAAAGCGCGTTCTGATTGCTGAGGTCAGAAACGCAAGAAACAAAGCCATCAAGTCCGGTGTCAAGACCGCAGTCAAGAAGGTTGAGGCTGCTGTTGCAGCTGGCGACAAGGAGAATGCACAGAAGGAACTTCTGAATGCAACTTCTCTGATCGACAAGGCTGAGAAGAAGGGTGTCTTCCACAAGAATACTGCTTCCAACAAGGTTTCCCGCCTTGCAAAGCTGGTCAACACCGTTCAGTAATCTGTTCAGTCATCCGCAGATCCTGGAAACCGGATGCTGCAGGTTTCTGATCTGGTAACAGAAAGATCAAGGAGTATCGGAACGTCATCGCCGATGCTCCTTTTTTACTGTCTTCAGCTTTGTCCCGGAAGAAGTATTTGTGCCGCCGGCCGAAGGCGGCGGAATGGAGATTCTCATGACTCAGCCATCGCGCATATCCGCCGGTCTCTATATTCACATCCCATTCTGCGTCTCCAGATGTCTGTACTGCGACTTTCTCTCGACTACACTTGGCTCAGAGATGCAGCGCCGTTATTTTTCCGCCCTCCGAAAGGAAATTCTTAATGCCGCCTCTCTTGGCTTTGGAAAAACATACCGCATCCTCTCCGTCTTTTTCGGCGGCGGAACGCCTTCTCTCCCCGACGACATGCTGATTGCAGATACCCTTGATGTTATCCGTTCCCGCTTTGATCTTGCCCCGGATGCGGAGATCACCCTGGAATGCAATCCCGGCACGCTGAATGACGAAAAGCTTCATATCTACCACAGCGCCGGTATCAACCGTCTCTCAATCGGCCTGCAGTCCGCAGACAACAGCCTTCTGAAATTGCTCGGCCGCATCCACGATTTTGAAACCTTCAGGAAAGAATACACCGCTGCCCGGACTGCCGGTTTTCAGAATATCAGCGTTGATCTGATGTATGATCTCCCCGGCCAGAGCCGCGCGCAGTTTCGCGATACGCTCGGACAGGTTCTCTCTCTTCCGGATCCGCCTCAGCACCTGTCCGCATACAGTCTGATCATCGAACCCGGCACTCCTTTCTGGGAACGCTACCACGAGGATGCCGAGCGCAAGGCGCTTGGCGACAGCCCGCTGTTTCTTCCATCGGAGGACGAGGAAGCCGGCATGCTGAGCGATCTGAAGTCTCTCCTCTCTGAGGCAGGCTTTCACCGCTATGAAATATCCAACTGGGCGCTGAACGGTTTTGAAAGTGTACACAACAAGGGATACTGGGAAAGAAGACCTTATCTTGGCTTCGGACTGGGTGCCTCCAGTCAGGCGGATCACATGCGGTGGAAAAACACCTCTGATCTGAACGAATATCTGTCCTGCAGCTTTGCAAGGAAAGAAGTCACACACCTGTCCAACAGCAACGAAATGGAGGAAACCATGTTTCTCGGCCTCCGGGAGATGAAAGGCGTCACAAGGCAGCACTTCCGGGAGCGGTTTGGTGTATCGATGGACGAGGTATACGGCCGTGTCCTGTCCAACCTGGCAGGTCTTCGGCTGATTTCAGACGATGGGGAAGCCATACGGCTGACAGACCGGGGCATCTCGATCTCAAACGTGGTGCTGGCCGAATTTCTGCTCGACTGAAAATCCGCCGCTGCCCTCGCTGCGCCAGAGACTCCGCAGTATCAGACAGTTCCGCGTGCGGCAGCCGGCATATGCTTTCTGACTGTGCCAGACTCCGGCGTCTCAGGAAGCCCCGGCTCCTCCCCGGACGGGTTCACCCGGCCTGCTGTATTTCACAAGCAGAAGCTCCACGCCCAGCCTGACATCGATTTTTCCCGTCTTGAAGCGCTGTTCCATGGCTGTACAGTCCGCAACTGCATGCCGCAGCTGCTCTGTCGTAAAGAAACGCGCCTGGTCCGACAGCTTGCGAATCTGAAATGAGTACCTCAGATCCATCACCTTCATCATCTCCACCGTCCCTTTCCCCTTCTGGGAAAGAACCTTCATCAGGTAGAGCAGGTTGAACTGTCTCCCGAGGAAATAGAGAATCCGGTTCGGTTCCTCCTGCATCCGGAGCAGCTCATCATACCGGCTGATCGCTCCTCTCCGGTCCCGGTGCCCGACCGCGTCCACGAGGTCAAAGACCCTCGTCTCCAGCCGCTCCGCGACCAGTCCCCCTACATCCGTCTCTGACAGCGTTCCGCCTTCCCCTGCGCAGGCTGTCAGCTTGTCAAGCTGAGCCCTGAGCATCGTCATATCGGCCCCAGTCCTCTCCAGCAGCATCTGCAGGGCACCCTTTGTAATCCGGATCCTGTTTTCTGAAAGCTGTGAGACAACCCATCTGGCAAGCTCCATTTCATCCGGGTGTTCAAATTCAACCGACAGTCCCGCCTTCGAGACAGCCTTGTAAAGCCGGCTCCGCTTGTCCACCTCCGTCTCGACAAACAGAAGGATGGTTGTTTCCGGAAGCTCTCCCAGAAGCCCGATCAGCTTCTCCGCCTCCTCCTTTCCCTTTCCTGCAGCGAAATAACCGCTGTCCTGCACCAGCACAACACGCCTGTCTGCAAAAAAAGGCATCGCGAGGCACTCATCCATGATCTTCGATACATCCGGCCAGGCAGTTTTGTGAATATTCAGGTTCATCGTGTCATCCGGAGACACTGCTGCCCTGACCAGGTTGTCGCGCATCTTCAGAACCAGGTAACGTTCCTCGCCGAAAAACAGATACACCCTGTGAAAAGTCTCCTCCTTCAGCTCAGACTGGAGCTGGGTCATCCCCGCATTCTTCTGTTTCACCTGTTTTCCAGCCATCTGTTAATCTCCAATCGATGCGCACGCTCTGCCGGCCATACCAGTCTCTTTGTCCGGCGTTTCCTTCTTTACTTTCGTATAAACGTCTTGTATGATGAACATGTTTATGAACATTTTACCATGGACTGATTCTTACAGAAAGAGGTTCTCCCTATGAGTCATATCATTATTCCGGACGGATATCATCCGCTTCTTTCGCAATATGATACCCAGAAGGCGATCGGTGTCATCAAGCGCCAGTTTGCTGATACGCTGGCCGCCACCCTGCAGCTTCACCGCGTTTCCGCGCCGCTGTTTCTTGAGGCATCCACCGGCCTGAACGATGACCTGAACGGTTATGAACGCAAGGTCACCTTCGACATCAAGGACACCGGAACACAGGCGCAGGTCGTTCAGTCCCTCGCCAAGTGGAAGCGCATGGCGCTCCGTGATTACGGGTTCCGTGTCGGAAAAGGACTTTACACCGACATGAACGCCATCCGTAGAGACGAGGAACTCGACAATCTCCACTCCATCTACGTCGACCAGTGGGACTGGGAGAAGGTCATCCGCAAGGAAGACCGAAACACAGACTATCTGAAGCAGACGGTCCGTGCGATTGTCTCTGCAGTTTGTGCGACGGAAATGAACCTGCACGCACAGTTTCCGGAGCTCTACGAGCTCCCGCTCCACACCCCGGATGTGACCTTCATCACATCTCAGGAACTGGAAGACCTTTATCCGGACCTGACGCCGAAACAGCGCGAGAACGCTTTTGTACAGGAGCATGGAACAACCTTCCTGATGCAGATCGGCAAGAAGCTCCGCTCCGGGAAACCACACGATGGAAGAGCACCCGACTATGACGACTGGGATCTGAACGGCGACATCCTGTTCTGGAACAGTACCCTCGGCATCAGCTACGAGCTTTCCTCGATGGGCATCCGCGTCAGTCCGGAAAGCCTGTCCCGGCAACTGACGGAAGCCGGCTGCGATGACCGCCGCTCCCTCCCCTTCCACAAGGCACTTCTTGCCGGAGAGCTTCCCTACACAATTGGTGGCGGAATCGGGCAGAGCCGTCTGTGCATGCTGATCCTGGGCTCCGCTCATATCGGCGAGGTTCAAGTCTCCGTCTGGGATGAGGCAACCCGTAACGCCTGCCAGCGCGCAGGTATTCCGCTTCTATGATGAAAATGTTTGTTAAAAAAGGACTGCCAGTCGGCAGTCCTTTTTTTATATCTGCAATTTCAGGCCAAGACATTGTCCCGGTGCAGCATATCATAAACAAGGCTCAGGAATCAGACACTGCTCCTTCCGTCTGCTGCGTCGGATAGCCATCCTTGAACAGTGTCCCGGTTCCGCCCGTCAGCTGCAGGTACTCATCTGTAAACTCTGTCTCTCCGCTCTTGTCACTTCCGACATTCGACTTCTGGTTGTCCTCATTCTTGCTGATAGAACCATCACCGTAAATCGTACGCTGCATCTGCGAGATGGTATCGTCCCAGTCCGGAACAAGCATGCCCTGTCCGTCTACATCAATCGTATCGTAAAGTCCGTCATACGGAACACGGTCCTGAACATAATCATACTTCAGAAGCTGCGGCGCATCGTTGACAAGATTCCAGATTTCCGTCTCCGGAATGTTGTGCGTGATCAGCGGAAGAACCTTCGTAACGAATGCCATCATATCCGTCGCTGACATGCTCTTGAGTTTCTCGACCATCTGAGAGACAACATAACGCTGTCTCTGCGTTCTGGTGTAATCCGAATTGCCGACAAAACGGTTTCTCGAATACGCGACCGCCTGAACACCATCACAGTTGTATGTGCCTCCACCCGGAAGAAGATGCTCCTCATACGGGATATTCAGCACGTTCTGGCACATATCGATCATATATCCGTTTGCGACTTCTACCTCCTGGTCGGTCCAGGTCAGCTCCACACCGCCCATGTCATCAATGACGTCGACCATGTCCATGAAGTCAACCGCCGCATACCGGTTGACATCGATCTTGTAGTTGTTTCTGACCGTCTCAAGAAGCAGCGGACCACCGCCGTAGGCATACGAGGCATTCAGCTTCTCATAGTCATGTCCCGGAATCGCAACGTAGGTATCCCGCATCAGAGAAATCACACTGACTCTCTTCTTCTCATTGTTGAGTGATACCAGCATCATGCTGTCGGAATTTCCGTTCCAGGTCTTATCCCTGCGGTCAACCCCGCAGAGCAGGACGTTGTAGACATCCGAATCCATGATCGTGTCCACCTTGGAATTCTCCTGGTTCATCTTCTTCTGGATATTCCCCAGCTCAGACTGATTCAGAGAAGCGCCCTTCAGCCCATCCTGCTCCGTCGTTTTCTCTTCATACGCTTCAGCCGGAAGCGTCTCAAGCTGTTTGACCTGATCATCGGACACGAAGTTTGCCCGGCCGATCAGGCTGTGGCCGTAAAAATAAATTCCTACCCCTCCAAGAACAACCATCGCAAGCAGGACGACCAGGACAATCCCCAGAATCCTGCCCCACCTGGGGCCTCTTGGCTCTGTCATCAGCGGGTTTCCATTCTCATTTCTCGACATCTGAACGCTCCTGAATCAGATTGATGGCTGTCCCTCGAGTTCATCGGCAGGACTGCGTTGTTTTCAGACATTAGCCTTAAAACCATACTCCACCAGTGTGGAAATGTCAAGCTGAAATAAGCCTTCAGATTTCTTCAGATTCCTTCAGAATTCTGTCAAGGTCGCGCAGCCTCAGCTCAGCTGGATGTCCAGCATCACCGGCGCTTTCCCCGTCAGCACCCTGCTCCTCTCGTCCGGCATCGAGGTCCCGACAAACAGATGATAGGACATGCCGCCCCCGACTCGTTCTCCATCGTCATTGACAACGAAGAATGTATCAGCGTCCAGCCGTACTTCACACGTCTTTCGTACGCCTGCCGGCGCATCTATCTTCAGGAACCCGCACAGTCTTGGATTCGGCGTGCGGTACGGAGAATCCACCGGATCTATGTAGACCTCCACCACGTCCTTCGTATCAGCCTTTCCTCTATTCTCATATGTCACGCGCACAGATGCAGATTTCCCCTCTGCCGGAGGGCAGAATTCTGCCCCCACTATCTGCACGTCCCCGTAGGTCAGCCCGTATCCGAACGGATACTGGGGCCTGCCGCCAAGATAACGGTACGTGCGGTCTTCCATGGAATAGTCTGTAAATGGTGGAAGCGGTCTGTCCGGATCATAAAAGGTGACATTCAGCTTGCCGGAGGGCGAGACCTGCCCTGTCAGGATTCTGGCTGCCGCCAGCCCCCCTCTCGCCCCCGGATACCAGAGCATCAGAACCGCATCGAAGTGTTCCTGTGCAAATGAGAGGTCCATGTCACTTCCGGCCATCAGGCAGAGAATGGTCTTCTTTCCCTCTTCCTTCGCCGTATCGGCAACCGCGTGAAGCAGCGCCTCCTGTGACCCTGGAAGAGACAGATCCGCCTTGTCTCCGGATGCCGCGCTGTTGCCTGTGTCTCCCTCTTCCCCTTCCAGCGACTCGTTCAGGCCGACCACCACGACCGTCACATCGCTCTCACTTGTCACGATCATGGCCTCGCTGAGACGGTCGTTCTCAGCTGCCAGATGCTCCACCCGGTCCGCATTGATGGCGCAGCCTTCCGAGTACAGAATGCGTAAACCCTCGGGCGCCAGCCTCCGGAGTCCTTCCAGCACAGT
Source organism: uncultured Lachnospiraceae bacterium (assembly GCA_902761585.1). Taxonomy (GTDB): domain Bacteria; phylum Bacillota; class Clostridia; order Lachnospirales; family Lachnospiraceae; genus Porcincola. The sequence continues at coordinate 77,244 of CACWKX010000011.1, forward strand.
GATGTACTCTGAGCTGGTTCCGTGATAGTTCCCGATCAGCGCTGCGCGGGAGTCTGCATTGGGGCCGACAACCCCCAGCGTTTGGATCCTTCGAAGATCCAGCGGAAGCACACCATCGTTTTTCAGAAGCACGGTCGACTCCTCCGCTGCCCTCAGGGCGAGCGCAAGATGCTCCGGACATTCGACTGCAGTGTACGGGATATCGTCAAACTCCGTATCATCGAACAGTCCCAGCAAAAAGCGGGTCGTGAACAGCCTGACAGCCGCCTCTGTGATCCGCTCCTCTGAAATCAGGCCATCCGCATATGCCCTGGGCAGGTACTGGTAGGTATCCCCGCAGTTCAGATCGCAGCCGTTGTTGATCGCCATGGCTGCACTGTGCTCTGCATCGTCGGTGACATGATGATGCTCATGGAAATCGCGGATCGCCCAGCAGTCTGACACGACATGTCCCTGAAACTTCCAGGTTCCCCGAAGAATATCTTCAAGAAGGGTCCGGCTCCCGCAGGCAGGCTCCCCGTTGACGCGGTTGTAGCTGCCCATGACCGCCTCCACACCAGCCTCCTCCACAAGCCTTCTGAATGCCGGAAGGTAGGTCTCCGCCATGTCCTTCTTTGTAGCCCTGGCATCGAAGCTGTGACGGATCGCCTCAGGCCCCGAGTGCACCGCGAAATGCTTGGCGCAGGCAGCTGCCTTCATGTATTCACCGTCTCCCTGAAGGCCTCTGACAAACGCACAGCCAAGCGTCCCTGTCAGATACGGATCTTCGCCGTAGGTCTCCTGTCCTCTTCCCCACCTTGGATCCCGGAAGATATTCACATTCGGGGACCAGAAGGTCAGGCCCTTGTAGATGTCCCTGTCCCCCATCGCAGCATAGGCATTATACTTGGCCCTGCCCTCTGTGGCGATGACATCTCCAACCCGCTTCATCAGCGCCTCATCAAATGTCGCGCCCATGCCGATCGCCTGCGGAAAGCTTGTCGCTGTTCCTGCCCTCGCAACCCCGTGAAGTGCCTCGTTCCACCAATTATAGGCCGGAACCCCGAGCCGCTCAATCGCCGGAGAATCATATCGAAGCTGCGTCATCTTCTCGGAGACCGTCATCCGGGCTACAAGCTGCTGTGCCCGCCACTTTGCCTCACTTCTGTCCATTCCATCCTCCTGTCGTCATACACCCCTCAGGCCTTCTGTCCGCCATTCACGGATGCACAGGTCACTCATTCCTGTCTGACTGCCCGATCCTGCAAGTGTCCGACTCTTCGCGGTAGCACATACTGTCTGTCATCCCTTTACGGCACCTGTTGTCAGGCCGTCCACGATCTGGTTGCTGAACATGCAGTATACCACAATGGTCGGAATGATCGCGATCATGATAGCCGGGAACATCTTGTCATAGTTCGTCTGATAAGGTGTAACAAACTTTGTCAGTGCGACCGGAAGGGTCTTCTTGGTATCATCTGAGACAAAAACCAGCGCCAGCAGCAGCTCATTCCAGTTTCCAATGAATGTCATCAGTCCCGTGACAAACAGACCAGTGCGTGCCAGCGGGAAACAGATTTTAAAGAACATCTGAAAGATCGAACAGCCGTCCATGCAGGCAGATTCCAGCAGCTCATTCGGTATGCTCCTGAAAAACCCAGCCATGATAAAGACACAGGTTGGAAGGGAAAAGGTCAGATACGGAAGAATCAGTCCCCACAGGTTATTGCTCAGGCCGATTTTCGCGAAACGGACAAAGAGCGGAATCAGGACGCAGTGCACCGGAATCATCATGCCGATCAGGATATAGACCATCGCGGCGCCTGCAAGCTTCCAGCGCATTCTTGCGATCGCAAATGCCGCCATGGAGCCGATGACCATGGTCAGGATGAGCGTGATGACGCACACAAACAGTGAATTCATCATGGCGATGCCGAGTCTCCCGGCTTTCCACGCCATGGCGTAATTTTCAAAGTGGAAAGCGGTCGGCCATCCGAACGGGGCCTTGTAGATCTCCGGTCTCGACTTGAAGGATGTCAGTCCGATCCAGACCAGCGGGGCCAGGTAAAGGACCAGCATCAGGCTGAGGAACACATAGATCACAACGGTGGAAGCCTTGATTTTTTTCTTTTTATTCATTGCATGCATCCTCCTGTGTCCTCACATCTCATAGTTTTCAGTCTTGAACAGTTTGTTGATGATCCAGGTTGCAAGCAGGCACAGAACCACAAGCACGACGCCGATCGCGCTGGCCTTTCCGTAATGGTTGCCGCCCTTGCTGGAGAATCCCGTCCGGTACAGGTATGTCGCAAGCACATCCATTTTCAGATTCTCTGTCTTGTCCCCAAGCATTGCATAGATCAGATCAAAGAATTTCAGAGAGCCGATCGCGTTCAGACTCATCGCCGTTCCGATCATTGGCTTCACAAGCGGAAGTGTAATGTAGCGGAATGCCTTCGTCTTGCTCGCCCCATCAATATAGGAGGCTTCATAAAGAGACTTGCTGATCCCCGAGATCTGCGCCATATAGAGCATCATCGACTGGCCGACATACTGCCACAGAGCGACAAATGCAATCACCCACATCGGAAGCGTGATGAAACCTTTGGTCTCAAACAGCCACCCGGGTCCCTTGATGCCGATCTGAAGAAGCAGGTTGTTGATCCCGACCTTTGCATGAAACAGAAAGGCCCACAGAAGACCGAGTGCCGCAGAGGACAGGACGCAGGGCAGATAGATAACGTTCTTAAACAGGTTCCTGCCTTTTGTGATATTGGTCAGAAGCGCTGCGAGCAGAAGTCCCATGACAAGCTGGGAGATGCACGAGAAGAACAGGAAAAACAGCGAATTCTTGAGCGCGATCCGCATTGTCGGATCCTTGGCCAGCTTGGTGAAGTTTCCGAGACCGATAAAATGATAGCTTCTTGTGGCCTTGTCGTAGTTGCACAGGGCATAGTAGAATGATGTCCCGATCGGTATGAACAAAACCAGTGTAAACAGGATCAAGGCAGGAGCGACAAAGATAAAAATCACCTTTTTATTTCTCAGCAGTTTATCCACGGATACTCATCTCCATTCAGATACAATTCCATAACGCGACCGGCAAACCTTTAAAAAATAAGCGGAGCTGCCCGAGAACAGCTCCGCCTTTGATCTGCCGATATCAAGCTGCGGGCTTGCTACATCCCTTACTTTCTGTATCCGTTCTCCGCATACCAGTCTTCCACAGCCTGGAATGCTTCCTCCGGTGTCTTTTCCTGCTTGTAGATGGAAACCATCTGGTTATCAAAGTAGGAACCTGCATCAGAAGAAACCAGGGACTCATTGTAGAACCCGAAGGTGCTGGATGCACCTGAGAAGATCTTCATCACATCTGCCATCTGAGCCGGTGCCTTGTCCGCGTCATACTTGACATTCGTGACCGGAATCTTTCCGCCCTGCTCTGCCGTCCAGCGCTGTGCCTCATCGTCGGTAAAATACTTCATCAGCGCGACACATGCTTCCGGAGACTTCGTCTTTGCATTCATCGCAAGCGAATCGGACTTTGCAATCACTCTGGCCGGATCATTTCCGCCCTCGATTGCCGGGAACTGGAAGACACCGCATGATTTTTCAATGTCCGGATTGTACGCATTCATCTGTCCGATTGCCCAGGATCCCTGGATCAGGATCGCAGCTTCGCCCATGGCAAATGCCATCGTCGCATCATCGTTCGAATCTCCGGCTGCTGTCTCCTGGAAATACTGGGAAAGCTCAAGAAGCTTCTTGCCTGCATCAATCGTCTTGTCCTGCACCCAGCTTTCCTTGCCGGTATTCACAGCGTCCAGATCGACGCCTTCTCTGTCGCAGAGATATCCGGCCAGCATGGAGAGACACCATGCGGTGCCGGCGCTGATCGTAATCGGCGTATAGCCAGCATCCTTGATCTTCTTGCAGGCATCCAGAAGCTCATCGTAGGTTGTCGGAACCTCAACCCCTGCCTCCTTGAATATATCCTTGTTGTAATAGCAGCACGCAGCCGCGATATTCAACGGCACGGCATAGATCTTTCCGTCATAGGTCTGCTGGGTAAAGACCGCGTCGCTCGAAAACGTATCCTTCCACCCATCCGCATTCAGGTAATCGTCGAGCGGCGCCGCAACCCCTGGCTTTACATAGTCTGTCAGATTCGGTCCCGGACTGACGATGAACACATCCGGCGTTTGATCCGCATCGACCAGTGCATTCAGCTGCGTATAATACTCCTCAAGGGTTGTGGTGATCGGATCGACGTGATACTTTCCTTCATAGTCCTTGTTGAATCGGTCAATCACATTCTTGAAACCTTTCGTGATCGGATCCTCGGACGCATCCAGATCATCCCAGAACATCCAGGTAATATTCTGGACATCGTCTGCTGATGCGGTCATCGGAACAGCAGCAAGCATTCCGAATGTCATCGTTGCGGACAATAATACTGACATTGCTCTTTTTCCCATACTTTCCTCCTATTATGAATGAATCCTTTGCCAGTCGTTGTTTCTTCTGCTGGCTGTCGGCGCGGCCTTTCAAGGCCCCGCTTCTGTATATTGCTGTTGTTCAAAGTGTATCAAACAAGCAAGCAGAAATCATCCGAATAGTTGACAAAGTCTTTCTAATTATTGCTTTTTCAAATTTTGTGGTTTTGTGTTTTTGTTGATTATGTACGATATAATTGCATTTTATTTGGCTATTTGTAACTTTACTTTGATATCACACCTATGTATATAGATATTTTTAGTTCTAAATCTTCATTATCAATCATATTTCTTGACAGACTTGCGCAATTTTTCTATCCTACTCTTATACCATCCATTTGATTTGCGCACTGATTGCATGACTGCAATGTCAAAAGTCAGCCATCACGTATACTTACATGCGAGTGTCGGCAGGACTTATAGTTCGGAAATTTTTGATGGGATGTCAGGAGAGATGCTGCTATGATCGAGACACTCAACGGTACGCATGAAACCGTCAATTACCGGGAAAATACAAATCTTAGAATCTATGACAATACACAGGTCGAGGATTATCCGACTCACTGGCATTCCCCGATTGAAATCATCATGCCTGTTCAGAATAACTACAGGATTGAATACTGTGACCAGACGATCTCGCTCCGAGAGGGGGATGTCATGATCCTCTGTCCGGGCGTTCTGCACCATCTCCTTCCGGCAGAGGGCAGGCGGTACATCATTCAGGCTGAAATAAACCCCGCAATAAATCTCCGGGAGGTTGACTCAATTCTGACGCTTTTCTATCCTGCCCTCCTGGTTACGCCGGAACAGTTTCCTGACATCTACCCAAAGATCGCAGACCTTGTTACAGGTATCATGAAGGAATACAGCAGTGGAGCCCCCTTTTTCGAAGCCTCCATCTATGCCATGCTGACCCGCATCCTCGTTCTGATCGGAAGGGCCCATGCTGAGATGGCCAACCGTCTGGTCTATGACGATACCAGACAGCGTCAGTATGTCGAAAAGTTTATGGCTGTCTGCCGGTTCATCGATGAACGCTGTACGGAGGACCTGACACTGGATGAGGCTGCGGCATATGCGGGTTTCTCCAGGTATCACTTCACAAGACTGTTTCGGCAGTTTGCGGGCACAACCTTTTCTCACTATATGAATCAGAAGCGAATTGCCAAGGCTGAAAAATATCTCGCTGATCCGTCTCAGTCGGTCGCAACTGTTGCAATGTCCTGCGGCTTTTCGAGCATATCCTCTTTCATCCGGATGTTCAAAATTCTGAAAGGATGCACACCTTCAGAGTTTCGGAAAATGTACCGCCCGACCAGCCGGAATCTAGAACCATGGTGAGCTGAGACTGGTTCTTCTGTTCATGATGAGCGGCCGCCATCACAAAAAAAGATTCCAGAAAGCAACCTGCTTTCTGGAATCTGATATAGTGCAGAAGATGGGACTTGAACCCACATGACCTAAACGATCACAGGCACCTGAAGCCTGCGCGTCTGCCAATTCCGCCACTTCTGCAGATATGAATTTGCAACTCACGAATTACATCTTACTAAATCATTAAGGATATGTCAATCACTTTTGTAACCCATGAATTACACCGTACCTTGAAAACCGCACACAAAATCTCTACCCTGACATTCCCTTTTCTATCCGTTTCCAAACTCACAAACCATTGTGCCTTTTGGATAAGCCTGCGACCGATTAGTAACAGTCAGCTCCATACATTACT
>CACWKX010000012.1 GCA_902761585.1 uncultured Lachnospiraceae bacterium
TGCAAGCCGGGATGCAACCTCCCGGCAGGTATTCGATTAGTAACCACTATGGCCTCAGGCCAGAACGAGAGGGGTTGCATCTCGTTTTACAGTTGAGGCGGTTAAAACCGTGGGTTTTCTCGTCCGCAGGGGTTATAAGTGAGGAATGTGTGATAAGACAATGCAGAATCAACGACTTGAATATCTGGTAGAAGCATTCAAAGCAGAATCGGATCAGTATATGGATTTACAGACGCCGGGAGATACGGAAGGCAGGAGACATCTTCTTCGCTCCCTGATGAATATCCGTATGCCAGGCAAGATGGATGATTCTGTACTTGCCGTGCAGGATGAATACTTACAGGAGTGCATCCGGGAGAAAGGAATCGTAACATTGGAAGATATACCCGTAAAAGAAGGTGTAATCTCGGTCTGGCAGGGAGATATCACGCGGCTTGCGGTGGATGCCATTGTCAACGCTGCAAATTCGCAGATGCTGGGATGCTTTATTCCAATGCACACTTGCATTGACAACTGCATCCATACTTTCGCTGGCATACAGCTTCGTGCGGAATGCAATCGGCAGATAAACCGGATGAGGATGAAATATGGGCAGAACTATGAACAGCCAACGGCGGTTCCAATGCTGACAGACGCATATAATCTCCCTGCGAAAAAGGTGATCCATATCGTTGGACCTGTTGTTAATGGAAAACTGACCCCCGCCCTGGAGCAGGAACTTGCTGATTGTTATACGAATACGCTTGATCTCTGCGCAGAAAACGGCCTTCGGTCCGTTGCGTTCTGCTGCATCTCTACAGGGGTGTTTCATTTTCCTCCGGAAAGGGCAGCACAGATTGCGGCAAAAACGGTAAGAAAGTGGCTGGCAGATCATGACGGTGCTTTGGAGCGGGTAATTTTCAATGTGTTTAGAGATCAGGACAGGGATATCTATGAACATCTTTTCGGATAAGCAGAAGGTAGATTATACGCAGACACTACAGAAGGGGATTGCCTTTGTACGTGGACTTCACAGTGGAGTAACTGAAGATACTGGAAGCAGGCAGGAGAATCTGAGTCGTCTGCGCAATGAAATTGAAAATGCGGATGCGATTGTGATTGGCGCAGGTGCCGGCCTGTCTGAACTACAGCGAGGCGGTCTGTCCGGAGCAGATTAAGACACAGTCTGTCTGTATCGATGGCAACTGTGCTGAAGTGCTGAGACAGATTTCTACGCCAATGATTGCCTGACTATTCTTGATATGGCATTTGGCCGCAATGTTTTTTCATAGCTGATGATACATATCAGTCTTTCACATCCAGTGAGAGGCTTTTTTTATGCTCAAGAACACAGGAACACCGATTGGCTCAACGAAAAACGTTTGTTACAATATACACTCATGGTAGAATCGGGTATGAGGAGGGATACTATGGCACGACAGAGCATTTTTGACATGAAGGTTTCAAAAATCTATCCATTATTGCTGCAGAAGGTAGAACGTAAAGGCCGGTCAAAGGAAGAACTGGATGCCACCATCGAATGGCTGACAGGATACGATATGAAGCAGGTTGATCAGGATATGACTTATGGAGATTTTTTCAGTCATGCGCCTGCCATGAATCCGAGGGCTGAACTGATCAAAGGAAAAGTATGCGGAGTGCAGGTGGAAACCATTGAAGATCCAATCATGCAAAAGATCCGCTGGCTGGACAAGCTGGTAGATGAACTGTCCAAAGGCAAGCCTCTTGATAAAGTGCTGCGGTGATCAGAATGAAACAATATGAATACGACACGATTCTCCATGAGATGGATGATAGTGGCGGTGCTTATGTACCTTTTCCATGGAATGTCCGGGAAGAATTTGGCAAGGGGCGTGTGAAGGCTCACGCGCTGTTTGACGGTATCCCATATGACGGAAGCATCGTCAACATGGGCGTGAAGAATCCGGACGGTTCTGTCTGCTATATCATCGGCGTATTGAAGACGATCCGGAACAAACTGAATAAACATGATGGCGATATGATCCATGTGGTGATCGAGGTGGAGGAGTAAGAATATGTGGACATGCCCGAAATGTGGTCGGAGTTTCAGTCGTGAAGGACAGGGGCATTATTGTGGCAAGATCGAAACAGTAGACCAGTACATTGAAGAACAGGATGAGACCATCAGGGCGTACCTGAATGAAGTCCGCCAGATCATCCGCAGCGCTATTCCGGAAGCACAGGAGAAGATCTCGTGGAGTATGCCCACATACTGGAAGGGACAGAACCTCATTCACTTCGCGGCGTCGAAAAAGCATCTGGGACTTTATCCGGGTGGAGAAGCAACTACGGTTTTTGCTGATAAACTGACGAATTATGATGTGAGTAAGGGAACGATCCGGTTACCATATTCCCAACCGCTGCCAGGGGATCTGATTGCAGAGATTGCGGCATGGTGCTATAAACAGTATGCAAAGTGAACTGAACCGCATACATAAATGTATAGCGATCATATGATCAGGGAGGGACCATAAAGTTATGCATGTTATCACAAAAGTATTATCAGTTCTTGTAGCATTGGAATTTCTGTACATCTTTTATCTGGAGACGCTGGTGACAACCTCCGAAAAAACGTCCAGCGTGTTTGGCATGACGACCGAGGAACTCAGCCAGAAGAATGTGAAGGTCCTGTTCAAAAACCAGGGCGTCTATAACGGTCTGCTCTCCGTGCTGATCCTGCTGGCGGTGTTCGCATTCGCCAGCAAGGCAGCCGTCGTTATTCTGATGGCGTACATTGTGGCGGTTGCTCTGTATGGAAGCCTGACCAGCAATCCGAAGATCATCCTGATGCAGGGCGGACTGGCCATTCTGACGCTGATCTCCTGTATCTTCTGAGCGGTACTGCACACAGGTCCTTTTCCTCACCATGGGGATTGCTCCCCGTGGGGAATAACGGCAAAAAGTATCAACGACAAAAAACAGAGCAGAATATAGCTGCGTGCACAACCGACTGTGCACGCAACAATGTGGGATCACAACTTACAGCTCCGCCACAATCACCTGGTAGCCGTCAAGCGTGACGCAGCCGCCGTCTATCTTCAGATCATGCAGATTGTTCAGCAGGATCTTTTTCGGGGCGGATGGAAGCGGAAGGGTCTGCGGCTCTTTCTGATAGTTGCCCATGACAAGGATGCACTGGCTCTCACTTTTGCGCAGGTATGCCATCACATTGTGGCGATCCTCCAGATAAGGCACCAGCTCTCCGTATGTAAAGGTCTCCTGGTAGTCCGGATTCTTGCGCAGCCTTGTCAGCTGGCGGTAGAAATTGAAGACGGAATCCGGGTCATTCCTCTGATCCGCCAGGTTGATCTCAGTATAGTTGGGGTTGACTCGCAGCCATGGCTTCCCGGTGGTGAAGCCAGCGTTCTCTGATCCATCCCACTGAAACGGTGTCCTCGCGTTGTCGCGGCTGCTTTTTTCAACCGCACGCAGGGCTTCCTTCTCGGAGAGGCCTGCAGCGCGCGCTACTTTGTATCCGTCAAGTGTGGAAATGTCATCGACCTCGTCGATGCTGTCGAAGCTGATATTCTCCATGCCGATTTCCTGCCCCTGATAGATCCAAGGAAGCCCCTTGAGGAGGAAATAAAGCGCCGCCAGCATTTTTTTGGAGGTCGGGGTTACATCTCCCTCCGGGATATAGCGGGAGACACCTCTCGATTCGTCGTGGTTCTCGATGATGTTGGAGATCATGCCGATATCACCGATCCATCTTTGCGTCTGGAAAACACAGCGCTTGTAGTCGTCCGGGGTGATGCCGCTGTCCGCATAGCTGCCGAGCGGACTTCTTCCGAAGACAGTCTCCGAGAAGTCAAACATCGAGGAAAAATAGCCATCGTCCCCGATGAACTCCGGAATTTCTTCCGGTCTTTCGTTGAAGACCTCGCCAACCGAGAACGAATTGTGAAGCTTGAAGGTCCGGTCTCTCATCTCACCGAGAAAGGCGCCGATGCCGGCCTGCTCACTGAGCATATTGTTGATGCTGGAGAGACCGTCGCTCCGGTCTGCCGGGTAGTCCTTGAAGGGAAGTACCTTCTTGATGTTGATGATCGCGTCGATCCGGAACCCTGCCAGCCCCTTGTCGAGCCACCAGTTCATCATCTTGTAGACTTCCTCTCGCAGATCGGGATTCTCCCAGTTCAGATCCGGCTGCTTCTTGTGGAAGGTATGCAGATAGTAAAGATCCTCGTGCCCGGGAAGCTTGTCCCAGACCGGACCTCCGAAGCAGGAGCGCCAGTTGCAGGGGAGCGAACCGTCCGGCCGTCTCTTTTCGATGTAGAAGAACTTCCCATAGCGTCCGTTCGGGTCCGCGCAGGCTTTTTTGAACCATTCATGCTCATCAGAGCAATGGTTGACTACCAGATCCATGAGAATGCCGATATCGCGTTTTTTCGCTTCAGTGATGAGCTCGTCCATGTCCGCCATGGTGCCGAAACGCGGATCGATGCGGTAGTAGTCGGCGATGTCGTAGCCCTGATCCGCAAGCGGAGAGACATAGCAGGGGGACAGCCAGATGATGTCAACCCCCAGATCCTTCAGGTAATCAAGCTTGCTGATGATGCCCTTCAGATCGCCGATCCCGTCCCCGTTGCTGTCGCAGAAACTCTTCGGATATACCTGGTAGGCAACCTTTCCATGCCACCATTTTTGATTCATAATCAGACCTCCTGGTCAGAATGAAGCGGGATGCACCCGCTGCTGATTCCGGTACCGCTTCGGCGTGGTGCCGGTAAACTTTCGGAACGCTGTGATAAAGTGACCCGGACTGCAGAAGCCGCAGTCCTCGGCAATCTGCGCAACCGGAAGCTCGCTGCTCTGCAGGAGTACAGATGCCTGACGGATGCGCGTTTCGTTAATGTATGTCAGAGGTGTCTTTCCCATTGCCATCCGGAAGAAGCGGCAGAAGTACTGTTCGTTCATGTTCATGAGCTGCGCCAGATCTGACAGATAGATTTTCTCTGAGAAATGATCGCGGATATAGCCCAGAACCTTCTTGAGGGTTTCCAGGCGCGGATCCTCCTTGCCGGACGGCTCGCCTAAAAGCCTGGTTTCACTGAGTGTCGCCAGGATGTTCATCAGGGCGGCTTTCACACGCAGCTGCGAGGCGGCGTCCTCCAGCATATGCTGGTCGCCCTGGATTCTCGACCGGCTTTCAAAGATGGCCTGGCAGACCTGGTACTCATGCCGGATCTGGCAGAAGGCAGGGGAAGACTCGTCGATCATCAGTGGGAGGGTGAGCTGACCACTGCGAAGCGGGTCGATCAGATCCCGCTCCGCGGAATCGACACCCGGCGACTCCAGGATGTACGGAGAAAAAAGAAGAGCCTCCTCCAGGTAGCCGTCCGCGCTGTAGATCGCGTGAAGCTTCCCGCTTCCGACAAAACAGAACGCCTCCTGACAGATATCGTATTCTTCCATGCCGACGCGGACACGGAAGTGCCCATGGATAAAGTGCAGAATCTCCACTGCATCATGCCAGTGAACCTTTGTGATGAAAGGACGGGGGATCTCTGAGGCGGAGGCATCCGCTCTGTAAACCGTGCACGGAAATGTCACAGTGCCCTGGGTCCGGGTTTCCTTCAGAGAAGACGGCAGTGATTGTACACTCATATCGGTCATATCCCCCTTTCAACCATCCAGCACTGATATCCAGCAGTTATTCCTCGAGCAGAACCCGCGCCTCGTACGGCTGCAGGGCACCCGCCTTGTGGCTGCTGTAATTGGAGATCAGCTCCTGTGCGCCGACAGGGTTTTTGTCAAACGCGTCAAACAGACTGCAGGGCTGCGTCTGATCGGTCCAGTTGCAGGCAACGGTCACCGTTCGGCCGTCCAGATGGCGTCTGTAGGCATAGATGCTGTCCGAATCCTCCAGCAGCGGCTCAAAGACACCGTAGACAATCACCGGGTTTTCGTGACGCAGGCGGATCAGTTTCTGATAATAGTAGAAGATGGAATCCGGATCAGCCAGTGCTGCCTTGCAGTTAATCTCACGGTAGTTGGGATTCACAGCAAGCCACGGGGTACCAGTCGTGAAGCCGGCATGTTCGCTGTCGTCCCACTGCATCGGTGTTCGCGCGTTGTCACGGCCATAGGCATCGAAGCAGGACAGCATTGTCTCCGGCGAAACTATATTTGTGTCCTCGACATACTGTTTCCAGGCATTGATCTCCTCAATATCCCTGCAGTCCTTCAGGGAGGAGAAATGCATGTTCGTCATTCCGATCTCTTCGCCCTGGTAGATGTAAGGCGTCCCTTTCATCATGTGCAGGCAGGTCGCCAGCATCTTGGCAGAGACAACGCGATATTGCGGGCTGTCGTTTCCGAAGCGGGAGACAGCGCGGGGCTGATCGTGGTTATCCCAGAAAAGACTGTTCCAGGCTGAGCCCTCAAGCTCGAGCTGCCACTTGTTCAGGACAGCGCGGAGCTCCTTCAGGGAACAGCGGCCGGTCGACCATTTTCCGACAACCGGCTTGCCCTTCAGATCCACATGCTCGAACTCAAACACCATGTTCAGCTCATCGCCCGAGCTGGACGCGTACTTCTTCGCTTCGTCGATTGTGACGCCGGCAGCCTCACCGACCGTCATGATGTCATGCCGGCTGAGCACCCGGCGGTTCATTTCCTTCAGATACTCGTGGACACGCGGACCGTTGCAGACATACGGCGACAGGTCCCCGTAAAGGCCATCCGTCACCTTGCCGTCCGGGAAGGACTGGACCTTCGAAATCATGCTGATGACATCCATGCGGAACCCGTCGATACCCTTCTTTCCGCACCACCAGTTCATCATGTCGAAGACCTCATCGCGGACTTTCGGGTTCTCCCAGTTCAGATCCGGCTGCTTCTTTGAGAAGCAATGCAGATAGTACTGGCCGGTTGCCTCGTCAAACTGCCAGGCACTCCCGGAGAAGCAGGACCCCCAGTTGTTGGGCTCCTTTCCATCCTTCGGATCCTTCCAGATGTAGTAGTCGCGGTACGGATTGTCTTTGGACTTCCGGCTTTCCACAAACCACGGGTGCTCGTCAGATGTATGGTTGACCACCAGATCCATGACAATCCGAAGACCAAGGCTGTGTGCTGTCGACAGCATTTCGTCGAAATCTTCCATGGTTCCGAAATCCGTCATGATATTGCGGTAATCGGAGATGTCGTATCCGTTGTCATCGTTGGGGGAGCGATAGATCGGGGAGAGCCAGATCACATCGATCCCAAGCTTCTTCAGGTAGGGAAGATGCGCCGTGATTCCTTTCAGATCGCCGATTCCGTCTCCATTGCTGTCCGAGAAGGAGCGAGGATAGATCTGATAGACAACCGCTTCCTTCCACCATGTTTTTTTCTCTGCCATGAATAACCTCCCTGGAAAATTGCTAGGAAAACTGCCTCAATTGAGATTACATTATAATATCCAGATGCCTAAAAATGATACAGAGAATTGACCAATAATGTTATAAATATGACATTCGCACTGCTTTTTTGGATCTGGGTTATGGTGCGGTTATGGTGCTGGTTTGTCTGTCGGCTATAGGCCGGCTATACCCAGTGCCTCCTGAATCAGCAGGTGCATCTGCTGCTGAAATGCGGTAAGATGTTAATTAATGTATACACGACGAAATCAGTCAAGGAGGAACAGATGGATTACAGGGAACGGTACGGCATATGGATGGAAAAGCTGCCGGAGAACGATCCGCTGCGGGCGGAGCTTGAAGCGCTGGCAGGAGATGAGAAGGAGATCCGGGAGCGCTTCATTCAGGATCTGCAGTTCGGCACAGCCGGTCTGAGAGGTATCGTCGGCACCGGGACGAACTGTATGAACATGTATACCGTCGGACGTGCGACGCAGGGCATCGCAAACTATATCTGTGCACAGGGCGAGGCGGCAAAGAAAAAAGGTGTTATCATCGCGCACGATCCGCGCCATTTTTCAAAGGAATTCTCCGAGCTGACAGCTGGCATCCTCGCAGAGGCTGGGATCCGGGTCTATACATTTCCGGATCTCCGACCGACCCCGGAGCTGGCCTACCTGATCCGGAAGCTTGGAACAGTCTCGGGCATCAACATCACGGCCTCCCACAATCCGAAGGAATACAATGGTTACAAGGCCTACTGGGAGGACGGCTGCCAGGTCAGCTCCGATGTGGCGGACGGCATGATGGTGGAAATCGAGAAGGTGGATTATTTTGACGGCGTGCGCCGCGGGGATGTCGAAGCCCTGAAGAAAGATGGGATGATCACGGTTCTCGGCCCGGAATATGACCGCATGTACCTTGACGAGATCGAGTCGATCGCAATTCACAGTGGCGGCGAGCTGGATCTGACTCTTCCGATTGTCTACACGCCGCTTAATGGTGCGGGGGCTGTTCCCTTCAGCCAAATGATGGCCGACCGGGGTTTTACAAATTTCCACATCGTGCCGGAACAGCAAAGTCCAGATCCCGACTTCACGACGGTCGGCTATCCGAACCCGGAGGATCCGAAGGCCTTTCGCCTTTCCGAGCAGCTCGGGAAAAAGACCGGTGCGGAGCTTCTCATGGCGACAGATCCGGATGCGGACCGGTTTGCGATCGAGATTCTCTCCGATGACGGCGAGTACGTTCCGCTGAACGGCAACCAGACGGGCTATCTGCTGGTGAACTATATCCTCCAGGGCAGAAAGGCGGCAGGAACGCTTCCGGAGAATGGGGCGATGGTGAAGTCCATCGTGACGTCGACGCTTTCAACCGAGATCGCAAAGGCCTACGGTGTCCGGATGTTCGAGTCGCTGACCGGGTTCAAGAATATTTGC
Source organism: uncultured Lachnospiraceae bacterium (assembly GCA_902761585.1). Taxonomy (GTDB): domain Bacteria; phylum Bacillota; class Clostridia; order Lachnospirales; family Lachnospiraceae; genus Porcincola. The sequence continues at coordinate 8,801 of CACWKX010000012.1, forward strand.
GGGCGTATTCCGGAGGTGGAGAAGCTCGGCTACCAGTACCTGTTTGGCTATGAGGAGTCGGTCGGCTATGCCTCCTGTCCTCAGATCCGCGACAAGGACGGCATCAGCGCCGGTATGCTGGTGGCGGAAGCCGCAGCCTACTACAAGAAGCAGGGAAAGACACTCTGGCAGGTGCTGGAGGAGATCTTTGAGCAGTACGGCTTCTATAATGAGCTGGAGCCGAACATTGTTCTGAAGGGCGTGGAGGGTGCCGCCCGCATCGGACGGATGATGACCTGGCTGCGCGGGAACCTGCCTGCACAGGTGGCAGGCTTCAGGGTCACGCAGGTGATCGACTACAAGGATGGATATGAGGATATCCCAGCCTCCAATGTGCTTCGTTTCTTCCTGGACAACGGCAGCTGGTTTGCGGTCCGCCCGTCCGGAACCGAGCCAAAGATCAAGTTCTACTTCTACTCACGGCAGGAGAGTGCGGAGGCTGCAGCAAGAGTGAATGAAGCGATCCGGGATGAAATCTTCAGCCTGATCAACAGTGTTCAGTAAAGCGGAAAGAGCGGGACATACGGAGCAAGGCGGGCAGAGCAGGCAGCAGACAGAGCAAGGCGGACAAAGCCGGACGGAGCAAGGCAGACAGTGCAAGAGAGGCAGAGCCGGGCGGACGGAGCAAGGCAGACAGTGCAAGGCATGCAGAGCGGGGTGGAAACGAGAGAGGGCAGCAGGATGCCTAAGGCGCATAGAAGAAAACAGATCACGTACTACCAGAGGCAGAGAAGAGACAAGGAGCAGGAAACAGGCGCTCTTCGGCATGCCCTTGTGATTGCGGTTGCCGGCGCCGGCGGGAAGAGTACCTATATCCGGCAGCAGGCCGAGAGGCAGGCCGGGGAAGGAAAGCGCGTGGCTGTGACCACAACGACCCACATCTATAACCCCTGCGTGCAGTACGGAATCCGGGAAAGCTGGAGCGGAGATGAGGCAGAGCCGGTGGCAGTCGTCCGGGGCGTGGCATACTTTGGCAGGCCGCAGGGCATGGACGGGCAGCCGGAAGATACGCAGCAGAGCTGGAAGCTCGGCCCGGTATCGCCGGACGCCTTCCGGCAGATCTGCAGCCGGTACGACGTCGTTTACGTGGAGGCGGACGGAAGCCACTCTATGCCGGCGAAAATCCCGCTTGAGGGAGAGCCTGTCCTTCCACCGGGAGCAGACGAGGTCGTCATTGTGATGGGACGGCATGCGGTTGGCCGCCCGCTCCGGGCTGTCTGCCAGCACTACGATGCTGACCGGCTTAAAGTCGCAGCCCGATCGGCAGACGGCAGTCCGGCATCAGACAGGGGCACAACAGCAGGCGGCGGCACAGCATCAGACCGGCGCGTGGCGGCAGAAAGCAATCCAGTATCAGACGGCAGCGAAGCATCAGTCAGGGACATAGCAGCAGACAGCCTCAAAGCAGCGGGTGGGATTACAGCGCCGGAAGATCAGGAGCCGCAGACGCCTCTGACGGAGGCGCAGCTGCGCCATTTGGCGGAGGCGTGCTACATCCGTCCGCTTCGGATCCGGTATCCGTGGATCCGAAGCACCTATTATCTGAGTGATATGTACCGCCTGGGAGAGAAGGAACACGTCACCGAGGTGACATTTATTCTGATGGCATCTGGCTTCGGAAGACGCTACTCAGGAAGCGAGAACAAGCTCCTTGCAGACTTTCATGGCAGACCGCTGTATCTGCATGCGCTGGAGCATCTGGCAAAGTCCGCGCAGCAGCTCCGGTCTTATCAGGTGTATGTGCGGATCGGCGTCGTGACCCGGTACCTGGAGATCATGCAGCAGACTGCGGACATGCAGGATCCGGACATCACTTATCTGGAAAATCATATGGCGGAGGAAGGGATCACCTCTTCCATCCGGATTGGGACGAGGAAGGCTACCGCTGATCATGCGCAGCTGGTTGTGTTTTTCGCGGCGGATATGCCCTATCTGGATGCCGGGCAGATCACCCGCTTTGTCTGCGACTGCATCTGCTCCGGCAAACCATACGGCTGCATGGCGGTTCGAGATGAGATAGAGCGGACCGTCACCACCACCGTGCCGGGAGCCTTCCGGCTGGATAAGGGGCAGGCAGCAGACAGGCTGCTGGCACTTCATGGCGACCGCGGTGCGATGCAGCTGATCCGGCAGCGCCCGTGGGACACCTACTATTTCTACACAGAGCCATCCAGTATCCGGGATATTGATCAGAAAGAAGACAGCAGATAACAGACGAAACGAGAAATGAAAACACCTCCGCTCTGATCAGCGGAGGTGTTTTCAGAAATACCTGCCTGCGGGAGGATTCCTGAAGGAGCAGCTCAGGAGGCTGTCTCCTTCAGCTTGTCCGCTTCCACCCCGACGAAATCGAACTTCTTCATATCGAAGAGACCGCGGTCTGTAATCTTGATGTCAGGGATGACAATCAGGGACATGAAGCACAGCGTCATAATCGGCTCAACTGTATGGCTGACCCCGAGCGCATCATATGCCATGTTGTGCAGCACCTCCAGCGCCTGAGCGACCTCCTCGCCGCTGCGGTCGCTCATCAGACCGGCAATCGGAAGCGGCAGCGATGCAAGTACCTTTCCATCCTTCACGAGGACAAAGCCGCCCTCCTGATCAATCAAAGCGTGGATTGCCGCGCTCATTTCCGAGTTGGAAATTCCCACACAAATGATGTTGTGGGAATCGTGCGCAACCGACAGCGCGACAGCGCCGTGCTGAATGCCGTAGCCCTTCAGAAGCCCCAGCCCGATCCGGCCGGTATTATGGTGCCGCTCGAGCACAGCGATCTTTGCCACATCCTTTCCGGGTTCGAAGACGAAGTCGCCGTCTGCGTCCAGCTTCACATGCAGATCAGTCTCCTTTGTGCGGATTCCGCCCGGGATGATCTCGATCGTCTTCACAAAGTCGCTCTTCAGATGCAGCCGCAGGTCGTCCTCGGTAAATGCCTTCACGTGCATCGATCCTCTGACGGAGTAGATTGGTGCTTTCTCATAGGACAGCAGGTACCGGCCGTTCTCGGCGACCTTCTTGCCCTCAATGAAGACGGCCTTCACACCGAAATTCTTCAGATTGTCAAACAGCACAATGTCTGCCCGCCTGCCCGGTGCCAGTGCGCCGCGGTCCTCGAGCTTATAGCACTCCGCCGCGTTGAGTGTCGCCATGCAGATGGCCATGACCGGATCGATGCCGGCCTTCACGAGCTTCCGCAGATGGCTGTCGATATGACCCTCTCCGAGGATGGTTTTCGGCTGCCGGTCATCGGAGCAGAGAATCAGCCGTCTGTAGTTGTAGGGCGTGATGCCCGGGATCAGATTCTCCAGATCGTGGCACGCGGACCCGTCGCGCAGCTGGACATACATGCCGCGCTCCAGGCGGTCCTCCATTTCCTTCACCGTTGTACACTCATGGTCGGTCTTCACCCCTGCGGCGATATACGCATTCAGCCCTGCGCCCTCCAGCCCCGGGCTGTGTCCGTCGATCACTTTGTGCATCGACAGCGCGACCAGCAGCTTGTTCAGGTCATCATCATTCTTTTCCAGAATTCCGGGGACGTTCATGAACTCGCCCAGCCCCGGCACGTGCCGGTCCTGCATCGGCCACTGCATGTCGAAGGCATTGACAACTGCTCCGGCGTCCTCAAATGGAGTTGCCGGCACGCAGCTAGGAATCATGTACCGGACTGACAGCTCCGTCTTTGACGCTGCCCGGATCATGTAGTTCAGGCCCTCAAGACCATAGACATTCGTGATTTCGTGCGGGTCGGCGATGACGGTCGTCGTTCCGCGCGGGACCACCATGCGCCCGAACTCCTCAGGGGAGGTGTAGGTGGATTCAATATGAATGTGTCCGTCGATCAGCCCCGGCGCCGCGTACGCTCCGCCGGCATCGATCTCCTCCTGCCCGCGGTAGTCGTCGCCAAATCCCACGATCAGCCCGTCGGTGATCGCGATGGAGCCCGGCCGGACGGTCCCGGTGAAGACATCCACAATCTGACAGTTGTAGATGACCAGATCGGCAGGGACACGATGCATGGCAGAGTCAATTACACGGATGAGTGTTTTCTTGTCCATATGTTCCATAAGACCGCCTCCTTCTTCAACTCTGATGCCAACAACTCTCGTCTGAACGATCCACGCCTGCGCCGGCGGAATCTGCATGCCCGTCTGCTTTCGGACTTGTTTAGACGAAATGGTACCTTCTATTGCAAATGATTGTATCCGGTGCTAAAATCTTGTCAAGGGATTTTACAAATTTTCTGTATCAGGAAATGGAGATTCTGTGAAAACTGAACAAAGAGTAATTGTTGTATTTCCGACAACGACCGATGCGCTTCATCTGGAATATGTGTGCCGGGCCGAGGGGGTGCCGGGGCGGATGATCCCCGTTCCCGGAAGCATCAAAGCCGGCTGCGGCCTGGCCTTCAGCGCTCCGCCGGAGACAGAACAAAGGCTCCGCACCCTGGCAGAGGCAAACAGCATCAGGGTTGACGGATTCTACAGAAGAGTCCTGTAGCAGACAGCCGGGGAAGGACAGGATACAACCTGTGGCAGAAAGACAGGACAGGGACAATGCCGAGGGCGGCGGAGACGTGAACCCCGGCTTTCTTTATTATATAGGCTTATTACATAGGCTTGTCATATCGGATTTTACAGTACGCAGGCTCTGTCACAGACAGGACGGATGCGTCTTCAGCCGAGACACGAATGGAAGGAGGCATTTCGATGATACTGTTTCAGAATGGTACACTGGTATACCCGTCCGGCAGCAGGTCGGCAGATCTACTGACAGACGGTGAAAAGATCTGCAGGATCGCTTCTCACATCGATCCGCCCGCAGGCTGCGAGATCGTGGACTGCGCCGGCAAGCTCGTCTTCCCGGGATTCATCGATGCGCACACCCATTTTGATCTGCATGTAGCCGGGACGGTCACAGCTGACGATTTTTCTTCCGGAACAAAGGCAGAGATCGCCGGCGGGACAACGAGCGTCATCGACTTTGGAACCGCCTATCCGGGCGAGACGCTGAACGAAGGCCTCGACAACTGGTTCCGGAAGGCTGAGGCCGGCTGCAGCTGCGACTATGGGTTCCATCAGACCATTACAGAGTGGAATGATTCGATCTCCGCCGAGATCCCGGACATGATCGAACGCGGCGCCTCTACCTTCAAGATTTACATGACCTATGATACCCAGATTGACGACTGCACGATCCTGAAGGTGCTGCAGCGGCTGAAGGAGTGCGGCACCACGACCGGCTGCCACTGCGAGAACAGCGGACTGATCGACGCGCTCCGCGAGGAGTATGCGGCGGACGAAAGACGCAGAAAGGTCAGTTCCCACTATCTCACACGCCCGGCGGCAGCGGAGGCGGAGGCCATCGGACGCTACTGCCATCTGGCGGAGGTGGCGGACGAGCCGGTCATCGACGTCCACCTGACCTGCCTGGAGGGGCTTGAGGAGATCCGGGCGGCCAGAAGGCGCGGGCAGAAGGTCTACGTGGAGACCTGCCCGCAGTATCTGGTGATGGATGACAGCCTCTATGACAACGACGATTTTGATGAGGCGTCGAAGTATGTCTGCGCCCCACCGCTGAGAAAGAAGACCGACCAGGACGCTCTGTGGAAGGCCATGGCGGACGGTGAAATTCAGACCGTCTCGACCGACCACTGCTCCTTCACCATCGCGCAGAAGGAGCTTGGGAAGGACGACTTCCGGAAGATTCCGGGCGGTATGCCCGGCGCGGAGACAAGACCGGCCGTCATCTACTCAGAGGGTGTTTCAAAAGGGCGCATCACGAAGGAAAAAATGTGCGAGCTTCTGGCCGAGAACCCGGCACGGCTCTACGGCCTCTATCCGAAGAAGGGTGTGCTGAAGGAAGGAGCGGACGCGGACATCGTCATCCTCGACCCAGCAGCGGAGCGAACCATTTCCGTGAAGACCCAGATCTCGAAGGCGGACTATGCGCCGCTCGAGGGCATGAAGCTGAAGGGTACCATCGACCAGGTCTACCTCAGAGGCGAGAAGGTTGCCGAGGACGGCAGAGTGATCAAGGAGAACAGAGGTCAGTACCTGAAGCGGGGGCTGCCGGAGTTCTTCTGAGAAGAAGGAAAAAAGAGGAGCGTGACAGAAGATGGATTTGCACTTGACAGAGAAGGAAGCCGGACAGGTGCTGGCGATCAAGAGAGACCTGCACATGCACCCGGAGCTCTCGCATGAGGAGTTCAGGACAACCGAAAGGATCCGGGAGGTGCTCTCCGGGCTGCCGGGGATCGAGATCCTTGATCTGCCCGACACATCGGTCGTGAAGACCGGCGTGGTGGCGCGGCTTCGGGGCGGAAAAAGCGGCGGGGAGACCGGCCTTCGGGCGGACATCGATGCCCTTCCGCAGACCGAGCAGGTCGAAAGCCCGTACAAGTCCAGATGCGAGGGAAAGATGCACGCCTGCGGACACGACTTTCACACCGCGTCGCTCCTTGGAGCCGCGATGATTCTGTCAAGAAACCGCGCAGAGGTGCCGGGAACCGTCGACTTCCTGTTTCAGGAAGCGGAGGAAACGACGAATGGCTGCCAGGAAATGATCGACGCAGGGCTCTTCTCGATCATTTCCCCGAAATACTTCTTCGGTATGCACAACCGTCCGGAGGTTCCGGCAGGGCAGGTCGTGATCCAGTCTGGCGGACTGATGAGCGCAAAGTCAAACTTCGTCATCACTGTCCACGGCAAGGGCGGGCACGGCGCGATGCCGCATCTGTGCATCGATCCGATCGTCTGTGCGGCGGCGATCATCCAGTCACTTCAGACCATCGTCAGCAGGAATGTTGACCCGATGGAGAACGCGATTCTGACAATCGGCTCCATCCATGGCGGGAGCGTCGAGAATCTGATCGTTGAGGATGTGAGGATGACCGGCTGCGTGCGGGCGCTGAGCCAGAAGACGAAAGAGATGCAGATCCGCCGCCTGGAGGAAATTGTGACGAACACGGCGAAGGCCTATCAGTGCACGGCGGACATTGAATATAAGGAAGTGCTGCCGGTTGCGTATAATACGCCGGAGATGACGAAGATCGCCCACAGGGCGGCTGCGGCTGTTGTCGGGGAGGAGAACTGCGTGACGGCGGTGCCGACCCTCGCGAGCGAGGACTTCGCGATCATCATGGACAAAATTCCGTCCTACCTCTACTGGGTCGGCTCCGGGACGGAGGGAGAGCCGCTGCATGCCTGGCACAATCCGAAATTCCATGCCAACGACACAGCCCTTCCGGTTGCGGCGGCGGTATACGCCAGCTCGGCTGTGACGGCAAACCAGCTGTGAGGAGCCAGGAAGCCTGCAAGCATGATGACCGGCTGACAGGAGCCAGGAAGGCAAGTTCCTGTGCTGTCAGCCAGACTGCATCAATATGACAGTAAACAATAATAAATAGGAGAAAAAAGGGGGAACGGATTATGATTTCACTGGATGAGAGGGGCAAGCAGTGCCCGATTCCGATCGTGGACACGAAGAAAGCGGTGGAGCCGCTGGGGGTCGGCGAGGTTGTGGAGACCGTTGTCGACAATGAGATCTCTGCGCAGAACCTGAAGAAATTCGCGGATCAGAGGCAGTATGCCTATGAGATGGAGAAGGTTTCGAACACTGAGTACAGGGTTCGTCTGACTGTCACCGAGGCTGCAAAAGAGCTCCAGGACAAGGGAACCGCTACATTTAACGAGCAGGACTATCAGGCCTGCGGAATCCCGGCAGCAGCACCGCAGGGCTACATCGTCGTCATTTCCTCAGACAGTATGGGAGAGCCGGAGAAGGAGCTCGGAAAGATTCTGCTCAAGGGGTTCCTCTTTGCGCTGTCGAAGAAGGAGGATGTGCCGAAGAAGATCATCTTTTACAACGGCGGGGCACGGCTGACCTGCGAAGGCTCCGAGTCACTGGACGATCTGCGGGAGCTTGAGAAATCCGGCGCGGAGATCGCGACCTGTGGCACCTGCCTGAAGTTCCAGAACCTGGAGGACAAGCTGAAGGTTGGCGGCGTGACCAACATGTATGAAATCACCGAGGCACTGACCGGCCCGTACAGGGTTGTGAAGCCGTGCTGAAGTATGCGGAATAGAGAAGTGTCTATCTGCCCATGAACATGAAATCTACGAATGGGCGCAGGGCAGGCGGCGTGACCTGGAGGATACCAGCATGGAGCAAATTGAATTCTGCAAGGGCGGGGGCTGCACAGCGAAGCTCGGGCCGGACATTCTGGACCGGGTGCTGAGCCGTCTGCCGGCTCAGAAAAGAGATCCGGATCTTCTGGTCGGCTTTGATACAAATGATGATGCAGCGGTCTACCGCGTGAGCGAGGACCGGGCGATCGTCCAGACACTTGATTTCTTCCCGCCGATGGTAGATGACCCGTATTTGTTTGGCCAGATCGCGGCAGCCAATGCGATGTCCGATATCTGGGCGATGGGCGGTCGGCCGGTGACGGCGCTGAACATCGTCTGCTTCCCGCAGTCCTGGGATCTGAACATCCTGGGAAGAATCATGCAGGGAGGCGCGGAGAAGGTTGCAGAAGCCGGCGCGTCTCTGTGCGGCGGACACTCGATCAACGACAACGATGTCAAGTACGGTCTGTCGGTGACCGGGCTCATCGACCCGGCACGTGTCCTGACCAACGTCGGCGCACGCGCGGGTGACCGCCTGCTCCTGACGAAGCCGCTCGGAACTGGCATCGTCTGCACGGCAGGCCGTGTGAAGGCCGCCGACCCGGCCAGCATGGATGAGGCGATCCGTTCGATGACAACCCTGAACAAGTATGCGGCAAAGGTTCTGTCGCGCTACGAGGTTCACGCCTGCACGGATGTGACAGGGTTCTCCCTGCTCGGGCACCTGTCAGAGATGCTCGGCATGAAGCGCCGCGCGTCCGGATCCCCGGATGCAGAAGACGGAGGCGGGCAGGTGGCAGGCGGCAGGCAGGCGGGCCAGACAGATCAGACCAGTGATATGACGCTGCCGGACAGTACAGGCCAGACGGCCGGAGCGGGGCTGGCAGGCAATTCAAACAAGACAGACCATGCAGTGCAGGCAGGCAGCAGAAACCAGTCGGGCAGCAGTCCGCTGGGCGCTGTCATCCACACGAGCGCGGTGCCGCATTTTAAGCGGGTGCGGGAATTCGTCGAGGAGGATTTTTTCATCACGGCGAACGGACAGCGCAACCGCAATCATCTCGGAGACCTGGTGGAGTTCCATAACACAGCATTCTGGCAGCAGGAACTGTTGTTCGACCCGCAGACCTCCGGCGGCCTTCTGGCGGCGGTGCCAAATGAAATCGCCGACGAGGTGCTGACAGAAATCAAGGAGCTCGGGCTTCCCTGCAGCCTGATCGGAGAAGTGACAGACCAATTGGATCACATCCTGGTGACAGCCTGAGGACAGCAGACACCATATAAGACAGTGAGGAAGGTATGGTAACAGATCAGCTTGTAATCGTAAGAGGCGGCGGAGACATCGCGACCGGTACAATCCGGACACTGAGACGGGCAGGGTTTCCGGTCCTGATCCTGGAGTCGGCGCACCCGAGTGCTATCCGCAGGACGGTTGCCCTGTCAGAGGCCGTCTACGAGGGCAGCGCAGTGGTCGAGGATGTCTCGGTTACGCTTGCCCACAACCTGGACGAGGCAGAGTACCTGCTCTTCCAGGATGGCATCGCCATGCTGGTGGATCCGGACGGCGCTGCCATCCGTGACATCATCCACTCCGGCGAGAAATATGCCGAGTGGGATACCGGACTGACGACCCTTGAGGGTGGCGGACGACATCTGTTTCTCACCTGTGTCGTTGACGCCATTCTGGCGAAGAAAAACCTCGGGACGACGAAGAATATGGCACCGCTCGTGATTGCGCTCGGCCCGGGATTTACAGCCGGGAAGGACTGCGATGTGGTGATCGAGACGATGCGCGGGCACAGTCTTGGCAGGGCCATCATGAAGGGAGAAGCGATTCCCAATACCGGCACACCGGGACTGATCGCCGGCCATGCACAGGACCGCGTCATCCACAGCCCGGCAGCTGGGATTGTGAAGACCTGCGCAGCAATCGGCGATATCGTGGAGGAAGGACAGATCATCGCCAGTATCATACCGGAAGGCAGGAGCATACAGCCGGCAGATGGCGGCAGCGCAGGACAGGCAGCACGGACAGCAGAACAGATGGAGGGCAGCTCATCCAGGAGGGGTGAAGCCGGCGTGCCAGTGCGGGCAACCTTTACAGGCCTGCTCAGAGGTCTGATCCGGGACGGATACCCGGTGCCGGAGGGCTTCAAGATCGCGGACATCGATCCGCGCGCATCGGAGCATGATAACTGCTTCAGGATCTCCGACAAGGCACGGGCAATCGGCGGAGCGGTCCTGACGGAACTCATCCACTTTGCAGCGCAGCAGAACTTTGACGAATGATTTACTTTGACAATGCGGCAACTTCATACAACAGGCCGCCGTGTGTGAAGGAGGCGGTCGCGGCAGCCATCGATGCCTTCGGCAATCCGTCAAGAGGCGCTTACAGCGCTTCGCTGGATGCAGACCGCTGTCTGTTTGAGACAAGGATGCAGCTGGCAGCGCTTGCAGGGGCGGAGGGGCCGGACTGTGTGGCCTTCACGATGAACGCGACACAGGCACTCTCCACCGCCATCTTCGGCCTGGGGCTGCAGGATGGCGATCATCTGATTGTGAGTCTTCAGGAACACAATTCCGTGCTGCGGCCGGCCTACAGGTTGAGAGAGAGGGGCGTCGCCGTCCATTTTGTCGGGCTTAAGGCGGACGCCCGTCTCGATATGGAGGATCTGGAACAGACCCTGAGAACCATCCGCACGCAGAGCCCTGATGCCCGGATCGCAGTGGCGCTCTCACACGGCAGCAACGTGACAGGCAACGTCATCGACCTTTCTCGTGTGTCGGCGCTGTGTAGTGAAAACCAGGCGACATGGATCCTGGACGCGGCACAAACGATGGGCATCATCCCGATCAATATGAGACGCCTTGGGATCGACATCCTGTGCTTTTCCGGCCACAAAGCGCTGATGGGGCCGCAGGGAACAGGAGCGATCATTGTGCAGCGCGGCATAAGGCTCAGCCCTCTGATGGCAGGAGGATCCGGCATCCGGACATTTCTGGAGACCATGCCGCAGGAGATGCCGGAGCATCTGGAAGCCGGCACGCAGAACGCACACTCGATCGCCGGGCTGCACGCAGCCCTCGCCTTCGCAGAAGGAAAGCGGGAAACATGGAGGGCGCAGGCTCTCAGCCTGCGAAAGCAGCTGCTTTCCGGCATTGATGCCATCAACCGGCAGGCGGGGGAAGAGCGCATCCACGTGTATGGAAGAGGGACAGCTGTAAATCCTGCCCCGGCCAGCTGCCAAGGTGATTCGGAACCAGTCCTCCCGACTGTCGCATTCAATATCGGGCATCTCGAGGCGGCAGATGTTGCTGACCGGCTCTGGCGTGACAGACAGATCGCAGTCCGGGCAGGCGGACACTGCGCTCCTTTGATTCATCGTTTTTTTGGAACCGAAAAAAGAGGCATCGTGCGGGCATCATTTTCACATGCCAACACACCCGGTCAGGTTCAGACACTGATCGAGGAGCTCAAGAAGATTGAGCGGTCCCTATAGCTGATATATTCACAGAAGGGAGAAAGTGAAGCGCCCCTGAAAGGTTCTGCTTCCAGTATTTAAGATGAAGTATTCATACGTTCAATTTCCGGATAAAACCGAGATCACATATGGCGATATGGATTCACAAGGGAATGTCCAGATTCGAATTGAAACCCCGGTTGAGGGTGGATTTAACAGCCTCGGGTGTGTGCTGCCTTCTTACCGCATTACAGAGCAGGTTGGCTACTCTCAACAGGAAGTCGATGCACTGATGGATTTCCTGAGAAGAAACGTACATTTGATCATGGAATTTGCCCAGACTGGAGGGTTTGAAAATGCCTCAGCTGTATAGGTTTGGGAGGTACCTGATTTATTTCTGGGTGAATGAGGGGATGCCAACAGAACCTGTTCATGTTCACATTCATCCCAATCGGCCATCGCCAGATGGAACAAAAGTATGGATCACCTCGAAAGGTGGTACATTGGTATGTCATAATAGGTCCAGAATCCCAGACAATAGTTTACGGCAGCTTTGCCGATTTGTAGAATCAAACAGTGATTGGATTATCGAAAGATGGAAGAATGAGTTTGGGGAAGCTACATTCTATTGCTGACGCTCACATAGTAAACAGGCTAGGAGGTAAACACGGTATGGAGGTAGTCGGGAAGAGCATGAAGCGTGTCGACGCCTTCGGGAAGGTAACCGGAGAGGCGAAGTACACGAATGACCTGTGTCCGAAGGACGCGCTGATCGCGCACGTCGTCCATTCAACCATCGCGAATGGCGAGGTGCTTTCGATCGATACATCGGAGGCGGAGAAGGTGCCCGGTGTCGTGAAGATCGTCACCTGCTTTGACGTGCCGGACATCCAGTTTCCAACTGCCGGGCATCCCTGGAGCGTCGAGGCAGCGCACCAGGATATCGCAGACCGGAAGCTGCTGAATACGCGCGTGCGGCTGTACGGGGATGACATCGCTGCAATCGTCGGTGTGGACAACGTTGCCTGCGAGCGCGCCGAGAGGCTTTTGAAGATTGAGTACAAGGAGTATCCGCCGTTCACGACGGTCGAGGATGCCCTGAAGCCGGAGGCAACCCCGCTTCACCCGGATCTTCGGAAAACGAACGAGCTGATCCACACATCGTTCAAGTCCTCGCCGGACTACGACTATGAGCAGGCGAAGGAGAGGGCGATCAGGGAGTACGGAGCTGAGCACGTCCGGGAATATGAGCAGACGTACCGGACGCAGCGGGTTTCGCACTGCCACATTGAGGTGGCAACGAGCTGGGCATACGTGGATGTAAACGGAAAGGTCACGGTGACAGCCTCGACCCAGATCCCGCACATCATGCGCCGTGTCATCGCTCAGGCGCTGGGCTGGCCGGTCGGCAAGGTCCGCGTGATCAAGCCGTATCTTGGCGGAGGCTTCGGCAACAAGCAGGACATCCTGTATGAACCGCTGAACGCCTATCTGTCGGTCGTCTGCGGCGGCCGGTGCGTCTGCCTGGAGACCACCCGAGAGGAATGCATCTCCCAGACGAGAGTCCGCCACGCTGTGATCGGGAAGACGAAGGCACTCTACACAACAGACGGCCACCTCCTTGCGCGCACCCTCGACGGTTACGCGAACAAAGGCGCGTATGCCTCCCACGGACACGCGATTGCAGCCTCCGTCGCAACGGTCTACAAGGATCTCTACAACGACGCCTATGGCTGCCGAGCGGACATGACGACGGTCTTCACGAACTCCGCCTCCGCCGGCGCAATGCGTGCCTATGGCGTGCCGCAGTCGGTCTTCCTGGCGGACTGTCAGATCGATGACATCTGTCACAGGGAGGGCTTTGACCCACTGAAGTTCCGGATGGATAACTGTGTCGGGAAGGGCTTCCGGGATCCGGGCAACGGGATCACTTACTATTCTTACTCCATGAAGGAGTGCATGAGGCGCGGCGCGGAGTACATACACTGGGACGAAAAGCGGAAGGCGTACGCAAACCAGACCGGCCCCATCCGCCACGGTGTCGGGATGTCGATCTTCATGTACAAGGTCGGCGTCTATCCGATTTCTCTCGAGACCTCCAGCGCCCGGATGATCCTGAACCAGGACGGATCAATCCAGGTCGAGCTGTCGGCAACCGAGATCGGGCAGGGAGCCGATACCGTCTTCACCCAGATGGCTTCGGAGACCACCGGCATCACGCCGGACAAGGTCTACATCGTCTCGACACAGGATACAGACCTGTCTCCGTTTGACACCGGCGCCTACGCTTCCAGACAGTCCTTTGTCACCGGCAAGGCTGTCAAGAAATGTGGCCTCGAGCTGCGCAACCGGATTCTGGATTATGCCTCCTACATGCTCGGCCGTCCGGTGGAGGAGCTGATGATCCACGACAACAACATCTGTGAGCGCATCCTGCCGGAGGGCGCACCCGTGCAGGCAGACCTCTCCGCGGAGAACGGCTACGGCTACATCGCGGACGGTTCAAAGGATGAAAATGACCGCTACGAAGGCTGGCTCGACGCGGATGTGAAGCAATGGAACATCGACGATCTCCCGTCCGGGAAGAAGTCGATCCTGAGGGATACCGGAAAGATTCTCGCAAGGCCTGGCAAGGTGCTGCTCTCGATGAAGGATCTCGCAGAGAACGCCTTCTACTCCCTCGACCGCTCGGAGCACATCACAGCGGAGGTTACAAACCACTGCAAGGAGAACACGTACGCATCCGGATGTACATTTGCAGACATTACGGTGGACATGGAGATGGGAACCGTGAAGATCGATCATCTCGTGAATGTTCATGACTCCGGCACCCTGCTCAATCCGCAGCTGGCCGAGGCTCAGGTGCACGGCGGCATGGCGATGGGCATCGGCTACGCCCTGAGCGAGGAGCTTCTGTACAACGAAAAAGGCAGGCCGCTGAACAACAACCTGCTGGACTTCAAGATCCCGACGGCGCTCGATGTCCCGGATTTGAAGGCCATCTTCCTGCAAATGGACGACCCGATGGGTCCCTACGGCAACAAGGCGCTGGGAGAGCCGCCGGTCATCTCCGTTGCCCCGGCGATCCGCAATGCCATCCTGAATGCTACCGGTGTCGCGATGAACGAGCTCCCGATGACTCAGCAGCGGCTGGTGGCGGCATTTCAGCAGCATGGTCTGATCTGAGAAAGGCGGTGCGGTATGTACGATATTGAGAATTACTACGAGGCAAAGTCGGTCGAGGACGCTATCGCGCACCTCGCCGCCGATGAGAAGGCCGAAGTCATCGCCGGCGGGACGGATGTGCTCGTAAAACTTCGCGCCGGCAAGGATGTCGGCTGCGACCTGGTCAGCATTCATGAGATCCCTGAGCTGAAGGGCGTGGACAGGCTGACAGACGGAACGATCGTGATCGGACCTGCTACCTGTTTTACAGACATCACGAATGATCCCATCATTCAGGAAAGTCTGCCGTATCTGGGGGAGGCGGTTGACACGGTCGGCGGCCCGCAGATCCGGAATATGGGCACCATCGGAGGAAACCTCTGTAATGGCGCCACCTCCGCAGACTCCGGCGCGACGATGCAGACACTCGACGCCACCCTCGTCCTGCAGGGACCGGAGGGATCGAGGGAAGTGCCGGTCACCGAATTCTACACCGGCCCCGGTCGGACTGTCCGAAAGCGCGATGAGGTTCTGATCGCGATCCTGGTAAAGCCGGAAGACTATATCGGCTACTCCGGCTGCTATATCAAGTACGGTAAGAGACGCTCGATGGAAATCGCAACGCTCGGATGCTGCGTCAGGGTAAAGCTTGAGGCAGCAGATGCAAAGCAGGCAGAGGCAGGAGAGACAGGCGGAACACAGGACAGTTCGGTCACGCGGCGGGAGGACGCAGCGAGCACAGAGCAAAAGAATGCGGCAGGCAGCCCCGCGCTTCCGGGTGCCGGCTTCCGCCTGGCGGATGTCCGGATCGGCTACGGCGTCGCAGCGCCGACCCCGATTCGCTGCAGGAAGACCGAACAGATGCTGAAAGGCATGGCAGCAGATGACCCGGCGATCTATGACATCATTGCCACGCACGTCGAGGAAGAGGTTCACCCCCGCTCCTCCTGGCGCGCCTCAAAGGAATTCCGTGTCCAGCTCATCCGGGAGATGGCAAAACGTGCCCTTGAGCAGGCGATCCTCAGAGGCACCGGAAAAGGGACCCCCGGAGCGGGAGACTTCCCGCCGGTT
This sequence comes from uncultured Lachnospiraceae bacterium, assembly GCA_902761585.1. Taxonomy (GTDB): domain Bacteria; phylum Bacillota; class Clostridia; order Lachnospirales; family Lachnospiraceae; genus Porcincola. The sequence goes on from CACWKX010000012.1 coordinate 24,669, forward strand.
GAACTCGGAAGGGAACAGGAGATGAGAGAAACCATGACACAGGGCGCAGCAGAAGCGGCCGGAACCGCCGATGGCGGCGAAGACACTGGCTGCGGGAAAGGCGGTGAGCATCATGCTTGAGATCGTCCATATGACCGTCAACGGAGAAGAGAAAGAACTCGCCGTCGACCCGAGAGAGAGCCTTCTCGATACGCTGAGAAACCGGCTGAATCTGACTTCTGTCAAGCGGGGCTGCGGGGTCGGTGAATGCGGCGCCTGCACCGTTCTGATCGACGGGACAGCCGTAGACTCCTGCCTGTATCTGACCATGTGGGCAGAAGGCAAGCACATCCTGACCGTCGAAGGACTCAAGAGCCCGACGGGAGAGCTCAACGAAGTTCAGCAGGCCTTCATCGATGAAGCAGCCGTCCAGTGCGGTTTCTGTACGCCAGGCCTGATTCTGACCGGAGTGGAACTTGTAAACAGCGGAAGAAAGTACACACGGGAAGAGCTTCGCAAGCTCATATCCGGGCATCTCTGCCGCTGTACAGGATATGAGAATATCCTGAATGCGCTGGAGAAGGTCGTCGGGTATCACTGATTTTCCTGCTATTCAATTCGACCTGAACCGTTTCATGTGAACCGCCTATATGAATATATAAAACAGTGTAGTAGGAAAAAGAATTTATCAGAAAGCAGCTCCGCTTGCGGGGCTGCTTTCTGCGCATTGCCATTCCGGCAGGAGGTCTCCTTCCAGAGGGATCGCCGCTGGCCGGAAATCGGTGAAACGGATCAGTGATGACCAACGGGAGTAAGAAGCTTGAAAAACCCCCATGGCGGATATACATTATATATACATAGAGGAGGTATATGCGATGCAGACTCAGGTAAAAGCGTGGGGGAACAGCCAGGGAATCAGAATTTCAAAAGAAGTACTTAAGGAGGCTGATGTAGCTGTTGATGATATACTGGATGTCAAAGTCTCAAATGGAGTGATCATGCTTGTTAAGCCGTTCAGACATAAGACTTTGGAAGAGCGTGCTGCTGCGTATGATGGAAGGCTTGATCTTGACGGGGAATTTGACTGGAGGAAACCAGTAGGGAGAGAGACTTGGGAATGAAAGAAGGAATCTGTCAGGGAGATCTTCTTAAGATTGAAAGAATTAATATGCCGGTGGTGGTTGTAAGTAAGAATTTCTTCAATCAAAGTGGGGAGATTATTGGCTGCCCTGTTTGCAGAGACGGGAAGCCAGGAGCGCTGCACATCAGGATTGAAACAGAAGAAGTTACGGGATATGTTCATTGTGAGAAAATGGCGCTGCTGGATATGAATATTAGAAGATATTCTAAAGTAGGCAGCATACATATGTCAGAGATTATTGATATCACGGATGCAATTCAGGGCATTTTTGATTATGTGTGAGCCAAACGCTCGTAGGGCGTTGGAAGGATCTGCGAGTGTTTTTTTATGTTCCTGGCAAACTTCAGGTCAGGTTAAAGGTTCGGATCCTGCACAGGCCGGTGGCAGTCTTCTGTCTGAGACCAGGTTGTCTGGGCGGAGTCATCAATATTTCGGAACTTGCGGGGGCTGCGGCCATACGTACGGTGGAATTGCTGCGCAGATGATGCAGAGCTTGAGAAGCCACAGGCCGATGCAATTTCCCTGATGGGAAGATCAGAGTTTGTGACGAGCTGGCCTGCAACCTTCAGTTGGTAGGACAGGATATAATTTTTGGGGGATGTGCCAAGCTCCTTCATAAAATGTATATTGTCAATAGGTAATCCTCTATCCATCATATCTTAATGAGCAGTTCATTAGCAGATGATACAATAGATAAAATATCTTTCTCCATAACGAAGCTCCTTTTTTAGAATCGATAAACTCCATTATAGAAAGTTATCCCGACTTTTTGATGTTTTTCCTAAAAGGAAGTGCTTTGCCGCAAAAATTCGGGATAAGTCAAAAGTCGGAATAAGTGGCGTGAGAAAAAGAGTAGAAAATGACAAATAAAGAGTGAACATGACATGTACAAACGAGTTCACTATAAGTATATTATGAGTAAAATAACGAAATAAAGAGAAATAATGAGTCTATATAATGCTATATTATAGAATATTTAAACAGAACTTTCATTTGTGTTTGGCATTAACGCCGAATAGAAACAAACAAAGGAGGAAAAATATGAACAAGAAAATGATCAGCGGGATCCTCACAGCAACCCTTATCGCAGGGGTGATCGCACCTGCGGCAGTTGCATCTGAAACAGAGGGAGGGGCAACGAGTGATTTAAAGGGTGAGTTCTCACTCTTCCACTTTATGGAGGAAGATGGTGGCGGAACGTCCAAGGCTTTCTGGAACGCAGCGAACAAGTTTATGGAAGAGAATCCGAATGTCAAGATAGATTTCGAATTCACTGACTCGGATAATTATCAGGAAAAGCTTACAACGAAGATGGCTGGTAACGAGCTGGGGGATGTGTGGTTAACGAAAGGAGATATGCTTCCTACGTTCGCAGACGGTGGACTGATTCAACCGGCAGATAAATTGATCGATCAGGATCAGGGGTGGCGTGACAGCTATATTGACGGTGCATTTACAGACTGCACATTTGATGGTACAGAATGGGGCGTTCCGTTCCAGATGCAGGCGAACTGCATTGGAATTTACAACAAGGACATATTTGATGAAGTGGGCATTGATGGTTGGCCGGAGACTTTTACGGAGTTGGAGGAAGATTGCAAGAAACTTAAGGATGCAGGTTATATCCCGATTGCCATGGGCAACAAAGATCAGTGGCTTGCTGAGTCAGCCGTGTTTAACACATTCGCATACCGCTACATTGACCAAGATTGGTTTGATTCGCTGTCACAGGGTAAAGGAGCAAAATTTACAGACGATCAGTTTGTGAAGGCTCTGACCGATTTCCAGTCTCTTGCACAGTATTTCAATGAAGACATGAATGCCATCAATCAGGATGAGATGTTCTCCCTGTACTACAATAAGAAGGCGGCTATGTTTTTCGATGGTGCGTGGTCGATTGGTACGATGATTCAGAATGCACCGGCCGATGTTCTTTCTGCAACGCACTGCGGGCTGATGCCTGCGGTTGAGGGTGAACCAGGAACCAAGGAAGACACCGCATCTGGAGCAGGATGGAATTATGTGATCAGCTCGAACCTCGAAGGTGACGATCTGGCTGCAGCACTTGCATTCCTGAAGGCTGTCACAACAGGTGATTATGCGGGAGATGCATTGAATCAGGGATTTATCTCATCGGGTAAGGTAGCAGATGATTTTGATATGTCCAGCCTGCAGCCACTGTTTGCAGAATATTATAATCTGGCAAAGACAATGAAGAATCATACAATCTTTGACTGTGCCCTTCCTGCAGAGATTGGATCCGGTGCACTTTATGCAGACACACAGCAGTTGATTGCAGGGACCATGACGCCAGAGCAAATGGCAGAAGACTGCCAGAATGTTCTTGATGAAAGTCGATGAGAAGAACATGTAAATCAGATCTGATTACATGTGATGGACGGAAGAACAGAGAATATGTAAAGAGATTCCGATAGTGTAATCATTGTCGGTTGAAAAGGGCACGTATATGCAGAACCATGCATGGATGTGCCCTTTCTTGGAGGTTGGGATGAACACGAGAGAGATCAGAACAAAGAAGCAGAAAATCTTCATATACATACTTGTTCTGATTCCCTTTATTGCATTTGTTTCTGTAATGATCGGACCGTTGGCCAATTCTGTTTATTACAGTCTGACGAAGTGGAAGGGAGTCGGCTTACCAAAATTTATCGGTTTTGCAAATTATATCAAATTGTTTAAGACTGCAGATTTCTGGCTTGTGGTCGGCAATACCTTATATTTGACTTTGGTGTGTACCCTCGGGCAGGTTGGAATCGCGTTGGTCATTTGTTTTCTGATGACGATCCGCCGGCTGCGCTTTAAAACATTTCACCGGGCAGTTATCTTCTTCCCAGTGGTAATGGCTCCGATTGTTGTCGGTTATGTATGGAGATTTATCTACAATGGGGACAATGGATTGCTCAATGCATTCCTGCGTGCGACCGGACAATCCAGATTGATGAAAAACTGGCTAGGAGATCCTTCCATTGTTCTGAGATCGGTGTCTGTGCCGGTAATCTGGCAATATATCGGACTGTACATGGTCATCATGCTAAGTGCAGTCGCGGCCATTCCTGAAGAAATTTTTGAAAGTGCGGAACTGGATGGATGCACAGGTTTTAAAAAATCGATTTATATTACGCTGCCCATGATCTGGGACTCGTTTAAGATCTGCATCATTCTGTGTGCTTCCGGAACGATGAAGATTTACGATCATCTGGTGGCTCTTACAAACGGAGGCCCAGGACGATCATCTGAATCGATGGCAATGTACTGTTACGAATATACATTCAGGTATGGAAACTTTGGAATGGGAGCTGCAATTGCCGTAGCGATTCTGGTTTTTGCATTCGCAATAGCCGGAACATTGCAGTTTGTCATGACGAGAAGGAAGATATACGAATGAGTAAGAAAAAAGCCAAGAATGCAGGATGGAATCTTCTTGTAAACATCCCGATTATGTTTTTGTCGCTGTCATGTATCTACCCGGTGGTCTGGCTTATATACTCTTCGCTCAAGACAGACCAGGAGTTTGCAGTCAATCCCATGTCACTTCCACTGCATCCGATGTTTAGCAACTATGTGGAGGCGTTCAAAAAAGCCCATTTTGGAACGTTTTTATTCAATACAGCTTATAACAGCATTGTGTCACTAATCCTTGTTCTCTTTATTTCATTTATTATGGGGTATCTTCTCTCCAGATATAGATTTAAGGGAAGAGGAATCATATTTGGATTGCTTCTTGCGTCGATGATGATTCCGATCTATGCACTGATTGTGCCAATTTTCATCCAGGAGAAAAAACTCGGAATTCTGAATACAAGAGTCTCATTGATTCCGGTATATGTGATGATGGAACTGCCGACGTCTGTTTTTCTGATTGATGGGTACTTGAAAGGACTCTCCACGGAACTGGAAGATGCGGCGGCAATTGATGGGGCAAACCTCTGGCAGGCCATGTGGAAGGTTATTTTCCCGATCTGCAAGCCAATCATTTCAACGGTTGTTATTCTGACCTTCATGCACGTATGGAATGAGTTCGCGTTTGCGCAGGTTCTGATCAGCAAAGAGGAGCTGAAAACCATCCAGATTGGTCTGACGTATTTCACATCCCAGTACATGAAGAGTTATACCTTGCTTCTTTCCGGTCTGGCGATGGCAACATTTCCGGTACTGGTGATTTATCTTTTCTTCTATAACCAGATTATGCATGGGATGATGGCAGGAGCAGTCAAAGGATAAGGAGAGAAAATTGTTGACCTACGAAGAAATCAGAGACATCGATCCTTATATTCGGATGATGAGGGTAAAGAAAACCTATGGTCTTACTGGGAAGTGGAGAGACCTGGATCATGTTTTCACGTATCTTGTCTCAGGAAGTGCTGATTTTATTATCGGAGGCGTAAGTCATACTCTGACAGCCGGGGATGTCATCCTTTTTCCTCCATTGCTCACCCATATGATCATACAGCGGGATCAGCAGCTTCTGACGCAGTATATTTTTCACTTTGATTTCTATGAGGATAAGCGAAGAACTGCTATTCCGAATCACGATATTCTCGGAAGCAAGGATGAGAACATCGTACCGCAGAAGGAACTTCTAATGAAGAACGAGGCGGTGATTTCTCACTTCTGCGAGGAATTGAGACAGGAGTTTATGCATCAATATCTACTGATGCGCGCGGAGTTTATGGAACACAGAGAAGGGAGAGAGTATTTTCTCAAGCAGTATTGCCGGATGATTCTAGCCATGACACTGCGCTCTGCAGAGCCGGAAAAGATGGACCAATTGAAAAACAAAAAGGCTTGGGCACTTGTGGAAAAGACGGTCAATTTTCTGAATTCAGTACCGGTGGATGAAGAGTTAAGCAACGATGAAATCGCATTTCATATTGGAGTTTCACCAAATTATCTTACGAAGAGCTTCAGTGCATGCCTGGGGGTATCGCTGCATCAGTACATTATTATGATGCGAATGGAGAAAGCGCAGAAACTTCTCTTGAATGGAAAGGAGAATATAACAGAGGTCGCACAGAAGTTGGGATATTCGAACATATTTGTATTTAGTAAGGCATTCAAGAGATATTCAGGCGTCAGTCCAAGTTATTTCATTGAACACACGGTAAACATCGAACAGGAAAACATGAGTATGTTTAATCATGACAACAAAGAGGTTAACTGACATATGTGGACAGACGGAAATTACAGAAGAAATCTGATGGACATGCACATAGCAGATGACAATCCGGTTTACTTGAGTCATCTAAATACGGAAGAGTATGTGGATGCGTTAAAAGATGCTGGTATTCAGACAGCGATGGTTAAGGCAAAACCACATACTGGCTTGTGTTATTATCCAACCAGAATCGGAGAGATGCATAAAAATCTGAAAGGATATAATTTCTTCGGAGACATGGTTCAGAAGTGCCATGAAAAAGGAATCAAGGTTGTTGCATATTATTCGCAGATATTTGATAACTGGGCATACGAGCACCATTTGTCATGGCGGATGATCTGTGCGGATGGAAAATGCTTCAGGGAATACAGAAATCTATCAAATTTCCGAACAGGAAGATATGGTATTGTTTGCCCGAACAATCCGGAGTATCGGGAATATGTCCGTGAGAGCCTTCAGGAATTATGCCAGAATTATGAATTCGATGGAATATTTCTTGATATGCCGTTCTGGCCGGATATCTGTTTCTGCCCTTCCTGCCGTGAAAGATATTTCAAAGAGACAGGAAACGAACTGCCGCGCATGATCGACTGGAACAACCCGGATTTTCTGGAATATGCATACCGGAGAGATCAGTGGATGACAGATTTTGCCAAGGCATCTACACAAGCGGTGAAAGAAATACGTCCGAATGTAATAGTGGAACATCAGTTTTCAAGGATCACAATGCCGTGGTCCGATGGCGTTTCTGAAGAGCTGATGGATGCGTCAGATGTAGCAAGCGGTGATTATTATGGCGGTTTTTTGCAGCAGACATTCATAAATAAATATTATCAGAATATCTCTCCTCGTCTCCCATTTGTTTACCATACTTCGCGGTGCGACCCCGAATTGACTTATCATACGACAACAAAAACTAGGGATGAGCTGTTTCTTCATGTAATCACGGCACTGGTTCATAATGGGGCATTCCTGCTGGTAGATGCCATCAATCCGGATGGCTCTATTGTTCCTGATGTCTATCACAGGACAATGAAGGAAGTATACCAGAAAACTTCACAGTATGAGCCGTATGTCGGCGGGAAGATGATACATGATGTCTCCATCTGGTTGGCATCTCATGCTAAATACTCACCGGATGAGACAGGGAAAAAGATAAGTGAACATCTGCGCGAACCTGGCGTGTATCTGGATGCGCCGGTATCTGCAGCGTCCATACTGAGGGCAGAAAACATTCCGTTTTCTGTTATTGGATCTAGGAATATTGCAGACGATCCATCAAAAGTACTGATCCTTTCTCATGTTTCCCATATCCGTGCGGAAGAGATGGATGCAATTGAAAGGTATATTCTGAGAGGTGGAAATCTTCTGATCAGTGGGCCGATCGGATGCAAACGTCTGCAGAAGCTTCTCGGAGTCAGCGTAACTGGGCGTACGGAGCATACTTTTACCTATATGAGTCCGACGGAAGCAGGAATGCAGTACTTTGAAGGATTCAGTCATCTAGCTCCGTTGACAGTTCCAATGAGGCAGACAACAGTTGAGATTGAGGACCCGACAGATCAGACCATACTGGCAACGCTAACGCTGCCATATACAATGACTGGGACTGATCAGTTTGCGGCGATTCATTCAAACCCGCCCGGAATTTATACGGATCACCCTGCCGCCATCGAGAAGAAACTCGGACATGGCTGTATCATATGGACGGCGGCTCCGATCGAACTTTCGAAACCCTATATGAGCAGGCTGGTTTTCTTGAGGATGGTTAAAAAACTTGCCGGAAGTCTGTCACTGGAATCGGACGCTCCGAAATATGTGGAAACGCTTCACTGGATGAAAGAAGGAAAGGACTATCTGGCAGTGATCAATGAACAGGAGGAGCCACCGGTTGTTCCTGTTGATCATATTCATATCACCATACCGACTGTATGCGTAAAAGCTGTGAGTCTGCCGGAAGGAGAGGAACTTCCGTGTGAGGCATCGGACGGAAAGATGACGATTACCATACCTCATCTTGAAATTGTAAAAATGATTAGACTTCAGAATTAAACTTGTTCGGAAGGGGAGCACATGAGATACGGGATATATTTTGCTTATTGGGAGAAGGAATGGAACTGCGACCAGACGAAGTATGTGAAAAAGGTAAAGAAGCTCGGATTTGATACGCTTGAAATATCCTGCGCCATTCTGAAACGGATGTCAGATGAACAACTGCGCGAATTCAGACGTATGGCTGAAGATGAAGGGGTGGTGCTGACTGCTGGATATGGGCCAGGGGCTTCTGAAAACCTCGGAAGTCAGGATCCTAATATACAGAAACATGCCATTGCATTTTATTCTGATCTTCTTCGAAAACTTGAAATATTGAATATTCATACGATCGGAGGAGGAATCTATTCTTACTGGCCGGTTGATTATTCAAAACAAATTGACAAAGAAGGGGACTGGGCAGCGAGTGTGCGAAATGTCCGGATTGTCGGAAAAGAAGCCTTTGACAGGGGAATCGATTTCTGCCTTGAAGTGCTGAATCGATTCGAGGGATACCTGCTGAATACATGTGAGGAGTGCAAAAGGTTTGTAGATCAAGTAGATATACCCTCTGTTAAGATCATGCTGGACACTTTCCACATGAATATTGAAGAAGACGATATGTGCGGCGCAATACGCCTCGCAGGAAAGCAGCTCGGGCATTTTCATGTAGGGGAAAATAACCGCAGGCTTCCAGGAAAAGGTGGACTGGACTGGTATCGGATTGGTGAAGCACTCAGGGATATTGGCTACGACAAAACGGTGGTGATGGAGCCCTTTGTTCAGATGGGAGGGACTGTCGGTTCAGATATTAAGATCTGGCGAGATTTGAGTCATCATGCCGATGAAAACAGACTGGATACAGATGCGAAGAATTCTGTCGCGTACCTTCGCTATGTGTTTAGTGGACCTTATTCAGACTACAGCAGATCATATAAGGCTTGACTGGAAAGCGAGGTGACAGGGGATGAAATCATATCCAGTAATTGGAATCAGGCCGATTATTGATGCCAGAAGACTTGGGATACGGGATGAACTCGAGGGAAAAACTGCCTCAATGGCACAGGCGGCCATGAAGTTGATCTCAGAACATGCTTTTTATTCGGATGGAACACGGGCAAAGTGCGTGATTGCTGACACAAGTATATCCGGAAGTGAAGAAGCAGCCAAATGTCAGGAGAAATTTCGCAGGGCGAATGTCGTCGCCACGCTTTCTGTGACACCGAGCTGGTGCTATCCTATGGAAACCATCGATATCGACCCGCTTACCATCAAGGCCATATGGGGATTTAACGGAACGGAGCGCCCGGGAGCTGTATACCTTGCATCGGCATTATCTGCCCACAATGAAGTTGGAATTCCGGTATTTTCAATTTATGGCAGGGATGTTCAGGACATGGGAGATGATTCTATTCCTGAAGATGTTGCCGAAAAGATTCTTCGCTTTGCGCAGTGCTCCATCGCTGTCGGTGAGATGAGAAACAAATCATATGTCGGCTTTGGCGGCGTGTCTATGGGAATCATGGGATCGTTTATAGACCCAAAGTTCCTGATTCACTATCTGGGGATCCGGCCGGAATGGGTTGATATGACGGAAATTCTGAGGCGAATCGAGTATGGGATTTACGATCACAAGGAATATGAGAAGGCTCTTTCCTGGATCAAGGCAAACTGCCCAGAGGGATTTGATAAAAATTTGCCTCAACTGAAACATACAGACGAGCAGAAGGAAGAAGAATGGAAATTTATTGCCAGAATGACGCTCGTTATAAGAGACATCATGTTTGGCAATCCGAAGCTTGCACAGCTGGATGACGGAAAGTGGAAAGAAGAGGCCCTTGGGAAGAACGCAGTATTTGCTGGATTTCAGGGGCAGCGTGCATGGACAGACTGGAAACCAAATGCAGATTTCACAGAGGCGATTCTGAATTCCACTTTTGACTGGAATGGGATCAAACAGCCTGCTGTTTTTGCCACAGAAGGGGATAACAATAATGGAATAGCCATGCTTTTTGAAAACCTTCTGACAGGCCAGGCAACAGGATTCTCCGATGTCAGGTGCTACTGGAGTCCCTCGGCTTTGAAGCGTGTAACCGGATGGGACCCAATGGGCAAGGCTGAAAATGGGTTTATTCATTTAATCAATTCAGGATCTACCTGTCTCGATGGCTGCGGTGCAAGCATCGATGAAGAGGGAAAGCCAGCCATGAAGAAATGGTGGAAGGTCACGGAGGAGGATGAGAAAAACTGCCTGAAGATGACAGACTGGTGCCCGGCAAGCCTTACAGAGTTCCGGGGAGGAGGTTTTTCGTCACATTTTCTCACAAATGTAGAGATGCCTGTCACGATGGCAAGGCTGAACCTGGTAGATGGCATAGGACCAACTCTTCAAATTGCTGAGGGTAACACAGTTGTTATGCCGTCTGATGTTTTTGACAAGATAAACAAGAGAACAGACAGGACATGGCCAAGCACATTTTTCGCACCGCGTCTGACTGGAAAAGGTGCTTTCAGTGATACGTATACGATGATGTCGGAATGGGGTGCAAACCATGGGGCATGGACGTACGGGCATATTGGGGCGGATCTGATCACACTTTGCGCAATGCTCCGGATTCCAGTGACCATGCATAATGTGAGCGAGGACAGAATTTTCAGACCTCATGTATGGGGAGCTTTCGGCGACAAAGGAAGCGTTGGCGCGGATATAAGGGCTTGTGAGTATTACGGACCGGTATATGGGTAAAACGAAAGCATATTAAATTATCGGGAATAATTCTTGAGTATTCATTTTCAAGGTCTAAGTCGTTTTGAGCACAGATTAGACGACTTTAGGGGTAGCAAGTTAATCTCTCGCAGGTGCAGAGTGTCAGGAGCACTCATAGATGCGGAAGGAGGCCGGGGTATATATCCCGGTCTCCTTCTGCATTCTTTTTTCAGTTTGTTCTAGCTTTTTCTCAGCTGCCGCTTTCAGCGATCATTCATCTTCTGTTTTCGGATCGCTGCAAGCCAGACTGCTGCAGCAGCTGTCGCGATCAGAAGGCTGAATCACATTGACAGATTGTTTTCATCCCCGGTGTTCGGTGTTTTTCCGGAATCGTCCTTCGGCTTTGTATCCTCCTTCGGCTTTGTATCCTCTGCTCAGCTGCTTCACTGTCCGTTGTTTCCGCCGCCCCGGAATAATCAATGTGATCAAGATTGATATGAAGTTCGTGAGGAAGTTTGACGAACGCTCCAAACAGATCATGCGCATGCTGATAGCCCGGCAGCTTTGGGACAGATATCTCTGCATTCCACTGAACCGCCAATCTGAATTTATTGAGGCCATTTCGGGCAATTGACCCTTGAATTATTCCATTTACAAAGTTATCCTTGTGAAGGCGCCGGGTGGCAGTCCTGCCGCGCCGTTCAGAAATGAGAGGACGGCTGCTGGGTGTGAGCTGCAGTCTGCCTGAAGTTTGCCCGGCTGAGATAAATGCAAGGAGGAATTTTGGGTACATGTTTGGAAAGATGATGGGGCTGTCCTGGAGTACAGATGCAGTCGGGACCGCTTCGGCTTGCCTGGGGATCCGGACAGAACTGCCTCAACATGCGGGGGACACAGGGAGGTCTTTGCCCGGACAGAGATGGGGAATAAGGTTTTTCAAAGAGGGGGATGTAATGAGATCTGGATATGACCGCAAACGCCGGAAAGCGAGATGGCTTCCGATTGTATTGATTGTTCTGGGGGTGCTGGCTGCGCTGGTTCTGCTCGCAGTCGGAATGTTCTACCATTATTACGGACTGTCGAATTATGAGGGCAAGGCTGCGCAGACGCAGCTCAGCTCCGAGGATATGGCGGCAGCAAAGAAGGCGGCGGAGGCGCATGTCGGGAAGCTGAACCTTTCGGACTCCGAGGTGGAGCAGATCAAGACAGAGAATGACAAGGCCATCAAGGCAGCGAATGTGAGTGTTGTGGATCAGCCGGATGTCTACAATCTGCTGCTGGTCGGGGTCGACCGGAGGGATGACAGCTGGAACGGCAACGCGGATTCGATGATTCTGGCATCCATCAACAAGACGAAGAAACGGATCACACTGATGTCGTTTATGCGCGATCTGTACGCGGATATCCCGGGATATGGTGTGCATAAGCTGAATGCGGCCTGCGCGTATGGCGGATGCAGCCTGCTGGTGAAGACCCTGGAGGAGAACTATAAGGTTCATATCGACAATTACGCCTGGGTAGACTTTCAGTCGATGGCGGACGTCATCGATGCGCTGGGTGGGGTCGATCTTACAATAACGGATGCAGAAGTAAAGGTCGCAAATGACTATATTACGGAGCTTTGCAGCATCACAGGCGCGGATCCGCAGTCGGAATATCTTCAGGGCGGCGGCGATCTGCACTGTGACGGGATCCAGGCGGTTGCATTCGGGAGAATCCGCTATGTCGGCAATGCGGACTTTCAGCGGACTGAGCGTCAGCGGATTGTCATGGAGCAGATGATCTCAAAGATGAAAGACCTTTCGCTTGGCGATATGAATTCATTCGCGACAACGGTGCTGCCATTGATACACCATGATATCTCTGTCTCGGAGGTGCTGACGCTGACGGCTGCCGCGCCGACTTTTCTGAAGTATGAGGTCAGAGAGTCCCGCGTCCCGTTTGACGATCATTACCAGAGCATGCAGGAGATCCTGAATCCGGACATGGATTATACTCTTCCGGAGATTCAGAAAGAACTGTACGGCTGACGTACAGGCAGCAGGCGGAAGAACGCCGGCAGGCAATTGTGCACCTGCCGGCTTGTGTGCCGGCAGACCGGCCATCTGCACAGGCAGCAGGCGGAAGAACGCCGGCAGGCAATTGTGTACCTGCCGGCCTTGTGTGCCGGAAGACCGGTCATCTGCACAGGCAGCAGGCGGAAGAATGCCGGCAAGCGACTGCGCACACGCGCCGGCTGAGGAACAGTGGTCTGTGGGGCAAAAATGAGTAAGAAGGATCAGTGCGAGTATCACGCAAAGCAGAGACGCACCTGGGGTGAACTTAATCCCGTGACAAGGAGCGTACCGAGTGGAAAGACTTACAATCGAAAGAAAGAAAAGCAGAGGATCGGCAAAGAGTTCAGAAATGGATTTGATGCCGATTTTTTGATAGAGCCCTTACAAGAGCATTAAGGCCAACATAGCCAGCAATTTCAGCACAACCGGACCGGCCATTGATTTTAAGATAAACGAACGTTCAATACCTGTCAGCTTTGATCGCCCGGGTGTTTTTGTTGTCAATCAAGGAGACAAGAAGGTATATATCCAATCCGCTTACGAAATGTCTCACACAGAAAAGACAACCAGTGAACTGGACTCTCTGCGACTGACGAATGACTTCTTTGAGAAAATCATCATGCGTCGGGATATTCCGGGCAAAGAAACGATCTTCTGATTCATAAGATAGCCGGCACATGGCAGGATGTACAGAAGGTTCTCATTTTGCCGCTGAGGCAGCAGAGCGGGCACGCTTTGATCTATATGTACCGGCCGAAACGGCTGGAGAGAGATCTTGCCAGCCAGAAAGCGGAGGCGATTCTTGCCAGAGCACATTACCCGGCAGGGGATCCGCAGCGGCGGCTTGCAGAGCTGTCGCTGCGCCTGCGTCAATTCCATGAATTCCCCCATGAGATTGGCCTGTTTCTCGGTTATCCCCCGGATGATGTCGAAGGTTTTATCGAGAACCGGGCGAAGGCATTCAAGTGCCCCGGTTACTGGAAAGTGTATGGAGATGAGGAAAAAGCGAAAGCACAGTTCCACGCAATTTCCATCTGTACAGCTTGTTATTGCCGGTGTTATATACACGGAATGAGCCTGGAAAAACTGGCAGTCCGGGAAAAAGTCAGTTGAGCTGGATAATCGCTTACATCTCAAGCTCCTCATAAAATGACTTCAGCAGGCTGGCCGACTTCTGGAGAGCCGCTTCCTCGTCCGGCTGCAGCTTGATCTCAACCACTTCCTTTGCACCTGTCTTGTCGATGATGGTCGGGACGGACAGAAACACACCTTTCAGATCGTAGGCACCGTCCACATAGACAGTGACCGGATAGATCTGGTTTTCGTTGAACAGGATGGACTTCACAATAGAGGCTGCCGATGCTGCGATGCCGTAGCAGGTATTGCCCTTGCGGCTGAAGATTTCCCATCCGGATTGTGCCGTCATCTTCAGAAGACCCTGTTTTGTCGCCGAGCCTGTGCGCGGGGCATTGTCACTCATCACATCATCGATCTTTTTTCCGCCGATCGTCGCGGAGTTCCATACAACAAATTCACTGTCGCCGTGTTCTCCGCAGACAAATGCCGAGACACTCTTCGCGTCCAGGTCGTAGAGCTTTGCAAGCTCGCAGCACAGTCTGGCGCTGTCCAGATTCGTGCCGCTGCCGATAACCTGCTTTGCCGGCAGTCCCGAGATCTTCCAGGCGTAGTAAGTCATGACATCGACTGGGTTTGAAATGACGAGAAGAATGCCATCAAATCCGCTTGCCATGATGCTGCTCACGATGCTCTTCATGATCCCCATACTTGGAGCAAGCATTTCCAGTCTGCTTGTCGAGTCTTTTGGCATAGGAGCAGATGCAGTGATGATGACGACATCTGCATCTGCGCAGTCGTTGTAGTCTCCCGCGTGAACATTGATATTCCGGTTCATGAAATAAACCGAATGCGCCATGTCCAGCGCCTCCGCGTAGGCCTTATCCTTGTTCACATCGATCAGGACAATCTCTTCGCACAGCCCCTGATTCAGAATGCTGTATGCTGTCGTTGCTCCTACATTTCCAGTTCCTACGATCACAACTTTTGAATTTTTAAAGCTCATGATAATCTCCATTCCGCCGCCTATAACTGGCGGCACAACCAGGCTTTGATTGAATGATTACGGATTGCATCGCTTGCAGGGCTGATATCCCATCGCGATCAGGTCATCTCTGGAGCCGGTGTATTCCATCTTGTTGGAGTCGGACATCTGGCCGATCGAGCTGCATCCCGGGCTGTGAAACTTCCCGGTATTTGTATTGACGATGTAGCTTATTGCCGGTCCGGTCAACCCGCTTCCGGATGCCTCCCCGGCCTGCGCGCCAGATGCCTGCCCGGCTGCTCCAGAGGACTGTCCGCCCTGCGCGGCGGGTGCCTGATCCGACGCAGCTTTGGAGCTCAGGTCCAAAAGCTGGTAAGCGTTCAGCCCGAGCGTCAGCGCGAGAGCAGCATCGATGCCGTCACCTGATAAACCGTGATCGGCCTTGAAATGAGCGGTGGCAGATGCCGTCCCGCTTCCTGCTATGCCGTCCGGCGTTCCGCAGTCATATCCTTTGTCGTTCAGTGCCTGCTGGATGGCCTTGATGACTGCCGGAGACTGAAAATCCACGCCATCATACTTTGAGGCTTCGCTGCCGGTATATGCCTGGCCGGAGCTGTCACCAGTTGCGTAATCGATCGAAATACCCGGCTGGACATTGTAGCAGTAGGCATTGAATGAGACACCGCTTCCGCCATCCTCGACCGACTCAGCCTCCATTAGGACACCGGACGCGAGCAGGTTGTCGTCCTCGAAAACAGGTGTGACGCGGTACAGAACATGATTCCCGGTCGATTTGATATAGTCGGCAACCTCATTTTCGTAGGGAAGCATTCCATCCACGTTCATGTATCGGGTGCCGGTGATCAGATTTTCCTCATTCGCATTTTCGCCCGACAGCTCATAGGCAATCAGATGGCACCGGTTGTAGAGATAATTGCCGTCGATGCCTTCATACTTGACTGTATGCCAGCCGGTCGGCTTGACGCTGCCAATGGGACCTCTTGGAGCATCCGGAAGCAGATCCGGGCCGAGGCAGGCGACAGCGTATCCGCATCGCCCCTCGTCGTCCAGACTTGAGAAGGTCTCATAGGAGGACGATGTCAGGTCGGAAGCCTGAAAATACGGGACATTGTCATGGATCTCAGTGGATGGTTCGTACGAATAAGCTGGCAGCTTTTCCTGCGTGAGTGTCTGTTCATCCGACAGCACAGTCGTGATGGCTGCATATCCCGGCGTCAGCAGAGACAGACACAGGACCAGTGACAGCGATAATGATACAAGTACCTTTTGATGATGGCGGTGCATATTCAATCTCGATCTCCTTTCCTCAATTTTCAAAACGGCCTGTCTGACACATTGTCACCCGGCCGCCCTGAACAGACAGGGCGTGCAAAGAACACGACGGATGTGCAAAGCGGCAGGCGAACGTGCCAAGAACTCAGCGAACGTGCCAAGAACCTGGCGACAGGCGGAGAACCTGCCAGGACGTGCAAAGAACCAGGCAGCCTGAAAGCTGCCTGGCTCTGAGTGGGGTCGTTTTTATTCGAGTGGGAGGATGCCGATTCCAAGCAGTCCGCTTCCTGTGTTGACCGCAAGCGATGCGGCAATCTGAAGCTCATACAGGACTTCGCTGTCCGGGTATTCTTCCTTCAGCGTTCTGACAGCCTCCATGGCAGCCTCATGGCCATCCCCTTCCGCGACGATGAACCAGCACTTTCTGCCTGCTGCATACTTCCGCACCTCATCCATCAGGCGGTTTTTCGCCTGGCGTCCACCCCTGAGTTTGGCGACGGTGATGTATGTGCCGTCCTCATTGCAGGCAATGATCGGACGGATGCGAAGAAGTTGAGCGGCCATGTACTCGACTCTGCCGATCCGGCCGCCGTGCTTGAGGTAATCAAGCGAGTCCATGTAGAACATGACGGTGGAGCGGCGGATGATTTCGTCAAGCTGACTCTCCACTGCCTCAAAGCTGCTGCCCTGCGCAAGCTGATCGGCTGCCCAGATGGCGGTCAGCGCACATGCGACAGAGATATTAAGTGTATCCACAGGCCGGACGTTCAGGCCGAGCTGGTAGGATTCGGACACCATGCGAACCGTATTGTAGGTGCCGGACAGCTTGTCGGATATGCAGAAGACGAAGACATTCTCGAAGCCTTCTTCTTTCAGCCCCTTCATCAGCTCCACGACATCTCCTGGGGACGGCGTGGAGGTTGTCGGGATCTCGCCCGGGAACCTTCTGTAAACCATCATCGGATCGATATCGACCGCATCCAGATATTCCTTCTCAGGATAGCGAACCTTGAAGGGAAGAAGCCGGATGTCATATTTTTGGCGGAATTCCGGGGACACATCGCAGCCGGAATCTACAACCACAGCGGTTTTCTGTTTGTTCATCTCTCAGTATCCTTTGTCCATGTACCCGGTGGATAACTGTTTTCTTCAGTTTGCCAGCGGATCATCTTTTTGCTTCATTATACACAAAACGACGGGATAGGAACAGCACAACATTGATCAGGTGTAAAGGGCAAAGAGACAGGGTGGCAGGCTGTGATCATATTCTTGAGTATTCGGCTTTCCCTGTGGTATTCTTCGATATATATGAGGAGGACGCAATATGAATGAAAGGCAATTCGGGAAGAGTCTCGGGTCTCCGGTTGTGCTTGGCTGCATGAGAATGGCCGGCATGGCAAAGGAGGACGCTGACAAACTCATCGGGACAGCGATGGAGAATGGCATCTGCTCATTTGACCATGCGGATATTTACGGGGGCGGAGAGTCGGAGAAGCTGTTTGGTCAGGTGCTTGCGGGAAGACCGGGACTTCGGGAGGGTATGTTTATTCAGTCCAAATGTGGGATCCGGCAGGGGATGTATGATCTGTCAGAAGAATACATTCTGGACGCAGTCGATGGAATTCTGGAAAGACTGCACACGGACTATCTGGATCTTCTGATTCTGCACAGGCCGGATGCCCTGATGGAACCCGAAGAAATTGCAGAGGCATTTGATCGCCTGACAGAGAGTGGAAAAGTGAGGCGGTTTGGCGTCAGCAACATGAACGCCGGGCAGATTGCCCTGCTTCAGAACTGGATCCACACCGACCTCTGGGTAGATCAGATGCAGCTCAGCCTTGCGCATTCGCTGCTCGTCGATGAGGGCATCAACGTCAATATGGCAGACAAACCGGGAGAAGTCCACACATGCGGCACGCTGGATTACTGCAGGCTTCATCGGATTGCGGTTCAGTGCTGGTCTCCGCTCCAGTACGGATTTTTTGAGGGAACCTTCCTGGGAAGCAGCCGTTATCCGGAACTGAATGAGGTGCTGGGGGAAATTGCCGGCCGCTATGAGGTGACAAAGGGGGCTGTCGCCGTCGCGTGGCTCCTTCGGATCCCGGGGGTGGAGCAGGCGATCGTCGGCACCACGAAGGAGGAGCGGGTCGGGGAGCTGTCAAAAGCGGCTCAGATCCGGCTGACCCGCGAGGAATGGTATCGGCTTTACAGAAGCGCCGGAAACAGACTTCCGTAAGAGGATCAGAACAAAAGGCAGAAGAAAGGAGTTTTTTATGAAACAGGTCAAAGCGTTTATTTTAACCGGATGTCCGTACTGCAAAAAGGCCCGTCTCGCTTACAATGAGCTTTGCGAGAACAATGCCTCATACCGCGAGGTTCCGGTTGACTGGATCCTGGAGGATCAGCAGCCTGACATCGCGGACCAGTATGATTACTACTACACACCGACGATGTATGTGGATGAACAGAAGGTTTATGAGTCGCACCCGGGACAGACCTACGAGGAGATCCGGGATGAGGTGGAGAAGGTGCTGAAGGCCGCCTTGACGTGATCGAAGGCGCGGAACGTCACAACCGGCTCAGGTTCCGCGCAAAATCCTGGATACAGGTGCATGTATTATGAGTGTCCGGCTGCTTCCGCGAGAGCGGAGAAGAGCAGCCGGGCATTTTTATCTTCACGGTACATGAACTCAGGGTGCCACTGGACAGCCCAGAGGAAATGTCTGGAGGGTGCATAAAGCGCCTCCACAAGACCGTCATCTGACCAGGCCATCGGGACGAGACCGCTGCCAATCTGCCTGACTGCCTGGTGGTGGTAGCTGTTGACGGAGATCTCATCGAGTCTCAGCAGCTGTTGCAGCGGGGAGCTACACGCAATCCGGACAAGATGTTCGACGTGGTTTTCATCGTATGGCGGGGCCATGGTGTGGCGGATAAGCGGGACAGAGCTGCCGCAAGCCTGCCTTTGAAACTGGGAGGGAATGTCCTGCCAGAGCGTTCCGCCCCGGGCAACATTGAACAGCTGGATTCCCCGGCAGATGCCAAGCGCAGGAATATCCTGCCTGTCGCACCATTTGAAAACCATCATCTCCAGGCGGTCCCGTCTGTCACAGAACGCTTCATCTTCCGGAACCGGTTTTTCTCCATAAAGAGCCGGATTGACATCATGGCCGCCGGTGAAGAGATAACCATCAATCATACCGCGGATAAGGGAAAAGCCCTCTTCGTCCAGATTGGGCGAGAGCATGAGCGGGATGGCACCCGCTTCCTCAAGGCCCTCAAAATAGCCCGGAATCATCCAGAAGCTGTCTTTTTCATCATCATATAGCGGCATCACGCCGATCACAGGTCTCTTCATTAGACGTTCCTCCCTTTCCACAGCCGGGAATGCCCGGCTTTCAGCATAAAATTCAGCGAACGAACACTTTGGGCGGGCAGTGTCTGATATACATAAATAAGGGAGCAGACGCATGCCCTGTCTGCTCCCTTGCAACGATTTGATTATAGCAGTTTTTAAGGAGGTAGTGTTCAATAAGCTATGAAAAACTCTGGGTCAAAAAATAACCCACTTGAACCTTGAAAATCTCAGATATTTACCGTGTTGGCTGTGTACGCCACCCTTGACGGTGCACCAGACCCGCGCTCTGCAGGCTCTGCCGACGGTGAGCTTCGCTCCGGTGACTGCCTGCGATTTCAGTGAAAAAATATGATTGTGACAGATACAAACGCTACGCGGACGAGGCATATATAACAGGAAAGTGAATAGTAGTTTTTTATCTATGCGTTGCTGAAATAGACATATCAAGATATAATATGCCTATAAAGAAACGGAGGCGATCCCGATGTATGCACTTCAAGAAACAATTCGTCCATCAGCGGACCTTAGAAATCATTATAACGAGGTATCAAAACAGTGTCGCGAGAATAATGAGGCTGTAATTATTACAGTAAACGGAAGAGGTGACACTGTTTCTCTTGGTTATGAAGAATATAAAAGAATGAAGGCAAGGATAGAACTTCTGGAAATACTTGCAGAAGCGGATGAGGATGTAAAGTTCGGCAGAGTCGCTCCGATAAAGGATACCTTCGATGATCTGCGAAGAATTCTTAAGGAGGGATAGGCTTGAAGTATAAGGTTGAAAGAACAGATACTGCCGATTCCCTGATCCGTAAGATCGTTCTGTTTGTCGCGGGAAACTTTGGAACTGATGTAGCACTTGAGAAACTGGATTATCTGGAAAAGTCTATTATGAATCTGGGAGATCATCCATACATCGGTGCAGAACCAAGATATAACGTATTAAAGCGCCAGGGATATCTGGTGCTTATATTAGAAAAAGATCTTGTCTTTTATAAGGTTGATGATGCTAAGAAGCTTGTGACAGTATACGCTGTCTTAGATCAAAGGCAAGACTACCTGAGTATTATTCGGGGCCTTTAATAATATCTTCAAATCAAATATACTCACCTCTCAACGCTGTTTGGAAATGATCTGGCGGGCGGATACCATGAGGTAGCCTCCATGTGTCAAATTTGCACCGTAAGAGTTTCGGGTTTTCTGTATTCTTTCCTTGTAACGATGAAGTACATCGCAATAATCGCGCTCCCGGTCACGATCCAGGTGACCGGATAGATGAGCACCACCTGGTAGAAGGATGTAAAGCGCTGCAGCATGGCTCCAATAAAGGCGACCCGCAGGCCGCAGCATCCGAATAGCGTGATCAGGGCGGGGGCCATGGAGTGTCCGATTCCACGCAGGCTGGCGCCGGTGATTTCGTACGAAGCGGTCATTGGTTCCAGGAGCGTGATAAAGGTCATCCGAACGTAGGCATAGCGGAGCACGTCAGGCTGCTGTGAGAAGAGATGAAGAAGCGGGGCCTTCAGCATGAAAAAGGAAACGGATACCATGGCGCAGAAACCGACGGAGCAGAACATCGCGGTGCGCGTTGTTTTTCGGCAGCGCACATAATTTCCGGCGGCATAATTCTGACTGATAAAGGTCATGACGGCCTGTGCGAAGCCGTTGACAACAAAATAGCTGATGTATTCAAAATTCAGAGCAGCAGAGTTCCCGGCGATGCAGGCGGAGCCAAAATGGTTGATGGCGGACTGTATCACCACGTTGGAGACGGAGAAGATCATTCCCTGAAGTCCCGCCGGACCGCCAATCCATAGGATTTTCTTCAGATAGGGTGTTTTAAGCTGAAGATGCCTCAGTTCGAGATGCAGCATCCCCTTTTCACGGATGAGTGCACGCAGGATAAGGAAAGCGCTCACTGCATTGCTGATAGTTGTGGCGATGGCAACGCCGTCTGCATTTCTGTGCAGAACAATCACGAAAAAGAGATTCAGAAAAACGTTCAGGATGCCAGAGCAGGTCAGATACAACAGTGGTCTTCGGGTGTCCCCGATCGCGCGCAGGATGGAGCTTCCGAAGTCATAGATCATCAGAAAGGGCATCCCGAGAAAATAGATCCGCAGGTAAGTGACGGCCATACCCATGACATCTTCAGGCGTGCCAAGGAGTGTGAGGACTGGCTGCGCGATCACCTGACCGAGCACGAGCATGAGAAGCCCGCTGATCAGGGCGACCATGAAGCTGGTGTGAAGGGCTTCGTTGACCTTGTCACGGTTTCCGGAGCCGATGAAGCTGGACAGCATGACATTGGATCCGATGGACAGACCGCTGAAGAAGGTCACAATCACGTTGATCACCGGCGCATTGGTGCCGACGGCTGCCATTGCCTGGCTGGATGAGAAATTTCCGACAACTGCTGTGTCCGAGGCATTAAACAGCTGCTGCAGGATGCTGGACAGGCAGATCGGGATCGCGATCGCGCAGAGCTTGCGGAAGATACTGCCGCTCAACATATTCATTTCCCTGTTGTTTTTCATCTCTGACCCAGAAGTCTTCAAGGCCCATTCCTCCTGATGTTTCGCTGCAAATTACCTGGAACGGTTTGGATCATACCATCTGAGAGACGCTGATTCAATCATGCCCCAGGTTTTTCATCAGATTGACAAGCCGAAAAGGGGGAGCTTACAATCAAATCAGGACATGGTTGCTCATGATGACCTGAGATTGAATAGCGGAGGGACAGCAGCGGATATGGGGACCGGTTATGAAGAGCGGATGGGAACGGAGCCGGTGACGAGGCTGATCTTTCAGATGGCACTTCCGGCGGTTGTGGCCCAGTTTGTGAACCTTCTTTATAATATTGTCGACCGAATCTACATCGGGCATATCGCCGGACATGGTGCGGATGCACTGGCCGGTGTGGGAATCTGCAGCACCCTTATTATATTGATTTCTGCATTTGCTTCATTTGCTGGAGGCGGCGGAGCTCCGCTTGCGTCGATGGCGCTGGGGCGCGGGGACAGACGGCTGGCTGAGAGAATTCTGGGCAATGGCTTTATGCTGGATTTGTTTTTCACGGTCATCCTGACGGTCCTGATGGCGGCCTTCATGAAACCACTGCTGATCCTGACAGGAGCGTCGGACAGGACGCTGGGATATGCGGTCAGCTATTTCTCGGTTTACCTGACGGGTACATTTTTCGTGATGGTGACGGCCGGTCTGACAATGTTCATCAATGCACAGGGGCGTCCGGGCTTCGCGATGGTGTCGACGCTGGTTGGAGCCGGACTGAACATCGGGCTGGATCCACTGTTCATATTCACCTTCCGGATGGGGGTGGCCGGCGCGGCGCTGGCATCGGTGATATCCCAGGTGGTGAGTGGCTTTATGGTGCTTGGCTTTCTCTTTTCAGGGAAAGCTTCGCTGAGGCTGAAGAGAGAGGCGATGAAGCCGGACGGGGCGGTGCTGAAGCAGATGCTGGCGCTGGGCGTTTCACCGTTTGTCATGGCGAGTACGGAAAGCATCATTGGGTTTGTCCTGAACGGGACTCTCTCGAAATTCGGGGATATCTACGTGAGCGCGCTTTCCGTCATGCAGAGCTGCATGCAGATTGTTGGTGTTCCGCTGAATGGATTCTCGCAGGGATGTACGCCGGTGATCAGCTACAATTTCGGCAGACGAAACAATGACAGAGTCCGGAAGGCCTTCCGTGTGTCATGGAGTGTGAATCTTTTCTACGGTCTTGCCCTGGTTCTGACCATGATGGTCTTCCCTGCCTTTTATGCGAGGATCTTTACAGCGGACGCGAAGCTGATCGAGACGGTCAGGCAGACAATGCCGGTCTTCGTAGCCGGGATGGGCATCTTCGGCATGCAGAGAGCCTGCCAGAATACATTTGTTGCGCTGAATGAGGCGAAGATCTCGCTGTTCATCGCATTTCTGCGGAAGATTTTCCTGCTGGTGCCGCTGGCCCTGATCCTGCCCCATTTCATGGGGGTCATGGGTGTTTTTACGGCGGAGGCAGTGGCAGATGCGACGGCAGCTGTGATCTGCATGCTGATCTTTCTTGTCCGTTTTCCCAAGATTCTGAAAGGCAACGCCGCAGAGAACTGACAGATGAGACAGGAATCTGGTCAGGAGCATGATCAAGGACGATGGACCGGTCGCAACCGTAACGGTGCAGCTGCCGTCCTTCCGGGACCGGGAGAAAATCATGACCATTCTGCGGACCTGCAGTGGGATCAGCTTCTACGAGGTGCTGTAAGACCTGTATGCAAGGGGAGCGCAGCTGCGCGTGGATTGGTTTCAGGTTCCTCGTGTGGGATTTCAGCCGTCATAGATGTGAGATGACGGCGGGAAGACCGTGCGCGGAGCGGATTGACTCTTCTGTATGGGGCGTCTACAATCAGTGGGATATCAGGAATGACAGAGGAATGGGCAGGGAGCAGGCGGAATGAAGATATACATACTGAGACATGGCGAGACGGAATGGAACAAGCTCAAACGTCTTCAGGGACGGTCGGATATTCCGCTTGACGAAAAGGGAGAAGCACTTGCACGCATGACAGGAGAGGGGATGCGGAGAGCCGGTCTTTTTTTTGATGCCTGTGTATCAAGCCCGCTTAGCCGGGCAAGGCGGACGGCAGAGCTGGTGCTGGGCGTGGAGCCTGCTGGAGCGGCCTCAGGTCATGCACAGAAGCACTGGGAGGGTATGAGACAGGCGGTTCCGATCGCACTGGATGAGCGGATTGCGGAGGTGAATCTCGGCCCATGGGAGGGTCATTGCATGATTGATGACCCCAGGTTTCCGAAGGCGGATCCGGAGGCGTTTGTGTTTTTCCAGTCGCCCGAGCTGGCCAGAGTTCCGCAAGGCGCGGAGACGTACAGCGAAGTGATTGAGCGGACGGGTGCTTTTCTGAGGGATATTGCAAAGCAGTACCAGAATTATCAGGGAAAGCCTTTCAATCTGCTGGTATCGACACATGGCTGTGCCAGCAGGGCGCTGCTGATGAACATCGAACCGGTTCCGCTGAAGGACTTCTGGAGAGGTCAGGTTCCGCAGAACTGTTCCGTGAGCATCGCGGAACTTCAGGATGGGATGTGGAAGCTGCTGGATATGGATCTGACATACGCGGCGCTGTGAAACAGGAACACGCGGGATGTCTGACAATTGAAGGAGCGGCACAAAGGGGTGCCGGTTGAGTATGAGGGGACAAGTGGGCAGACAGGATGAGACGCAACAATACAACGGCATCACGCAGGGCGTGATCTGGCAGCAGCTTCTGCTCTTTTTCTTTCCGCTGCTGTTCGGCACATTCTTTCAGATGCTGTATAATACGACGGACGCAGTGATTGTCGGACGGTTTGTCGGGACGGTTGCCCTGTCGGCAATCGGAGGCGCGGCATCGCAGATCGTCAATGTGATCGTCGGCGCTTTCCTGGGGCTGGCCTCAGGTGCGTCCGTCGTCATTGCTCAGTACTTCGGGGCGAGGGATGATGAGAAGGTATCGGCTTCAGTTCATACCTCGATTGCCATGTCTGTTTTGTTCGGCGCGGTATTTATGGTGGCAGGTGTCCTGCTGGCGGACCCCATGCTGAAGGGCATGAATACGCCGGCGGATTCATTTGCAGACTCCAGAATCTACCTGCAGATTTATTTTGCCGGGATGGTGCCGAACCTGATCTACAACATGGGCGCCGGGATTCTCCGGGCGATCGGCGATTCGAAGCGGCCGCTGTACTACCTGATTGTGTCCTGCCTTGCAAACATCGGACTCGATCTTCTGTTTGTAGCGGGTTTGAAAATGGGTGTGTTCGGGGCAGCTCTGGCGACGGTTCTCTGCCAGCTGCTCTCGGCGGTCCTGGTGATGCAGTGCCTGATGAAGAGCCGGGAGAGCTATGGCGTCCGGCTTCGGGAGATCCGGATCAACAGACGCCAGATGACCCGGATTCTGCAGATCGGGATTCCTGCGATGGTGCAGTCACTGTCATACTCGATCACGAATGTCATTCTGCAGGCGGCTGTCAACGGGTTCGGAACGAATTATGTGGCAGCCTGGGCGGCCTGCGGCAAGGCGGACCAGGTTTTCTGGATGACCAGCAATTCGTTCGGTGTGGCTGTGACGACCTTCATCGGGCAGAATTATGGAGCCGGAAAGATGAAACGCGTCCGCAGGTGCATTCGTGAATCGCTGATCATCGATACGATCATTACGATCACGCTCTCTCTGATACTCTGGTTCATGGCAGATATCCTGATCGGGCTGTTCACGACGGACCGGACCGTCATCGGACTTGGAAGGATGATGATGCACTTCTTCGTCCCATGCTACGTGACCTTTATTGCGATTGAAATCTTTTCGGATGTGCTGAGAGGTCTGGGGGATTCATTTGCACCGATGGTCATCTGTGTGTCGGGGATCTGCGTGCTGCGGGTTCTGTGGGTTCTGATCGCGACGCGGGTCTGGCCGCAGTTCTCCACCTTGATGTGGAGCTATCCGGTGAGCTGGGTGCCGACCGGCATCCTGCTGGTGCTGTATTTCTGCCTGACGTGGGGGAGAAATGGAAAGCTGGCGGGTGCCGGAGACTCGCTCTGAACGACGGTCGAAGCGCCCGATGGACAGATCTCATATGTGTGATAGCTCATGAGAAGAAGGAGATGGCTTTATGTGGAAATTTCTTGCCTGGATGATCATACTGGACATCGCTGCCTGGGCGGTGGAGGCGCTGATCTTCTATACGCCGCGGCACGGACATCATTCCTGAGCGGACGGATATGAAGATATCGGTACTGACAATTTTCCCGGAGATGTTTGACGGGTTCCTGAGGGAGCCGGTGATCGCGAGGGCGGTCAGCCGCGGGATTGCTTCGATCGAGATTGTCGACATCCGGAGGTTTGCGGGCGGAAGCTTCAGACATATCGATGATGATACATATGGAGGCGGCGCCGGCATGGTCATGCGGGCACAGCCCATTCTGGATGCGCTGATGGCCGTACAGAAAGGCAACGGGCGGGCGGAGGATCTGACAGAAGACGCGGAAGGGTATGTCTGTGTCATGACACCGGCAGGGCGGCTGTACAGTCAGCAGACTGCCAGAAGGCTGGCGGAGAAGGAGCACCTGATTCTGATCTGCGGGCATTATGAGGGCATTGACGAGCGTGTCATGCGTCATGCCGACGAGGAGATCTCCATCGGAGACTATATTCTGACCGGGGGTGAGCTTCCGGCGAAGGTTGTAATGGATTCTGTGATCCGGCTGCTGGACGGGATTCTCAGGAAAGAGAGCACGCAGAGAGAGTCATTTGAGGAAGGCCTGCTGGAGTATCCGCAGTACACAAAGCCTCTGGTTGTGGAAGGGGAGCCGGTTCCGGAAGCGCTGCTGACAGGGGATCATCAGAGGATAGAGGCGTGGCGGCTGAGTCAGTCGCTGATCAGGACCCTGAGGCGGAGACCGGATTTGCTCAGAAGGAGAGGACTGTCAGAGCGGGAACGGCACATGCTTGAGACGGAAGAGCTGACAGATGAAGAGAGACAGCTGCTTCGGACGATCCGGGAAGCAGGCAGATGACGAGAGGGAATTTCCAATGAAGCATATTCTTCTGATTGCGACCGGAGGCACCATTGCTTCCAAATATACGAAGGACGGGCTCAGTCCGGCGATCACGGCAAAGGAGCTTCTGACTTATATTCCGGCAGCGGGTGCGTTCTGCCGGATCGAGACGGTTCAGCCGTTTTTTCTGGACTCGACCAATGTCGGACCGGATCAGTGGCTGATCCTTTCGGATCTGATTGAGAAAAAATACGATCATTACGACGGGTTTGTGATCTGTCATGGGACAGACACAATGGCGTACACGGCTGCCGCACTTTCCTACCTGGTTCAGAACAGCCGCAAGCCGATTGTGATTACCGGTGCGCAGAAGCCGATTGACCTGGCGGTCACGGACGCCAGGACGAATCTTCTGGACAGTCTTCGGTTTGTCTGTGATGAGCGTGCCTGCGGGGTCAACATTGTGTTTGGCGGTCAGGTGATCGCCGGGACAAGGGCAAAGAAGGAGCGCTCAAAGAGCTATAATGCATTCTCCAGCATCAACTATCCGACCATTGCGGTGATTCAGGATGACCGGATTGCCTTCTACATCGATGACAAGTTCATGATTACAAGGCCGCTGAAGGTTTATCACAAGCTTGACAGACGCGTCATGCTGCATAAACTGATTCCTGGGGAGGACGGCAGCCTGATCGACCTGATGCGGAGCCGTACGGACGCTGTGATCATCGAGTCTTTTGGCGTCGGGGGACTGCCGAACTGCACACCGGCGCAGGGGGGCACTTTGCCGGATGCGCAGGCAGAAGGCGGAACGGTGTGTGTTCCCGGCGAGGATGCGCCGGTCAGCTACGCGGATGCCATCTCCAGATACATCGCGGATGGGAAGCAGGTCATCATGGCAACACAGGTTGTCCATGAGGGCAGTGACATGTCGGTGTATGAGGTCGGAAAGACGATGAAGAGCCGGTTCGATCTTCCGGAATCCTACGACATGACACTGGAGGCCTGCGTGACGAAGACGATGTGGGCGCTTGGACAGACGAAGGATGCGGACAAGTTCCGTGAACTGTTCTACACGCCGATTGGCAGGGACTTGCTTTTTTCGCCGCTGAGACCGTGAAAGACGGGCAGAGCTGCAGGCGGACAAGAGAGGAGGAATGACTGTGTCAGTATCATTGAAGGAGTCCAGACTCGCGGCGGAGTCTGACGAGGAGAAGAATGAAAGCGAGAAGAGAGGCCGGACAATTGTCAGGACCAGCCTGATCGGGATTTTTGCCAATGTCCTGCTGGCAGGTTTCAAGGCGGTTGTGGGGGCGGCATCCGGATCTGTTGCCATCGTGATGGATGCTGTGAACAACCTGAGCGATGCGGCATCCTCGATCATTACGATTGTCGGGACGAAGCTGGCGGGACGGCCGGCAGACAAGAAGCACCCGTTCGGCTATGGCCGGATGGAGTATCTGAGCGCGATGGTGATCTCTCTGATCGTGCTGTACGCCGGCATCACATCGCTTCAGGAGTCCGTTAAAAAGATCATCCATCCGCAGACGCCGGAGTACACGGCTGTGACGCTCGTGATTGTCGCGGTGGCAGTGCTTGTGAAGATTGTGCTTGGACGGTTTGTGAAGGCGACCGGCAAGAGGGTCAACTCCGATTCGCTGGTCAACTCCGGGCAGGACGCCATCATGGATTCCGTGATCTCTGCCTCGACACTGGCGGCTGCGGCCATCTATCTGACAACGAACGTCTCGCTGGAGGCATGGCTCGGCGCGGTAATTTCCGCTGTGATCATCAAGTCCGGAATCGACATGCTGCGGGAAACCCTCTCGGAAATCCTGGGGGAGGAAGTGAGCGCGGATCTCGCAAGAAAAATCAAAGCCGATGTCTGTTCATTTCCGGAGGTCCGGGGAGCGTACGACCTGGTCCTCAACAACTATGGACCGGATGTCTATAATGGATCGATTCATGTCGAAGTATGTGATACGCTGAACGCGGACGAAATAGACAACCTGACAAGGGCAATTTCAGCCAAGGTCTATCAGAAGGAAGGCGTGCTGCTGACTGCTATCAGCGTCTACTCCTACAACACGAAGGATCCCGAGGTCACGCAGATGCGTGACAAGCTTATCAGAATCCTGAAGGAGAACCCCAATGTGCTTCAGGTGCATGGCTTCTATGTCGAGAAAGAGAAGAAGGCAATGCGCTTTGATATGGTTGTCAGCTTCAATGAGAAGGATCGCGGGAAGCTCTATCAGGATATGCTGAGAAAAGCCAGAGAAGCCTTCCCGGACTATCATGTGACAGCCGCGATGGATACAGACTTCTCAGAAGAATAAAGAGAATAGCAGGCGCTACCCTCAGGCCGAGGCTCTTTGGAGCCCGGCCTGTTTTTTTATGAAGTCGACTGCTCATCATTGAGTGCGGAGCGAGATGAAGGCTAAGTCACCGTATCGAGCAGGGAAGAGTCAATCTGCTCTTTTTGATTGGATATCCTTCATGACATACAGGTATGCCAGTCCGGTGTAGACGCCGGCGGCAACCCAGGCACTGGGATCGCTGACGGCAGCGAACAGATAAATACCTGTGTGGATGGCCAGCAGGGAGGCAACCAGACGGGCAGCCAGCTCCATTGCGCCGCCCAGCATCGGGAGCAGACCGTAGCCGCAGCCCTGCATCGTATTGCGGAAGATGAACAGCAGGGAGAGCGGAATATAGCAGAGCACACAGGCGCCGATGTACGGTGTTGCCCAGGGCAGAAGCTCCTGAATATTGGTCTGACTGTTGAAGAACAGACCGAGTGTATACGGAGTGAGGAACCAGACGATGAGGCCTTCGACAACGGAGAGCGCAGCGGAGAAGAGAGCGGCAGTCCGGACACCCTGGTGGATGCGGTCAATCCGGCCTGCGCCATAGTTCTGTCCGCTGTAGGTGGCCATGGTCTGCCCCATCGAGACCATGCTCTGCGTCATGATATTCTGGAACTTCGAAGCCGATGTAAATGAAGCTACGGCGGTCGATCCGAAGGTGTTGATTGCGGACTGCTGAATCATGGTCCCGGAGGCTGTGATGGCGAACTGGAGCGCCATCGGCAGCCCGACATGGAGCTGGAAGGCTGTATCAGTCCTGCCGATGTACCATTCTTCCCTGTGCGGGATCAGGAGCTTTTCCTTCCTGCTGATGTAGAGGAAGCAGAGGGCAGCAGAGATGGCCTGGGAAATGTTGGTCGCGACGGCGGCGCCGCGGGTCCCCATGTGGAAGACGAGGATGAGCAGAAGATCCAGGAATACGTTCAGAACAGCGGAGAACAGCAGGGTGAAAAGCGGGATCTTGCTGTTTCCGACTGCGCGCAGCAGTGAGCTGCCGAGATTGTAGAAGACGCAGCAGATAAGTCCCCACGCGATTGTGTAGATGTAGCTGTAGGCGTCCTCAAAGATGTCGGACGGCGTATTCATGAGATGCAGGATCTGCTTCATGAAGACAACAAAAATGGCGGTGACAGCGGCAGCCGTGATCAGGGCAAGCAGAACCGCATTCGCCACCGAGCGGCGGGTACGCCGTTCATCCCCGGCACCGAAGGTCTGACTGGTCAGGACGGTGAAGCCGGTCGTCAGGCCGATCGCGAATCCCTGCATCAGAAACATAATGGTGCCGGTGGAACCGACCGCGGCCAGGGCGGTCTGCCCGACGGTCCGTCCGACAATGATGGTGTCTGCCATGTTGTAGAGCTGCTGAAATATATTCCCGAGCATGAGTGGAAGCATAAACCGGATGATGATGGAAAAAGGATTCCCCTTTGTCATGTTTGTCTGCATAAGTCTGATCCCCCTCGCATGCTGCAGAATGTTCCCCACAGTCTTCCCTTCCGGATGCGGTCTTGAATGTGGTCTTCTTTCTTTGGTAAAACAGTGGTATCTTATGGGACAGTATATAGGTTGTCAATGCAGAACTTTGACCTTTTTCAAATGCGAAATTCCATGAATTTGACATGGCAGGTGAAGAAACACATACCGGTGACCGAAGCGGATACGGACTGAAACGGCTTCTGAATGGAGAGATTGGAGAGAGCAATGAGAGAAACATCCCTTGTCTATATCGTGAAGGATGAGAAGGTGCTGATGCTGCACCGGATCCGCAAGGAGAACGACGAGAACCATGGGAAATGGATTGGCGTCGGCGGTAAGTTTGAGCAGGGGGAGTGCCCCGAGGACTGTATGCGGAGAGAGGTGCTGGAGGAAACCGGACTTCATATCGACTGGTATCGCTATTGCGGAATCGTGACATTCCAGAACGATGACGCGGAGACAGAGTTCATGCATCTGTTTCTGGTGACGGCATTTCATAAAGCAGGAGAAAATCAGCCCGGCGATGTCGGACAAAGCGCGGATGGCGAAGTTATCTCTTTTGAGGAGGGGGATCTGGCCTGGCTGCCAAAGGATCGTCTGACCCGGATTCCGCACTGGGCAGGCGACCGGATCTTCCTGTCGCTTATATTTGCGGAGCCTGAAGTGCCGTTCTTCTCCCTGAAGCTGGTTTACAGGAAGGGGGATCTGATCCACGCTTCCCTGAATGAGCACAACTGTCTGGTCACGGAAAGGCTGATACTGAGACCATTTCTGGAGCGGGACGCTTGTTCCCTCTATGAGCAGGCGAAAAATCCGGCGATCGGCCTTCCTGCCGGCTGGCCGCCGCACAAAAGCCCGCAGGAGAGTCTGGGAGTCATCCGCAACGTTTTGAGCAGGCCGGAGGCCTATGCGATTGTTCTGCGCGATACCGCCGATCCGGTCGGCGCTGTCGCGCTTCAGAACTTCCGCCTCGCTGATGAAAACGGAAGCCTGCTGACCTTCTACGACGAGCGCAGGACAAAAAGCCCGCTAGTCTGTACCATGCCGGAGAGCGGAGAGGTGCAGCCGGGGGTTCAGTTTGAGGCGGAACTTGGCTACTGGCTCGGTGAGAAATACTGGGGAGCCGGTCTGATGACCGAGGCGGCGCAGGCTGTGATCGCCCATGGATTCCGGGATCTGAATCTTTCCAGAATCTGGTGCGGCTTCTACCGTGGAAACGAACGGTCAGCCGCGACGCAGAAGCGGCTGGGATTTCATTATCACCATGTAAACGGGAAGGCGGAGGTGAAGCTCCTTGGAGAAGTCCGGGAGGAGACTGTAAATGTGATGACGAGGGAAGAGTGGCTTGACGATCTTCCGCTTCGTGTATAAAATAAGAAGAGATATGTTTAAACAATCCTTTCCGCAAGGGGGAGCGTGCCGATGCCAAAATCCAAGTTTGAAGCCATATACCGGGAACTGAAGTCTGACATAGAGAGCGAGAAACTGCCATATCAATCCCTGATGCCGTCCGAAAACCAGCTGATCATCCGGTTCAGCTGCAGCAGAAATACCGTCCGCAGGGCGATTGCCATGCTGGCGGAGGAAGGATACGTTCAGCCGATGCATGGGAGAGGGGTCCGCATCATTTACACCAGATCGGAAAAGCCCTCGTCCTTCCTGATCGGCGGAATCGAGACATTCCGGGAATCCGCACAGCGGAACAACCTGAAGACAACAACGAAGCTGGTGCTGTTCACGGAAATTACGGCGGATGATCATGTCGCGAGGCGGACGGGCTTCCCGGTCGGGAAGGAGCTTTACTTTGTGCAGCGTGTCCGGCTGCTGGACGGGGAACCGTGCATCTTTGATGTCAGCGTCCTTGACAAGAGTCTTGTGCCGGGGCTGACGAAGGAGATCTGCGTTCATTCCATCTATCAGTATATTGAGAAGCAGCTGGGCATGCAGATTGTGATGAGCAAGCGCCAGATCACCGTCGAGCGGGTCACGCAGGTTGATGAGGAAAACCTGGTACTGAACGGATATGACTGCCTCGGTGTGGTGACCGGACAGACATTTAACTCGGAGGGCGTGATGTTCGAGTATACGGAATCACGGCACCGCCCGGATTACTTCTGCTTCCAGACGACGGCGATCCGCCACAAGGAGAAGATGGAGGATACCAGCTTCATGGAGGGGCACTGAGCAGAGGCAGGAAACCACCGTATTACACCATATTTATATAGAATAAAGGCTTGATATATTGAGAAGGCGGGGAGATCGGATCAGTCCGAATCCCCGCCTTTTTCCGGTCCTGTCTGAAAAGCTGGACCTGGATGGATACAGGATGGTGCTCAGTTTCAGCTCAGGGGCAGGTCCTTGAAATGAAATGACTTTGCGCCGGAAGCGTAGTCACCGACGATCTGGCCGGAGCCGTACAGCCGGTATTTGTATGTGACGAGCCCGTCCAGACCGACCGGCCCGCGGGCGTGGAGTTTTCCGGTCGAGATTCCGACCTCGGCACCGAAGCCGTAGCGGAACCCGTCGGCAAAGCGGGTCGAGCAGTTGCGGTAGACGCCGGCGGAGTCCACAAGGGACATGAACTTTTCACCGGCGGCATCATCCTCCGTGACGATGCAGTCCGTGTGGTGGGAACCATATCGGTTGATGTGGGCCGCGGCTTCCTCGACAGAGTCAACCAGTTTTACAGCAAGGACGAGATCCAGATATTCTTTGTGGAAATCGGTGTCCTGCAGGATATCTTCGCTGTGGATGGTGCCGTCCGGAAGGCCTGAGGAAACGCTGGAATCGCATAGCGTTTTCACTGGCCTTCGCAGAATCTGCGCGACCTCCTCTGTTCCTCTCAGCCGGACACCAGCCTCTGCGAGCGCCTTCGCGGCAAGAGGGAGAAATGCCGGTGCAATCTTCCGGTTGACGAGCAGCGTCTCGGCAGCGTTGCAGGCCGCCGTGTACTGCGTTTTCGCATCGATAAGGATCGGTATGGCTTTCCTGAAATCTGCATGCTCGTCCACATAAATGCTGCAGATGCCATCGGAGTGTCCCATGACCGGAATCCTTGTGTGTTCCATAATATAGCGGACAAACTGGTTGGAGCCTCTCGGGATCAGCAGATCCACGCAGTCATCGCATTCCAGCAGTTCATCAATCTCGCTGTGTGCGGAGGCCTGGAGCAGACAGCTTTCCGGAAGCCCGGCGGAGACGGCAGCCTGGTGGATGAGGTCGAAAAGAATTTTATTCGTGGAGGCCGTTTCCTTCCCGCCCTTCAGGACAGCACAGTTCCCGCTCTTGATGCAGAGGCAGCTGATCTGGACAAGAGCATCCGGTCTGGCTTCAAAGATGATGCCGATCACGCCGATCGGCACGGTCACGCGGCGGAGAATGAGACCAGCGTCAAGTTCCCGGTTTAGGGTGACACGGCCGACCGGATCCGGGAGGGAAAGCAGACTGTCGATTCCGGCACAGACATCCGCAAGCTTGTGCGCGTCGAATTTCAACCGTTTTTTTACAGCCGGAGCGATCTGCTGGGCATCGGCACGGCAAAGATCCTCCTCATTGGCCCTGAAGATTGCTTCTTTATTCTGAAGAAGGGACTCCTTCACGGATTGGAGCGCCCGGTCCCGGAGACTGAGCGGAGAGGCTGCCATCTGCGGGCTTGACTGTTTCATGAGCTGGACGTGTTCCCGGATTCCCATATCGATCCTCCTGCATATGATCAGACGGACAGGTACATTTCTCTGCGGGTCTGTCTGAATACCTGTGTGCACCCGGCGGTTTCCTGCAAGGTGAAATGCTGTAGCTGAGGTTACTATACCACACCGGGGCAGAACAGGGAGAACGCGGCTTTCTGATTTTCAGCTGAAAATCATAGAAAATCCACAGAATTTCCGCTTTGTTCCGTCTTGTATTTTGTATCAAAGAAGGTGCAGGATGTTGATTTATAGGCTTTTGTTCTGTATAATACAGTCGGTCAGGGACAGAAAACGATGCCCCTGAATGTTGCAAACGTAATCGTCTTAAGAAAAGAGGTTCTGCAATGGCAAATATTGATCTGTCTCAGTATGGCATTGAGAATGTCAAGGAGGTTGTTTACAATCCGTCCTACGAGCTGCTCTTTGAGGAGGAGACCAAGCCGGAGCTTACCGGTTTTGAGAAGGGTGTGGAGAGTGAGCTTGGCGCAGTTGACGTCAAGACTGGTATCTTCACCGGACGTTCTCCGAAAGACAAGTACATCGTCAAGGATGCACAGTCCGAGAACACTGTATGGTGGAACACACCGGAGTATCCGAATGATAACCATCCGATGAGCGAGGAGACCTGGGCTGCTGTCAAGGAGATCGCGAAGAAGGAGCTGTCCGGAAAGAGACTGTTCGTTGTCGATGGTTTCTGCGGCGCGAACAAGGATACCCGCATGGCAATCCGCTTCATCGTCGAGGTTGCATGGCAGGCTCATTTCGTCAAGAACATGTTCATCAGACCGACGGAAGAAGAGCTGAAGGACTTCAAGCCGGATTTCGTCATCTACAACGCTTCCAAGGCGAAGGTTGAGAACTACAAGGAGCTGGGACTCCGCAGCGAGACCTGCGTTGCCTTCAACGTTACTTCCCGTGAGCAGGTTATCATCAACACCTGGTACGGCGGAGAGATGAAGAAGGGTATGTTCTCCATGATGAACTACTATCTGCCGCTGAAGGGCATTGCTTCCATGCACTGCTCTGCAAACACAGACCTGAACGGCGAGCACACCTGCATCTTCTTCGGTCTGTCCGGAACCGGCAAGACCACTCTTTCCACCGACCCGAAGAGACTGCTGATCGGCGATGATGAGCACGGCTGGGATGACAACGGCGTCTTCAACTTCGAGGGCGGCTGCTACGCAAAGGTCATCAACCTGGACAAGGACGCTGAGCCGGATATCTACGGCGCAATCAAGAGAGATGCGCTTCTTGAGAACGTCACGGTTGATGAAAAGACCGGAAAGCTTGATTTCGCTGACAAGAGCGTGACCGAGAATACCCGTGTCTCCTACCCGATCTATCACATCGAGAAGATCGTAAAGCCGATTTCTCATGGCCCGGCAGGCGAGAACGTCATCTTCCTGTCCGCTGATGCATTCGGTGTTCTTCCGCCGGTTTCCATCCTGAACGCTGAGCAGACGAAGTACTACTTCCTGTCCGGCTTCACTGCAAAGCTTGCAGGAACCGAGCGCGGCATCACTGAGCCGACCCCGACCTTCTCCGCTTGCTTCGGACAGGCATTCCTGGAGCTGCATCCGACAAAGTATGCAGAGGAGCTTGTTAAGAGAATGGAGAAGTCCGGCGCAAAGGCATACCTTGTCAACACCGGCTGGAACGGAACCGGCAAGCGTATCTCCATCAAGGATACCCGTGGAATCATCACGGCAATCCAGAGCGGCGCTGCTCTGAAGGCTCCGACCAAGACGATCCCGTACTTCGATTTCGTTGTTCCGACAGAGCTTCCGGGTGTTGATCCGGCGATCCTTGATCCGCGTGACACCTATGCAAACCCGGCTGACTGGGATGCAAAGGCAAAGGATCTTGCTGAGAGGTTCATCAAGAACTTCCATAAGTATGAGAACAATGAGGCCGGCAAGGCACTTGTTGCTGCAGGACCGAAGCTGTAATTTGAAAGACAGATCAGCACAGGAGGGTTGTCCCTGCTGTGCGTGAAGAGGGGAAGCCCGGGTGATGACTCACCCGGGCTTCTTTTTGAGAAGACCCGGGAATTCCTGCAGCGGGCATGACACCGTCGATGTAAGCAGGATGCCTCGGAAAGCGGACAGGACATATTGGGAGCGGACAGATGCCTTGTGTGGAAGCGGACAGGGACATTTTGTAAACGGGCATGGCGCCGTCAGAGCCGTCGGGGCGGACTCTGGGCAAGCAGTTCTGCCTGACAGGACAAGCTGTACAGGAGGTCTGGGCGGATCTGCTGATTGTGTGCTATACTGTCGTGACAGACTGACCTTACAAGACAAAAGAAAGAGATGAGATGTTATGGCGGATCAGGATCAGAATACCAGGAGCGTCACACTGCACCCGCTCGATTCGGCGTCCGGATACCCGGTATGCCCGGGCCTGTTTGACCGTAACGGAGCGGTACCGCTTGGCTATGAAGGAGCTGTAAGCTTTACGGTCCATTCAGCCGGGGCAACAGCCGTGACACTGCTGCTGTATCACAGAGGAGAAGAGAAACCATACTCTGAGATCGTGTTTCCTAAGACATACCGGATCGGATCAGTCTGGTCGATGGTCGTGTTCGGCCTTGATATTTCCAGGTTTGAGTATGCATATTCGGTGGACGGACCATGGAACCCGGAGAAGGGACTGCTGTTCGACCGGCAGCATGAGCTGCTCGACATCTATGCGAAGGCCGTGACAGGGCAGCGGATCTGGGGGAAGAAGGACGATGTGCCGAAGTACCGTGCGCGGGTCGTCCGGACATCCTATGACTGGGACAATGACCACCAGTCTGTTCCGATGGAGGATCTGGTGATCTATGAGCTCCATGTGCGCGGCTTCACGATGGGAAAGAGCGCCGGCGTGACGGCGCCAGGTACATTTCAGGGACTCCGGGAGAAAATTCCGTATTTGAAGTGGCTCGGGATCACGGCAGTGGAGATGATGCCGATCTTCGAGTTTGACGAGATGCAGAACTGCAGGCACTTTGATGGAAAGGAACTGATCGATTACTGGGGATATAACACTGTCAGCTATTTTGCCCCCAATACGAGCTATTGCTCGGAGCAGGAGTACAACCACGAGGGGGATGAGCTGCGGTCGCTGATCCGTGATCTTCATGCGGCCGGCATCCAGGTCATTCTGGATGTGGTGTTCAACCATACCGCGGAGGGGAATGAAGACGGGCCTTTCATATCCTTCAAGGGATTCGATAACAACATCTACTATATGCTCACGCCGGATGGAAATTACTACAATTTCTCCGGCTGCGGGAACACCGTCAACTGCAATCATCCGGTTGTCCAGGAGCTGATCGTGGAATGCCTGAGGTACTGGACGGTCAACTACCATATCGATGGATTCAGATTCGACCTGGCCAGCATCCTTGGACGCAATGAGGATGGTTCCCCGATGGAATATCCGCCGCTTCTGTACCGTCTGGCTCGGGATCCGCTGCTGTCCGGCGTCAAGCTGATCGCGGAGGCCTGGGATGCGGGCGGCATGTACCAGGTGGGAAGCTTTCCGGCCTGGAGCAGATGGGCAGAGTGGAACGGAAAGTACCGGGACGCGCTCCGATCGTATCTGAAGGGAGATATCTGGATGGCGCCGGAGGCGGCGAAGCGAATGATCGGGTCTCCGGACCTGTATTCGGACAAGCCGGCGGAACAGGGCAGGAGCCCGAGAGGATATCTCGGATACAATTCGTCCGTCAATTTCATTACCTGCCATGACGGCTTTACGCTGTACGACCTGTATGCGTACAACGGCAAGCACAATGAGGCAAACGGCTGGGGCAACTCGGACGGCGCGGATGATAACAGAAGCTGGAACTGCGGAGAGGAAGGACCGTCTTCAAATCCGGAGATCGAGAAGCTCCGTACCCGGATGATGAAGAATGCGATGGGAATCCTTCTGATGAGCCGGGGGACGCCGATGTTTCTGGCAGGAGATGAGTTTGCGAACACGCAGTTCGGCAACAACAATGCCTACTGCCAGGACAATGAGATCAGCTGGCTGGACTGGAACTATTGTGACAAGAACAGGGACATCCTGGAGTTTACAAAAGGAATGATCGCATTCCGGAAGCAGCATGACTGCATCCGAAGGGACTTGAAGGCTGCAAAGTGCGGCTTTCCGAACATATCCGTTCATGCGGGGACACCCTGGAACGCCCTGATTACGAAGGATACGAAGGCCATGTATGTGGTCTATGCCGGGTATGACGAGAACACCAGAGATGACGACATTGTCTGCGTCTGTCTGAATGTCTGGTGGGAAGGCGTGGAGATCCAGCTTCCGGATCTGCCGGAGGGAAAGAGCTGGCACCTGGTTGCCTCGACGGCCGGGGAGGAGCGCGGGATGGCCTGGAAGCGGGTTGTCATGCAGCCAAGATCGCTGGCAGTGCTGGTGGCGGAATCGTATATCCCGCCGCAGCGTTAACGGGACGGGGACAGCGTGAGATGTCCGGACAGGCAACAGGAGAGGGATATGTCTGAGAAAGAGCATGCAGAGAAGAGAGCGCTGATTGCGATGAGCGGCGGGGTGGATTCCTCCGTCGCGGCAGCCCTGATGCTGAAGAGGGGATATGAGTGCATTGGTGTCACCATGAAACTCTATTCCAATGAGGATATCGGGGTGTGCCGGACGCATACCTGCTGCAGCCTGGACGACGTGGAGGATGCGCGGGCCGTTGCCGGGCGGCTGGGGATGCGGTACTATGTCTTCAACTTCGCGGATGATTTTCAGGCGAAGGTTATCGATAAATTTATCCGGACATATGAGGAAGGCGGAACACCGAACCCGTGTATCGATTGCAATCGATATATGAAGTTTGACAAGCTGTATGACCGTGCGAGGGAGCTGTCCTGCGATACCATCGTGACCGGCCATTATGCCAGGACGCACTACGACGAAAAGAGCGGGAGGTGGCAGCTCCTGAGGTCGGAGAATCCGGCCAAGGATCAGACCTATGTGCTGTACGCGATGACGCAGGATCAGCTCGCGCATACCGTTTTCCCGCTTGGAAGCTACAGAGATAAGGAACAGGTAAGGCAGACGGCGGAGGAATATGGCTTTGTGAACGCGCAGAAGCCGGACTCGCAGGATATCTGCTTTGTTCAGAATGGAGACTACGGAGATTTCATCGAGCGGCAGACCGGGCATACCTATCCGCACGGCAGATTTGTGGACGAGGATGGAAGGGTGCTGGGCGAGCACAAAGGACTGATCCGTTATACCATCGGACAGCGAAAAGGGCTCGGACTGGCGCTTCCTCATCCGATGTATGTCAAGGCCAAGGATATGGAGAAGAACGAGGTGATTCTCTCTGAGAACAGCGGGCTGTATTCCAGCCGCCTGGAGGCCGGGGATTTCAACTGGATCTGGTGGCCGGGTGCGGAGAAAACCTGTCATTTCGAAGACATCGAAAGCGGAACAGAACAGCAGGACGCCGGGGGTTGTGCCGGACAGAGGCGCCCGGCACCCGGTACAGTGCTTCGCGCAACGGCGAAGCCCCGCTACCGCGCCGTGGAGGCTGCCGGCACAGCAGTCGTTCTGGATGACGGCGGTGTTTCATTTACCTTTGACGAACCGCAGAGGGCGCTTACACTCGGGCAGGCGCTCGTTCT
Source organism: uncultured Lachnospiraceae bacterium (assembly GCA_902761585.1). Classification (GTDB taxonomy): domain Bacteria; phylum Bacillota; class Clostridia; order Lachnospirales; family Lachnospiraceae; genus Porcincola. The sequence continues at coordinate 65,189 of CACWKX010000012.1, forward strand.
GTACGACGGCGAGCGTGTGATCGGCGGCGGAACCATCACCAGAGTGCCGCGCACATAAGAATGGCAGGCGGCGCAGAACCTCTATACGCGCAGGGCGGATCGACTGCGAGGCGTTGCCAGATCGAGAGCATGTGTATGCGCAAGAGAAAGCGTGACAGCGCGGCAGACGTGTCCACGTATGCGCCAGGACAGAAACAGGCAGGAGGAGGATGTGCATGGATTTCAGGCTTCACGCACCCTATCAGCCGACCGGAGATCAGCCGGAGGCGATCAGGGAACTGGTGGAAGGCTTCCGGGAAGGCAACCAGATGGAGACCCTGCTCGGCGTGACAGGCTCCGGAAAGACCTACACGATGGCGAATGTCATCCAGCAGCTCCAGAAGCCGACGCTGGTCATCGCGCACAACAAGACGCTGGCCGCGCAGCTCTACGGCGAGTTCAAGGAGTTCTTTCCGGAGAACGCCGTCGAGTATTTTGTCTCCTACTACGATTACTACCAGCCGGAGGCATATGTGCCGCAGACAGACACGTATATCGAGAAAGACTCGATGATCAACGATGAGATTGACAAGCTGCGCCTGTCGGCAACCGCCTCGCTGACGTCCAGAAATGATGTGATTGTCGTCAGTTCGGTCTCCTGTATCTACGGTCTGGGCAGTCCGATCGACTTCAAGGAGATGGCGCTCTACCTTCGGCCGGGCGAGGAGCGGGACCGGGACGAGGTCATGAAGAAGCTGATCAGTCTTCACTATGACCGCAACGAAATGGATTTCCACCGGTCTACATTTCGCGTGAAGGGGGATACCCTCGACATCTTTCCGGCCGATACGGATGAATATGCGTACCGGGTGGAGTTCTTCGGGGACGAGATCGACCGGATCTGCGAGATCGATCCCCTCACCGGACAGGTTCGGCGGGAACTGAACTTTATCGCTGTCTTTCCGGCATCCCACTACGTGATGCCGCAGGACAAGATTGTGAAAGCGACAGAGAGCATCAAGGCGGAGCTCGAGGAGCGCGTGAAATATTTCAAGTCGGAGGACAAGCTGCTGGAGGCGCAGCGCATCGCCGAGCGGACGAACTATGACATCGAGATGCTTCGGGAGACGGGTTTCTGCACCGGGATCGAGAACTACTCCCGCCATATGGAAGGCCGGGAACCGGGCTCGCCGCCGCAGACGCTGATGGATTATTTCCCGGACGAGTTTCTGATCATCATCGACGAGTCCCACATGACGCTGCCGCAGATCAACGCGATGTACAACGGCGACAGAAGCCGGAAGCAGACGCTGATCGACTATGGATTCCGCCTTCCGAGTGCACTTGACAACCGGCCGCTGAAATTTGAGGAGTTCGAGAACAAGATTGACCAGATCCTGTTCGTGTCCGCAACGCCAGGCCCGTATGAGAAGGGGCACGAGATGCTGCGTGCCGAGCAGATCATCCGGCCGACGGGGCTTCTGGACCCGAAGATTGATGTCCGCCCGGTCAAAGGACAGGTGGATGACCTGATTGCAGAGATCCGGAAGGAGACGAAGAAGGGGAACAAGGTGCTTGTGACGACCCTGACGAAGCGGATGGCTGAGGACCTGACCCAGTATCTCAGGGAGGCGGACATCCGGGTCCGGTACCTGCATTCCGACATCGATACGCTGGAACGCTCGAAGATCATCCGCGACATGCGGCTGGATGTCTTCGATGTGCTGGTCGGCATCAACCTCCTCAGAGAGGGGCTGGATATTCCGGAGATCACGCTGGTCGCGATTCTGGACGCGGACAAGGAGGGCTTTCTTCGCTCGGAGACATCGCTGATTCAGACAATCGGCCGGGCGGCCAGAAATGCGGAAGGCCATGTCGTCATGTACGCGGATACAATGACCGATTCCATGAAAGCGGCAATCGAGGAGACAAACCGCAGGCGGACAGTCCAGCAGCGGTACAATGAGGAACATCACATCACGCCGACAACGATCAAAAAGGCAGTCCGCGACCTGATTGCAGTGTCAAAGGACATCGCAAAGAAGGAGAAGGACTGGGAGAAGGATCCGGAGTCGATGTCAAAGAAGGAGCTTGGCCAGCTGATCGACAGCGTTGAGAAGCAGATGAAGAAGGCCGCTGCTGATCTGAATTTCGAGGCAGCGGCAAAGCTGCGCGACAAGATGATCGAGCTGAAGAAAGAGCTTCAGAAGATGGAGTAAATCGGACAAGCCTGCGGACAGAGCTTCGTGCAAATGGCATAGCTTTGAGTCAGGAATCCGGTCAGTGAAGGAAGAGTTGAATGTGTGCATATGATCCAGCCCCGAAAAGGGACGTCAAAAAATATATCCGCATCCGCGGCGCGTCTGAGAACAATCTCAAGCATGTGGATGTCGACATTCCGAGAAATGAACTGGTGGTTCTGACAGGATTGTCGGGATCAGGAAAGAGCTCCCTGGCCTTTGACACCATCTACGCAGAAGGACAGCGGCGGTATATGGAGTCGCTCTCCAGCTATGCACGCCAGTTCCTCGGCCAGATGGAGAAGCCGAAGGTGGACAGCATCGAGGGCCTCCCACCTGCAATCTCCATCGACCAGAAGTCCACAAACCACAATCCGCGCTCGACAGTCGGGACGGTGACGGAGATTTATGATTATTTTCGTCTGCTCTATGCCCGCTGCGGAACGGTGCACTGCCCCACATGCGGCAGGGAGATCAAAAAGCAGACCGTCGATCAGATGACGGACGCTATCATGAAGCTTCCGGAGAGAAGCCGGATCCAGCTGCTTGCACCGGTCGTGAGAGGCAGGAAGGGGGAGCATACCAAGCTTCTTGAACATGCAAGGCGCTCCGGCTATGTCCGTGTACGGATCGACGGGAACCTGTATGAACTCAGCGAGCAGGTGAAGCTGGACAAGAATGTCAAGCATAATATCGAGATCCTGGTTGACCGGCTGATTGTGAAGCCGGGAATCGAGAAGCGCCTGACAGAATCGCTGGAACAGGTTCTGGCGCTGGCAGACGGACTGGCCTATGTCGAGGTGCAGAGACCGAAGACGGAGAAGGACCTTCATCCGGACGAAATCGGCAGAGTTCAGAATCATGGAACCGGGACGGAGGATACAGCAGCCCATCCGGCATCAGAGGGGGATGTACAGACGCCTGTCAGGGCAGGTGCCCGCGCTGCCGGGGATATGTCCGAGGAAGCCCCGGATACGCATAAAGAGACGGAGATGCTCATTTTCTCAGAGAATTTCTCCTGCCCGTATGACGGAACCTCGATTGCAGAGATCGAGCCGAGATCCTTCTCCTTCAACAACCCCTATGGCGCATGCCCGGAGTGTACGGGACTGGGCTACAAGATGGAGTTTGACGAGAATTTGATGATCCCGGATAAGTCGCTGAGCATCGATCAGGGAGCCATTGTGGTGCCCGGATGGCAGTCATCGAAGGCGGAGGGATCCTTTACGCGGGCCCTTCTGGTCGCGCTTGCGGATGCCTATGGATTCAGACTGGACACACCATTCCGAGATTATCCGAAGAAGATCCATGATATCCTGATCTACGGGACAGGCGGGCGTGAGGTCGCCGTTCATTATAAGGGGCAGAGAGGCGAAGGTGTCTACAATGTCGCGTTCGAGGGCCTGATCAGCAATGTGCAGAGACGTTACCGGGAGACGTTCGGGGAAGCCATGAAGGCGGAATACGAGACATTCATGCGTGTGACGCCCTGTCCCGCCTGCCATGGGCAACGTCTGAAGAAGGAGGCACTTGCCGTCACGATCGGCGGGAAAAATATCTACGAGATGACGAACATGTCCGTGGCGGACCTGCTCGAGTATCTGAGCACGGCTGATCTGGGACTGTCGACGCAGATGATGCAGGTCGGCGACCAGATTCTGAAGGAGATCCGGGCACGCGTCCGGTTTCTGAACGATGTCGGCCTCGATTATCTGTCTCTGGGAAGGGGAACCGCAACTCTTTCCGGCGGAGAAGCGCAGCGGATCCGGCTTGCGACGCAGATCGGATCCGGGCTGGTCGGGGTGGCCTACATCCTGGACGAGCCGTCCATCGGTCTGCACCAGCGGGATAACGACAAGCTTCTGAAAACGCTGCTCCGCCTCCGGGATCTGGGCAACTCTGTTCTGGTTGTCGAGCATGACGAGGACACGATGCGCGCGGCAGACTTCATCGTCGATGTCGGACCGGGTGCGGGAGAGCACGGCGGACAGATTGTGGCAACCGGGACAGCGGAGGAGATCATGAAGTGCCCGCAGTCCATCACCGGCAAGTATCTCTCCGGTGAGCTGAGAATCCCGATTCCGAAGACCCGGAGGAAACCGGCCGGCTGGCTGACCGTACGGGGCGCTGAGGAACACAATTTGAAAAACATCGATGTGAAATTCCCGCTCGGGGTCTTCACCTGTGTGACAGGCGTGTCAGGTTCCGGGAAGAGCTCCCTGGTCAATGAGATTCTCTACAAGGATCTGGCGAACCGGCTCAACCGGGCTCGTCACATTCCGGGAAAGCACAGGGGAATCGAGGGCTATGAAGCCCTCGACAAGGTGATCAACATCGATCAGTCGCCGATCGGCAGGACGCCGCGCTCCAACCCGGCAACCTATACCGGTGTGTTCGATCAGATCCGGGATCTGTTTGCGGCGACGCAGGAGGCGAAGGCGAGAGGATACAAGAAGGGCAGATTTTCATTCAACGTCAAGGGCGGACGCTGCGAGGCCTGCGGCGGGGACGGCATCATCAAGATTGAGATGAACTTCCTGCCGGATGTCTATGTACCCTGCGAGGTCTGCCATGGCCAGCGGTACAACCGCGAGACGCTGGAGGTTCACTATAAGGGGAAGAATATCTATGAGGTGCTGAACATGACGGTGGAGGAGGCGCTGAAGTTCTTTGACCATGTGCCGTCCATCCGCAACAAGATTCAGACACTGTATGATGTCGGGCTCGGATATATCCGGCTGGGGCAGCCGTCGACCGAGCTCTCCGGCGGGGAGGCGCAGCGCATCAAGCTGGCGACCGAGCTGGCGAGACGGTCCACCGGAAGGACGATCTATATTCTGGATGAGCCCACAACCGGGCTGCATTTTGCGGACGTGAGCAAGCTGGTGGAGATCCTGCAGCGGCTCACGGATGGCGGAAACACAGTCGTTGTCATCGAGCACAATCTGGATGTCATCAAGACGGCAGATTACCTGATCGACATGGGGCCGGAAGGCGGAGACGGCGGCGGAACCGTGATCGCACAGGGGACGCCGGAGGAAGTCGCAAAGGTGAAGCATTCGTACACCGGTTTCTATGTCGCGAAGATGCTCAGACAGGCGAAAGAACCGGCGCCGGAAAAGACACAGGAAAAGGCATGACAGCAGCGGCAGACTGCCGCATCAGCAAAACCGCCGCGGCGGGGCGAGCATGGAGAACGTTATGGAGAATACAGCAAAAGCAGTCGGGCTCTGCATGAAGGATGAGGCTGCGCAGGTTGTGCGGACCATCCTGGATGATTATCAGGGCGGACGTGCCATCGATAAGATCAGCAGCGCACAGGCGCCGAACCGGGATGTGGTCATTCGGATTCTGCATGAGCTCTTTCAGGTCATTTATCCGGGGTACTACAGGGATCCCAACAACAAGGGCCGTGTCTACAACGTGGAGGCACAGATATCGACTGTTGTCGATGATATTATCATCAATCTTGAGGAACAGGTTGAGATTGCGCTCCGGTATACCAATGAGTTTACCGCGCGCTCCGGAAAGGAGCTGCGGGCTGAGTCTCAGAAGATTGCTATCGAGTTCGTCCGCCGGATCCCAAAGATCAGGGAATATCTGGACACGGACCTTCAGGCGATTTTGGACGGCGACCCGGCCGCGTATTCCAAGAGCGAGATTATCCTCAGCTACCCGGGCATGTATGCCATCACGGTCTACCGCTGCGCACATGAACTCTACAAGCTCCATGTTCCGATGATTCCGCGCATTCTCTCTGAGCATGCGCACAGCAAGACAGGCGTGGATATCCATCCCGGCGCGACAATCGGAAAGTATTTCATGATTGACCATGCGACAGGTGTTGTGGTCGGCGAGACAACGATCATCGGAGAGCACGCGAAGATCTATCAGGGCGTGACAATCGGGGCACTTTCAACCAGACTGGGTCAGAAGCTTCAGGGCAGGAAACGCCATCCGACGATCGAGGACAATGTCACGATCTATTCCGGGGCATCCATCCTTGGCGGGGAGACAATTATCGGGCACGATGCGGTCATCGGCGGCAACTGCTTCATCACCGCCTCGGTGCCGCCGTACACCAAGGTGAATGTCAAGAACCAGGAAATGGTGCTCAATCAGGGAAAGGGCGTTCCGGAGAAGGTGGAAGCCGAAGACTCAGGCTGGTTCTACGTCATCTGAACAGCCGGGCGATAAGCCTGACATGACAGGAGGGAGGCGCGTAAGCTCATGAGAATATCCTGCATCTGCTTTACGGAAAAGGGAGCACAAACCGCTCTGATGATTCGTCATGCACTGAATGATGCATCTACAGATATCGATGTGTGGACGGAGAGAAAGTCGAAGACCGCGGACGAGGAGGTTCATGTTGTCAGCAAGAACATCCATGCGTGGGTGGCGGATCATTTTCTGACAGACGATGCAATCATCTTTGTCGGGGCTGTCGGGATTGCGGTGAGGCTGATCGCCCCGCAGATTCAGTCGAAGACAACAGACCCGGCGATTGTTGTGGTCGATGAAGAGGGCAGGTGGGCGATCTCCCTTCTGTCCGGACACCTGGGCAGGGCAAATGACCTTGCGCGGCGGACTGCCGCAGGGATCGGGGCGGAGGCGATTGTAACGACCGCAGCCGATTTGCACGCGGCATTCGCGGTGGATGAATTTGCGAGGGAGAACAACTGTGTGATCGGCAGCATGGAGCTGGCCAAGGAGGTCTCCTCCGCGGTGTTGGGCGGACGGCCTGTCGGTTTTTATGCAGACCCGCTCCTTCCGGTTGACGGTACATGCCCGGAGGAACTGACCTGCTATCCGCCGGGGACGGAGCCCTACACAGAGGAAGGGTGGGAGGACAGGCCGGTGCTTGGGATTACGATGTCCCTGAACAGTCAGGTGCCGTATTTTCAGAGCAATCTTTCGCTGGTGCCGAAGGCTGTGGTACTTGGTGTGGACTGCAGAAGAGGTGTGGCTGCGGAGGAGCTGGAGCGGTTTCTGTTCAACTTCCTGGATGTTTCAGGTGTCAGCCTCGAGGCGGTCTGCAAAGTGGCAAGCGTCGACCTGAAGGTACAGGAGCCTGCCATCCATTCTTTTTGCGAGAAACATCAATTACCGTTTGAAACGTATACGGCATCCCAGCTGATCCGCGTTCCGGGAAGGTTCAGCGCATCGTCATTTGTCGAGAAGACAATCGGCGTGGACAATGTCTGTGAGCGGGAAGCGGTGCTTGGAGCGATGGACAGAGAACTCCCCGGCAAACTGATTGTGGAAAAGAAAGCGTACAACGGTATGACGGCGGCTCTGGCACTGGTGCCAAGGCTGTATCACTGGAAATCCTCCGTTTTCCAGACCAGGTGATGGAGAGCGCCATGGAGTTCCAGGCCGCTGAAGTGATTCTGCCGCAGCGCTTCATACAGGACGATGGCGGCGGAGTTGCACAGGTTGAGGGAGCGCTCGCCTGCCATCATGGGGATACGGATGCAGTCTTCCTCGTGTGCGGTCAGAATTTCCTCCGGGATGCCGCGGCTTTCCGGCCCGAACATGATAAAATCATCCGGTTCGAAGGAAACATCCGTATAGAGCTGGTGGGCCTTCGTGGTTGCCAGCCAGACGCGGTGGCCGGCGGCAGCGCGGCAGAATGCCGTATAGTCTTCATGGACAGTCGGATGGAGACGCGGCCAGTAGTCGAGCCCTGCCCGCCGGATATACTTGTCGGTCAGCTGAAAACCGAGCGGTTTGATCAGATGAAGCCCCGCGCCGGAGGCAACGCACGTCCTTCCGATATTGCCGGTGTTGTATGGAATTTCGGGTTCATAAAGCACAATGTTCAGCATATCTGATATCCTTCAGCAACTCATTTTTTCCCTCGTTTACGGTCATTCATTTTATCACGAATCGGGAAAGATGGAGAACAGCCGGCCTGTCTCCGTTTCCGGCCGTGTGGAACGCAAAACCTGATATTCGGTTGAAAAAGGACATCAGCTTCGGTAGAATAGGAGCATCAGCCGCCGGATGAAGGACCGATTCCGGCAGCCAATCCAGGTGCAGCCATCTTGACGGCTAAGAGTGTGAAACGTGTACAGCAGGCATTCTGAGCAGGAAAGAGTCCGGGACCGAAGGATGAACAGGACTCCTCTGCGCAGTATGCAGAGGAGTCTTTTATTATGATCAAACTGGCAATCTACGGCAAAGGCGGAATCGGAAAGTCGACGGTAACCTCGAATCTTTCTGCGGCCTTCGCCATGCGCGGGAAGAAGGTCATCCAGATCGGCTGTGATCCGAAGGCGGATTCTACAGGAAACCTGCTGGCCGGAAAACCGCTGATGCCGGTGATGAATTATCTCCGCGAGCATGATGAGGATCCGACATCGCTCGAGGAGATCACTGCAAGAGGATTCGGGAACGTTCTGTGCATCGAGACAGGCGGGCCGACGCCGGGGCTCGGGTGCGCAGGCCGGGGAATCATCTCCACATTCAATCTGCTGGATGATCTGAGGCTTCTTGAGAGGGAGAAGCCGGATGTGGTGCTCTTTGATGTCCTCGGGGATGTGGTGTGCGGCGGTTTTGCCGCTCCGATCCGGGAGGGCTATGCCGAGAAGGTACTGATTGTCACGAGCGGTGAGAAGATGGCCCTGTATGCGGCCGGAAACATCAACAGCGCAGTGCTGAATTTTGAGGATCGGGGCTATGCTTCTGTCGAGGGAATCATTCTGAACCGGAGGAATGTCGAGTCGGAGCGCGAGAAGGTGGAGACATTCGCCCGCGAAAGGGGGTTGCGTATAGTGGCGGACATCCCGCGGGACAGGGCATTCCAGACAGCGGAGGACCAGGGCAGGACGATTGTCGAGCTGGATCCGGATGGCACGATTGCATTGAAGTTCTTCGATCTGGCAGACCGGCTGCTGGCGGAAGAAGCCGGCGGAATGACGAGCGGGACGGATACACCTCACGGATTTGGAAAACTGGAGGACTGCGGATGCCCGATGTGAGACAGGAGACAGGCGGCTGCAAGACAGAAGACCTGTTTCAGAAAGGTACTGGCGCCGGCTGCGACGCGGTGCATAAGCCGGGCGGCTGTACGGTTGAGGAGCTCAACAGACTGGGGCCGGAGGGGATACCTGAGGAGTATGTGACATCCTCCCACCTGGTGTACAACTCACCGGCGACGCTGGCCTATAACTCTCCCGGAGCGGAGGGCTTCGGTGTCAAGCGGGCCGGGCTTGCGGTACCGGGCTCGATCATGCTGATTGTATCGCCGGGCTGCTGCGGACGGAACACGGCGGAGATCACAAAAATCAAGGGATATGAGGAACGCTTCTTCTATCTGGAGATCGGTGAGACCGACCTTGTGACCGGGCGCCACCTGAAGGTGATTCCGCAGGCAGTGGCGGAGATTGTAGAAAGCTGCCGTGTTCAGCCTTCTCTGGTGATGATCTGCATCACCTGCGTGGATGCGCTTCTCGGGACAGACATGGAGCGGGTTGCCCGGAAGGCGGAGACGCTGGTTCAGATCCCGGTGCGTCCCTGTTATATGTATGCGCTGACAAGGGAGGGGAGGCGGCCGCCGATGGTGGCGGTCCGTCAGTCGCTCTATTCGCTTCTGCCCAGTCAGAAGCGAATCCGGTCAAGTGTGAATCTGCTCGGCTTTTTTGCCCCTGTCGATCCAGACTGTGAGCTGTTTGGGATGCTTCGGGGGATTGGCGTGAAAACGATCCGGCAGATCTCTACCTGTGAGAACATCGGGGAATTCTACCGGATGGGTGAGGCCAACTTCAATCTGGTGCTGAACCCGGAGGCGCAGGATGCCGCGGATGATCTGAGCAGGAGGCTTGGCATCCCATCGGTTGCCCTGACCCGGTTCTATGGAGCAGACCGGATCGCGCGGCAGTACCGGGCGCTCTCAGCCGCGCTTGGGGTAAAATGGAGCTGCGGGGAGGGCCGCCAGGAGGCAGAGGAGGCGCTTGCCAGTCTGAAGAGGCGCTATCCGAAGCTGGTTTTCTCGATCGGGGAAGTTGTGAATGCAAATCCATTTGAACTGGCCCTGGCCCTTTCGGAGACAGGCTTCTGTGTCCGGGAGATTTTCGCCAACCCGGCTCCGGAATATGCCTGGTACATCGGCAGGCTGGCAGAGCGCTCGCCTCAGACGATGGTATATTCCAACATGGAACCGACCATGATCTACTACGACATCGCGGAGGGCGGAGAGCTGCCCTATGCCGTGGCGGTCGGAAAGGATGCGGGGTACTACCACCCGGATGCAGCATTTGTTCCCTGGAATACAGATGAGCAGCCCTTCGGGTACGCAGGCCTCCGCAGGCTTGCCGAGGCGATCCTCTCGTCCTGCGAGGAACGATATGGCTGAGGCGCAGGCACCAGGCTGAAGGCGGCTTACGCAGCGGCCAGCCGGTGCAGTGGGAAAATGACTTTACAAAGCACAGTGAAGAAGGGAGGACAAGTACATGAGGGGACTGCGGAAAGTCCTGACGCCCTTTGCACCCGACCAGTCAGGGGCGGAGTCTGTCCTCTATGAGCTTGGCGGGATCATTGTCATCCTGGATGCCGGCGGCTGTGCCGGGAATATCTGCGGGTTCGACGAACCCAGGTGGTCCAGCAGAAAATCAGCGGTCTTCTCAGCAGGGCTGAGGGATATGGACGCCGTGATGGGACGGGACAGGCTTCTTGTGAAGAAGATCTGCCGGTGTGCAGAGAAGATCGACGCCCGTTTTATCGCGGTGATCGGCACGCCGGTTCCGGCTGTGATCGGAACAGATCTGAGCGCGGTCAAGCGAATGATCGAGGCACAGATCAGCCTGCCGGTCCTTACGATGGCAACGGATGGCATGCATCTGTACGACCGGGGCGTGCAGCTGGCGTACATGGCCCTTCTCAGAGAGCTGGACCGCCGGGGGATGCTTGAAGAACCAGGAAACTCGGACCAGAAACCTGACAGGGCGGAGGGACATGCGAACCAGAATCCGGACGGGGCAGCGAGAGACATGGAGCGGCAGCCTGACGGGGCGGCGGGACGCATGGAGTCGGCGGCGTTCCCGGATGGAAGAAGAACCAGGCGGGCAGGTGTCTTTGGCGTCACACCGCTTGATCTGCCGGATGGACAATGCGCGGAGCTGATCCGGCTGGCGCTTCAGGCAGAGGGCTATGACGAGGTGATTTTGTATGGAGACGGCGCGGCTCTGGAGGATTACAGGCGGGCCGGGGAAAATGACGTCAACATCGCCGCCTCACCGGACGGTTTGGAAGCCGTTCATTTTCTGAATCAGCGGTTTGGGACGCCGGTTGAGGTGCGTTTTCCGGGTGCGGTGCGCATGCTGGAAAGAGCAGAGCGTGAAAGGTCAGACCGTGAAAAAGCAGACTATAACAGACCAGACTGTGAAAGGCCAGAGAGACAAGGAAAGTCCTGCACGCTGATTGTCCAGAGCCAGATTCTGGGATGCTCCATCCGTGAGGCACTCATAAAGCAGGAGCCTGGACAGAGAATTGTGGTGGCAAGCTGGTTTGAAATGGACCAGGGGCTGATGCAGCCGGGGGATGTCCGCCTGCGGGAGGAAGATGACTTCACGCACCTGGTTCAGATGCTTAAGCCAGACAGGATGATCGCAGACCGTGTGGTGGAGAGACTGATCCCGGCGTTTGAAGGGACATTTGTTCATCTGCCGCAGTTTGCCGTCTCCGGAAAGAGCGAGGCAGCCGTCTGAAGTTGATCCGCCGGCGCCGTCAGCCCGACCGCAGGGGGCGGACAAGAGGCCGGTGGCCGGGCTGAAACAGGCAGGGCTGAACAAAACAAACAGAGGCGAGAGAACCAAACTGCAACAGGAAGGCTGGATGGACAGGCACAGGGATGGAGAAGACCGAGAGAAGACAGATCAGAGTATACGGAATCGTTCAGGGGGTTGGGTTTCGGCCTGCCGTTGACCGCCATGCTCATGCGCTTGGAATCCGGGGGACGGTGGCCAACCGGGGAAGCTTTGTGGAAATCAACGCGGAGGGTGTGCCCTCTGTTCTCGATGAATTTGAGAAGCGTGTGAAGGAACAGCCGCCGGAGCGGGCGGTCATCCTGAAAATGGATGTGAAGCTGCTGGAACAAAGCCCTGCCGCCGGATTCGGGGACATAGCGGGACAGAGCCAGGGGTCGGATGGCTTCCGGATCGTCGAGAGTGAGAAAACCTCTGGGGAGATTTTCATATCGCCGGACATTGCCATCTGTGATACCTGCAAGGCGGAGCTCTTTGACAAAAACAGCAGGCGGTATCTTCACCCTTTCATCAACTGTACATGCTGCGGGCCGCGTTTCTCGCTTCTGGAGGCGCTTCCCTATGACCGGGAACGCACATCGATGAAAAAGTTTCCGATGTGCCCGCAGTGCCGCCGGGAATACTTTGACCCAAAGTCACGTTTCTATGATGCACAGCCGGTCTGCTGCAACGACTGTGGACCGCAGGTGTATCTGATCGAGCGAGCAGGAGAGACTGACAGGAGAATTTCTGTCCGAGGCGCCGCGGCCATCAGCCGGGCACGGCAGATTCTGGTGCAGGGCGGAATCATTGCTGTGAAGGGAATTGGCGGCTTTCATCTCGCATGCAATGCAGCAGACGAGGATGCGGTGACGCGCCTCAGAAGGCTGAAGAGACGGCCGATGAAACCGTTTGCCGTCATGGCGAGAGATGAGGCGGTTTGCAGGCGGGAGTGTGAAGTTTCCCCTGAGCAGCACCAGATTCTGACAGGTCATCAGAAACCGATCCTTCTGCTTCCAAAGAAGGCAGGAGGCCGGATCTGCAGCGCTGTGGCACCGGACATCCCGACCATCGGCATGATGCTTCCGTATGCGCCGATTCAGCTTCTGCTTTTCACCTATGAGGACGCTTGGCAGGAACGAATGCCGGATGTGCTCGTCATGACGAGCGGTAATGCGTCCGGTGCCCCGATTGCCTCAAACGATGCGGAGGCACTGGATGAGATCGCAGGCTTCTGCGACGCCATCCTGTCCAACAACCGGGACATCCGGATCCGGACGGACGATTCGGTCATGGATTTTTACGACCATGCGCCGTATATGATTCGCCGTTCAAGAGGATACGCGCCGCTCCCATTTCTGGTGAGCCGGCCGTATCAGGGACAGGTGCTCGGGATTGGCGGAGAGCTGAAGAACACGTTCTGTCTTGGAAAGGATCAGATTTTCTACCCGTCTGCCTATGTCGGAGATCTGGCGGACCTGCGGACGGTGAAGGCGCTTGAGGACGCGGTCAAAAAGACAGAGACGCTTCTGGAAATGAAGCCGCAGGTCATCGCGGCGGATCTTCACCCGAAGTATAACTCGACCCTGGTGGCGGAGAAGCTGGCGGAGGAGCGCGGGATTCCGCTTCTGCGCGTGCAGCATCACTATGCACATGTGCTCTCCTGCATGGCCGAAAATGACTATCTGGAGCCTGTCATCGGTGTTTCATTTGACGGAACCGGATTCGGGACGGATGGTACCATCTGGGGCGGCGAGTTCCTGCTGTCGGATATCGGACACTTTGAGCGGGGCGGTCACATCGCGCCGTTCTGGCAGATCGGCGGCGACACGGCGGCAAGGGAAGGCTGGCGGATTGCGGTATCCATGCTGCAACAGATCTTCGGCGCCGGGGCAGATGACCTCATCCGCCGCCTCGGGCTGTGTGACGAAATGGCAGCAGGCGCCTTGAAGGTACTCTTTACCCGGAAAATCAACGCGGTACAGTCTACCAGTGCGGGCAGGCTGTTTGATGCCGTCAGCGCAATCCTGGGAATCCGGCGGGCATCCACATATGAGGGGGAGGCAGCCACGGCGCTGATGTACAGCGCCATGCGGGGGAGAGCGCATGCAGCCGGCAGCTTGGCTTCCCTGACAGAGCTTTGCCAGTCCGGGGACAGTTTGGCGCAAAACAGGCAGGCAGTAGAAGCGGGCGGACAGCCGCAGCCGGATGGAGCACCGCAGCCAGGTGTCTTACCGCATCCGAATGTGCTGCCACGGCTGAACAACCTGCCGCAGCCGGATGTCCTGCCGACTGATTCACTCGTGCGGGCGCTTGTCCTGGCAAAGCTGGACGGAGCCGGAAGCGAAGAACTGGCATATGAATTCCACAGGGGGCTGGCACAGATGATTGTGCGGGAAACAGTTTCGCTCAGCGAAAGAACGGGCGTGAAGACGGCGGCTCTGACAGGGGGCGTTTTCCAGAACCGGCTCCTTCTGGAGCTTGTGGAGAAAGGGCTTCAGGCAGAAAAGATTCAGGTGCTGCGCCACCATCTGGTTCCCCCGAATGACGGCGGCATCGCGCTGGGACAGGCACTCTATGCGATGGCGGCGCTGGGACAGGAAAACGGCGTGTAGCCGCCTGCTTAGCAGCGATCATAACATAGCTGGAGACAACAGGAAGGAAGAGAAAGAGATGTGTGTAGGGTTATCGGCAAAGGTTGTCAGTGTGAAGGATGATGTGGCGATTGTGGATGCCAGTGGTGCCAGACGAAAAGTCTCAGCGGCATTGCTTTCGGATCTGGAACCGGGCGACTTTGTGATGGTGCATGCGGGGACGGCGATCGCGAAGATTACGGACGATGACGAGGAAGAATCGGGGGCACTGCTCGACTTACTGTGAGCGTACCACGTCGTATGACAGGGAGGAAGCTGTGAACCAGACGATTGAGCGGGCAAAGGAAATTCTGACACGGTACGACGGGCCGCACTGCCGGATCATGGAGGTCTGCGGAACCCATACCCATGAGATTTTCCGGCAGGGAATCCGCCGGATTCTGCCCGAACAGATTGAATTGATATCCGGACCGGGATGCCCTGTCTGTGTGACACCAGTAGGCTTCATCGATGAAGCCATCTGGCTGGCGCTTGAGAAGGGTGTGACGGTCTGTACATTTGGCGACCTCGTCCGGGTGCCGGGTACAGAAGCTTCGCTTCAAACCGCGAGGGGGAAAGGCGCAGCCGTCAAGGTGGTCTACACACCACTCGATGCAGAGCGGTACGCTGCAGAGCACCCTGATAAGCAGGTTGTGTTTCTGTCGGTTGGTTTTGAGACGACAACGCCGTCTGCCTGTCTGGCGGTCCGGAAGGCACAGCAGGACGGGATCCGGAATTTTTCACTTCTGACGGCCAACAAGACAATGCCCGGTGCCTATGAGGCGATGAAGGACTCCACCGATCTGTTTCTGTATCCGGGACATGTCCATGCCATTACCGGAACCGGAATCTGTGAAAAGCTGGCAGAGGAAGGCGTGAGCGGCGTCTGTGCCGGGTTCACGGCGAGCGAACTGCTGGCCGCGCTGGCGGTGGCGGTTACCCGTTATCAGGAAGGAAAACCGTTCTTTGTGAACTGCTATCCGAGGGTCGTCCGGCCGGAGGGAAGTCCGAAGGCACAGTCGCTTGTGGCGGCGATGATGGAGCCGTGCGATGAGGAATGGCGGGGAATCGGCGTCATTCCAGGCTCCGGCATGAGACTGAAGGAGTCCTGTCAGATGTATGACGCAAGAGTCAGGTTCCGGGTTCCGGAGATGGCAGGCCGTGCGAACCCGGCCTGCCGGTGCGGGCAGGTGCTGAAGGGTGAACTTCTTCCGCCCCAGTGCAAGGTGTTCGGGAAAGCCTGCACACCGGAGCACCCGGTCGGCGCCTGCATGGTATCGTCGGAAGGCGCCTGCTCCGCCTGGTATCTGTATGGGCAGAATCTGTGAAAAACCGAATCTTCGGATGAAGGGAGCAAGTATGACAGATACGATCACGATGGCGCACGGCGCCGGTGGGAAACAGACATCGGAGCTGATTCACGGCATCTTTGAAAAGCACCTTGGCAATGAATATTTCACGGCAGACGATGCGGCTGTGCTGCCGCCAGTCTGCGGCCGCCTTGCAATGACAACGGACGGTTTCATCGTGTCGCCGCAGTTTTTCCCCGGCGGGAACATCGGAAAGCTCAGCATCTGCGGCACGGTCAACGATCTCTCCTGCATGGGGGCCCGTCCGCTGTACATGACCTGTGCCTTTGTGATTGAAGAAGGGTTCCGGATTGACGAGCTGGATCAGATTGCGGCAGCAATGGCAAAGACAGCCGGTGAGGCAGGCGTCCGGCTGGTGGCGGGAGATACGAAGGTCGCCGGAAAGGGACAGTGCGGCGGTGTCTTCATCACGACAACCGGCGTCGGGGAGATTGTGGAAGGTGTACGGATGTCCGGCGCCTGCGCCAGACCAGGGGATGCCGTGATTGTGACAGGGGATATCGGCCGCCATGGGACAGCGATCCTGCTGGCGCGGGATGATTACGGCATAGAGGCAGAGGTGACAAGCGACTGTGCTCCGCTCTGGAAACCGGTCGAGGCTGTTTTGTCATCTGGTCTCAGACCGCATGTCATTCGTGATGCGACCAGAGGCGGTGTCGGGACTGTGCTCTACGAGATCGCGGCAGAGTCGGGTGTCGGTATCCGGCTGGAGACCGAGAAGATCCCGGTTCAGCCGGCTGTCCGGGGTGTGACAGGCATGCTGGGGCTGGAGCCGCTCTACCTTGCCTGTGAGGGGCGGCTTGTGATTATCTGCCCACAGGAAGAGACCGGAAGATTGATGGAAATTCTTCACGGCCAGACCTGCACCGAGGGCGCTGCTGTGATCGGCTGTATCACGGCGGAGAACAAAGGACGGGTCGTCATGACGACCCAGATCGGGGCACAGACCCTGCTGCCGGAGCCGGGAAATGAGCTTCTCCCCCGGATCTGCTGAATGGCGGGGTATTGAAGGCGGGATGATCGAGAGTTTCTCCGGTATCCTTGACTTCGAACCTGACAGAAATGGCGGGGTATTGAAGGCATGATGATGGGGAGAGCAGAGCCCCGGGA
Organism: uncultured Lachnospiraceae bacterium; assembly: GCA_902761585.1. GTDB lineage: Bacteria > Bacillota > Clostridia > Lachnospirales > Lachnospiraceae > Porcincola. The sequence continues at coordinate 82,264 of CACWKX010000012.1, forward strand.
CAGACGAACCGTAAAGCAGAAGGAAGCAGGAAGGAGGGACAGGATGCTGACCAGAATCGGACCGCAGGAAGAGCAGGTATGCTGCCAAAAGTCAGGCTGCGGAAATCCGGAGCGTCCGGCTCACTGCACATCTGAGGCACTGGTGCGGATCGGCGATGCCTGCTTCCCGAGGCCGTTCCCATGGCGGCTGGAATACAACTGCCCGGTTCATGAGAACTGGAACATTGTCCACACCGGCATGCTGATCCCACAGACGCGCCAGATCTATGTCTGCTCGCAGAACTGCCTGCGGGGCGTCATCATGACAGCCGGGGAGATGGACTGTGCGGGCCGCATTTCCTCGGTGATGCCGACAGAGCGGGAAGTCGTCGGCGGAAGGCTTGAGAAAGTCACGATTGAGGGGACAAGCGATCTGATAGACCGCCTGCAGGAGCGGCCAAGAGCAGTGGAGCTGTTTCTGGTCTGTATGCATCATCTGTGCGGAGCCGATGAACGGTACATTCTGAAGGAGCTTCGAAGAAGGTTTCCGGATATTGACTTCATGGGCTGCTGGATGGACCCGATCATGCAGAAGGTGTCACTGACGCCGGAGCAGAAACAGAGAAAAAGCATGATGGCGGTGATTCCGAAGAGGCCGGTGAACCGCCGGTCTGTCAGTGTTTTCGGGGACAACCTTCGCCTTCCGCAGACATCCGACCTCACCAGAGTGCTGGGAAGGCTAGGCATCCATGTGCGGCAGGTCATGGACTGCAGAAACTATGATGCCTACCTGGACATGGGGGACAGCTTTCTCTATCTCACCCGCTCGGCGTTGTCTGTCTATGGTCTTCAGGCGCTTGCCGGGAAAAATGAACGTCCCTGTCTCTATCTTCCGCCGGTGGCGCTGGACGGCCAGATCAGGGAAGCCCTCCGGAGTCTGCTGACAGCAGCCGGACAGGAAGGCGGGGCGCCGGATGAGAAGCTTTCTGCATTTTTAAAGCAGGAACAGTCGTCGGCCAGACAGGCGTTTTCCCGGGCCAGGGCCGTGATCGGAAACACGGAGGTGTGGCTGGACTATCTTGCATGTCCGCGTCCGCTGAGCATGGCGAGGCGCCTGCTGGAGGAAGGTTTTCGTGTGACGAGAATCTGTCTCGACAGCATCAGCCCGGAGGAACGGGAGGATTTTGACTGGCTGAAAGCGCAGGCGCCCGACCTTCTGCTGCAGTCAACCAGCCAGGTCGAGGCCAGGCAGAGAGCGCGCATTGCGCCAGGCATGCTGCAGGGGAAACCGGAAGAGTGCCGTATTCTGGCGATCGGACCCAAGGCGGCATTCTTTGCTGCTACGCCCTTCTTTGTGAACTGGATTGAATATGACGGGAATTGGGGCTACGATGGCCTGAGAAAACTTGCATCGGCAATGATCGATGCATATCAAAGGCCGAAGGACCTGCGCGATACGGTTCAGCGGAAGGGGCTCGGCCTGCCGTCGCTCCCGGGAAGGGAGGAGGACAGAGACCATGCCTGTGCGCCTTCTTCCTCGGACATAACTGCTTCCGCCAAAGGGAGGGGAGGAGTCCGATGAAGGAAGCGTACAGAATTCTGCCGGTCTGCGCCGGGGATGTTTCAGGAATCGCCTCTGCCCTCTATGAGCTGGGCGGGATGGTTGTGATTCATGACCCCTCCGGTTGCAACTCAACCTACAATACACATGATGAGATCCGCTGGTACGACCAGGAAAGCTACATCTTCATATCCGGTCTCAATATGCGGGATGCCATCCTTGGAAATGACCGGAAGTTCATCGACGATATCGTGGAGGCGGCGGGGGAGCTGGACCCAAAGCCCTGTTTTATTGCGATCTGCAACTCTCCGGTTCCTTATCTGAACGGGACTGATTTTAGTGGGATCTGTAGAATTGTAGAGGCGCGGTGCGGAATCAAAACGTTCTATGTGCCCGGGAACGGGATGCACGATTATGTCAGAGGAGCGGGGCGTGCCTTCCTGGAATACGCGCGTCGGATGCTGCCAGCACCCGGTCAGGGAACTGGCAGCAGCGCAGAGCTGGCTGTCAGCCTGAAGGCCACTTGTTGCACTGATTCGGTTTCGGGCCAGAAAGCCGACCGTGGCGCACAATTGCCAGTCAGTGAAAGGGTGTCCTGTGGATCAGAGTCTTCAGTCAGATTGCAGGCCGTGCGTGATATGGATTCTCAGGGTTTTGTACCGGGGACCGGACAGTCCCGCAGGCCAAGAGTGTGTGTGCTGGGAGCAACACCGCTGACATATGGAAACCGAAAGACGATTCCGCACCTGAGGTGTATCCTTCAAAAGGCTGGATTCGATGTGACGGCGGTCTGGGCGATGGGCAGTACGCCGCAGGAAATTTACAGATCGACAGATGCAGATGTAAATCTGGTTATCTCTGACACGGGCATCCTGGCTGCAAGGTATTTGAAGGAAACGTATGGGATCCCGTTCGTTGCGGGGGCGCCTGTCACGCGGAAACTGTGGGCAGAGCTGGCGAGAAAACTGATGGAAGCGGCAGAGCGGCCCCTCCAGCGTCAGCAGGATGAAACCGCCTTCCTGATGCGGTTAGATGCGGCGGGGACGCGTAACGGCGGAAAATCTGTTTCCATCTTAATCGGAGAGGCCGTTCTGTCTGCTTCGCTGGCAGCGTCTGCGAGGGGGACAGCGATGATCCTGTGCCCATTTCCGGACAGCAAGTCCTTGCTTGGACCCGAAGACCGGTTCTTTGATGGCGAAGAAGAGCTGACCGAATGCATCAGCGATGTCCGGCGGGATCATCCGGATACTGAGATTGGCATCTGGGCAGATCCTATGTACAAATCCGTTCTTCCGGCAGACTTGGTATTCCATCCCCTTCCTGCACTGGCATGTTCAGGGCGCCTGTACAGGACAGAGTTTCCGGATTATTTTGACTGGGTCGAAGAGGATGGCATGCAGGATAACCTGTGAAGGATACATGGGAACAGACAATAAACAGACAATATTTGAAATGTCGGTGCATACGGAAATGGGAGGAAAGGACCATGGGTATGATGAGCGAGGCGCCATCTTCAGAGCGGGTGCAGATCGGATTCTTCGGCATCCGGAACGCGGGAAAATCCAGTGTGGTGAATGCGGTGACCGGGCAGAATCTGTCTGTGATCTCCGACACGCCGGGGACGACTACGGATCCGGTCCGAAAGGCGATGGAAATCTCCCCCATCGGGCCGGTGGTGGTTATCGATACGCCAGGCTTTGATGATGAAGGGGAGCTTGGGACAATGCGTGTCGCGAAGACGAAGGAAACGCTGAGACGGGTGGACGTTGCGGTCCTGGTGGTGGACGGAACACGCGGGATGAGAGCAAAGGACAGAGAGCTTCTAGATATCTTTGAAAAGCTGCGCATTCCGTATGTTGTCGCGCTGAACAAGGCCGATCTGATGCAGCGGGTGCAGGAAACGAAGACGGAGATGACCGGTGCTGTCTCTCAGAGCCGGGAATTATCAGCGGGAGCAGCAGAAGTCCTGCCGCAGGTTGGCAGGGAGGCGGAGCGGCGGGCTGTGCCTCACGCGGAGTTTGCAGTCAGTGCGAAAACAGGCTGGCACATCCGGGAACTGAAGGATCTGATCGGAAAGCTGGGCAAGGCGAAAATCAGTTCACGCGGACTCCTTGACGGTCTGATTGAGCCGGGCGATCTGTTTGTGCTGGTCATCCCGCAGGATGCCTCCGCACCGAAGGGGCGGCTGATCCTCCCGGAGCAGATGATGATTCATGAGATTCTGGATCATGCCAGCATGGCGCTCTGTTGTCAGCCGCCGCAGCTTCGCCAGACGCTTGCTTTTCTTGCGCAGTCCGGGAAGAAGATCCGGATGGTGATCACTGATTCGCAGGCTTTCTCTGAGGTGTCAAAAGCTGTGCCGGAGGAAATCCCGCTTGCATCCTTCTCCATTCTGATGGCACGCTACAAGGGTGTCCTGGAGGAAGCGGCCAGAGGCGTGAAGGCGGTAGACATGCTTCAGGATGGCGATAAGGTTCTGATGTCGGAAGGCTGCACACATCACAGGCAGTGCCAGGACATCGGTACCGTGAAGATTCCGGCCTGGCTGCGGGCATACACGAAAAAGAACATTTCCATCGAGACATCCAGCGGCTTCGGCTTCCCGGAGGATCTGAGCCCGTACCGCATGGTGATCCATTGCGGCGGCTGTATGCTGAATGAGAAGGAAGTGCAGAGCAGGATGCGGCAGGCGAAGGAGCAAGGTGTTCCATTTACAAACTATGGAATCACGATTGCCTATATGAATGGCATTCTTCAGCGGAGCGCAAAGGCGATCGGCCTTTCACTTTGATGGTGCATGAATGTCAGGTGTGAGGCCATTTGCTCTGCGATCTGATGGTGCATGAATGCTAGGTGCGAAGGTTGCCTGGCTTGCAGACGGAATGACAGATTGGACATATGGATGACGAACCGGGATCGAATCGAACAGTTATATCAGACAAGCAACCTTCCGGATGAGGGACTCATGGCACTCCTTGTCAGCATGGACAAAGAAGATTTTGACCACCTGTGCAAAAGAGCCTGTGAGGTGCGTGAGAAGGTTTATGGAAGGGAAGTCTATCTCAGAGGGCTGATTGAATTTTCAAACTACTGCAGAAATGACTGTTACTACTGCGGGATCAGGAGGAGCAACCGGCTGGCTGACCGGTACCGTTTGTCTGAGAATGAGATCGTCGCCTGCAGTGATGCAGGATATGAACTCGGCTTTCGAACATTTGTCCTGCAGAGCGGGGAGGATCTTTCCTATACGACAGCGGACATCTGCCGCATCGTCAGCAAGATCCGAAACCGGCATCCGGACTGCGCGGTCACGCTTTCCATCGGGGAGAAAAGCCGAAGCGAGTATCAGGCCTATTACGATGCCGGGGCAGAGCGGTATCTGCTCCGGCAAGAAACATCCAACCCGGAGCATTACAGAAAACTTCATCCACCGGGGCTTTCCATCGAGAACCGCAAGCGCTGCCTGTATGACCTTCGGGAGATCGGCTATCAGGTTGGGTGCGGGATCATGGTCGGGACACCGGGGCAGACACCGGAATATATCATCGAGGATCTTCGATTCATGCAGAAGCTGGATCCTCAGATGATCGGAATCGGTCCCTTTATCCACCACAAGAATACACCGTTTCGAGATCAGCCGGATGGAACGCTTCAGGATACCCTTCACCTGCTGGCTATCCTTCGGTTGATGTTTCCGCATGTTCTGCTGCCGGCAACGACGGCGCTTGGGACCATCCATCCACTTGGCCGGGAGATGGGAATCAAGGCGGGCGCCAATGTCGTGATGCCGAATCTCTCGCCGCGCGGCGTCCGGAACAAGTACCTGCTCTACGACGGGAAGATCTGTACAGGCGACGAAGCAGCAGAGTGCAGGGCCTGCATGGAACGCCGGATTGCGGCTACCGGATACCAGGTTGTTGTCAGCAGGGGAGATTACCGTGCGTAAGCAACAACAGTCGACATTGGATGAGTACAGGCCTTTGCGGCTTGAATGCTGGAGGGTGGAATGAGCAAGGATGAGTATGAGAAAGTACAGAGTCAGGCTGTACGGGCTTCCAAGCGACGGTCTGATGTGGTTGTGCTGACGGCGTGCCCGGACTACAGTGAGGAACATGCAAGGGCTGCCGTGTGCAGCGCGCTGGAAAAATGGCCGGGCCTTTCAGGGATCAGGCCGGGCGTACGGGTTGCGGTGAAGGTCAACCTGGTAACGGGCGCATCACCGAAGAAAGCTGTGACGACGCACCCGCAGCTGGTGACGGAGCTGTGCCGGCAGCTGACCATGCGCGGCGCTGAGGTGACGGTAGGAGACAGTCCGGGCGGCCTGTTCACAAGGGAAGCCCTCAGGCGGGCGTACCGTGAATCGGGCATGGAACAGATTGAGCAGACTGGCGCAAAACTGAATGATGACATAGAGACGGAGAATGTGACATATCCGGGGGCAGCGGCCGCGCATGTCTTCAGCTGTACATCCTGGCTGAGAAAGGCGGATGTGATCATCAACTTTGCAAAGCTGAAATCACACGGGATGATGCGTCTGACAGCGTCGGTCAAGAACCTGTTCGGAGCTGTCCCGGGAACGACGAAGCCGGAGTACCATATGCGGTTTCCAAACGAGACAGCCTTCGCCAACATGCTGATTGATCTGAACGAGGCACTCCAACCGGCACTGAATCTTGTCGATGCAGTCGTCTGCATGGAGGGAAATGGACCGACAGCCGGATCACCCCGCCCGCTGGGCCTGGTTCTTTCATCGGAAAATCCTTACAATCTGGACATGGTCTGCGCGGAGCTGATTGGGCTCCATCCTGAGGATGTGCCGACACTTCGCTGTGCAGCCAGCCGCGGACTCGGGCCATCCGGGCTTCAGGAGGTTGAGATTTCAGGAGAGCGGCCGGAACAGTGGAAGCTCACCGATTTCCGGCAGGCAGACGGCGTCCGGGTTACATTTACAGGGAATGGCGTGCTTGGCCGCCTGCAGGAGGCCATTTTCAGAAGTGCAATGCAGCAGATGCCCAAGGTACATCCGTCCGAGTGCATCGGCTGCAGGAAATGTTTCAACGTCTGTCCGGCCAGGGCAATCACGATGGTGAAAGGAAAGCCAAAGATCGACAGAAAACGATGCATTCGCTGTTTCTGCTGCCAGGAATTCTGCCCAAGGGGCGCGATGAAAGTGCACCGCACGCTGCTGGCAAGGCTTCTTCAGTAAGCGGCGGGGGATATTGGATGCGGAGCCAGAAGCGCTGAGGAAGGTCAGCGCTTCGCCATTGTAACGGTGTAATCGGTATCCACATGGATCACCACTTCATACTGCGCGCCGATCCGGCGATGAACCTCGTCCTCAATTCGCTTCTGCAGCTCGTCGTCTGTCAGCTTGAATCCAAACGGAATGACGACGTCAAAGATCAGCTTCGGGCGCTTTTTCCCGGGAACGACCCGGAAGTCGTGCATGGTCAGGTACGGCGCGATGCTCTGCAGAATCTGGTAGAGCTCATCCCGCAGTGCAACGATGTGCGGGTCGTCTGTGATAATCGGATCCATATGGATTGTCACCAGGCAGTGAAGCTTCGATTCCAGGTCTTCCTCGGCTTTATCGATGATCTCGTGAAGTTCCACAATGTTTCCGCTTGCCGGGACTTCGGCATGGAGGGAGACGATCCGCTTCCCGGGTCCGTAATCATTGACAATCAGATCGTGGATGCCTGTAATCTGGTCGCTCTCGTTCGCCATGATATCCCGAATCTCCTGTACAAATGCCGGATCCGGTGCCTGCCCGAGAAGCGGGTTAAGGGTATCCCTGGCGGACCCGATGCCCTGGTAAGCAATGAAGCAGGCAACCAGCAGACCGCAGATGCCGTCCAGCAGGGTCAGTCCGGTCAGATGGATGGCAATGGAAGCGATAAGGACAACGGAAGTCGAAACACAGTCGTTGGTACTGTCTTTGGCGACGGCTTCAAGAGCAACCGAATGAATGCGCTTTCCTGTTGCTTTGTTATAGAATGCCATATAGCACTTTACAAGGATGGAACCGATCAGGATCACAAAGACCAGCCAGGAGAAAGAGATTTCCTCAGGGTGAATCATCTTTGCAATCGAATCACGGGCAAGCTCGAACGCCATGACAATCATCATGCACGAAACGACGAAGCCTGAGACATACTCGGCCCGTCCATGGCCGAACGGGTGCCCGGGATCCGCCTGCCTTTTCGAGATCGAAAAGCCTGCCAGTGTGATGATGGAGGAGGCAGCATCGGAAAGGTTGTTCAAGGCATCCGCCACGATTGCAAGAGAACCGCTGAAAAGACCAGCCAGTCCTTTTCCGGCAAACAGAAGCAGGTTCAGTATGATACCAACCGTCCCGCAGAGCATTCCCCAGGCATTGCGCTGTTCATCCTCACTCATGCCGCTCTTGATGAAGAAGCGAGAAAACAAGCGTACCATAATGTCAAAATCCCCTTTCAAAGCAGAACCGAAATAGTCCTGTTTTCGGGACATCGTACGTCTCAGGAGCGGGATTAGTCAACTGCAATCGTACAAAGAATCCCGGGAAATCAGGATGTGAGCGCAGTCGGTTCTGCCTGTATGGAATGCTTATCGGGGCACGTTTTTCTCCAGGTAACCGATGAAGTTCCGTTCTGAATCAGTCAGGCTCCGCTTCTTCTGCCAGACAATGTAAAAGTGACGGCTGATGTCTTCATGCATCTGATAGACGAGAACCTGTCCGCTGCCGGCCAGATCCCGGACAGAACAGGCAGACATCATTGAGATACCCATTCCGGAGACGATCATCTTGCGGATCGCCTCCAGATCGTTGGCACAGGCAGCGACATGCAGATCCTCCTTGTGAATATGGTGACGTTCCAGAAAACGATCAAAGTTTTTCTGTGTTCCGGAGCCGGATTCACGGAGAATGACAGGTTCCTGGAAAAGCTGCTGCAGGGAGGGCGTGTGGTGCTTCAGCGTCATATAATGCTCATTCACAGGGGTTACAATCAGCAGCTGATCCCGGCAGATCTCCCGGATGGTGAGCGCAGGATTGTCAGGGACTTCGCCTACGACCGAAAAATCGACTGTTCCATCGAGAACCTGACTGACCGCGGTATGAGAATCAGATTGCAGGACACGGAAGAAACAGCCGGCATTTTCACTGCGGTACCCAGACAGAATTGGCGGAAGCAGGTAGGAGGAAGGGATTGTAGATGCGCCGAGCGTGATCATCTGTCCCATAGAGTCTGAGAGCTTTTCCAGGGCAGTCTGTTCCAGCTCCAGCATGCGGAGGGCGTAGCTGTAAAAAAGCTCCCCCTTCTCGGTCAGAGTTACCCGCTTTGTTGTCCTTTCCAGCAGATCCACGCCAAGCTCTCTTTCCAAAGCCCTGATCTGGGTGCTGACCGCCGGCTGAGACAAATGAACGCGGTTTGCCGCTTCAGTGAACTGCCGCAGCCGCGCAACCTCCACAAAACTTCGAAGCTGTTTCATGTCCATCGTGCCTGTCCTCCTGTCCGGGTATTCTGTCTGAATAAAAATCTGAACGAATCGTCAATTAATAAAGAATAATTATAAATATTATAATAAAAATTTATTATTTGATAAATGCCTTCCAAATATTTTGATACAATGAAATAAAATCAGATGACTGAACAAGTAAAACAAAGCAATCAATCTAAGGGAGGGATTTTCAGATGGTGGAGTATCATGCAGTAAAAGTCAGTCCGAAGGCCGTACAGAAGCATGCAGAGGATTTGTACAGAGGCGGGTATTTCTGCTGCGAGGCTGTAATGGCCGCAATCCGCAGTGATTTTGAGGTGAATGTTCCGGAGGAGGTTATCGCGATGGCATCCGGGATGGCAGTCGGTGCAGGGCGCTCAGGCTGTATGTGCGGTGCGCTGAATGGCGGCATTCTGGCGCTCGGCATGTTCTTCGGACGGACGGAGCAGAACGGGCCGAAGGATCCGAAGGTCAACCACTGTATGGCACTGACGCATGAGTTGCACGACTGGTTCCGTGAGGCAACTGCGAAGCATGCCGTGTGCTGCAGGGTTCTGACGAGAGGATTCGACATGGGCTGCGGTGAACACAAGGAGCAGTGCATCGCGTTCACTGGGTTGTGCGCAGGAAAGGTTGCAGAGATACTGTGCCGGGAACTTGGCGTCGAGGACACAGATGACGAGCCGGTCAAAGGGCTCGACAAGCCGTACCTGCCTCCGAAGAAGGAGGAAGAGTGATGAAAAAGTGGTGTCAGAGAATTCCGCTACCTCTCTCGGGTGTGATGCTGGGGATGGCTGCTCTCGGAAATCTGCTGCAGAGCACCTCGGAAGTGCTTCGCACAATCTGTGGCTGGCTGGCGTTCGGCATGCTGGTGCTGCTTCTCCTAAGGCTGGTCTTCTGTCCTGATCAGATGAAGGCAGACATGAAGAATCCTGTTCTTGCCGGAATCAGCGGGACCTTTCCAATGGGACTGATGCTGCTGTCGGTCTACGCAAAGCCTTTTATCGGGAAGGCCGCTTTTATAATCTGGACGCTTGCCATCGCCCTGCATATTGCGCTGATCATCTATTTTACGGTCACCTTCATCTTTCATCTGAAGCTGAAGGATGTATTTACTGTGTACTATATTGTCTATGTCGGAATTGTCGTTGCGTCTGTTACAGCACCGGCTTACAATGCCGCTGCATTCGGAAATGGAGCATTCTGGTTCGGATTCATCTGCTTCCTGTTTCTGTTTGTTCTGGTAACCGTGCGGTACATCCGCATTCCGGTTCCGGAGCCGGCCCGTTCTCTGGCGGTGATCTATGCCGCACCGCTCAGCCTCTGTGTGGCCGGATATGTCCAGAGCGGGACGCCGAAGTCCTATCCGTTTCTGATGGCAATGGCAGTTGGTGCCAATCTGATCTATCTGGCAGCACTGGTTCAGGCAGTTCGGTGTCTGAAGCTTCCGTTTTATCCAAGCTGCGCAGCCTTCACGTTCCCGCTGGTCATTACAGCCATTGCGACGAAGCAGACGATGATGTGCGCGGCAAAGATGGGACATCCACTGCCCGTGCTTCGGCCGATCGTTGTGGCGGAGACTGTCATCGCAGCCGCGTTTGTCGTGTATGTGTTCTGCCGCTATATGGCGGTGATCTTCCGGCCACTTTCCAAATCTGAGAAATCCTGAATGGCCCTGAAAGATCTGCCAGTGATTCTGCAAAGCCGGCAGTCAGACTGAGGGGTCAAAGCACGAGCAGGCGGTATACTCAGGACAGACATTTCTATATAGCCAGGAATGGTTCCGTGCGTGATCAACGGCACACGGACCGTTCCTGGCTATTTGCTGTCTGAATACGGATATCCCATGACAGATGTTTTTTGGAAATGCTTGACAGGAGGGAATGTATCACCTAAACTGAACAACGTTCAGTATGAGGAGCTGCGATGAATACGATTGTCACATCAAGAGAAGAGATTCTGAAAGCGAGCCGGAAGCTTGCGATGGAAAAAGGCTGGAAGGCTGTCAGTATCCGTTCTGTTGCGGCGGCCTGCGGGGTTTCGGTCGGGTCGATCTACTATTACTTCCCGTCCAAGACGGCGCTTCTGACCGACACAGTAGAGAGCGTCTGGTATGAAATCTTCCATGAGCCGGGTGATCCTTCAGTGTTTGAGAATACAGAGCGCTGTGTCAGATGGGTATATGCGCGGATGGAGGCTGGAAGCAGAGAATACCCGGAGTTTTTTACGCTCCATTCGCTGGGCTTCATGCAGGAAAAAAAGGCTGAGAAGACAGAAGAAGCGGCTGGAGCAGGCTTGGGCGGGAAGACAGAGGAAGCAGCTGGAGCAGGCTTGGGCTTGGGCGGGAAGGCAGAGGAAGCGGCTGGTACGGCTGACAGCGGAAAGACAGCGGGAACCGAGAGGATGCATCAGACCTGGCTGCATATTCAGGATGGATTCTGTCAGGTACTGAAGCAAGACAGGAAGGTGCGAAGAGATGCATTTTCCAGCCGGTTTACAGCGGAGCAGTTCGCAGGAATTCTGTTTTCCCTGATGTTCGCGGCACTGGTGAGGAAAGACTACAATCCGGAACCGGTTCTTGAAGTGGTCCGGAGAACATTGTACTGAAGAAAAGGAGAGGTTGCGATGCAGGCAGTAATGGAAACGACATTTGATCTCGTTTATCTGATTTCAGTCATCACCATCGGGATTCTGATGCTCAGAGCGAGCAGTGGGAAAAGCAGACAGTTCACAATTTTTGGGTGGATGGCCATCATCCTTGGCGGAGGCGATTCCTTCCATCTGATTCCGCGGGTGATCGCACTTTGCACGACCGGACTTGACCACTATACGGCTGTTCTGGGCGTCGGAAAGGTAGTCACATCTGTGACGATGACGATCTTCTATGTTCTGCTCTACTATGTGTGGTGGGAGCGTTATCAGATCAGGCAGCACAGGAGCCTGACAGGGATCGTATATCTTCTGGCCGCGGCGAGGATCGTACTCTGCCTTCTGCCGCAGAACCAGTGGACAGCGGAAAATCCGCCTGAAGGCTGGGGGATCTGGCGGAATATCCCATTTGCCCTGCTCGGTGTGGTTGTCATCATCCTGTTCTTCCGAAGCGCAAGGGGGAGACAGGATCTTTCGTTCCGCCATTTGTGGCTGACGATCGTGCTGAGCTTCGGCTTCTACATCCCGGTTGTCCTGTTTGCATCAAGAATACCGCTGATGGGTATGCTGATGATCCCGAAGACCTGCGCTTATATGTGGACCGTGCTGATCGGATATAAGGCAATGAGAAAGGAGATCAAATAAGATGGAGAACCTGAAGAGATATATCCATACAGCGATTTTCTACGCTTTGATGGCGATGGCGGGCGGCGTGTTCTACCGGGAGTTTACGAAGTACAATCACTATTCTGGAAGGACAACCCTGGCTTTCGTCCATACCCATTATTTCATCCTGGGGATGCTGTTCTTCCTGCTCCTGATGGTACTTGAGAAGAGTTTTTCGTTCACAGACCAAAGGACCAGACGCGTACTGGCAGCCTATCATGTGGGACTGAATCTGACAGTCGTGATGTTGACTGCACGCGGCATTCTGCAGGTGAAGGAAGCTTCTGTTTCTTCTGCTGTGAATGCCGCAGTCTCCGGGATGGCAGGAATCGGTCATATCGTATTGTGCGTCTCCCTGATTCTGCTCCTTCTGAGAATCCGGAAGTGTATTTACGCTCAGTGATGCTGATGCAGTGGAGCTGAAGCACCTGCATGGATACATCCGGCAGCCAAGGGCTGAAGTCACACAGCTGCAGTGTGGAGCGGGGAACTGAAGCTTTCTGCAAGGCTAGTCATGTATGCGGGGGTATGTGCAGATGGTTTCCTGTGTGAAAGATCTTTTTTCAGCTGCTTTCTCCAGATGATGGATCTCGGATGAGACAAACAGAAAGCCTGCTACAGCAGCAATCACATCCGAGATGACAGCAGCCCAGAGCATGGTCACAATACTTTTTGATACGGCTGCGATCACGATGGATGCAGGGACAAATATGATCACATCTCTCAAGAGCGCCAGAATCGTGGACTTTACACTATTCCCGGCCGCCTGGAGGATGATGGCGGCTGATTTAATATAGCAGGTCAGGATAATGCCGCCGAGGAAGATGCGGATGCATAACCTGGCATATTCCATATACTCGACGGTATTGTGGCTGCCAAACAGGGAGATGACAAGATCCGGAGCCAGTTCAAAGATCAAAAAGGCAATGACGCCGACGCCGATCACAAGCTTTGTGATGGACTGCACGGTTTTCTTGACTCTTTGGACATTGCCGGAGCCGATATTGTAGCCGATGATCGGCTGACCGCCCAGGCTGATGCCGATCACAATCGACACGACAATTCCGAAGACTTTCATGACGATGCCAACCACTGCCAGCGGGATCACTGCGCCGAAGGCTTTGCCTGTGCTTGCATAGGTCTGATAGCCATACCTTGTCAGCAGATTATTGTTGACAGCAATAATCACAACGATTGACAGCTGGACGATCAGCGATGCCATCCCAGTCTGGATGATGTTTTTGACCGTCGAAGCCTGCAGACCGACAGATTCCCGGGCGATCCTGAAATTTTTTGCTTTTCCCAGGTACACAACGCTCATTGCAAACGTGATGACCTGACCGATTACCGTCGCGATAGCGGCTCCCTTCACTCCAAGTCCAAGCGGAAAGATGAATACTGGATCCAGGACCAGGTTCGCCAGAGCGCCGGCCAGCGTGCACACCATGGCATACCGGGGAGAACCGTCTGCCCGGATTGCACCATTGAGCCCCTGCCCGATCATGTAGCAGGGAATTCCCATGCATATGATATGATAGTAATCATTCGCGTACTGGTAACACTCTGCTTCCTCAGGATCCCCACCGAACAGAGCCAGAATCTGAGGCTGGAAGAGAAATCCAATCAGACACATTACCAGGGCGGAAACGATCAGCACGATCAAACCATTCCCGATGATCCGGTCCGCCTTTTTTTTGTTTCCCATGCCGAGTGCAATACTGAATTGAGCTGCAGCGCCATCCCCGACCAGCAGGGCGATACCAAGGGCAAACACAGTAAACGGATAGACAATATTTGTTGCCGCGTTGCCGTAAGCCCCCGCCGGACTCCAGCCTATGAATATCTGATCGACGATATTGTACAGCGCTGCGACAACCATACTGATAACACAGGGAACAGAAAACCGTCTGATCAGGGTTCCAATTTTTTCGTGTCCAAGGTCCAGTTCCTTCATCTTTATCACTCCTTTGAAGACCAAAAACAGCCAGAAGCGTAAGTCCGTAACTGGACTTACGCTTCTGGCTGCTCATTACGCGGATGATTTTATCACATTTGTCTGGGGCATGTAAGCGTTTTTTACCTGCGGAATGCTTTCCCGTACGTGTCTGTATCTTTCAGAAGAATCAACATCAGGATGGACGGACCGGCAATGACACCAGGCGTCATTCCTTCGACAAACATCTTAAAGGCGCCGCCGATGAATCCCCCAAATGCTTTTCTGTTATTCATGCGGAAATCTCCTTCTGGTATAAGACGGGAATCTGGGCGACTTCGCAACCAGCCATGACACCGCCAACGTATCAGATTAAAAGGCGGTCTTATCACATTGACAAGTAAGAATGTGAGAACTATAATCTTTCACATAGATGAATACGAATGTGAGGGGATCGTATGGGGAATTTGATTCAGAACGAAATCCTGGGGCTGAAGTGGCTGAACCGGCTGGTTGGCCGTGCACTATCAGCCATGGGACTGGACTTGTCCGGAAGAGTCGGCGGAAGCATCCAGTTTTTTTTCTATGATGTCATCAAAATTACAATCCTGCTCTGTGTGCTGATCTTTGTGATTTCGTACATACAGAGCTTTTTCCCGCCGGAGCGGAGCAGGCAGATCATGGGAAGGTTTCATGGAATCTGGGCCAACCTGATCGGGGCACTGCTCGGGACGGTGACGCCGTTTTGCTCCTGCTCCTCGATCCCGATCTTCATGGGATTTACCAGTGCAGGCCTTCCGCTCGGTGTGACATTCTCATTCCTGATCTCCTCTCCGATGGTGGATCTTGGGAGTCTTGTCCTTCTGATGGGCATCTTCGGGTATCGGATTGCTCTTGTCTATGTGGCTGCAGGGCTGCTGATTGCGGTATGCGGAGGGACGCTGATCGAACATATGCATATGGAGGATCAGGTTGAGGACTTTATCCGGAATGCAAGCTCGGGAGTAGACATTACAGCTCCGGATCTGACCATCCGGGACAGAATGATCTATGCGCGGGATCAGGTTGCATCGACGCTCCGTAAGGTTTTTCCGTATATCCTCCTCGGAGTCGGCATTGGCGCGGTGATCCACAACTGGATTCCGCAGCATGTGGTCGAGACTGTCCTGGGCAGCAGAAATCCCTTCGGTGTGATTCTGGCAACACTGGTCGGTGTTCCGATGTATGCGGATATTTTTGGGACTATCCCTGTGGCGGAGGCGCTTCTGCCTAAGGGCGCGCTGCTCGGAACCGTGCTCAGCTTTATGATGGCGGTCACAACCCTGAGTCTTCCATCGCTAATCATGTTGAGAAAGGCCATCAAACCGAAGCTGCTTACAGTGTTTATTGTCATATGTATTGCCGGAATCATCATCGTCGGGTATGGATTCAATCTGTTTCAGGGCGTACTGACAGGGATCTGATCCTGCGGCAAAGGGAAATGACGCAAGGGGAGACAGGCAGCCAGAAAATAAGGAGGTAAGCGTATATGAATGCAATGGATGCCGCTCTGATCTGCAGAGCACTGGGGGATTCCAACCGGATCCAGATTGTGGAGCTGTTGATGAACGGGGAAATGTGCGGGTGTCGGCTGCTGGAGCATTTCCAGATTGCACAGCCGACGCTGTCCCATCATATGAAGGTTCTGGCAGAGTGCGGTCTTGTGAACGGGAGGAAGGAGTGGAAGAATACCTACTATTCCCTGAACTGCGATGTCCTGACCGCATTTCGTGAATATATTGATCACCTGAACTGCGGGAAAACCTGCAGACAGAAAAGCGAAGACAGAGACTGCTGTGATGAGGAAAATTCAGGGCAAGTCTTACGGAGCAGGGAGAAAACCACCGGAGGCTGCTGCGATCAGAAGCAGGCAGACCAGTGCAGATAAGACCTATTTTGAAGCGAGAAAGGATATAGGGAGGTTGCAGGAGAGATGCCAAGGATGATGAAGAGACAGAGCGAGGGAATCAGCTTTTTTCAGCGGTACCTGACCGTATGGGTGCTGCTGTGCATGGTGGCGGGGGTACTGATCGGACATTTCCTGCCGGCGGTTCCCAGGATTTTGGGGAGAATGCAGGTTGCCGGGATCTCGATCCCGATTGCGGTGCTGATCTGGATCATGATCTATCCGATGATGATTAAGGTAGATTTCCAGAGTATCAGGGAGGTCGGTAAAAATCCGAAAGGACTGTTCGTAACATGGATTACAAACTGGTTGATCAAGCCTTTTACCATGTATGGTCTGGCGTACCTGTTCCGGAGCTCGCCACTCAGTATCTGGCCGGGGCAGTTCTTCTGGGCGCGGCACCGTGCACGGCGATGGTTTTTGTATGGAGCACGCTGACGCATGGGAATCCCGCCTACACTGTGGTACAGGTTGCGACCAATGACCTGATCATTCTTGTAGCATTTGTTCCGATTGTAAAGTTTTTGCTTGGGGTATCGAAGGTTTCGGTGCCGTACAGCACTCTGTTTGTCAGCATCCTTCTCTTTGTCGTGATTCCGCTTGTGGCAGGGGTCGTAACGAGGGTCGGGATTACAGGACGAAAAGGCAGGGACTATCTGGAGAATGTGTTTGTCCATAAATTTGACCATGTTACCACGGTCGGTTTGCTCCTGACGCTGGTGATCATCTTCGCATCTCAGGCGGAGGTGATTCTCTCCAACCCGGTGCACATCATCCTGATCGCGGTGCCGCTTATCATCCAGACATTCCTGATTTTCTTTATCGCTTACGGAGCAGCGAAGCTGGTGAGACTTCCATATGACATTGCCGCACCTGCAGGACTGATCGGGGCATCAAATTTCTTCGAACTGGCGGTTGCGGTTGCCATTGCCCTGTTCGGGACAACAAGCCCGGCAGCTCTTGCGACCACGGTGGGGGTATTGACAGAGGTTCCGGTTATGCTGACACTGGTGAAAATCGCGAACAGAACGCAAAATCATTTTCAGAAGAGACAGGCATGAGCCTGCATATTAGAAGGAGGGCAATGAGATGAACATCAAGGTTTTGGGAGGCGGCTGCAGCAAATGCGAGGCACTGCTGGAGAACACAAAGAAGGCTATACAGGAGAAAGGGATCGAGGCAGAAATCGAGTATATCACCGACTTCAGTGTCATCGCCGGGTACGGCATTATGAGTACGCCGGCACTGATGATTGACGGGAAGGTCGTCTCAACAGGACGTGTCCTGAATGAGAAGCAGATCGGAAAGCTGTTATGAATCAGCAAGGGAGGAAACCGAGGGTCGGATTCATCTGTACACATAATTCTTGCCGCAGCCAGATCGCGGAGGCACTGGGAAGACACCTGGCCGGGGACGTCTTTGAAAGCTATTCAGCAGGCACAGATATCTGGGACAGGATCAATCCGGATGCAGTCCGTCTGATGAAGGAACAGTATGGAATAGACATGATAAAAGAAGGGCAGCACAACAAAACGTTGGATGCCCTTCCGGAGCTTGATATTGTGGTTACCATGGGATGCGGGGTGAAGTGCCCGTATCTTCCCTGTAAGAGACGTTTTGACTGGGGACTCCCGGATCCGACCGGAACCTCTGACGGAGAATTCATGGAAGTCATCCATCAGATTGAGAAAGAGATCGGTCTATTGGAGGACCAATTGAAAGGGAACCATCAGGATTCGGTTCCAGAGGCTCCTTTGTAACGGCCGGGTAGAGTCCACCGATCAGTGATCGCAGACCATCGCATCGAAGCACTTCAGAGCGGGGACTCCCATCGCCAGGATCCAGCTTGATGCACTTGCTTTTATTGTGAATCATATGGTGCAATGACAATAAGTGCAGAGGAGCATGCAAACCAGCTCCGCGAACAGGAGGTATAGGATGGGCTTCCTTTTTGTGTTATTTGCTGGATCAGTAGGATAAATCAATTCCCACGTGTAAAAGCTGATATTTCATAGCCATCTGTGAGCGAGTCATCTCTCTTCAGGTCGAGATAATGATACAATAAAATCGACAGGTGTGTATCGTCACCCGAGAATGTGTAATGTTTCGAAAGGCATGAGTCTGAATTGGCTGGAAAGGGAAAGGAATATGAGACTCAGAAAAGACAATGCGGCGCTGCAGCCTCCGATGGGCTGGAACAGCTGGGACTGCTTCGCAGCAGGAGTAACGGAGAATCAGCTTCTGGATAATGCGGCTGGATTGGCGCAGCTGAAGTCCTGCGGCTGGGAATATGTGGTCTGTGACATTCAGTGGTCAGAGCCGCTGGCAGCGAGTGAGAAAAATCAGGGTGTTGTGTATCGGAAGTTCGCCCCGCTCACGTTGGATGCATGGGGACGGCAGATCCCGGCACCAAACCGATTCCCGTCTTCTGCGGATGGAAAAGGCTTTGCTCCAATCGCCGAAAAAATTCATGCCATGGGGCTGAAGTTCGGCATCCATATCATGCGTGGTATTCCGAGACAGGCAGTACATGAGCGGCTGCCGATCTTTGGAACCAATGCAACAGCGGATGAGGCAGCCCGCCCGGATTCGATCTGCTGCTGGAACGGCGATATGTACGGTGTTGACCCGGCGTCCGCCGCAGGGCAGGCGTATTATGACTCGATCTTCCAGCTGTATGCAGACTGGGGAGTGGATTTTGTGAAGGTGGATGACATCTGCCATGAGCATCTCTATGTGGATGATCCATACGGGGCAGCAGAGGTAGAAATGATCCGCCGCGCGATCGACAAGGCCGGGAGACCGATGTGCCTGTCTCTCTCGCCGGGACCGGCGGTGATCGAAAAAGCCTGGCATCTGGAACATTATGCTAATATGTGGCGTATCACCGATGATTTCTGGGACGACTGGAAGCTTCTTCTTGATATGTTTGACCGCTGCGAGCTGTGGCAGGGGCATGGAAAGCCGGGATGCTGGCCGGACTGCGATATGCTGCCACTGGGAAAGATCGGTACCGGATTCGGCCAGCCGAGACAGACGAATTTCACGCATGCGGAACAGCGCACACTGATGACACTCTGGTGCATTTTCCGCTCACCGCTGATCATGGGTGGTGACCTGACACAGCTGGATGACTGGACACGGTCGCTTCTGACCAATGAGAAGATTCTTGCGGCGCAGCAGACTGGCAGGGAACCGGAGCAGATGGAGCGGGATGAAAAGCATGCTGTCTGGACGAGCCTGACGCAGGAAGGCGGACGGTATCTGACGCTTTTCAATCTTGACAATAAAACACAGACGGTATCAGTGTCTCTTTCTGATCTGGAATTTGATGTGCGCAGTGCAGAGGATCTGTGGGGCGATACACCGGCCACGCTTTCAGGAAGCTGCATTCAGGCAGAGCTTCCGGCGCACGGCGCGGGAATGTATCTTCTGCAGAAGTGAGGCAGATTGATGGCGCAGCACCGGCTGTGGATGTCATCCACAGCCGGCAGGTCAGGCAAATTTCTGCGCGAGCAGGCAGATCAGGATTGTCAGAAGCATGTCCGGCAGGGTATTGCCAAGGGGCAGATCAATTGTCATCGTTGAAGAGGGAGGCATCCCTCTTTCCTTATAACTTATTCATCAGGAGAAAGTCCCGGAGTTTGTAATGGTAAACAGTGCTGGTTGAATAATCGATATCATCGTTTGTGATGATGATCTTTTTTACTGTATTATCAATATTTGCGAATGCTGAGAATTCTCTTTCATAGGTTTTTTCTTCCGCCACGCTGTAGGCAACCTGGATCAGATAAAGCTTACCATCCCGGGATGCTCTGAAATCAATCTCCCGCCCTTTGTTGTTGTAGACCGTCACTTCGTATCCCAGATAGATTAATTCATTTAAGACAATATTTTCCAGGTTGTGCGTAAGATCATACCGGTTTCCGGACACTCGTATACTGTTTAGAGAAACATCCTCATCATACAGCTTATAGTAATAGTTGAGCTTTGCCTTGGCTTTGGGAGAATAAAGGGGAATGTCTTCAATAACGTATGCTTCTTTTAGATACCCGAGATATTTAATTACCGTCGGAACAGAAACAGAAATGTTCTGTCCCTTCATATAGTCAGCGATGGACTTCGCACTGAAGATCCTTGCATTGGATACGAGGATGTAATCAACGATATGTTCAAACACATCCTTTTTTCGGATATTGTACCGGTTTTCCAGGTCATTGTAGATGATGGTGTTGTTGAGATCGTTCAGGTATCGCTTCATGGATTCTTTATTCTGCTGTTCCAGAGCTGCCGGGAATCCGCCCCAGACCAGGTAGTCACTGACTTCAAAGCTGCGTCCCAGTTGTCCAACATATTCTTTGGCTTCCCGGTATACAAAGGGTCGTATACGGAAGGAGACATAGCGCCCGGACAGTTCCTTTGTAAATTCCCGGGACAGTAACTTGGAATTGCTTCCCGTAATAAATACAGAAGTGTTATAGAGCCGAAGTGTTCTTGCAGCCTCGTTCCAGCCTTCAACATTCTGGACTTCATCCAGAAAGACATAAAGCTTATCTTCTCCTAGATAATCATTTACGTAGGAAATAAGAGCATCAGCATTCGGAATCTTTGTCCTGACAGGCCTCAAGTCAAAGTCCAGAAATAAGCATCTTTTTCCGATAGCTTCTAGCTCATTCAACACTTGCCTTAAGATTACGGATTTCCCGCATCGACGGATACCGGTAATGATTTTGACCAGATCGCTTTCATAAAAAGGTCTGATCTGCGCCATATAGTGCTCTCTGATAATCATAAAATCGTCTCTCCGTATGTTGAACATGCAGATAGTTGTTCATTATGCCATCATTATACTTTAAGATATTTAGAAATACAACAATATATTAAAATAGAAATTTAAAATATTACTTAATAACGGAACTTCTTAAAGTTGCAGAAGAGATCTGAAAGCAGTGAAGGACTCTATGTTCGCTGATATTTGAGACGAAGAGGAAAACATTCCATGTCGGGGGGCTGTGCCGGAGGTCTCTTGCTTTATTCTGGTAAAAGTGATGCAATGAAAAGACACAGGTGAATGAATCATGGAGGAAAGAATATGTTTCGTGAAATGCGTCGGAAGAAGCAGCAGATATCGAAAGAAGAGTGTATCAACATTCTGAATCAGGAGAAGCGCGGGGCCCTGGCCGTGAATGGCGAGGATGGTTATCCATATGTGATCCCGGTGAACTTTTATTATGATGAGCCGGCAGAGACGCTCTATTTCCACGGCGCAAAGACCGGGCATAAGATTGATTCGATCCAGAAGGATTCCAAAGTGTGTTTTACAGTTTGGACGTCCGGTACGCGTAAGGAGGGAGACTGGGCTTATTACGTGTCAAGCGTTGTCGTGTTCGGAACGGCAAGTCTGGTCATGGACAGCGATCTTTTCCGTGAAAAACTCAGGGCGATCGGACTGAAGTACTATCCGACCGCTGAGGAAGTGGACATGGAGATTCAAAGAGATCTGAGGAACGTACAGATGATTGCGGTTCATGTCGATCATATGACAGGGAAGCTTGTACATGAAAAGTAATATCCTCAGCTCTCCTACAAGGATGAAGCACATGAGCGTGGTGTAACTGATGCAGGGAATGGAAGTGGATGGATAATTACCAGGAAAAATATACGCTGGAGAGTGTCGATTACGGCTCGCAGCTTCGCGGGAAATCATTTGTTACCTCCATTGGATTCAGCGCATGGCACTGGCATTATGAGTATGAACTGATGCTGGTCCTGAAGGGGAAGGTGACATTCCGTTCAGAGAAGTGGACAGGATCTGTTACGGAAGGAAATCTCGTGCTTGTAAACTCAAAGGAGCTGCATTCTATCGTTGGCGGGAATGAGGTAAATCTCTGCGGGTTTGTACAGTTAAGTCCGGATCTTTTCAGAAGCGGGACGGAGGACAAGCGGCAGTTCAGATTTTTTCTGAACAGTATGAATCAGGATGAGCAGCCGGAAGAGGGAATTGTATCCATCCGGAACCATGTGTCGAGGATTTTGATGTGTACACTCATTGAGAAGGAACAGACGGCATACAGGCTTCGCGGAGAAATGTATAGTCTGGTAGCGGATCTGGTGGAGGGTGCTGATTATGACATCCTTATGAGAAGGCAAAAGGAAGAAACAGGGTCTGAAGAGCTTCTGGATATGATCGACTACATTCGCCGGCATGTGGCAGAGGACCATCTGAGTGTGCTGCTGGCGCATGAGTTTGGCGTCGGGGAGAAGACACTTTATCGCTGCTTTAAGGCTGGACTTGGAATGTCTGTGAGGGATTTCATTGAGGAAATGAGAGTCCAGCAGGCCAGAAAGCTTTTGCGGACGACCGACCATGACATGCCTTTTATCATCGATGCCTGTGGGTTCGGTTCGGAGAAGACATTCTACAGGTCATTCCAGAAGCTGACCGGCCAGACGCCTCTCAGCTACAGGAAATCAGATGGTGGAAACACCGGGCATGCAGAGGTACGGGGGTATCTGGATTACGAGAGATACGAGGCACTTGATCTGTTGAAAGGATTCCTGTCATGACGCCGGAATGGATTGTGCAGAATATGTCTCTTGAGGAAAAGGTCCGTCTGATGAGCGGGCGGGCTGACCGCTCCAGAATTCACGGAGCGCTCAAGGGAACATTGTCGGAACATTATAATGAAAAGCCCTACGCGGCGGGAGGCAATGACAGGCTTCATGTGCCTGAGATCAGATTCTGTGACGGACCGAGAGGTGTCGTCTGCGGCAGGGGGAAAGCCACCTGTTTTCCTGTCCCGATGGTTCGGGCAGCCGGATTCAATCCGGACCTGGAGGAGGAAATCGGGACGGCGATTGCGCAGGAGGCGCAGCAGTTCGGAGCCAATTTCTTTGGCGGGATCTGCATCAATTTCCTCTATCACCCGGGATGGGGACGGGCACAGGAGACGTACGGGGAAGATGATTTCCTGCTCGGAGAGATGGGCGGAGCGATGGTCAGAGGTGTTCAGAGCGTCGGCGTCATCGCCTGTCTGAAACATTTCGCCTTTAATCAGATGGAAAATCAGCGCTTCCGCGTGAATGTACGCTGTGACAGCCTTCGGACAGAACGGGAGGTATTCCTGCGCCATTTTGAGAAATGCATCCGCAGAGATCATGCAGGAGCTGTGATGAGTGCCTATAACGCCTACAATGGCGTGATGTGCGGACATAACCGATATCTGCTTCATGATGTCCTGAAGGAGGAGTGGGGATTTCAGGGATTCCTCATCAGCGATTTTACCTGGGGCGTGAAGGGTACAGTCGCAGCTGCGCTGGCAGGCCAGACAGTTGAAATGGCAGACACCAAGTACTTTGGTGAAAAACTGGTGGAAGCAGTCCGAAGGGGGCTTGTTCCGGAGGCTGTGATCGACGATGCGGCACTGCGTATTGCCCGAACCATGAAATCCTTTGAAAAGATTTCCATGGAATCGGAAAAAAGAAAAAGACTGAAGAAGAGAGAGATCCGGGAGCTGGCGCTTCAGTCCGCAGAGGAAGGAATCGTCCTGCTGAAGAACGAAAGGAATGTGCTTCCATTTTCGAAGAGAAGGCTCCACACGATTGCAGTGTTCGGAGAGCTGGCTGAAGAAGGAAACCAGGGAGACAGAGGCTCTGCAAGAGTGTATCCGGAGCATGTTGTCTCTCCGCTCGAAGGGCTGATGAAGCTGGTGAACGGGACGACAGATGTCATCTATTACCGCGGGCATAACATCGCCCACGCAAAACGTCTTGCGGATGAGGCGGATTGTGTGATCGTGATCGCAGGACTGACATACCTGGATGAGGGAGAAGCACTCTCGAAGGACCAGTTTACGGCTGAGCGGGGAACTTCAGTCGGAGGGGACCGGGAAGGAAGATTGCGCCTGCATGACGGGGATGAGAAGCTTTTGAATGAAATCGGCAAAGTCAATCCCAACACTGCCGTTGTCATGATATCCGGATCGGCAGTGATCCCGGGCGAATGGATCAGTCAGGTGCCGGCTTTGCTGTGGGCGGGATATGGCGGCCAGGAGGGCGGCACGGCGATCGCCCGCGTTCTGTTTGGAGAGGCTGAACCGGGCGGGAGGCTCCCATATACAATCCCCCAGCGGGAGGAAGATCTGCCGGCGCTGGACTTTGAAGCGTCAGAGGTGACGTATCAGTACTACAGTGGATACCGGAAGCTTGCACATGATGGGATCAGAGCCATGTACCCGTTCGGATATGGACTGTCTTATACGTCATTTGCACTGTCCGATGTATCGGTCAGACGGGAGATCCCGTCCGATGTGAAGGCGGCGGGAGAAACGGAATGGAACGGCAATCCGTTTTTCGCGGTCTTTTGCCATATCAGCAATACCGGAAAAAGAAGCGGTTCCACTGTTGTGCAGGTATATGTGGAAACCGCAAAGTGTCCGGTACCGACTTTGAAGGGATTTCTGAAGGTAAAGCTGGAAGCCGGAGCGGGCAGAGACATCCGGATTCCGGTTTCCTGCGATGATCTGAAGTATTTTGATGAAGAGGAACATGCTTTCAGACTAGAGCAGGGGAATTTCACCATTCATGTCGGATTTAGTGCAGAACAGATTGAATGGAGCGGAAAGTTTCAAGAATTGCATCATCATGATGACCTGTGATTTAGTGCAGAACAGGTCGTATGGGTTGGGAAGGTGACGGGACAAAACAGAGCCATCCTTCGAGAAGAGCACTTCCATCAGCTGACAGCAGGCGTACAGGCAGCTGGTGGAATTTTTTTGTCCAATTTTGACAGTGGGTATTCCGGATGTGACAGCAGAAGGAGCAGAGAACCTTCTATACTTGTCTGCAGCAGAACGATAGAAGGAAAAGATAAAAGAGGAACAGAAAGGTGAAAAATCTGGTAATGAATCCATATCTCCCTCTGGATGAACACATTCCGGACGGAGAGCCCCATGTGTTTCAGAACAGGCTGTATCTGTTTGGCAGTCATGACCGGGAGAATGGAAAAGAGTTTTGTGAGCTGGACTATGTGACGTGGTCAGCTCCTGCGGATGACTTGTCTGACTGGCGGTATGAGGGCGTTATCTACAGGAAGGACCAGGATCCATATAATCCGGATAGGCTTCCGATGTATGCCCCGGATGTCGTGCAGGGACGGGATGGGCGGTATTACCTTTACTACTGCATCAAATTTCAGGACAGCATCCATGCTGCAGTTTCTGACAAGCCACAGGGGCCATACAGGTTCTATGGTCAGGTTCACTACAAAGACGGCAGGGTGATGAGCGAGAACCAGCCGTACGACCCGTCTGTCATCTGTACGGAGGAAGGAAACTTTCTGTACTTCGGATTTGCGCCCTGCATGATCAATATTCCACGATACAAGTCACAGGATCTGAAGGGCGGCTCTGTCGTCAGGCTGGCGGATGACATGCTGACTGTTCTGGAGGGACCGGAGGTCGTTCTTCCATCAGAGAAGTATGCGGCCGGGACCTCATTTGAAGCGGACCCGTACTTTGAGGGACCGTCGATCAGAAAAATCCATGGCATGTATTATCTGGTCTATTCCTCCGTTCATACCCACAGGCTCTGTTATGCGACAAGCAGCAGGCCGATGAGCGGATTTCAGTACAGAGGCTGCATCATATCCAACACGGATGTCGGATACAGGGGGCGTAGAGAAGAGGATCAGCTGAACAGCGAGGGAAACAACCACGGGGGACTCGTGGAGGTTGACGGGCAGTGGTACATCTTCTATCACCGGCACACCTCCCTCACCCAGTATAACCGGCAGGCCTGCGCAGAGCGCATTTGCATTGAGGAAGATGGATCCATACCGCAGGTCTGCGTGACAACCAGCGGTCTGAATGCAAAGAGGCTTCCGGGCGTGGGCGTATATCCGGCAGTCTATTGCTGCAATCTGACAAATGGACATATGGGAGCATTGAATTCTCTGGGGCGTTCCAACAAGGCGGCAGATTTTCCTTATCTGACAAGTGATGAGGACGGAAGGTATGTATCCAATATTTCATCGGGGACGATCATCGGATATAAGTATTTCGATCTTAGAAAAACGCATCAAATCCGGATCCGCTACCGGAGGAGGGGCGAGAACTATGCAGATGGGGTGATCCGGATTTTCGCGGAGATTGACGCACCGGATACGGCATGCAGAGGAGAGATCCGGGTGAAAACGGAAGTTTCAGACAGAACTGTACCGGAAGGTACGTTCAGGAAAGCGGAGGGGAACGTTCAGTTCCGGGATGATGATCAGGAACTCTATCTTCGATATGTCGGAAGCGGAGCAATAGACCTCATGGAAATAGAACTGATGGAGTAAGTGGTGCGGCAGGGCATACAGGGACAATCATACGAGGAGGAAATCACAATGAACAAGTATGCAGGAAAACGGCCGGGGTTTGGCGAGAAAATCGCCTTTGCCCTGGGGGACGGCGGTTGTAACTTTGTCTGGACGACTTTGGGGTCGTTCCTGACCGTCTATTATACCGACAATGTCGGCATTGCGGCGGCAACGATTGGAACGATGATGCTGCTGGCAAGATTGCTGGATGGAATTTCAGATCTGATCATGGGTGCGATTATTGACCGTACGCATACCCGGTGGGGAAAGGCACGCCCCTGGATCTTATGGTCTGCAATCCCGATGGGTGTCGGGCTGGTGCTGATGTTCTCCGTTCCGTCATCACTTTCGTCGAATGGAAAAGTAGCGTACGCCTTTATCTCTTATGTATTGATGGCGGCCGTTGTCTATACGGCATGCAACCTGGCGTACAATACGCTGCTTGCCCTGTTCTCCCCTGAGCGGAAAGACCGCATACAGGCGAGTTCCTTCCGGTTCTTCTGCACGATGGCGACGGTCCTGTTTATCAATTACAATACCATGAACTTTGTCGGAAGGTTCGGATGGACAGGAATGGCGTCAATCTTCGGCGCAATTGCGGTTGGTATGCTTCTGATCACATTTTTCTTCACAAAGGAGCGCAACAACCAGGATATCGCAGATGACGCTGACCAGACCTTCGTCGATACAGAGAAAAAGAAAAAAGCACGGAAACTGTCTGTCGGAAAGTCGTTTGTCTATCTGTTCAAGAATAAGTACTTCCTGCTTTTAACGTTGATCTTCGTTGTAAACTATACAGCGCTGGGCGTGAATAATGGACTTCGGATTTATTATGCAAGAGATGTGCTCGGCAACGTAGGTCTCATGGGAACCCTGACACTTTGCTTCATACTTCCGAAGATGATCGGCAACCTGGTTTACCCGTATATTGTGAAGGTACTTGGAAACTGGAGATCCATGGTCATTGGTTATATCGTTGAGATTGCAGGTGTCTTACTGATGGCAGTCCTTCCGACATCTGCGTCCGCAGCATTCACAGGACTGATCCTGCTTGGAATTGGCGGAATCCCACATAATGCCGGACTTTTTGCAATGGTAGCGGATGTCGTAGATTATGGTGAGTGGAAGACCGGCGTCAGGCTCGATGGCCTTACAAACTCGGCAACATCCTTCGGCATGAAGGTTGGTGCAGGACTTGGCTCCGCAATTGTTGGCTGGGGACTTGCGTGGGCAGCTTATGAAGGGAAGCGAACCGCGCAGAAGGTTGCACAGACCGCAATGACCATCGCCCGCATCAAGAGCGCGTACACGATCATTCCGGTTATCCTGTTTGCAATCGGCATTGTCGCGCTGCTCTTCTGCAACCTTGATAAAATTGCGCCGCAGATGGAAAAAGATCTTGCGGCAAAGCATGCAGAGTAAAGAATAAAAAGAGGGATCCTTCTGCTCCCGACTGTCGGTTTTATCCGGCGGCCGGGAGCTTGCTTTCTTCAGGAAAATGTGGTGCAATGGCGGAAAGAGATCAAAAGGAGGACCGCTATGATACAAATCAGAAGAGCAGTCGATAAGGATATTCCGAGACTGCATGAGCTCCTGGGGCAGGTGCTCCAGATTCACGCAGAGATTCGGCCAGATATTTTTATTTCCGGGACGACAAAGTACACGGACGAGGAGCTCCGGGAGATGATCCGGAATGATGCAAAGCCGATCTATGTCGCGGCGGATGAACAGGACGTGTGCGAGGGGTATGCATTCTGCCAGCTGCGGGAGCAGCCGTTTTCCAACAACATGGTCCCGTTTCGGTCTCTGTTCATCGATGACTTGTGCGTCGATGAGAGGATGAGGGGGCAGCATGTCGGAGAGAGCCTGTTCGCTTTTGTAAAGGAGGAGGCAAAGAGGCTGGGCTGTTACGAGGTGACGCTCAATGTCTGGGAAGGGAATACATCTGCGGAGAAGTTCTATGAGAAAATGGGGATGAAGACCAAGGAGCGGCAGATGGAGTATATCCTGGCCTGACATAAGACAGGGACATCCGCGGCCCCTGAAATCAATCCTGAGGAAGGTATGTGATATCTTTGGCTTCTTGTTGTAAAATGAGAGGGATCAAACGGATATTTCGGTTAATATAGGCAGGAACAGGAGGGGAACCATGGCGGATAAGTTCAGACTGAATAACGGGATGACGATCCCGGAAATCGGATTCGGCACCTACAAGGCTGCGGCGGATGGTACAGAGCGGGTGATCAGCGAGGCAATCTGGGCGGGTTATCGGTATTTCGATACAGCATCGTTCTATGGAACGGAGGAGGCCCTCGGGAAGGCGTGGACACAGAGCGGGCTGGAGCGCGGCGCGTTTCAGATTGCATCGAAGGCCTGGAAGAGTGAGCTGGGGTACAAGGAGGTGCGCACGGCGTTTGAAAAGTCGCTTGAAAGACTCCGGACAGATTATCTTGACCTGTACCTGATTCACTGGCCGTCAGCAACTTTCTTCCTCAGCATCTGCTCAATCTGATGGAGCACGCGGAGGTGGTGCCGGCTGTGGATCAGCTGGAGTTTCATCCCGGTCATACGCAGGAGGTGACGCTTCGGTTCTGCCAGGAGAAGGGGATCCAGGTGCAGGCGTGGAGTCCGCTTGGCAGAAGCCGGGTGCTGACAGATCCGCTGATTGTGTCGCTTGCAGAGAAGTATGGCGTCTCACCGGCACAGCTTTGTCTGAAGTACGATCTTCAGCGCGGCGTAATGGTAATTCCGAAAGCGTCCTCCCCGGAGCGGATGCGGCAGAACCTGAACCTGGGCGATTTCACGATCTCGCAGATCGATATGTATCGTATCGATACAATGCCGGACTATGGATGGTCGGGGGAACATCCGGAGCGGGAACGCGTTGATATCCATCTCGAGAGACACGAAGGGTGAGCGGACACACGTACCGCATGCAAGTTGTGTGGGCACGTCAGAAGATGCGCAGGCAGGTTGTGAGAGGCAAGTCAGAACAGGAGAGCAGACAGATGGGAGAAAAAGCAAAGGTTTATTTCACGGATTTCAGGACGAAGGTTGATGTCCCGCTGACGGCAAAGCTGCAGAAGCTGATCCGGAAGGCCGGAATCAGATCGATTGATATGGATGGGAAGTTTGTCGCCATTAAGATGCACTTCGGGGAGCTCGGGAACCTGGCGTTTCTGAGACCGAACTATGCGAAGGCGGTCGCGGATGTCGTGAAGGAGAATGGCGGACTGCCATTTCTGACGGACTGCAATACGCTGTATCCGGGAAGCCGGAAGAACGCACTGGAACATCTGACCTGTGCGGAGCTGAATGGGTTCAACTCCATCACAACCGGCTGCCATGTGATCATCGCTGACGGGCTGCGCGGGACAGACGAGGTGGAGGTGCCGATCCGGAACGGCGAGTATCTGAAGACGGCGCTGATCGGAGAGGCCGTCATGGATGCGGATGTGTTCATTTCTCTGACGCATTTCAAAGGGCATGAAGCAGCCGGATTCGGCGGAACCATCAAGAACATCGGGATGGGCTGCGGGAGCCGTGCGGGAAAGATGCAGCAGCACAACGATGGCAAGCCGCATGTGATCGAGGAAAAGTGCAGGAAGTGTCATCGCTGCGCCAGAGAGTGCGGTTCGGACGCGATCGACTACGAGCGTGGTGTTGCGCATATCAACCAGGACATCTGTAAGGGCTGCGGGCGCTGTATCGGTGCCTGCGCTTTTGATGCGATTGAGAATGACAATGCGAATGCGAATGAGGTTCTTGGCTGTAAGATGGCGGAGTATACGCAGGCCGTCTGCGACGGGCGGCCGTGCTTCCACATCAGCCTGATTCAGGACGTCTCGCCGAACTGTGACTGCCATGGCGAAAATGACGCTCCGATTCTTCCCGATGTCGGAATGCTGGCTTCATTTGACCCGGTTGCGCTCGACCAGGCCTGTGTGGATCTGTGCGAGCAGCAGACGCCGATCCGGAATTCCCAGCTCGGCGACAACCTGGCCAGGCCGGACTGGCACCACTACCACGAGCACTTCAAGGACAGCAATCCGAACGTGGCGTGGAAGGAGACGCTGGAACACGCCGAGAAGATCGGTCTGGGCACCAGGGAATACGAACTGATAACTATGTAACGCTTCACGGATCACCGGTTATCATTGACCTGCGTCAAGATGAGCATCATTGATGGCACTCTGAGGTGTCACGTGGACGGATCCGTGCTGAAAATTCCAGGGAAGTGACTGCCGCGGGGAATTTTCGGGAATCAGCTGAGAGAATGAGCAGGGAAGATCGGTCTCTTGTAATTTTGTTTGAAATATCTTACAATTCTCTCTAATGGGCTTTACAGATTGAACAGAAACAGGAGGGAGAAGATGAGTCTTTTTGGCGGTGTGATCAACATTACGGGGATTACGTTCTTCGTGATGAGTATCTTTGCAATTATTGTCGGCGGCTATCTGATCGGCAAGATTTCGATTAAGGGTGTCTCGCTGGGGACGGCAGGTGTCTTCATTGCTTCAATTATATATGGAATCCTGCATTCGAAGCAGCTGGCTGACACAATGAATTTCAGCGGGATTGATTTCAGCCCCGATGCGCTGAAGATCATCGAGAACTGTGGACTGGTTCTGTTTGTCTGCTCCGTCGGCCTGATCGCGGGGCCGAGCTTTTTCTCCAACCTGAAGAAGAATTTCAAGTCCTATATCCTGCTCGGAGTTGTGATTATTCTAAGCGGCGGCCTGACAACAGTTGTCTGCTACTTCATCGGAAGAAACGGGGAGGCTGACACGAAGCAGTTTGTCGCGCTTCTGACCGGTTTGCTCTCCGGGGCTCTCACATCCACGCCGGCGTTCTCGGCGGCGAAGGCGACCGTCGCGCCGGAGTATGAAAGTGCCGTGACAGTTGGATACGGGATCTCCTATATCTTCGGTGTCATCGGCGTCGTTCTGTTTGTTCAGCTCGTCCCGAAGATTCTTCATGCGAACATCGATGAGGAGGTTCGGAAGATTACGGATGTGTCGGCCGGGCAGAGACGGAAGGATGACCGGCACTATGTTGAGATTGACCCGTTTGGAATTGGTGCCTTCGCGTTCGTCATCCTGACAGGGATTTTTCTCGGAGCGATTCACATCCCGCTCACATCGAAGGGACTTGCCGGAACTTCATTTTCTCTGACCACAACGGGCGGCGTGCTGATCGCCGGACTGATCTGGGGACATTTCGGACACCTTGGTCCGATCTCACTTCATGTGAAGAGCGAGGTACTCAAGACCTTCCAGGAATTCGGTCTGATCCTGTTCCTGATCGGGGCTGGTGTGTCTGGCGGCTCCAAGTTCATCGAGTACTTCAAGCCGATCTATTTTGTGTATGGCCTGTTCATGACAATGATCCCGATGATCATCGGATTCATTGTCGCGATGAAGGTCGTGAAGTTGCATCTGATGAATGCGCTCGGCTGCATTACGGGCGGCATGACATCCACACCGGCGCTCGGCACCCTGATCAAGGTTGCGAAGACAGAGGCTGTCGCTTCTGCATATGCGGCAACTTACCCGATCGCCCTGATCACGGTTGTGCTGGTCTGTCAGTTCCTGATTCTGCTGCTGCACTGATTCAGTCAATGCCAAAATTGCAATAAGAGAGACAGAGATCTGCGGAGAAATCCGCAGATCTTTTTCATTTGATAAGATTGAGAATATGAAGAATATACAAAGATATATACAGTTAATTGTGCTAATTAATAGATGAAAATCAGTTAATAATACAGTATAATTATATTAATCAGATATAAACGAGCCTGTGGGCAGGCAGACAAAACAATGAAAGGAGCGGAGATATGAAAAGGGCAGGAAAGCTGAGTGTGTATCTGCTGTCACTTATTCTTGTGGTATTTCTGACAGCGGTTCCGGTGGCAGCTGCGGAAGGAGAATCGGAGAGCGGACTGTCGAAGGATCTGGTAATTCTGTTTACGAGCGATGTCCATTGCGGTGTGGATCAGAATTTTGGCCTCGATGGGCTGTATCAGGTCCGGAAGTATTATGAAGACCAGGGGTGTTACACCTTGCTTGTGGATGACGGAGATTTCATCCAGGGCGAACCGATTGGGACGATGACGAAGGGCGAGGCGCCGCTGGAACTGATGAACGCGGCAGGATATGACATTGCCATCCCGGGCAATCATGAATTTGACTATGGGATGGATCAGTTCCTGGCGCTGACAAAGAAAGCAAAGTTCCCGTACATCAGCTGCAATTTCAATAAGGATGGAAAACTGGTCTTTAATCCTTATGTCATCAAGGAATTTGACGGAATCAAGTTTGCGTTTGTCGGTATCACAACGCCGCAGACCATCACCTCGTCTACGCCGGCTTATTTCCAGGATGACGCTGGAAACTTTGTGTATGATTTCTGCCAGGACGAGACGGGAGAAAAGCTCTACGCGAAGGTTCAGGAGGCGGTCGATCAGGTGAGAAAAGAAGGTGCGCAGTATGTTGTCGCCATGGCGCATCTCGGCAACGAGGATACGGCTTCGCCATGGCGGTATGATCAGGTGATTTCCAATACAACCGGGATTGACGTGCTCCTTGACGGACACAGCCATGATACCGATCAGGTGACGATGAAGAACAAAGACGGAAAGGATGTGATCCGGACCGCCTGCGGGACAAAGCTTGCCTGCATCGGCACCGTGAGGTTCGGGATGGATGGAACCATCAGCAACCAGCTCCTGACCTGGGGCCTGGAGGGATCTGCGAAGGATACATTTGGCTACAGCAACTCCGTCACGGAAGAGGTGAAGAAGGCACAGGAGAAGCTGGACGAAAGCCTGAAAACAGTCGTGGGACATACGGATGTGAACCTGACGATTGTGGACCCGACTGCAGTTGATGACGCGGGCGAGCCGATCCGGATTGTCCGCAATGCAGAGACAAACCTGGGCGACCTGGTGGCGGATGCATACCGGGCAGCGGGAAAGGCGGACATTGGATTTGCAAATGGAGGCGGAGTCCGGGCCAATATCGCGGCGGGCGACATTACACAGGGCGATATCCTCACGGTTCAGCCATTTGGCAACATGGTTTGTGTGGCGGAGATGACCGGGCAGCAGGTCCTGGATGCGCTGGAGTGGGGAGCCCGCACGGTTCCGAGTGAGAACGGTGGTTTCCTGCAGGTTTCGGGACTGACATACGAGATCCATACAGACGTCCCGGATCACTGCACACAGGATGAAAATGGCCTGTGGACAGGGCATGAGGGAGAGTATCGGGTGAAAAACGTCACAGTTGGCGGAAAAGCGCTCGAATTGGAGAAGACATACACGGTGGCAACACACAACTATATGCTGAAGCAGCAGGGTGATGGATATAACATGTTCGGTGATGCAAAGATCCTGCAGGACGAGTTCATGCTGGACAATCAGGCCCTGATCAACTTCATTGCGGACGACCTTGGCGGGACAGTCGGGGATGCGTATGAGAATCCTTATGGAGACGGCAGAATTGTGGCGGTAGAGGACGGTTCGCAGACGGAAGGCAATGCAGAAATGGTAACAGAAGCGGCATCCTGACAGATTGAAGGCAGCCTGGATGGCAGACGCCGCCTGATCCGGAAGTGACAATGTCTGCAGGCGGCGGAAGCTGCGGGAGGGGCTTGTATTTCAGCCCCTTCTTTTTTGTGCAGGCGACCGCTCATCATCGAGTGCGGAGCACGAGATGATGACGGTGTCGCCGAATCGAGTAGGGCAGACATGTTCGTGCACATATGGAAAGACATGGAAGTCCGTATGGCGATGTGCTATAATCACGCCGTTAATGAACGATCAAGAAGGACGAACAGGTATTTTTCGACATGAAGCTGAAGAAAAACTTTCGACTGACATCTGCCCAGATCATTCTGGCGGGGTTTTTTCTGGTTATTCTGGCCGGAGCGCTTCTTTTGATGCTCCCGATTGCCAGCATGGAGGGAACGGCAACGCCGTTCCTGGACTGCCTGTTTACATCCACATCGGCAACCTGCGTGACCGGACTTGTCGTCTATGACACGGCGACGCACTGGAGCCTGTTCGGAAAGATCGTCATTCTGTCATTGATCCAGGTCGGCGGACTTGGCGTCATCACCACCGCATTCCTGATCCGTGTCATTATCGGTTCCAAGATTTCTCTGATTCAGAGAACACTTCTGCAGGACTCTATCTCCGGTGACAATGTGCAGGGAATCGTCCGGATGTCGCTGTATATTATGAAGATGGTTATGGCGGTGGAGCTGGGCGGAGCCCTTGTCATGTATCCGGTGTTTGCAAGGGACTTCGGACCTGTCACCGGAGCCGGGTACGCGCTGTTCCACTCTGTCTCGGCATTCTGCAATGCGGGCTTTGACCTGATGGGCGTCCGGGAGAAGTACTCATCTCTGGTTGCTTATCAGGGCAATGCCGTGATCAATCTGGTGATCATGGCGCTGATCGTGTTCGGCGGTCTGGGCTTTTACACCTGGCGGGATCTGCAGAGAAACAAGCTTCATTTCAGCCGGTATACCCTGCAGACGAAGGTGGTCGTGACGACCACGGTCATTCTGATTCTTCTTCCGGCTGTTATCTTCTTCTTTGCGGAGTACAGATCGCTGCCGGCAGGGGAACGGGTTCTGGCTTCCTTTTTTCAGTCTGTGACGACCAGGACAGCAGGCTTCAATACATCTGATCTCACGAAATTCAAGGAAAATGATCTCCTGATCATGATTATGCTGATGCTGATCGGCGGTTCTCCGGGATCAACCGCCGGCGGTATGAAGACAACAACCATCGCGGTCGTGGTCGGGACCTTCCTGAGCATGAGCGGACGGCGGAGCAGCACCGTCCTGCATCAGCGCCGGATTCCGGCAAAGACTGTGCGGGCTGCATTCTCCATTGTCCTGATGTACGTCACCCTGTTTCTGGCAGGCGGCATGGCGGTCAGTGCGATGGAGCACCGGTCTCTTCTGAGAAGCTTCTTTGAAACGGCTTCCGCGATCGGAACCGTCGGCCTGACGCTCGGCCTGACGCCTTCGCTTCACGTGGTATCGAAGCTGATTCTGATTGGCCTCATGTTTTACGGAAGAGTCGGGGGATTGACCTTCATGTATGCGACATTCAGAAGATCCAGGGTCGGGTCCTCGTGCCTGCCGCAGGAGGATCTGAACGTAGGGTAAACATCAATTACAGGGAGCCGCTTTTGCGGGGAAATGGAGAGAAGGATGAAGAACAATATCCTGCTGATCGGTCTCGGATATTTTGGGATGACAGTTGCGAAGAAGCTGACAGAGTACAAACAGGATGTCATGGCGGTCGATATGAGTGAGGAGCGCGTCGATATGGCGCTCCCCTTCGTGACGAATGCAAGGATCGGCAACGCGACCGATGAAAAGTTTGTTGCCAGCCTTGGCGTGAATGATTACGATTTCTGCATTGTCGGAATCGGGGACGACTTCCTCAGCTCTCTTCAGACGACAGCTCTTCTCAAGGATTATGGGGCAAAATATGTGGTAGCCCGCGCGACGTCCGATGCGCAGGAGAAGCTCCTTTTGAGAAATGGAGCTGACAGGGTTGTTTTTCCTGAGAAGACGCTTGCGGCGTGGACGGCGATCCGCTTTGCCTCGAACCATATCTTTGACTACCTGGCGCTGGATGACCAGTTCTCAATCGCGGAGATCGATGTCCCGAAGCGGTGGGTCGGGAAGACGGTTCATGAGCTTGATATCAGGAAACTTTATCATTTAAATATCATTGCGCTGAAAGAGGACAATGTCCTGATTCCCGGCGTTGATCCGACTAAGCCTTTGACTGCGAATCAGAGGCTGGTTGTACTGGGACGGAAAGAGAATATTGATAAGTGCTTTCAATAAAAATAGTAATAATTACTGAAAAAGTGCTTGCATCCTGTTTTCGTACATGCTAGAATGAAGTCACAGCAGATGTGAACTCTCTGCAGGAGAAAACCTGCAGAACCAGTGTACAAAAACAAGAAAGGAAAGAGAAGATGGCAAAGAATCCGTACGCAGGCACCAAGACAGAGAAGAACCTTCAGGAAGCGCTGGCTGGCGAATCCATGGCGAGAAACAAGTATACATACTTTGCTTCTGTCGCAAAGAAGGCAGGCTATGAGCAGATTGCGGCACTGTTCCAGAAGACCGCTGACAACGAGAAGGAGCATGCGAAGCTGTGGTTCAAGCATCTTGGACTTCTCGGTGACACAGCTGAGAACCTGGCTTCAGCAGCTGAGGGCGAGAATTACGAGTGGACGGACATGTATGACCGCATGGCAAAGGATGCCGATGAGGAAGGGTTCCACGAGCTGGCGGAGCAGTTCAGAAGGGTAGCGGCAATTGAGAAGACACATGAGGAACGCTATCGCAAGCTGCTTCACAACGTCGAGGCGAAGGAGGTCTTCGAGAAGAGCGGCGTAGTCGTCTGGGAGTGCAGAAACTGCGGACATGTCGTTGTCGGAACAAAGGCTCCGGATGTATGTCCGGTCTGCTATCATCCGCAGTCCTTCTTTGAGGTTCACGCGGAAAACTATTGACAAGCAGTGTTTTTACAGGAAAGCATGATGAAAAAAAGTCGGCTCCTGAATAATGCAGGAGCCTGACAGCATGACAAATCGTGCTATGAGAAAGTATAAAAGAAGCGGTACAGCCAGGATCGCATATCATTCAGGCTGTACCGCTTCTCTTTTCATTACTGTTTGTCTGCGTCCGTTGCAGTGTTCTTCTGCCCTTTTGCATACTGTTCTGTGATATAGCGCTTGATCGCCGCAAAACTCTCCGGGCTGAGGTCATGTTCAATCTTGCAGGCGTCGGCAGCAGCTGTCGTCTGGTCAACACCAAGACTGGCCAGCCAGCAGGAAAAGAATTTGTGGCGTTCGTAGATTGTGCTGGCAATCTTCAGACCTTCATCTGTGAGGTAGATATACCCCTCAGGCGTCACAGTGATCAGATTGTTTTCACGGAGGTTTTTCATCGCAATGCTGATACTGGATTTCTTGTAGCCAAGCTCATTTGCGACATCGACAGAGCGGACGACAGGCTTCTGCTCGCTGAGCATCAGGATGGCTTCCAGATAGTTCTGGGCCGATTCAGTTGTGTGATATGGACGTGAAGAGTGTAATGTAGTCTCACCCATAACGCTTCTCCTTTACTTTATTAGATATTTCTAACGAATGTTAGCACATCGGAGGCACTCTTGTCAATCAGGGGATACAAATTAAATTGAGCGCAATATTACAGAGAAAGAAAATCCGGGAGAGGCCGGCTGTGGGCTCTCCCGGGTGAATACAGTGCAGATTG
This sequence comes from uncultured Lachnospiraceae bacterium, assembly GCA_902761585.1. Taxonomy (GTDB): domain Bacteria; phylum Bacillota; class Clostridia; order Lachnospirales; family Lachnospiraceae; genus Porcincola. The sequence continues at coordinate 120,152 of CACWKX010000012.1, forward strand.
TGAATATGCTGGAATTATACTGCTTCCGATACGGATCTTTTGCTATATGTCTTTGTATTCTTGTATGGATCTGGTCTGAAGAGCAGATACAGCATGATGATCAAAAGGACAACCGCAACCGCTGTCCATGCCGTGAACCCATTCGCACGCAGGATCCAGAGCTGATAGACGATCAGACTGGCGACATAGGCGAACACATTCTGATACAGAATCGCAAACCAGAACCACTTCCGGTCGTTCATTTCCGCTGCCATGGTGCCGATTGCCGCAAGGCACGGGGAATCCAGCAGGTTGAAGAGCAGGAAGGAGAAGGCTGCCGCCGCACTTGGGAACCAGGAAGCGATGGCCTGGCCAACGACAGCTGTGTCTTCGGAAGCGTCAGAGGCAACATGTGCCAGGACACCCATCGTGGAGACGATGGATTCCTTCGCGGTAAAGCCGGAGATCGATGCGGCAACCGGCTGCCACTCGCCAAAACCGAGCGGACGGAAGATGACGGCAATTGCACCGCCGATCGCTGCGAGGACGGAGGAGTTCGGGTTGTCAACAAGTCCGAAGTGTCCGCCTTCCATTCCGAAGCTGGACAAGAACCACATGACAAGGGTTGCGATGAAGAGAACGGTTCCTGCCTTCTTCAGGAAAGCTTTCAGCCTTTCCCAGACATGCATCAGAACTGTCTTTGGCTGCGGAATGTGATACTGCGGGAGCTCCATGACAAACGGAGCTGCTTTACCTGAGAATGGTTTTGTCTTTTTGAGCATGACGGCGGAAATCAGGACAGCGGCGATTCCGACGAAGTACATCATAGGTGCCATCCAACCGCCTGCAGAGAAGTTCCCGGTTACGGAATAACTGGTGATGATGCCGCCCATCAGAGCGATGACAGGGAGCTTGGCGCCGCACGGGATGAAGGTCGCTGTCATGATGGTGAGACGGCGGTCATTGTCTTGGTCGATGGTCTTGCTGGACATGATGCCCGGAACACCGCATCCGGATGAGATCAGCAGCGGGATGAAGCTCTTTCCGGACAGACCGAAATGTCTGAATACCCGGTCCATGACAAAGGCGATACGGACCATGTAGCCGCAGTCTTCAAGGATGGACAGGAACAGGAACAGGAACGCCATCTGCGGCGTGAAGCCGAGGACGGCGCCAAGTCCGCCGATCACGCCATCGGATATTGCGCTGATGAGCACACTGTTCGCGTGAAGAGCAGTCAGACCGTTTGCCACAGCCTCCTGTACCCAGGGCGTCGCGACATTGTTGATCCAGTCTGTGAAGAAGCCGCCCATGCTGTTGATGGAGAGATAGTAGACCAGGAACATGACCCCGGCAAAGATCGGGATTCCGAAGATCCGGCTTGTAACGATCTGGTCAATCTTGTCCGAGGTGGTCAGTTTTTCACCGGACTTCTTCACGGCAGCCTTCACCACCTTCTGGATAAAAGCATAGCGCTCATCCGTGACGATGGACTCCATATCGGAATCTTCTTTCTTCTCGATGGCAGCACGTTCGGCGGCAATGACCTTGAGCTGGCTGTCAGACAGGGAAAGCTGTGTGGAGACCTTAGAATCATTCTCCAGCATCTTGATGGCATACCATCTGCGCTTTTGCTGTGGAATGGAAGCCGGGAGAATCATATCCACATTTTTGACAGCGGATTCAAGCTCCTTTGAGAATATTTCAGGCGGAAGAGCATGACTCTTCTCGGCGCTCGTTTCAGCCGCCTGCTTCGCAAGCGTATCCAGACCGTCTCCATGCAGTGCGGAGGTTGGTACGACCTTGCAGCCGAGGATGGAACCAAGACGCTCGGTGTCGACGCGGATGCCGCGCTTTTTCAGCAGATCAGCCATGTTCAGCGCGATGACGACCGGGACACCTGTTTCGATCAGCTGAGTGGTCAGGTAAAGATTCCGTTCGATGTTGGTTGCGTCGACCAGGTCGATGATGACGTCCGGATTCTCACCCAGGATATAGTCCCGACTGACAACTTCCTCAAGTGTGTAGGGGGAAAGCGAGTAGATACCGGGAAGGTCGGTAACGATTGTATCGCTGCTGCCGAACTTTCCCTTCATCTTCCCTTCTTTTTTTTCAACTGTGACGCCCGGCCAGTTTCCGACATACTGGTTGCTGCCCGTCAGAGCGTTGAACATGGTTGTCTTCCCGCAGTTCGGGTTGCCGGCAAGTGCAAATTTCAGTGCCATAGATTCCTCCATTCATTTCGATACATTTCTTCCAGATTCAGGGTGGATCCCGTTGCATGCAGCAGGTGCCCCCGGGATCGTCACTACCGGGCAAGTTTCACGGCCTGTGGCGGCTGGCATTGCGAGCATGCTGCGGTAACTGGAATTAAATATATCTATATAAAGTTGTACACGACTAACTATTGCACAAATAAAAAACGGTTCTCTCAACCGACCTTGATGATGTCCGCATCATTTTTACGGACGGAAAGTTCATATCCTCGGACAGTCAGCTCAACCGGATCTCCGAGCGGGGCAACTTTACGGACGTAGAGTTCCGTCCCTTTTGTGATCCCCATATCCATGATCCTTCTTCTGACAGCACCGTCCCCGTCAATTTTGACGACCTTGACTGTTTCTCCGACCGGGACATCTCTGAGTGACCTCATGATTCTCTCCTCCTCCAATAAAGTTGTTCTGTATAAGCCAGAAGATTCTTCCAGCAGCGATATATGATCAGCAGGGATCCACCAGAATGTGGCTGGCTGTTCCTCTGTTCAGTGCAATCCGGCTATCCTTGACCTGGAGAATCAGGTTCCCGGCAAGCTCGGACACGACTGTGACTTTGTCGCCTGTGATGAACCCAAGTTCGATCAGGTGCTGACGGACATCGTCATGAGCTTTGATCTCCCGGATGACCACTGTATCACCTGTCTGAGAAAGTGCGAGCGGCATCATATGCTCCTTTCTGCTTCCCGTTCGGAAGCTCCCTTGCCGTGACAATATACAGGCAGGGGGATTACCTTGTTCAGCGTCTGTGAAAGAGTCCTCTCTTTTCAAAAGGCTCAATGGAAACAGACTCACAGCAATAGCCGGTATCGTTGATTGCGCTTTGAAGTTCCGCCGGATTGATTTCGCCATCTATGCGGAAAGATGCGCTCTCGTTGCCGTGCGAGGCACGAACAGCTTTTGCACCCGGATACAGCTTTCTGACAACATCACAGATGTGGGCTTCGCACATGCCGCACCGCATCCCAGTCACCTTCATGGTAACCTGATTCAAGTCTCCCACCCCCTTTACCGGAAACGGCCTAACTTAACTTCCTACTCCGTCTGGAAATGCTAACATAAGTAAGACATAACTGTCAAGAATACGGACAAAAAAACATTTGTATGTCATGACTTTCATTATTATGCCGCAGGTGTTATATTATAGCTGGATTGAAGGGTAGTTGAAGAAGAACGAAGGGGTTCTATTTTTTCAGAACAGAAAGGACTTTGAATATGGGAATTCTGGTAGATGTGATTCTGATTGCAGCAATCGGCGGTTATGCCGGTTATCTGATCTGGCACATTCTGAGCAGCATGAAAGCCGGAAAGGGAAATCCGTACGGATGCAGCGGGGACTGCGGAAAGTGCGGAGGCGGCTGCTCCTGCAGCAGTCAGGCGTCTGAAAAAATGAAGTCAGGCAGGCAGACACGCGGGTGAAAGAGGGAAGGGTGTCCAGCAGAGACTGACAACCTGCTCCGGATTTTTGCCTATGGCCAGTCCTTTGCGCGGGCAGGAGGTCTTGTCTGCTTTGCCAGTCTCGCAATCTGTACGCCGCCATGATATAATGACCTCAGTCTATTAAACATGTTCAGAGTCAGGGGGGCTTTTCATGAACGGTGCAGAGGCAATGGTGCAGTGTCTTCTGGAAGAAGGTGTCAATACGATCTTCGGAATCCCCGGGGTCGCAATTGCTCCGTTCTATGAGGCGATGTATGAGAATCAGGATAAAATCACTCACATCCTGGTCCGGCAGGAGCAGGCGGCTGGACATGCGGCGAGCGGATATGCCAGAATCTCCGGTAAACCCGGTGTCTGTGTCGCTTCGTCCGGCCCAGGGGCGACAAACCTGATTACAGCACTGGCGACTGCTTACGCAGACAGTATCCCGATCATCGCGATCACCGGACAGGTGGCGAGCACGCTGCTGGGACGGGATGTGTTCCAGGAAGCGGATATGCGAGGCGCGACAGAATCATTTGTCAAGTACAGCTATCTGGTCCGGAATGTGAATGACATTCCGCAGATTTTTAGGGAGGCATTCTATATCGCAAACACCGGCCGCAAGGGACCGGTGCTGATTGACATCCCCTGTGATATCCAGAAGCTGACACTGAAGAAGGAGTTTTCCTACCCGAAGTCGGTTGATATCCGGGGATACAAGCCGAACACAAAGGGTAACCGCCAACAGATGGAGAAGGTGATCGAAAGCATCAACAAGGCGAAAAAGCCGCTGATCTGCGTCGGAGGCGGGGTGATCCTGGGACAGGCACAGAAGGAAGTGCGTTCATTCTGCGAAAAATTCCGGATTCCGATGGTCAGTACGATGATGGGAATCGGCGTCATGCCGAAGAAACATCCGCTGTATTTCGGAATGCTGGGGAACAACGGAAAGCCCTATGCGAACAAGGCGGTCGCAGGCTCAGATCTTCTGATCATCGTCGGTGCGCGGGTGGCGGACCGGGCGGTTCCGAAGCCGGACGAGCTGGAGCGGAAGGTCAGTGTCATCCACATCGACATTGACTCGGCGGAGATCGGGAAAAACATGGGACCGACGCTTCCGCTTGTAGGAGATGCGAAGGATATCTTTGCGCAGCTCCTGGAGGCGGATATTCAGATTGACACCAGCGGGTGGCTCACACAGCTGGAGGAGGTCAAGAAGACGACGGTGGACCACAGGGTTTTCAGCGACAGACTGGTGAATCCGATGACGTTTGTCAAGACACTCTCCGATAAGATGGACAAGGATGCCATCTATGTGGCAGATGTCGGGCAGAACCAGCTGTGGTCCGCCGACAATTACATCATGAAGGAAGGCCGATTTCTCACAACGGGTGGAATGGGAACCATGGGCTATTCGATCCCCGCATCCATCGGGGCGAGATTTGCGGCACCGGACCGGCAGATCGTCACGGTCTGTGGAGACGGTGCTTTCCAGATGAGTATGTATGAGCTGGGGACCATTGCAGTCGCAAAGCTGCCGATGAAGATCATCGTGGTGAAGAACCGATACCTCGGGCTGGTGCGGGAACACCAGGAGAAGGTCTATGAAGGACACTATTTCGGCACACAGCTGGAAGACTATCCCAGATATGACAGTCTTGCGAAGGCTTACGACATGCAGTATTTCGAGGCATGGAGCAACGAGGAACTGGATGGCACGCTGGATGCATTCCTGAAGGCGGATGGTGCAGCACTGATGGTTGTGAATATCGACAGTGCGAATAATACAAAGTGAGGACGGACAGGCATGAAGGGAATATTTTCGGTTCTTGTGGAGAACAAAGACGGTGTCCTGTCCGGGATCTCCGGACTGTTCGCCCGAAGAGGATACAATATTGACAGCCTTGCGGTCGGGGAGACAGACAAGCATGATGTTTCCAGCATGACGATTGTATCGACAGGTGATGAACGAACGATTGACCAGATTGAAAAGCAGCTGAACAAGAAGCCAGATGTCATCAAGGTGCGCCGACTCGAGGAGTCCAGGGCAGTCGAGCTGGAAATGATGATGATCAAGGTCTCCTATTCGGCGACGAACCGGGCTTCGCTGATCGAGCTGTGCAGTGTGATGGGCGCGAAGATTATGCATGTGACGATGAAGTATATGATCATCGAGTTGGCGAAGGAGCCGGAGACACTGGATGAGTTTGTGATGCTGTGCAAGCCGTACGGCATCCTGGAGGTGCAGCGTACTGGGACGATTGCTATGTCGAAAAAGTAAGTGCTGCATGCCGGACGGGGCAGTGGCCCGGAAAGGAGGCGCAGATGAAAAAGTCGAGGTGGACGGCGGCAGCCGTACTTGGACTGGCAGGCCTGGTGCTGTCAGGAGCGGGACTGGTACCTGCCTCGGAGAGTCAGTCGGCTTCAGAAGAGCAGGTTGTAGAAGAAACCGGCAACAGCGACCTGTCGGCTGTGTCGCAGGATGCCATCGCGGATGAGGGGCAGGCAGAAGAGAATGCAGAAAGTGAGACGGCGTCCGACAGCGCAACGGTGCAGACAGCGAATAAGCCGGAAAAGGACGACGAAAAAAGCCGAACAGTCAGCGCCACGGCAACTGGGGTCGTGATGGAAGTACCGGATATGGCACAGATCACGTTTGGTGTTGTGACGAATGGGGAGGAGGCAGACGCGGCGCAGTCAGAGAATACAGAAAAAGTAAACCAGGTGATCGGAACGCTGAAGGGGATGGGTGTGGAGGAAAAAAGCATCCAGACTTCTGGCTACAGCATTTCTCCGCAGTATGATTATGACAATCTGGATGCAAACAAGCAGCCGAAGCTGACAGGGTATGAGGTGCGGACAACGCTTCAGGTGTCCGACCAGAAGATTGCCGATGCCGGGAAGATTCTCTCTGAAAGCGTGAAGGCTGGCGTCAATGACGTGGAGAGTGTGGTCTATACCTGCTCCACTTACGATGAAAAATACGAGGAGGCACTCCAGGAAGCTGTGGAGGCAGCCAGAAAAAAAGCAGACGTCCTTGCAAAAGCCGAGGGTGCGTCTGCCGGGAAGGTGGTCTCGATCTCAGAAGGATATCAGGATCTGTCAGCCAGATATCAATCTTCCGATATCGGTGCTGCCTATAAGGAAACGGCAGCTGCGGCACAGGATACCATCCTGGATCCTGCGCTCAGTGCAGGAACTTTGAAAATCAGCGCGGAAGTCTCTGTGACATACGAGTTGGCGTATTGATGATTTCAGACGTCCCTGCCAGAACTGTCCCTGCCAGATCCGCGGGACTGAAGGGCAGTCTGAGTCAGGCACGTGCAGCGGGAGACTGCGGTACAGATGGGTCAGGCCTCTGCGTACTGATCCAAAAAGCGGAAGATGACCTTGTAGTATTTCTCAAGGGTCTTCCCTTCTGAATTGAATATTTCATGTTTCGCCTCCGGGAAGCGGATCAGAAGCGCATTTTTGACCTCGTTCCGGAGGCGGTTTTCTGCCTGGTTGTCAACATAGGCATCCTTGCCGGCCTGCAGAATCAGCAGGGGCATCGTCAGGGATGATATGCCTTTCCGGAGCCTGCGGATGGCACGGAGCGATGCGCGCGCCCAGCGGCAGCTGGATCCGTTCATCGTGTTGGCATCCTGGCTTGCCGGCGCACGCCGGAGCTGAAAGCTGTAGTCATAGCGTTCCCTGCAGGAGGCACCGCTCTCTTCAAAGTAAGGCTTTCCGTCAAAGTCTCCCTGACCGGGGACGTATCGGTCGTTCCAGCCAAGCAGCTTTGTGCCAAGCGCGGTGAGATTGACCTTCCAGCGCGGCGCAGAGCCGAAATTGATGTCGATCATCGGCGAAGAGAGCACCGCGGCCTGAAATATGTCCGGATATTTTTCCAGAAACAGGGTGGCGATGCAGCCGCCCATAGAGTGGGCGTACAAAAACAGCGGGAGGGCCGTATAGTCCGGCAGCTCTGCGTTTTCGGTCTGGTCCGGGATCACGATGGTATCCAGAAAGCTCTTCAGATCTTCGACATATTCGTCGAAGTCGCCGACATCTACCATGGACGGGTTGCTGACCGGACGATAGGACAGTCCGTGGCCTCTGAGTTCGAGAAAGTAGACGGAATACCCTTCCTCATAAAAATTGTAGAGAGCTTCATGGTATTTTCCGAAGAAGCCGCAGAATCCGTGGAGCATGACGATGATGCCCTTTGCGGAAGGGTTCTTTGCACAATAGAAATGAATCAGGTTTCCATCCCATCCAGGGAACTGACCGTCTTTCACATGATCCTGAAGCCATGGGCGGACAACGGTTTTCATGTAGGGTTCGAATTTTTCTGCTTCAAACGGAACCATGGCTGCCTCCTCTTCTTCGTCAGATGAAGATCTTTGTACTCCCCTTGAACAGGGTTCCGACCGGTTTTCCGTGTACAATGTCATACAGGTTTTCCGGATTTTTGCCGTTCGTCACGATGGTATCAATGCCGTTCGCGGTAGCCAGAGACGCAGCCTCGAGCTTTGTCCGCATCCCACCGGTGCCTCTTCTGGAGCCGGCGCCGCCCGCCAGCTTCTGAACCTCTTCATCGATGGTGTCGATGCGGGAGATAAGCTTCGCATCCGGATGGAGACGGGGATCCTTGTCATAGAATCCGTCGATGTCCGAGAAGATGACAAGCTTCTTTGCCCGGACCAGCACAGCAACCACGGCGGAGAGCATGTCGTTGTCACCGAAGAGCCGGTCCTTTGACTCGATTTCAGTGTAGCTGACGGAGTCATTTTCGTTCACAACAGGAATGATACCGAGTTCGAGGAGAGTGTTGAAGGTGTTGGTCAGATTCTCCTTTTTCTCCTCCTGCTCGATGTCGGATGCATTGAGCAGAATCTGACCAATCGTTTTGTCATAGTCTCCGAAGAACTTGTCATAGAGGAACATGTTTTTGCACTGCCCGACTGCGGCAGCTGCCTGCTTGAGCGGCATAGAGGAGGGCTTGGACTTCAGGCCGAGCTTGTTGACGCCAACGGCGATCGCTCCAGAGGAAACAAGGACGACCTCATAGCCCATATTCTGGATGTCGGAGCAGACAAGCGCAAGATGGTCAAATGAACGCAGGTCGACCTGCCCTAAGTCATTTGTGAGGGTCGAGGTACCGACCTTCACCACGATTCTGTTTTGTACGAGACTCATAAGCTGTGAAACCTCTATTCTGAAATCTCCGGTGAGTACCGGACAAGGTATGAATTTTCTGCCATGCCTAGTTTACAACGATGATGGGTATCCGGCAAGGCAGGACTGTGGTATTGTGAAGAAATAACGGTGAAGAACAGGAGAGATGAATGATGAAGTATCCAGAATTTCTAAAGAAGGGGGATCTGATCGGGATCTGTGCGCCGTCGGCAGGTATCGGCAGAAAACTGGAGAGCTTTGACCGGTCGCTGGGGACTCTGCGGGCGGAGGGCTACCGGATCAGGGAGACCGCCTCCGTGCGGCTTGACAGCGACAGGGGAGGAAGCGCACAGGTACGCGGCAATGAATTGAATGCGCTGTTTGCGGATCCTGAGGTGAAGATGGTGATGGCGGCATCCGGCGGAGACTTTCTCGATGAGATGCTTCCGTATGCAGATTTTGAACAGATGAAGCGGAACCCGAAGTGGCTGATGGGTGCTTCGGACCCGACAGGGCTTCTGTTTCCCTATACAACCATCTGCGATGTGGCGACACTTTACGGCTGCAATGCCGGAAGCTACGACCTGCCTGACAGCACCGGTATGCAATGTGCGCCTGGGGCAGACGGCTGCCAGCTGCAGGACGATCAGCCAGCACCCGGGAACAGCAGGACTGGGCAGGATGATCGGCAGCCGCGGGCCATCCGGACAGAACACCAGACCGGACTGGCAGATGAGAGCAGGTACCTGCGGGATAATCTGCGTTTTCTGAAAGGGGAGAACCCGGTTCAGGAGACATCTGAGAAGCATCTTGGCTGCGCGCCGTTTCTTGCCGAGAGGATTCAGTTTGACACACCGACGGTCTGGAAATCGAATACCGGTGCAATTCACACAACAGGCCGGTGCATCGGTGGCTGCATAGATGTCCTAAAGGATTTGATCGGGACACCCTATGACGGGGCCTCCCTGTTCGTGGATCGGTACGGAGAGAAGGATGGGATCATCTGGTACTTTGACAATTTTGCGTTGAGTGCCGAGATGTTGTACCGGACATTTCTTCAGATGAAATACGCGGGATGGTTCCGTTTCACGAAAGCGGTTCTTCTGGGACGAACCTTGTTTGAAAAAAGTGAGTCCGGTATGACATACGATGAAGCGGTGGAGCGGGCGTTCGGCGGAGTCGGTCAGAAGGAAATGCCCTGGCCACCGCAGATTCCGGTGATCTGGGAGGCGGATATTGGTCATACCATTCCGCACATGACGATGATCAACGGAGCGATCCTCCGACTGGACTATGAAGGCGGAAGAGGGACAATGGCGTATCAAGAAAATTAGCACTCTCTTATTGACAGTGCTAACAATTGTGATTATAACGGTAAGTGGGAAAAGAGGTGAGTGCAGATGGCAGAGAAGAGAGATTACTATGATGTCCTTGGCGTCAGCAGGACGGCTTCGGACGAGGAGATCCGCAAAGCATTCCGCCGGCTTGCACGGAAATATCACCCGGATTCAAACCCGGGAGACAAACAGGCGGAGGCAAAGTTCAAGGAACTCAATGAAGCTTATAGCGTTCTGTCTGACCCGAAGAAGAAGCAGATCTATGACCAGGTCGGAATGGCAGGATTTGACGAAAGTGCTGCCGGCCAGGGCTTTGGCGGTTTTAGTGGGAATGGCGGCAATGGATACCAGGAGTTTCATTTTAATGCAAATGATCCCCGCATGAAGGAGATGTTCGGAGATATCTTCGGTGATTTCTTCAGCGGCGGCAGCGGTGGCAGCGGCTTCGGAGGCTTCAGTTCCGAAGGCGGCAGGCGGAGCGGTTTCGGTGGATTTGGAGGCTTTGGTTCCGGAAGCGGGTTCCGCTCCGGCTCAAGCGCGCAGGGTGGTTTCGGCGGCTTTGGCAGTCAGGATGCCGGGCAGCGTGTGGAGAAGCTGGACCGCGAGGGCAACATCAAGGTTCCGTTCACGACTGCGGTATTCGGCGGCGAGGTCAAGGTGACGACGCCGGAGGCGGAGCATGTGATGCTACGGATTCCTGCAGGGACACCCTGCGGCAAACGGTTCCGCCTGCCGGGCAAGGGCGCAAGGAGCAGAACCAGTCCTTCAAAGCGCGGAGACCTGTATCTCGTGATGCAGATTGATGTGCCGACGAATCTGACTGCGCAGCAGGTTCGGAAGCTGAGAGAGTTCCAGAAGATGCGTGAGGAGCAGACGGTGTGACCGGTTCCCCAGGCGAGGCACATGGCGAAGAACGTGCATGTCAGGGATGGATGGCTGCAGTCCATTTGACCTATGCCGGATTTCGCGTGTAGGAACGGAAGAAGAGCTGTCCAGTCGGTCAATCAGGCGGCTGCGGGACAGTGGAAAGTGGCGAATTTCGTGATTTCGACAGTTTCCTCTGTACCCGCAGCCATTTTTGTGGTTTAATAGGCTTAAAGTTGTATTGCATCAACTGACCGGAAAAGCGTGCACATTTTCAAATTGGTACGCACAACTTGAACCGGCAAAAGAAAAAGGAGCTGTATATGCTGGAGGAACTGAAAAAGCAGGTATTTGAAGCAAACATGGAACTGCCAAAGCGCGGACTTGTCACCTTTACCTGGGGAAACGTTTCCGGGATTGATCGGGAGAGCGGACTGTTTGTCATCAAGCCGAGCGGCGTCTCTTACGAAACCATGAAACCGGAAGACATGGTGGTCGTGGACCTGGATGGAAAGGTTGTGGAGGGCGATTACAAACCATCTGTTGATATGCCGACGCATCTGGAGTTGTACAAGGCGTGGCCGGAGATCGGCGGTGTCGTCCACACACACTCGCCGTGGGCGACGTCCTGGGCGCAGGCGGAGAGAGCGATCCCGGCATATGGGACCACGCATGCCGATTATTTTTATGGCGAGATCCCGTGCTGCAGAGTCATGACGGCGGAGGAAGTCGCCGGCGAGCCCGGGCACTATGAGATTGAGCAGGGAAAGGTTATCATCGAGACTTTCCGAGGAAAGAATCCGATGTATGTTCCGGGCTGCGTCTGTGCGCATCATGGGCCGTTTACCTGGGGCAAGGACGCGGCAGAGGCTGTTCACAATGCAGTTGTCCTGGAGGAAGTCGCGAAGATGGCGGTACGGACGGAGCTGATTGACAGAAACAGCGTTCCGGCACCGCAGTACATGCTGGACAAGCATTTCCTGAGAAAGCACGGGAAAAACGCTTACTACGGGCAGACAAAGAAGGGTTGATGGATACCAGCCCGACAGGGACGAAGAAAGGAGTCAATATGACAACGCTGGAGTTACAGAAGATGGCGGTCGAGGTCCGCAAGGGCATTCTGACTGCGGTACATGCGGCAAAATCAGGTCATCCGGGCGGATCCCTCTCTGCGGCAGATGTGTTCACATATCTTTATTTTGAGGAAATGAACATCAATCCGGCGCATCCGGACAAGCCGGATCGTGACCGTTTTGTACTGTCCAAGGGGCATACGGCGCCGGGCTATTACAGCGCACTGGCACACAGAGGATACTTCCCAGTCGAGGAGCTTTCCACACTCAGACATGTCGGATCCCGCCTGCAGGGACATCCGTGCATGCAGGATACGCCGGGCGTTGACATGAGTTCGGGATCTCTGGGACAGGGCATCTCGGCAGCGGTCGGCATGGCACTGTCCGCAAAGCTTTCCCAGGACAGCTACAGGGTCTACACGCTGCTGGGTGACGGCGAGCTGGAGGAAGGCCAGGTCTGGGAGGCATCCATGTTTGCCGGCGACCACAGGCTGGACAATCTCTGCGTCATTGTGGACAACAACAACCTTCAGATCGACGGGCCGATCACCGAGGTCTGCTCTCCGTATCCGATCGACAAGAAGTTTGAGGCTTTCAATTTTCATGTGATCAATGTTGCTGATGGCAACGACATGGATCAGCTCCGTGCGGCTTTCAAGGAGGCACGTGAGACGAAGGGGATGCCGACCGCGATCATCATGAAGACGGTCAAGGGCAAGGGTGTGTCCTACATGGAAAACCAGGTAGGCTGGCACGGCAAGGCTCCGAACGACGAGCAGTATGCGCAGGGCATGGAAGAACTTGAGAAAGCGGGGGAAGCATTATGCCAGAAGTAAAGAAGATTGCAACGAGAGAGAGCTACGGCAACGCGCTTGTCGAGCTTGGAAAGAAACACGACGACGTCGTTGTCCTGGATGCTGACCTTGCAGGCGCAACCAAGACCGGAACCTTCAAGAAGGTTTTTCCAGAGCGTCACATTGACTGCGGCATCGCAGAGGCGGACATGATGGGGATCGCAGCCGGGATCGCAACAACCGGGAAAGTGCCGTTCGCATCGACATTTGCCATGTTTGCAGCGGGGCGTGCCTTTGAGCAGGTTCGCAACTCCATCGGTTATCCGCATCTGAATGTGAAGATCGGCGCAACCCATGCCGGCATCTCTGTCGGGGAGGACGGTGCGACCCATCAGTGCCTGGAGGACATCGCACTGATGCGCATGATTCCGGGCATGACGGTTATTGTTCCGAGCGATGACATCGAGGCAAAAGCGGCGGTTGAGGCAGCCTATGAACACAAGGGACCGGTTTATCTGAGATTCGGGCGTCTGGCTGTACCGGTGATCAACGACAGGCCGGATTACAAGTTTGAGCTCGGAAAGGGCGTTCTGCTCCGTGAGGGCAGCGATGTGACCATCGTCGCAACCGGGCTGGAGGTCGGTTCTGCACTGGAAGCGGCAGACAGGCTGGCGCAGGACGGCGTGAGCGCCGAAGTCATCAATATCCATACGATCAAGCCGCTCGATGAGGAGATTATTCTAAAGAGCGCGGCGAAGACCGGCAGGGTCGTGACGGCAGAGGAGGCATTTATCGCGGGCGGCCTTGGCGGGGCGGTTGCAGAGCTTCTTTCTGCGAAGCTGCCAACGAAGCTTGCACGGATTGGCGTCGATGACCAGTTTGGCGAGTCCGGACCGGCTGTCGAGCTGCTCCACAAGTACAGGCTCGACGGCGAGGGCGTGTACGAGCAGGTCAAGGCATTTCTTGGCTGAGGGAGTATCGAAAACAGAGAAGGACCACAGGGTGGCAGAGGCAGTACGCCTCTGCCACAGCTATGCGGCGTGCCGGAAGGAGGCGGAATTGTGATAGCGCTTGGGTGTGACCACGGCGGATTTGAGCTGATGCAGGAAGTGAAGAAGCATCTGGACGAACAGAAAATCGCGTACAAGGATTTCGGAACCTATGACACGAAATCAACCGACTATCCGATCTATGCAAAAAAGGTTGTGAAGAGCATCCTCTCGGGTGAGAGTGAGAAGGGAATTCTGATCTGTGGAACCGGGATCGGCATCTCCATCACGGCGAACCGCTACAAGGGGATCCGCGCGGCGCTCTGCTCGGACTGCTTCTCGGCGGCTGCAACCAGGGAGCACAATGACGCGAATATCCTGGCAATGGGCGGCAGAGTCCTCGGAGCTGGGCTTGCCTGCAGGATTGTAGATACCTTCCTGAATACGCCTTTCTCGGAGGGAGAGCGGCACAAGAGAAGGATTGCGATGATCGACGCGCCGGACGAGGCGTGAGGATCTGTATGATGTAGAAGAAACCGGCTGCGGCGTGTTGGTGTGCTGCCTGCTTGGAGGCAGCATATCATGATGCCTGCAGCCGGTTTTCATGCTCAGGAGGAACGAAGCGCGTACGTCCAGGCGGCCTGAATCTCGGAAGCAAGATCAGCCCATGTCCAGGTCTTAGAGCTGTTCTCAAGGTTGTTCGGGTCATTCAGGATGAATTTTCCGTCCTTGTCCACGCCGGTCAGCACCATAAAATGCCCGACTGCCGAGAACTTTCCAACTCCGACATTGATGAGAACCGGGTTTCCGGCATTCAAAGCCGACGCGATGCTTCCCTCATCCACAGAAGTCTGCTGGCATGTAATCGGGTCATTCGGAAAGGCATCGGTCACAAGACTCCAGGAGGTACCCTGACCGTTTACCCAGTAGCCCTTACCCTCGGCATAGGAACACATCGCCGGAACCGTGTAGGACTCCTTTCCGGTCAGCCCGAGCCCGATCATCGTCATGCAGGTCGGGGCGCAGGCGGTCAGCCCGGCCGGACCTCCGCCGTACCAGTTGAAGCCCCAGCGGTAGTCCCACTGCATGATCAGAGGAACCCGGGCGGCGCCGGACTTGCCCGTATCTGTGAAGATCTTCTTTTCTTCGTCTGTATAGCGGAAGGATGCCGGAGACTTGAAATCGTGCCCGTATTCATACAGAAAATGAATCACGTTCGGGTTTCCTTCAGCATGGACGATGACATACGGGTAGAACCGGCCTGCCATGTTGGTTTTGACCCACTCATATTCATCCCGCGTATTCTCCACCGTGAGCGTGCTGCCGGAGCCGAGCATCGTCGGGCCGCCGTTGTAGCCGGCACCGCCCAGGGAAGTGTCGCTGAGGCTGCTTCCATCCGCCTCGGTGCCAGTCCCTGCGCTTGTGTTGTCTTTGCCGGCGGCACCACCTGCGCCTGCATTGTCTGCACCGGCTGTATCTGCGCTGTCGCTGTCGCCGATTCCTGCGTGCGCTTCATCGGTGCGGGAGCCGGAAACCGCACCGCTTCTGCCGGCGCCGATCAGCAGCTGGTCGGAGGCCTGCACAGGGAAAGTCAGGCCCAGACTGGCACAGGCAGCAAGCAGGCAGACGCATCCGGCCACGCTGCAACGTCTGAATGTATGTCCTGATCTTGATCTCTGTTTCATGAATGATTCTCCTGAACTGTTTTCTGCTTTCTTTTGTTCAGTCTACAGCCCGCCGGGGATTCTGGCAAGCAGCCGCCTGCATGTTGGCCGGCTGTCCGTGCCGCATTCACGCATGCTTTCAGGACCGGCAGCCGCCGTTGTTGGAATCTCTGATAACAGACGGATGCATCTGCAATACGACGATATCGTAGAATTTCCAGTTTACAAATGAAGAACCGGTGATTATGATAATTCGCAAGGGCTGCTGGATAGGTATGCCGGGCAGATCACTGCGGGAAGTCCGCCCGGCGGCTGCAGCACCGGGAATGGACCGCAGGCACAGAAGATTGGAGAGACGCGATGAGTGAAGGCAGGAAACCGTATTCTGAGATGAGCAACGAGGAACTGGAGGCACTGGAAAGAAAACTCAAGGCTGAGTACAAAAAGATCCAGGGGCTGGGGCTCGAGCTGAATATGTCAAGAGGAAAGCCCTGTGTGGAACAGCTTGATCTGTCCATGGGCATGATGGATGTGCTCAGCTCCGACAGCGACCTGCGCTGCGAGGACGGGACCGACTGCCGCAACTATGGCGTCCTGACAGGCATCCCGGAGGCGATGGAGCTGATGGGCGATATGATGGAGGTCCCGTACGATCATCTGATCATCTATGGGAATTCATCCCTGAATGTCATGTATGATCAGATTTCGCGCTCCTATTCCCACGGCGTGATGGGCAACACACCATGGTGCAAGCTCGACAAGGTCAAGTTCCTCTGCGTGGTGCCGGGGTATGACAGACATTTCCGTATCACAGAGTACTTTGGAATCGAGAACGTCTGCGTGCCGATGCTGGAGACCGGACCGGACATGGATATGGTCGAGGAACTGGTGTCCTCCGACGAGTCCATCAAGGGAATCTGGTGTGTTCCCAAGTATTCCAACCCGACCGGAAATTCCTACTCTGACGAGACAGTCCGTCGCTTTGCGCGCCTGAAGCCTGCGGCGAAGGACTTCCGTATCTACTGGGACAATGCCTACACTATCCATCATCTGTATGACCACGACCAGGACCATCTGATTGAGATCCTTGCCGAGTGCAAGCGGGCGGGCAATCCGGACCTGGTTTACAAGTTTGCGTCGACCTCCAAGGTCTGCTTCCCGGGATCGGGCATCGCGGCGATGGCGACCTCCCTCAACAATCTGGAGGACGTCAAGCAGCAGCTCAAGGTGCAGACCATCGGACACGACAAGGTCAACCAGCTGCGCCATGTCCGGTTCTTCAAGGATATCCACGGGATGGTCGAGCACATGAGAAAGCATGCCGACATCCTGCGTCCGAAGTTCGAGATGGTTGAGAAGATCTGCGAGGAAGAGCTCGGTGGACTGGGGATCGCGAAGTGGACAAACCCGAAGGGCGGCTATTTCATTTCCTTTGATACGATGGACGGCTGCGCGAAGGAGGTTGTCCGGAAGTGCGCGAAGGCAGGCGTTGTTCTGACACCGGCAGGGGCAACCTATCCGGGCGGTGTCGATCCGCATGACGCCAACATCCGGATCGCGCCGTCCTTCCCGCCGCTTAATGATTTGAAGACGGCAACCGAGCTGCTCTGCCTGGCGACAAAGTATGTTGCGTGCACGAAGATTCTGGAGCAGAGAAGGGCCGAAGCACCGGCACCTGTCGCGGCGCAGTGAGCCCTGCCCTTGTATAAATTCTTCGGATATGGTTTACAAACAAAAATAATTGGTGTATAGTACGGAAAAGGTCGCAAAGAAGCGTCAGCAAGGGCTTCTTTGCGTCCTTTTTTGTTGTAAACATCCCATGTGGGGCATACCCGCATCATCACAGGGAGGATCTGCATGTTTGACGTAAGAAAAGATCTGCCGCAGTCGCCGCTGTATGACACAAGCTTTGAGCATGATGCCTGCGGAATCGGCTGCTGTGTAAACATCAAGGGGAAAAAGAGCCACGAGACCGTGAATCATGCTCTGACAATTGTCGAGCACCTGGAGCACCGCGCCGGGAAGGACGCGGAGGGGAAAACGGGAGACGGCGTCGGTATTCTGACCCAGATTCCGCACAAGTTCTTCAAGAAAGTCTGCTCAGGACTCGGGATCAACATCGGCGGCGAGAGAGAATACGGTGTCGGCATGTTTTTCTTCCCTCAGAATGAGTTTGCGGAAAACCGTGCGAAGAAGATGTTCGAGACCATCGCGCAGAAAGAGGGCCTGAGGTTCCTGGGGTGGAGAAAGGTCGACATCTGTCCGCAGGTTCTGGGGCACAAGGCGCTTTCCTGCATGCCGGATATCTGGCAGGCATTCATCGAGAAGCCGAAGAACGTCGCGAAGGGGCTGGATTTTGACCGCCGCCTCTATGTTGTCAGGCGGCTGTTCGAGCAGAGCTCGGAGACAACCTATGTTCTTTCGTTGTCCTCCAGAACCATCGTCTACAAGGGCATGTTCCTGGTCGGACAGCTGCGCACGTTTTTCAAGGATCTGCAGGACGAGGACTTTGAGTCCGCCATCACGATCGTGCACTCCAGATTTTCAACGAACACCAATCCGTCCTGGGAGAGGGCGCATCCGTACCGCTTCATTGTCCATAACGGAGAGATCAATACCATCAAGGGAAATGCGGACAAGATGCAGGCACGCGAGGAGAATATGGCGTCTCCGTACCTCGAGGATCAGATGGCGAAGGTCCTTCCGGTCATCAAGGAGGGCGGTTCGGATTCTGCGATGCTGGACAATACGCTGGAATTCCTGGTCATGAGCGGGATGCCGCTTCCGCTGGCTGTCATGATCACGATCCCGGAGCCCTGGGACAACAACAGCGCGATGAGCCAGAGAAGGAAGGACTTCTATCAGTACTACGCGACGATGATGGAGCCGTGGGACGGCCCGGCATCCATTATATTTACAGATGGCGATATGATGGGCGCTGTTCTCGACCGGAACGGCCTGCGTCCGTCCCGCTATCTGATTACGGATGACGATACCCTGATTCTCTCCTCGGAGGTCGGTGTGCTGCCGATTCCGCCGGAGAAGATTGTGGTCAAGGAACGCCTTCATCCGGGCAAGATGCTGCTGGTCGACACCCTGGAAGGGCGTGTGATCGATGATGAAGAGCTGAAAAAGCACTATGCCGGCGCTCAGCCGTACGGCGAGTGGATCGATTCCCATATGGTCAGCCTGAAGGATTTGAGGATTCCGAATCAGAGAGTACCGCGGTACGGAGAGGACATGCTGCAGAAGATGCAGAAGGCCTTTGGCTATACCTACGAGGAAGTCAAGACCTCCATTCTGCCGATGGCCCTGACCGGAAATGAGCCGATCGACGCGATGGGTGTCGATACGCCGCTTCCAGTGCTTGCAAAGACGTATCACCCGTTGTTTGACTACTTCAAGCAGCTCTTCGCGCAGGTTACCAATCCGCCGATTGACGCGATCCGCGAGAAGATTGTTACATCGACAACTGTCTATCTGGGCAAGTCCGGCAACCTCCTCGAGGAGAAGCCGGAAAACTGCGAGATGCTGAAGGTAGACAATCCGATTCTGACAGACACCGATCTGATGAAGATCCGGAACATGAAGCGCCCGGGCTTCAAGGTCGAAGTGATCCCGATGACCTACTACAAGAACACCAGCCTTGAGAAGGCGATCGAGCGCATGTATATCGACGTCGACCGCGCGTTCAGGGAGAATGCCAACATCCTGATTCTGTCCGACCGCGGTGTCGATGAGACGCATGTTGCGATCCCGTCGCTTCTGGCTGTGGCTGCGGTCAACCATCACCTGGTTGTGACAAAGAAGCGGACGAGCGTGTCGCTGGTTCTGGAAAGCGCGGAGCCCAGAGAGGTGCATCATTTTGCAGCGCTTCTCGGCTTCGGGGCGACAGCGGTCAACCCGTACCTTGCCCAGGAGACCGTCTGGGAGCTGGTTGAGAAGCATATGCTCGACAAGGATCCGTATGCAGCGGTCGATGACTATGACCGCGCTGTTCGGGATGGCATCGTCAAGATTGCCTCGAAAATGGGCATCAGTACGATCCAGTCTTATTCCGGATCGAAGATCTTCGAAGCGATCGGCATCGACAAGAACGTCATCGACACGTATTTCCCAGGTGTCGTCTGCAGGGTTGGCGGGATCACGCTGAAGGATATCGAGAAGTCGGTGGATGACCTGCACTCTGCGGTCTTCGATCCGCTCGAGGTTGAGACAGACGAGACGCTGAACTCTCCGGGACATCACCAGATGCGTTCCGGCGGAGACGACCATCTCTACAACCCGGCGACGATCCACGCGCTCCAGATGGCGACGAGGAACGGCGATTACAAGATGTTCAAGACCTACTCAGACCTGGTTGAGGACGAGGATTCCGTCAAGACGCTGAGAGGGTTGATGGACTTCAATTATGCAAAAAAGCCGGTTCCGATCGAGGAGGTTGAGCCGGCATCGGAGATCGTGAAGCGCTTCAAGACAGGAGCGATGTCCTTCGGAGCCATTTCCGAGGAAGCCCATGAGACCATGGCCATCGCGATGAACCATCTGCATGGCAAGTCGAACACCGGAGAAGGCGGCGAGGATTCCTCCCGGTTCCATGTCGGGAAGGATGGCATCGACCGCAATTCTGCGATCAAGCAGGTCGCGTCCGGACGCTTTGGCGTGACGAGCGAGTATCTGATGAGCGCGAAGGAGATTCAGATCAAGATGGCGCAGGGGGCCAAGCCGGGCGAGGGCGGCCACCTTCCGGGAGCGAAGGTCTATCCGTGGGTGGCGAAGGTTCGCCATTCGACGCCGGGAGTGTCACTGATCTCCCCGCCGCCGCACCATGACATCTACTCGATTGAGGATCTGGCGCAGCTGATCTACGACCTGAAAAATGCCAACCGAGCAGCCGACATCAATGTAAAACTGGTCTCTGAGGCAGGTGTCGGTACCGTTGCGGCAGGCGTTGCAAAGGCAGGTGCGCAGGTCATCCTCATATCCGGATATGATGGTGGGTCCGGAGCAGCGCCGAGAAGCTCGATCCACAATGCAGGTCTGCCGTGGGAGTTGGGACTTGCGGAGACGCACCAGACGCTGATTCAGAACGGCCTCCGCTCGAGGGTGAGGCTGGAGACGGACGGCAAGCTGATGACCGGGCGGGATGTCGCGATCGCGGCGATTCTCGGCGCGGAGGAGTTCGGTTTTGCGACGGCTGTGCTGGTCTCGATGGGCTGTGTCATGATGCGTGTCTGCAACAAGGACACCTGCCCGATGGGTGTCGCCACCCAGAACCCAGAGCTGCGCAAGAGATTCTGCGGGAAGCCGGAGTACATCGAAAACTTCATGCTGTTCGTCGCGGAGGAGCTTCGCGAATATATGTCGAAGCTGGGCGTCCGGACAGTGGACGAGCTGGTCGGCAGATCAGATCTGCTCAAGGTGCGCGACAATCTGCCGGAGCAGTGGCAGAAGGTCGATCTGTCTGCGATCCTGAACAATCCGTATGACGCGCGGAAGATGAGTGTCACATTTGACCCGAAGAAAGTCTATGACTTCAAGCTGGAGAACACGCTGGACGAGAAGGTGCTTCTCAAGAAGCTCGGTCATGCGCTTGAGAAGGGTGAGAAAGCGTCACTGAGCCTGAGTGTCAGCAACACAGACCGGGCATTCGGCACGATCTTTGGCTCGGAGATCACGAAGCGGTATGGCAATACCCTTCCGGGTGACACTTTCCACATCCGCTGTGAGGGAGCGGGCGGCCAGAGCTTCGGCGCGTTCATCCCGAAGGGGCTGACGTTGGAGCTGGAGGGAGACAGCAACGACTATTTTGGAAAAGGACTTTCCGGCGGTGAGCTTGTGGTGTATCCGCCGAAGTCGTCCAGGTTCCGCCAGGATACGAACATCGTCATCGGCAATGTCGCTCTGTACGGGGCGACCTCGGGCAGTGCCTATATCTGTGGAACGGCCGGCGAGCGGTTCTGCGTCCGCAATTCCGGGGCCAATGCAGTTGTCGAGGGCTGTGGCGATCATGGCTGTGAGTATATGACGGGCGGAAAGGCACTGATTCTGGGCTCGGTCGGCAAGAACTTTGCAGCCGGCATGTCGGGCGGCGTTGCCTATGTGCTCGACGAGGATAATGACCTGTATACCAAGATCAACAAGACCATGGTGTCCTCCAGGGAGATAACCTCGAAGTACGATGTCATGGATATGAAGGAAATGCTTGAGGAGCATGTGCGGGTCACGGGATCTGTGAAGGGCAAAGAGATTCTGGAGCATTTTGAGGACTATCTTCCGAAGTTCAAGAAGATCATCCCGCACGATTACGAGCAGATGCTGGGACTGATCGCGAAGGCGGAGGAGAGAGGACTGTCGCCGGAGCAGGCGCAGTCGGAAGCATTCTACATGAAGCAGAGCCAGAGTGCGTGATGGCGTACCTGACATAGAAGTTGCCGGAATCGCTGTGCCGGCTTCTGCAGGCAGCACATGTGGGAAGCTGCATTCAGGAAGGGAAAGATGCAGCCACTAAGATGAAGCAGACATCGTGACAAAGCGGCAGTCTGAGCGGGCAGGCTGCCGGGGTGGTTTGGGCGGCCTGCCAGATATGCGTGTATGAAGAAAGGACAGGAAGATGGGGAAGCCTACGGGATTTCTGGAATATGACAGGGTCGATCCGGTTTCGGAGGACCCGAAGGAACGCATCAAAAACTGGAATGAGTTCCATGAACATCTCTCTCTCGAGGAGCAGAAGAAGCAGGGGGCCAGATGCATGGACTGCGGTGTTCCGTTCTGCCAGTCGGGCATGATGCTCGCTGGCATGACGAGCGGCTGCCCGCTGCATAATCTGTGCCCGGAGTGGAATGATCTGGTCTATCACGGAAACTGGAAGGAGGCATACAGCCGCCTGCACAAGACTAACAACTTCCCGGAATTTACCTCAAGGGTTTGTCCGGCGCTCTGCGAGAAGGCCTGCACCTGCAGTGTGCACGGGGATGCTGTCGCAACGCGGGAAAATGAGTATGCGATCATTGAGTATGCCTATGAGCATGGATACGCCGCTGCGAAGCCGCCGAAGGTGCGTACAGGGAAGAAGGTGGCGATCATCGGCTCCGGCCCGTCCGGACTTGCCTGTGCGGATATGCTGAATCACAGAGGTCATCAGGTGACGGTGTATGAGCGCGATGACCGCATCGGGGGCCTTCTGATGTACGGGATCCCGAACATGAAGCTGGAGAAGCAGATCGTAGACCGCAAGGTCAGCATCATGAAGGAGGAGGGCGTCACCTTCCTGACCGGTATGGATGTCGGGAAGGATGTCAAGCCGAAGGCCCTTCTGAAGGAGTACGATGCCGTCGTGCTTGCCTGCGGGGCGAAGCAGGCAAGAGACCTGAAGGGACCCGGACGCGATGCAAAGGGAATCTATTTTGCGGTCGATTTCCTTGCAAGGAATACGAAAAGCCTGCTCGATTCCCATTTCCAGGATGGAAAGTATGTCGAGACGAAGGGGAAGAACGTTGTGATTGTCGGCGGAGGCGATACGGGAAATGACTGCACCGGTACCGCGATCCGCCATGGCTGCAAGTCCGTGACGGCCATTGAGATGATGCCGAAGGCACCGGACGAGCGCGCGGCGGACAATCCGTGGCCGGAGTGGCCGAAAGTCAGCAAGACCGACTACGGCCAGGAGGAGGCAATCGCGCTGTTTGGGCATGACCCGAGGATCTATGAGACGACGATCAAGGAATTCCTCAAGGACAAGGATGGAAATCTGCGCGCGGTGAAGACGGTCGGACTCAGATTCGAGAAGGATCCGCAGACCGGCAGACGGAAGATGACAGAGGTGCCAGGCAGCGAGAAGGAGCTGCCGTGTGAGGTGCTTGTAATCGCGGCAGGATTCCTCGGGCCGGAGAAGTATGTGACAGATGCGTTTGGCGTCGAGACGACAGAACGCTCCAATGTGAAGACGGCAGAAGGCGGCTATCAGACCTCTGTGGAGAAGGTCTTCAGCTGCGGTGATATGCATACCGGTCAGTCCCTTGTCGTCAAAGCCATCCGCCAGGGGCGCGAGTGCGCCGAGGCCGTGGACAAGAGCCTGATGGGCTATACGAACATCAGAGTACAGTGATCGCTGCGCCGTTTGAGCAGAGACAGCTGCCTTTGCAGCGTGAGTGATTGACCGGAATATATACATGAATTCAGCCGCCGAAGGACCTGGGCAACCGGGCTTTCGGCGGCGTTTTTTAAGGCATTTACCGTTCTTTTATGACCTGAAAGATCAGGAACTTCAAATAATAGGATTCATCATCGCCCCAGAGAATCGGGTGATCAGGTGCCTGCGTGCGGAACTCGACCTGGCGGAGCCTGCGGCGGGCGCCGTGGGCGGCCTCTTTCAAGGTCTTGCGGAACAGGTCCTCCTCCATGAAATGAGAGCAGGAGCAGGTCGCGAGGAACCCGCCGTCTTTTACAAGCCGCATTCCGCGGAGGTTGATCTCGCGGTAGCCCTTGACGGCATTCTTTGTGACCTGCCGGGACTTTGTGAAGGCGGGCGGGTCGAGAATGACAATATCGTACTGCCTGCCTGCCGCCTCAAGCTTTGGGAGAAGATCAAAGACATCCGCGGTCAGATAGCAGAGCCCTGTCTGAGCGCTCTGATCGGATGGAACACAGTCTTCCATCTGCAGCAGGCGAGGGGACAAGCCGTTGAGCCGGGCGTTGCCCATCGCCTGATGGATGGCAAGGTCGGAGGCATCCACAGACAGAACACTCCCGGCGCCCGCCAAGGCGCAGTTCAGTCCGAATGAGCCGGTGTGCGTAAAGCAGTCCAGCACAGACGGAGTCTGAAGCCGCCGGACGATTCCGGCGACGGCCGCACGGTTGTTCTTCTGATCCAGGAAGAAGCCGGTCTTCTGTCCGTCCTTTACGTCGACCAGATACCGGACGCCATTCTCAACGATCGGCACATTCGTGTCGAACTCCGGTCCGATAAACCCTTTTGTGCGAGGAAGCCCCTCCAGCTGACGTACCTTGGCGTCGCTTCTTTCGTAGATGCCTCGGATCCGGATACCGTCTTCGGCCATTGCATCCGCGAGCATGTTCAGGATCATCACTTTGTAAGGCTCCGTCCCGAGCGCGAGGGACTCCACGACAAGCACATCCCCGAACTTATCCACCGTGAGACCCGGCAGAAAATCCGCCTCCCCGAACAGAACCCGGCATGAATCCGTATCCATGACGGCCTTGCGGTACGCCCAGGCATCACGGACACGCTGCCTCAGAAAAGCGGGGGTGATTCCATTTTTTTCATATCTTGAGAGCATCCGGACGCGGATTCTGGATGCCGTGTTGATGAAGCCGTACCCGAGCGGGAAACCGTCGAAATCCAGAATCTTCAGGATCGCTCCGTTGTCGAAGGAACCTTCTGTACGGTCGACCTCGTTGTCGTAGATCCATCCGCCGCCAGACTTAAGGCTGCGGCCGGCGCCTTTCTTCAGATACAGGCAGGCAGAAGATGCCAGGTTCTCATCCTCCTCCGGGAAGTTCTGTGTTTCAAACCATTCGCTCAGTGTCATATCCATTCTCTCTTTCCGGAATAACTGTGAATGCAGACTGTGCTGCGGGATTTCCTTGTGCTGTAATGATATGCGTGTCAATAAGTCCTGCCACCACTCGCATGCAGGCAGGCGTGGTGGCGGACTTTTGACACTGTCATCATATTATAACTGAAATGAAGCGAAAGGGCACTGCCCGATATAGATATCATCTATATCGGGGTACAATAATCGGATATTAGACAGCAAAGGGGCGTTCGGCGTACAATATCGAGAAGACTTGATTACAGACAGCAGATAATGACACGGGAAGACCAACCGATCCTCCTGTGTCTGGAAGGAGAACAGAGATGGCATTCACGGCAGACCGGGATCAGACACTTGGCTTTACGACGAGACAGCTCCACGCAGGCTACAATCCGGACGAGGATACTTATGGGTCAAAGGCAGTTCCAATCTACCAGAGCGCCTGTTATTCCCTGAAAGATATTGACAACTGTATCGACGTATTCAAGTTCGCAAAGGAGGGGCAGAGCTACTCCAGATTCGAGAATCCGACGAATGACGTTCTGGAACGCCGTATTGCCTCCCTGGAGGGGGGCGCACGGGCGGTTTCCTTCGGGAGCGGCATGGCTGCCATCACGAATACGATCCTGAATCTCTGCCGGGCGGGCGACAACATTGTCCTGGTCAAGACGATCTATGGCGGGACAACGAGCCTTCTGACCGGTATTCTTCCGCAGTATGGCATCACCGGGAAGTTTGTGAGCAACCCGGATGACCCGGAGGCATTCAGGGCACAGATCGACGAGCACACAAAGGCAATCTATGTGGAGTGTCTGGGCAACCCGCTGATCAATGTACCGGACTTCGAAGCGCTCTCGGCGGTCGCACATGATGCCGGGATTCCGCTTGTCATCGACAATACCTTCGCGACACCCTATCTGTTTCGGCCGTTTGAGCATGGGGCGGATATCGTCGTGTACTCAGCGACGAAGTATCTCTGCGGGCACGGTACGACGATCGGCGGGCTGGTCGTCGAGAGGGGCGGATTCCTGTGGCTGAACGGGAAATTCCCGCAGTTTGAGGCGTTCAATCAGAAGTACAGAGACTGGGTCGGCGCTGAGAAGATGGACCGGGAGATGTTCTCCCAGAGACTTCGCCAGGTGTATCTGTGTGATGTCGGTGCGAATCTCAGTCCGGTCAGCGCGTGGCTGATCCTGCAGGGGATCGAGACACTGTCGCTCCGGATGCGGGAGCACTGCAAAAACGCGCAGGCAGTCGCGGAGTTCCTGGAGCAGCATCCGGCTGTCCGCTCCGTCTCCTATCCGGGGTTGAAGTCTTCCAGATATCATGCGCTCGCACAGAAGTATTTCCCTCTTGGCTGCAGCGGCATGATGATGTTCCGGGTCAATGGGAGCCAGGCGGATGCTGCCTCTCTGCTTGAGAAGGTGCATCTGTTCGGCTTCATGGTCAACGTTGGCGATGCCAAGTCCCTGATCACTCATCCGGCAACATCCACTCATTTCGGCCAGCCGAAGGAGGTGCTGGAAGGCGCAGGAATCTATCCGGATTCCATCCGCCTGTCCATCGGCATCGAGGACAAGGAGGATCTGATCGCGGATCTGAAACAGGCGCTGGATACACTTGTCTGACGGCACTTTTGAAACCGGCCGGATTTTCAATGTGCAATGGGAGGCAGATTATCATGACAGAGCTTTCGATTCCCTCTACCGATCAGAAGAACAAGCTGCATGTGGAAGTCTGGGAGCCGGAGGGGGAGATCCGTGCGATTCTGCAGATTTCGCATGGGATGGTCGAGTATGTCGAACGTTTTCAGAACTTTGCGCTCTGGCTGAATCAGTATGGAATTCTGGTAATCGGAAATGATCATCTGGGTCACGGGAAGACGGCGGCAGGCGATGCGGACCTGGGTTATATCGGGGCGGGAAAAAGCAAAACGCTGGTAGATGATCAGTATGAGGTTACCAAGTATGCAAAGAAAACATACAGAGATGTACCGCTTTTTCTGTTCGGACACAGCATGGGCTCTTTCCTGGCAAGGAGATACCTGATGGAATATGGCGGCGAACTCGATGGCGCAATTCTTTCAGGGACAGGCTATACGCCGGGACCTGTTCTGGGTGCCGCGGGCCTGATCGCCGGCTGGCTGAGGCTGACGCACGGAGAGCGCTACCGCTCCGCATTTCTGAAACAGCTTTCCTTCAAGGGATATCTGGATCGTATTCAGAACCCGCGTACGGCGAATGACTGGCTGACCTGTGATCCGGCGATTGTCGATCGATACAATGCCGATCGGTTCTGCACCTATACGTTCACGGTAAATGGATATCAGACTTTGTTTGATGTCATCCGGTACATTCAGGACCCGAGGCATGTCGGAGGGATCCCAAAGGACATCCCGATTCTGTTCATATCCGGGGAAGAAGACCCGGTGGGTTCATATGGACAAGGAGTGAAGAAGGTCTTCGAAAGCTATCGCGCTGCCGGAATCAAGGACGTGGATATACACTTGTATCCGGGAAAACGACATGAGCTGACCAATGAAATCGGCAAAGAGGAAGTGTACGAGGATATCAGGAACTGGATAGGCCGGCATCTGACCGGGAAGGGACCGGTGTAGCGGACAGCTTCAAAGCCGGAGGAAGCCGGGGCGGCTCGCATTTTCAGTCAGGCGCTGTTTGTTGACAGGGGCGGCTGTGCCGCCTTAAAATGGCTGAAGAATCAGAAACAACATGCATGTTTGTTCAGTATATCAGGAATGATGAGAGGAGCCGGCTATGCTTCAATACCGCTATGATACACAGATGCTGATTGACGGAGAGGATCTGGACGAGGATGAGATCCGGGATTATATCACGGAGCACTTCGATGGGGACTGTCTGCTCGCCGTCGGAGGGGACGGGGACCCGGTGAAGATTCATTTTCATACGAATGAGCCCTGGAAGCTGCTTGAGTACGGAAGGTCGATTGGTGAGATCTACGACATTGTTGTCGAGGATATGGATCGCCAGGCAAGGGGGCTGAAAGGCTGAAATGGTCAAGGTGTGGGCGCACAGAGGCGCGTCGGGATATGCTCCCGAGAACACGATGGCGGCGTATGAGTATGCCGCAGCCCTCGGGGCGGATGGCATCGAGCTGGACGTCCAGTTGTCGGCGGATGGCAGCCTTGTCGTTTGCCATGACGAGACGATCGACCGGACATCCGACCACAAGGGATATGTGAAGGACTACACCCTTCAGGAGCTTCGGAGCATGTCGTTCGGAAAGCTCCATCCGGGGTACGGGGCAGGGGATGCAAAGATTCCGCTGCTGGAGGAAGTGCTGGCGTACGTGCACGATGAGACGAGGATGGTGATCAACATCGAGCTGAAGACCGGCGTCTTTTTCTATCCTGGAATCGAGGCAGCGGCGGTGCATCTTGTCCACAAGTTTGGGATGGAGGACCGCGTGATCTATTCCTCCTTCAACCATTATTCGATCAGGCGTGTGCAGCAGATCGATTCGAAGGCGAAGGTCGGGCTTTTGTATGAGGACGGGTTTATCGATGTGCCGCAGTATGCGGCGGCTCTCCATGTCAATGCCCTTCATCCGTCGGGCTATTGCCTGCAGTATCCGGGGTACATGGAGGACTGCAGAAGGCTCGGCCTGGACGTCAACGTCTGGACAATCAACCGGGAAGCGGACATGAAAGCCTGCATGAAGGCCGGCGTGCATGCTGTCATCACGAATTATCCGGACCGCGCCATCAAAGTGCGCGAGGAACTGAGGGCAGCAGATCCTGTATGACGCAGGATGGCATGGAACTGCAGTAAAGATGTGAACACATGAACATACAGAAAGAGCTGCAGCCTTTCCGGGCTGCAGCTCTTTCTCGAAGCGGGAGGGAAGGCTGAAAGTCACTCGTCCCAGCCTTCGGTCATACGGTAGTTGACCAGGATCATCCGGACTTCCTGTCCGGGGGCTGTCTTTACATCCTTCGGGTCGGATGGAGAAGGCAGCTTCGGGTCTTTCTCCTGAAGCTCCAAGTCAATCCAGCTGTATGCCGCGTCGCGTGCATTCTGGAGCACATCAAATTCATCTGTCCCGTCAACCTCGCACATCGCAAGGTCCGGGAAGGAGGCATGCCACCCTCCGTCATCTTTTCTACCGATTACGACCGGATAATAAAATTTCATGGTAATATCCTTTCTATGCTGCTGTCACCCTGACATTGTAAAAGGGTTGCCGGAGGGTGTCAACCGTACAGCAGGAGCACATCATAAAAGAAATACTGCAGGGGATATGCTGTGAACATGTGAAAATTGGGCTTGACAGATATCCTGTGTGCAGGTATAGTGAAGCCATAAAGATTGTACACAATCAAATTGAAGTTGTTTATTCTGCATGCGGCGATTCATGGCGGGGATGGCGGCAGCGGAGATGGCGGAAGCAGGGAGGTGAAGCCGTATTGAGATATGATATAGCGATTGTCGGCACAGGTCCGGCAGGAATCTCGGCTGCCCTGACGGCGAAGAGCCGCAACAAGCGCATTCTGCTGATTGGAAATGCGAAGGGATCCGAGAAGATCGGGAAGACGCATATGATTGTGAATTATCCGGGAGTGCCAGAGGTGACGGGCCCGGAGTTGAACCGGAGGCTTCTGGATCAGGTGAAGGCTGCGGGTATCCCGATCACAGAGAAAAGGGTGGCAGGCATCTATGCGATGGGGGATTATTTCAGCCTGCAGGCAGATCAGGACTTTCTGGAAGCCAGTTCCGTGATTCTGACAACAGGGACCTCCTTCGGGAAGCCGTTCCCGGGAGAGAATGAAAACCTAGGACGCGGCGTCAGCTACTGCGCAACCTGCGACGCACCGCTCTACAAGGGGAAGGAAGTCATTGTTGTCGGATGGAATCCGAAGGAGGAGAGCGAGGCGGTTTTTCTCAGTGAGACCTGCTCAAAGGTGACATATCTTCCGATGTACCGGTCAGAGGTGTCGCTTCCGGAAGCAGTCAGGGTGCTGTGGGCAAAGCCGGTGTCGGTCGAGAAAGCAGGCAGGAGGATGCGGCTTCAGATCGCAGACTCACCCTTCAGACCTGAAGGCGTTCCGCTTGGGGCCTGTGAAGGGAGTATGCTTCAGGATGGAGAGCTTCCGGATCATCTGGAGGCGGACTGCATCTTCCTTCTACGGGAGAGTGTCGCGCCGGACAAGCTGGTGCCGGGGCTGGAGCTTTCCGGCAGCCATGTAAAGGTTGACCGCAGCATGGCGACAAACCTGCCGGGGCTGTTTGCGGCCGGGGATCTGACAGGACTTCCCTATCAGATTGCAAAGGCGGCAGGGGAAGGTAATGTTGCTGCCATCAGTGCGGCGGCGTATCTGGATCAGAATGCCAGGAAACAGATAAAGGAGGATTTCATATGAGTGTCAAGGTTATCAATTCGGAAGATTTCGCGAATGCAGTCAAGGATGGAGTTTCGGTCGTGGACTTCAACGCAACATGGTGCGGACCGTGCAAGATGCTCGGACCGGTTCTTGAGAAGCTTTCAGACGAGATCACAGATGTAAAGTTCTATGCAATGGATGTGGATGAGAATCCGGACATCGCAGAGAAGTTCGGGATCATGTCTATTCCCTATGTAGCTGTCTTCCGCGATGGAGCAAAGGTGGATCAGAACGTTGGGTTTATCCCCGAGGCTTCGATGAGGAGCTTTATCGAGAAGAACAAGTAACAGAGTTTTCCGCTTATTCCGCCCGGCTGAGGAATCAGCCGGGCATTTCTGTACATTTAAAGGGAAAAAACATCCTTCAATGTGTTAAAATAGACAAAGAATACCGAATGGAGGGTGTTTCGTATGAAGAAATTGACAAGCAAAGTCATCTGGCTGTTTGCAATCGGACAGCTTGGGTGGAGCATTCTTTCCGCACTGGTGACAAACTGGATCATTACATTCTATGAGCCGGATACGGAGATGCTGAAGGCAGGACAGACGCTGTTTCTGCCGCAGGGACGCATGATTCTGGGCGTGTTTACGATTCTGGGTGGCATTTATGCGCTGGGGCGTGTGTTCGACGCTGTCACAGATCCCTGGATTGCGAATCTGTCGGACAGGAGCCGGAATCCGAAGGGCAGGCGGCTTCCATTCATGAGAAGAGCGGCGCTGCCGCTTGCTGTGGTGACGGTGCTGGTATACTGTGCGCCGGTGAATGGACAGAGCTCGGTCAATGGTGTCTGGGTGCTTGCCATGATGCTGCTTTTTTATCTGTTCATGACACTGTACTGCACCCCGTACAATGCACTGATTGCGGAGCTGCCGAAGAACCAGGAGGAGCTGACGAGACTGTCAACCGCGATCTCATTCACCTTTATCTTCGGAAGTGCGCTCGGTTATGCCTGCCCATTCATCTGGGGCGCACTCACGCCGGCGCTCGGAAGGGTCCTGGCGATTCGCGTGACGTTCACTGTGCTGGCAGTCATCGCGTTTGTCTGCCTGCTGGTACCGACCTTCACCATCCGTGAACAGGACTATGTGGAAATCAAGCCAGTGAGCGGCAATGCATTCCAGTCCCTTGCAAAGACATTCAAAAACAGGGATTTCCGCATATTTGTCGGATCGGACGTGTGCTACTGGGTGGCGGTCACGATGTTTCAGTCTGGCCTGAATTTCTTTGTTACCTCGCTGATGAAGCTCCCGGAGACCATGAACACGGTGCTTTATATCGGGATGACGTTGATTTCTGTCGCCCTGTATGTGGTTGTGGGAAAGCTGTCCCGGAAGATCACGAAGAAGAGAATGATCGTCTGGGCGTTCATCGAGTTTTCAGCTGTCTATCTCATCACCGCTGTGTCAACCGGGCAGGCAGGAACGAATAAGGGCATGATTTTCGGCATTCTGGTCATGGTCATCGCGGCACCGTCGATGGCGATCTTGGGAATCCTGCCCCAGACGGTCGTGGCAGATATTGCCCGCAGCGATGAGATCACCACGGGAGAGAATCACGATGGCATGTTCTTCGCGGCGAGGACATTTGCGATGAAGATGGGACAGAGCCTGGCGGCGCTTTTGTTTACAAGCTTTGCGACAATCGGAAGAAGCGCAGGAACAGGTTACCGGATCGCGGCCGTGTCCTCGACAGTCCTTTGCCTGCTGGCAGCTGTTCTGATGAGCCGCTATGATGAAAAGAAGGTGATGGCAAGGCTGAGGAAGGCAGAGCAGTGAGAGCGGGTGCTTGCCATCAGGCAGCTTTGCCGACCGGACGTTTACAAAAATACCCTGCGTCTGATATGATGGCGTTGATGTGAATCCCATGAAGAACGTCAGATATGCAGGAAGGAGGTGCAGGACATGGCGTACAGATGTGTAATCGTGATTCCTGCATACAATCCGCCTGCTTCTTTTGCAGGGTATATCCCCGAACTGAAAAAGGCGGGCTTTCAGGACATCATTGTGGTCAATGATGGGAGCCGCACAGACAAGCTTCCGGTGTTCTATAAGGTGGAACGTGCAGGTGCGCTTGTCCTGACGCACGAGGAGAACAAGGGAATCGGCGCGTCCTTGCGGACAGCAATGACGTACTATCAGGAGCATTTCAGCGGACAGACGGATGGGATCATCACACTGAACTCCGACAGGCTGACATCAGTGGCTGATGTCCAGAAGATGGCGGAGTCTCTCCATAATGAACAGGAGATGGGTTCGTACGCGATTGTCGTGGGCTCCAGGGACTTCGGAAGCCATCTGGTGACAGACTATGATTACCGTATGAATGTGCTCATGAAGTTGATCTACCACATGCTGATGGGGGTGCGGCTGGCGGATCCCATGTCCGGCATCTTCGGCATCCCGGATCTGAGGGTGCAGCACTGTCTGGATGTCCCATCGGAGCGGTATTCGTATGAGACCGCGATGCTGATGTCCTTTGAGAAGATCGGCTTCCTTCAGGTACCGGTTCACTATGTTTCCTTTGAAAAGGGGTATGAGAAGGCGCGGCGTCCGGGCGACACGTTCGGAATCATCCTGACGGTGGTCAAAAAGTTCATTCTCTACTCGATTACGTCTCTAATGGCATCGATCGTCGACATCATCATGTTCGGGATTTTCACCGGCGTGACGTTCCGGGGGCAGATGTTCGCGATCCTCTATGCAACAGTGTGCGCGAGGCTGATCTCGGCGTCGGTGAACTACCTGCTGACAAAGCACTTTGTCTTTCATTTCAAGTCGGACAAGGCACAGCAGTCGGCCAAAAGCGCCGGTGAGTTCATGGCCCTGTCAGCCGTCCAGTGCCTGCTGAGCGCCCTGATTGTCAGTGTGCTGAAGGGGGTTCTCGGCGGTTCCGCGGTCGGCTTCAAGGTGATCACGGATGTCGTGCTGTTCTTCCTGAGCTACAAGATTCAGCACAAGTACATCTTCAAGGATGATAAGAAGAATGAAGGGAAAGATGAGGAGCTCCTGAAAGCTGAGCAGGAGAAGGCTCAGCGGCTAGAAGCCGTAAGACAGCAGGGTGAAACAGAGAAGGAGATGCAGCAGCATCAGACGCAGCATGAAGGCTGAGAGATCCGGACAGAAGCTGTCGCGAGAGAAAAGAATCCGATTGAATAACAACCAGGAATAGGGAGAAACAGATGGGTGTAATAGAATCGTTGCAGAAAAGAAGAACATATTACCAGATTGACAAAAACCTTCCAGTCAGCGAGGAGAAGGTTGTCGAGACCATTCAGGAGGCTGTGAAGCTTGTGCCGGATGCTTTCAATATGAAGAGCCAGAGAGTGATTGTCGCCCTTGGAGAAAAGCAGAATCAGCTCTGGGATACGGTCTATGATGTATTCGGCGGGAAGGTGTCCAGAGAGAAGATCGATGGGTTCCGGGCAGGCGCCGGAACCGTGCTGTACTTCACAGATGAATCGGTCGTGAAGACACTTCAGGAGAAGTTTCCGCTGTATGCGGCGAACTTTCCGGTCTGGGCACAGCAGTCCAACGGAATGCTTCAGATTTCGATCTGGTCTGCGCTCCGCGAGCTTGAAATCGGAGCGAATCTTCAGCATTACAATCCGGTGATCAACGAAGCGGTACGGAAACTGTTTGATGTACCGGAGGACTGGAAGCTCATCGCGCAGATGCCGTTCGGCGGCATCGTGGAGGAGCCGGGGAAAAAGGATGATGAGGAAATCGGCAGGAGAGTCCGTATTGCAAGGTAAGCAGGCGGATGGATGAGCGCCGGTCCAGCGCCGGTTAACAGAACAAACAGAACAAGCAGAAAGCAGGAGGGAGTCTTCGGAGAAAAACCGGAGGCTCCCTCCTGTTTCTGGGGCAGAACCTTGGCCTGAGCGTCAAGATCGACACAAAGACGATGCAGGGCCGCGGCGAGCAGATGGATGCAAACAATTATAACCCCTGCGGACGAGAAAACCCACGGTTTTAACCGTGTGGATGACAGTCCGCAAATATTTTAACTATGTGTAGATGTGCATATTGAAAATATCTACACGGTATGCTATACTAAATCTATGAAGAACGAGTAT
>CACWKX010000013.1 GCA_902761585.1 uncultured Lachnospiraceae bacterium
TGTGACATAATAAGTGTTGTGCAATTTTCCTCAATAGCTCAATGGTAGAGCATTCGGCTGTTAACCGAAGGGTTGTAGGTTCGAGCCCTACTTGGGGAGCTAGGAAAAGATTTTCGATACTTGGATCCTTAGCTCAGTTGGTTAGAGCAGTCGGCTCATAACCGATCGGTCCTGGGTTCGAGTCCCCGAGGATCCATCTTTGTGGCCCAGTGGCTCAGTTGGTTAGAGCGCCGCCCTGTCACGGCGGAGGTCACCGGTTCGAACCCGGTCTGGGTCGTATGGGACAGGCGATTGCCTGTCCTGTTTTTTTAAGCCGCAGTGGCGGAACTGGCAGACGCCTGGGACTTAAAATCCCATGAGTGGTGACACTCGTACCGGTTCGATCCCGGTCTGCGGCATCTGACAAACACCTCAGGAGTACCGTATTTACGGCATTCCTGAGGCTTTTTTCGTTTTAAAACTTGCACGGCTAGCAAAAAGTTAGCAAAACTCAGCTGTTTTGCAGGATCTGCACGGCGTCCAGCAGCTGGCGGCCATACTCTTCCAAACGCTTGATGACATGATAATAGGCAGCTTCATTATGGGATGGGAACAAAGATCGGTGTAGTGACTGCCACAGCTTCATCGTGATTGACAGGAAATTATCATACTGGACAATTAATTGCGCTCGATTTATAATGGCGTTGCTTGAATAAAACTTAGTATAGAGACATCAAAAAAATGTTCATGGAGGTAACATATGGATTATGCTGCTGAATCACTTAGACTTCACAGAGAGTGGAGGGGAAAGATAGAGGTTACGCCAAGGGCAAAAGTTGACTCGAGTGAGGCTCTTTCACTTGCATATACACCTGGCGTTGCAGCTCCGTGCCTTGAAATTCAAAAACATCCAGAGGAAAGCTTCAACCTGACCAGAAGATGGAATACAGTCGCGGTTGTAACTGATGGAACAGCGGTCCTGGGTCTTGGAGATATTGGACCTGAAGCGGGAATGCCAGTCATGGAGGGGAAGTGTGTCCTTTTCAAGGCTTTCGGGGACGTTGATGCCATTCCGCTTTGTGTCAGGAGCAAAGATCCAGATGATATTGTTAAGACAGTCAGCCTTCTGGCTGGCTCATTTGGCGGTATTAATCTGGAAGATATCAGTGCTCCCAGATGCTTTGAGATTGAACAGCGCCTTCAGGAAGTCTGCGATATTCCCGTTTTCCACGATGATCAGCATGGGACAGCTGTTATTACCCTCGCTGGTATGATGAATGCGCTGAAGCTTGTCGGAAAGAAAATAGAGGATGTTCGAATTGTTACAAGCGGAGCAGGCGCTGCGGGGATTGCAATTATCCGTCTGCTGATTGAAATGGGACTGAAAAATGTGATCATGACCGACCGGAAGGGAGCAATCTATGAGGGACGGGAAGGACTGAACCCAATCAAGAGGGAGATGGCAAAAATTACCAACAGGGAGCGTATAGCGGGTTCCCTTGCGGATGTGATCAAGGGGGCAGATGTATTTATCGGTGTCTCTGCACCGGGTACACTTACAAAAGAAATGGTAGAAAGTATGGCAAAGGATCCAATCATCTTTGCATGTGCGAATCCTGTTCCGGAGATCATGCCCGATGAGGCGAAAGCGGGAGGAGCCGCTGTTGTTTCAACTGGAAGATCGGATTTTCCAAATCAGGTAAACAACGTTCTCGCGTTTCCGGGGATATTCCGTGGAGCGCTTGATGTAAGAGCCACACGTATTAATGAAGAGATGAAGATAGCAGCTGCAAAGGCTATCGCTGGCTGCGTTTCTGATGATGAACTGAATGCCGATTATATTCTTCCACATGCATTTGATCCGCGTGTAAAGGATGCAGTTGCGAGTGCGGTCGCACAGGCTGCCAGAGAGTCCGGTGTGGCAAGGGTTTAAGTAAAAAGACAGGGGAGAGGGAACGGCAGATGCCTTCAGCGCGACAGATGCTGTCCCCCCTACCAAGAGCAATATTTTCTGCAAATTATATCATTTGCGCAGAAAAAGACCGGCAAAAGAACACAGTAAAACCACAGCGAAACAGCAAAAAAGATCCCAAAAAGATCAAAAGATTAAAAAATGAAAAAAAAGGGTTGCATTCCACGCGTCATCATGCTATAGTATGCAAGTCGACACGACATGGTTCCTTGGTCAAGCGGCTAAGACGTCGCCCTCTCACGGCGAAAACAGGAGTTCGATTCTCCTAGGAACTATTACCCGTCATCAGGTATGATGGCGGGTTTTTCAAATCTGTCTTTTTTATGGAACCGTAGCTCAGCTGGGATGAGCGTTCGCCTCACACGCGAAAGGTCAGGAGTCCGAGCCTCCTCGGTTCCACTGTCGAAAGCCCGTATTCACGGGCTTTTTATTTTACTGTTATCCCCTCTTGATTTGTGGTAAGATAATTGAAAATTTGATATGTGGAGGGCTGTATGAATCTGAGTGACTGGAAGAAAAGGCTTCTGACAGAGGACTTTCAGAAGAAACTGAATGTGCTCTATCCTGGTAAAGCAAAGGAAAACCTGCCAAGATATGAACATCTTCTTGATCTGTTCTCCGCGACATATCCGGAAGATATAAAAGAAGATATCCACTTGTTTTCGGCGCCAGGAAGAACAGAGATTGGCGGAAATCACACAGACCATGAGCACGGCCGGGTTTTGGCTGCATCGGTGGACCTGGACATGATTGGCGCGGCTGTCCCGACAGATGATGGGAAGGTTTCGATTTTATCTGAGGGGTATCCTGCCTGCACAATCGACCTGACAGACATGTCTGTCCGAAAAGAAGAGGTGAACACGACGGCTGCATTGATCCGGGGAGTCGTGAGACGTTTTATGGATCTTTCCTGCCCCATCTCAGGCTTTCGGGCAGTCGTAACGAGCGCAGTTCTGCCTGGCTCCGGGATCAGTTCATCGGCTGCGTTTGAGGTCCTGATCGGCAATATGGTCAACGGCCTGTTCTACGGTGGAAAAGCAGACCCAGTGGAGATTGCGCAGATCAGCCAGTATGCAGAGAATGTTTACTTTGGCAAACCGTCCGGGTTGATGGATCAGACAGCTTCCTCCGTCGGGAATATTCTGACCATTGATTTTGCTGACCCGTCCAATCCAATCGTCGAGAAACTCGATGTTGATTTTGACTCCATGGGATATCGCCTTGTGATCATTAACTGCTGGGCAAGTCACGCGGATTTGACCGATGAGTACACGGCGATTCCAGTCGAGGAGCAGGAAGTAGCAGGCTTTTTCAACAAAAAGGTTCTGAATGAGGTCCCGAAGGAAGCCTTCATGGAACGGATACCGGAGCTGAGAAAAGCATTCGGAGACAGAGCAGTCCTTCGCTCCCTTCATTTTTATGCAGACACAGAGCGGGTGCCCAGACAGGTAGAAGCCTTGAAAAAGGGTGACGTGAATACATTCCTGAGGCTGGTCAATGAATCAGGCAGATCCAGCTGGATGTATCTTCAGAATATTGTTCCATGCGGAGCCAATAAGCATCAGGAGATGGCCATTGCGCTGGCACTTTGTGATGAGCTTCTTGCCGGCAGAGGAGCGTTCAGAGTGCATGGCGGCGGCTTTGCAGGAACCTGCCAGGCGTTTGTGCCGGATGATATGATCGATTCCTTTACAGAGCGTATGAACCGCCTTCTTGGAGAGGGCAGCTGCCATGTCCTCAGTATCCGTCCGACAGGC
This sequence comes from uncultured Lachnospiraceae bacterium, assembly GCA_902761585.1. Taxonomy (GTDB): domain Bacteria; phylum Bacillota; class Clostridia; order Lachnospirales; family Lachnospiraceae; genus Porcincola. Next base: position 3,709 of record CACWKX010000013.1, read on the forward strand.
GGCTGTGAGCTGCTCTGATTCGAAGGGGCTCAGACAGCAGTAACAAGTTCCGGACAGTCGGCTGAAGCCGGAAGTAATTTGTAGTTTCTAATGATCGGGAGGAGAGACCATGAGAATTCTTGTTACAGGAGGAGCTGGTTTTATCGGAAGTCATACCTGCGTTGAGCTGCTGAATGCCGGGTATGAGGTCACGGTTGTCGACAACCTTTACAATGCCAGTGAAAAGGCAATCGATCGTGTCAGAGAGATTACTGGCAGAGATCTGTCATTTGTGAAGGGGGATATTCTGGACAAGCCTTGCCTGGATCAGATCTTTGAGAATCAGAAGATCGATGCGGTGATTCATTTTGCAGGGCTGAAGGCGGTCGGAGAATCTGTGCACAAACCGGTGGAGTATTATTCCAACAACATCACCGGGACACTGAATCTTGTCGGGAGCATGAGGAGTCATGGCTGCAAAAATATCATCTTTTCTTCCAGTGCGACCGTATATGGGGACCCTGCTTTTGTCCCGATCACAGAGGAATGCCCGAAAGGAACCTGTACGAATCCATATGGGTGGACAAAGTGGATGCTTGAGCAGATTCTGATCGACGTGCAGAAGGCAGATCCGGAGTGGAATGTCATTCTGCTGCGCTACTTTAACCCGATTGGAGCACATCCATCAGGACTGATTGGAGAGGATCCGAAGGGGATTCCGAACAACCTGGTGCCTTATATTGCACAGGTAGCCATCGGCAAGCTTCATGAGCTGTCGGTTTTCGGCGATGATTACGATACACCAGACGGGACAGGTGTGAGAGATTATATCCACGTGTGTGATCTGGCAAGAGGGCATGTGAACGCGATCAGAAAATTCGCGGATAATGAAGGAGTCTCCATCTATAACCTGGGAACCGGTCATGGCTATTCTGTGCTTCAGGTGGTCAGGGCATTCAGCAAAGCGTGCGGGAAAGAGATCCCATATGTCATCAAACCGAGACGTGCTGGTGATATTGCGACCTGCTATTGTGATCCTTCAAAGGCCGCAAGAGAGCTGGGATGGAAGGCAGAGTATGGAATCGAGGAGATGTGTCGTGATTCCTGGAACTGGCAGCAGAAGAACCCGAACGGTTTTGCAGACTGAGGCAGATTTATGAAATGGAAGAAATTCAGGCTGAAGACGCTGGCATCGGCTGAGGACATTGTCGCGGAGGCGCTTTCAGAAGCAGGCATAGAGGGCGTGGAGATAGAAGACCATGTCCCCCTCTCCGAGAATGAGTTGAAGCAGATGTTTGTTGACATCCCACTTTCTGCCGGGCAGGACGACGGGACAGCCTACCTTGATTTCTACCTTGATGAGGACGAGGATGCCCCTGGCATCCTCGCTTCTGTCAGAGAACGGTTGGATAATCTTCGTCAATACACTCAGATCGGAGCCTGCACGATAGAAGAAGGGGAGACGGAGGATGTTGACTGGATCAACAACTGGAAGAAATATTTTCATAAATTCAAGGTGGACGATATCCTGATTGTTCCATCCTGGGAGAAGGTGGAAGATCGCGACGGCGCGGGGATGGTGCTTCATATCGATCCGGGAACTGCGTTTGGAACAGGCATGCATGAGACGACACAACTGTGTATGAGGCAGCTGAAGAAGGTTGTGACGCCGCAGACACAGCTGCTGGATGTTGGGACGGGGAGCGGCATCCTGTCAATAGTCGCATTGAAGCTGGGTGCCGGGCATGCAGTTGGAACCGACCTTGATCCCTGTGCCGTGGATGCAGTAAAGGATAATCTTTCTGCCAATGGCGTTCCGGAAAGCAGCATGGACATGGTGCTGGGCAATCTGATTGATGATCCAAAAACCCAGGCTTTGGTTGGATATGAGAAATATGATGTTGTGACCGCCAACATCCTTGCTGATGTGCTGGTTGCGCTTGCACCCCACATCGTTCCGGCGATGAAGCATGGGGGCATCCTTATTATGTCAGGCATCCTTGACGAGAGGGAGAAGGATGTGGAGCAGGCAGCCAGAAAGACGGGACTTCAGATCGTGGAAGTGACACATCAGAACGAGTGGGTTTGTGTGACCGCAAAGAAAGACTGAGGATATATGTACCGTTTTTTTATCAGCCGGGAATCAATTGATGAGTCGGCAGGGACCATTCGGATACTGGGTGATGATGTGGGGCATATTCACTCTGTTCTGCGGATGAAGCCCGGGGAAGAGGTCCTTCTTTGTACAGGGATGGAAGGTGACCAGACAGATTATCTCTGCAGAATTGAAGGGTATTCTGACGGGGCCGTCCTCACAAAAATTGTCTCGAAGAATCAATCTCAGCAGGAACTTCCGTCAAGACTCTATTTGTTTCAGGGGCTCCCCAAGGCGGACAAGCTGGAGAGTATCATCCAAAAGAGCGTGGAGCTGGGGGCATACAGAATTGTGCCGACTCTGATGACACGCTGTATTGTGAAGCCTGATACGAAAAAAAACGCAAAAAAGACAGTCAGATGGAACGCGATTGCACTTGCCGCGGCAAAACAATCAAAAAGAGGGATCGTTCCGAAGGTGACGGAACCCGTTCCCTTTTTGGAAGCGCTGGAACTTGCCCGATCGCTGGATCATATCATTGTTCCGTATGAGGACTCAGCGGGCATAGAGCGTACCAGAGCGGTTCTTTCATCTGTGAAACCAGGAGAGAGCTGCGGGATCTTCATCGGGCCGGAGGGCGGCTTTGATGAAAAGGAAGTCAGCATGCTGCAGAATATCGGCGGCGCTATTGTGACGCTCGGACACAGGATCCTTCGCACAGAGACAGCAGGACCTGCTGTCCTGACCGCCCTTATGCTGCACCTTGAAGAATGAAAGAAACGCCGGCAGAGGAGTGTCTGTCTGACCTGTTGCGGTTTCAGGCTTTCTGCACGATATGGCGATGTGAAATGATGCATTGAGAAGGAATTTATGGAAGCATATCTGGATAATTCAGCAACAACAAGGGTATCGGAGGCGGTAAAGGACATTGTTGTACAGACGATGATGGTCGATTACGGGAACCCCTCCTCCAGGCATCAGAAGGGTGTCGATGCGGAAAGGTATGTCCGGCAGGCGCGGGAGCGGATTGCCGCAACGCTGAAGGTGAAGGATCGGGAGATCTATTTTACTTCGGGCGGGACTGAATCCAACAACTGGGCTCTGATCGGCGGGGCTTTAGCGAACAGGCGGGCCGGGAAACATATCATTACAACTGCTGTGGAGCATGCGGCCGTCCTGCAGCCTCTTTCATTTCTGAATGATATGGGCTTCCGGATTACCTATCTTCCTGTCGATGAGCATGGACACATCAGCCTGGATGATCTGAAGGCGCAGCTGGATCAGGATACGATTCTGGTTTCCACAATGTATGTAAACAATGAAATCGGGGCGGTGGAGCCGATTTCTGAGATAGGAGAGCTCGTAAAGGATTATAATGAGCAGATTCTGTTTCATGTAGATGCCATCCAGGCATATGGAAAGTACAGGATTTTCCCGGAAAAACTGCACATTGATATGCTGTCTGTCAGTGGGCATAAGATTCACGGTCCGAAGGGCAGCGGTTTTTTATACATTCACGAGAAGGCGAAGGTCAGACCGCTCATATATGGCGGCGGGCAGCAGCGGGGGATGCGGTCCGGGACGGAAAATGTTCCTGGCATCGCCGGTCTTGGCATTGCAGCGATGGAGGCATACACGGATTTTGAACGGAAAGTCGATTCGATGAGAGCTTGTAAAAAACGCCTCATGGAGGGACTTTCCGGGATTGAGGGCGCACATATTCTTTCACTGCAGGAGGAGGCACCTCAGATTGTCAGCTGTTCCTTTGAAGGGGTTCGCTCGGAGGTCTTTCTTCACGCGCTGGAGGAGAAAGGAGTCTATGTTTCGTCAGGATCAGCCTGCTCATCGAACAAAAAGACCCCTGTCAGCACCGTTCTTCAGGAGATCCATCTCAGTCCGCAGAGGCAGGACTCGACGTTGCGATTCAGCTTCTGTGATACCACATCGCTTGAGGAGATTGACTATGCGCTTTCCTGTATCAGGGAGCTGTATCCTGTGCTGAAACGGTATATGCGGAGATAAACAGGTGATGACGGAGAGATTCGCTCCGCTGGACTTTCACCGGCTGTCACCGAGACAACAGAAAGAAAGGTTTTGTATTTTTATGTTCTATAAAACGTATCTCATCAAATATGGTGAAATCGGTGTGAAGGGGAAGAACCGCGCTTCGTTTGAGGATGCACTGGTCAGTCAGATCAGGGAGGCATTAAGCCGAATTGGCGAGGACTTCCATGTGTGGAAGGAGCAGGGGCGGATCATCGTGGATGTTCTCGGCGATGAAAGGGATACAGATTCTGAAGAGATTATCCGGGAGCTCCAGACTGTCTTTGGAATTGTCGGGATCTGTCCGGTTGTAAAAGCGCCTCTGGGGACGCCGGAGGAGATTGCGCCGCATGTTGTCTCCTTTCTTTCGGAGCTGTATCGCCTGAAGATTGATGACCGTTGGCGCGAGAAGCATGGCGAGCAGCTGGACGGATCGGCAGAAGGACTTTCATTCAAGGTTCACTGCAGAAGGGCCAATAAGCAGTATCCTGTTGCCTCGATGGATGTCAACGCTTATCTTGGGGAAAAGATTCTTGATGCATTTCCAGGACAGATTCGTGTTGATGTACATGACCCGAAGGTGATGGTGTATGTTGAGCTTCGCGATGAGGTCTACATCTATTCGCAGGTACTTCCGGGCCCTGGCGGTATGCCGCTTGGGACCAATGGCTCTGCCATGCTTTGCCTGTCCGGGGGAATCGATTCTCCTGTCGCGGGATGGATGATCTCTAAGAGAGGCGTCACAATTGATGCAACTTATTTTCATGCGCCGCCGTATACCAGTGAACGTGCAAAGCAGAAGGTGGTGGATCTTGCGAGGATTATATCCAGATACACAGGACCGATCAGACTTCATGTCGTCAATTTTACGGATATTCAGCTGGCGATCTATGAAAAGTGCCCGCATGATGAGCTGACCATCATCATGAGAAGATACATGATGAGAATTGCAGAACATTTCGCGAAGGAAGATGGCTGCCAGGCACTGATTACAGGGGAAAGCCTCGGGCAGGTTGCAAGTCAGACCATGCAGAGTCTTGTCTGCACAGATGACGTCTGCAGCATGCCGGTTTTCCGCCCATTGATCGGGTTTGACAAGCAGGATATTATCGATCTTTCACTGAAGATCGGAACGTATGAGACCTCAATTGAGCCATACGAAGACTGCTGCACGATCTTTGTGGCAAAGCATCCTGTTACGAAACCGAGGCTGGATGTCATAAAGCGCTCGGAAATGAAGCTGGCAGATGGAATCGGTGAGCTGATGAACAAGGCTTTGGAGACGGCAGAAGTGATTGAAGTGAAAGCGTGATGCCCGAGGCTGAAGCTGGAGAAAAGTCTGAAGGACAAGGATGAAATAGAAAAGCCTCTGCATCTGCAGAGGCTGCGAAAGCGAAACGAGATGATCGGAAGCGAGAGAAGCTGGTATCCTCACTGAACCATATACGGCTTCAATACTTCGAGAATGTTGTCGAGGTTGTCCTCGGCATGAATGCTGAGATCGATTGGCTTTGAGAGGTCGAGGCTGAAGATGCCCATGATCGATTTGGCGTCGATGACATATCTTCCGGAAACCAGATCAAAGTCGTTATCGAACTTTGTAATATCATTCACAAAAGACTTGACTTTATCAATCGAATTCAGAGAAATCTTTACTGTTTTCATAATTCTGTATCCTCCCAATAAGCAATAAGCCTTCTATTCTGAAGGCGCTGAATCTGACCATGTGGAATACAGAAGTAGTCTATCGTTTCCAAAATCAAAAGTCAATACAACAGGGACCGGGTATATGAAACAATTTACAGGAAAAAGAGCAGCCCTCCATAATCTGGGGTGCAAGGTCAATGCATATGAGACAGATTCAATGGCAGCGTTGTTGAAGCAAGCGGGGTTTGAAATTGTGCCGTTCTCCGAGCCGGCAGATGTCTATGTGATCAATACATGCTCTGTCACCAACATTGCAGACCGAAAGAGCCGGCAGATGATTCACCGGGCAAGAAAAATGAATCCCGGGGCAGTTGTGATTGCAGCAGGCTGTTATGTACAGACTGCAATTGATAAAACAGGTCTTCAGATTGATGCAGATATCATTCTCGGAACGGGACGGAAGCAGGAGATTGTTCATGAAATCGAACGATTTGAAGAGCGAAGGGAAACTGAGTCCTATGAGGAGGTACAGGAGAGGCTGCCCGAAACGGGGAAGCAGTGCAGGGCGGATCTGTCCGTTCAATCGGTGGTGGATGTTGCAGACCTGAGGAAGCTGGGAAAACCGGAGAAGATGGTGCTGCCAAAGGTGGAGGGACATACACGCGCATATATAAAGGTTCAGGATGGCTGTGATATGTATTGCAGCTATTGCATTATTCCATTTGCCCGCGGACATGTCCGGTCCAGAAAAATGGAAGATATTGTCCAGGAGCTGACGCACCTGGCAGAGGAGGGGACCAGCGAGGTTGTTCTGACCGGCATCCATCTTTCTTCCTACGGAGTAGACTTTCCGGAATCCGACGGGAGTACCTGGCAGGAACGGTCCAGGCTGATCGAGCTGGTTGAGCGGGTTGCCGGAATTGCCGGGATTGAGAGGATACGGCTGGGGTCGCTCGAACCCACAATCATTACGGAGGAGACGGCAGCGCGGCTGTCGCAAATCGGAAAACTTTGTCCGCATTTTCATCTTTCCCTGCAGAGTGGATCGGACACTGTTCTGAATCGTATGAATCGGCACTATACAACAAAGGAATACAGCCGCTGTGTGTCCATTCTGAGAAAATACTTCGACAGGCCGGCACTGACGACGGATATTATCGTTGGATTCCCGCAGGAGACAGAGCAGGAATTTCAGGAAACCCTCGAATACCTCCGGGAGATTCAGCTCTATGAGACACATGTTTTCCGCTATTCGCGAAGAGCAGGGACACGGGCAGACCGAATGGAAGGACAGATATCGGAGATGGTCAAAACCCGACGTGCACAGGTGCTTGAAAACCTGAACAGGAAGAATCAGATCTCATTTATTGCTGGCAAGGATGGTGCAAGGGCAGAGGTCCTGGTAGAAGAACGCTATGATGCAAGCGTACCGAATGCAGCGCAGCAGGAGACGAACCTGTCGCAGGGGAAGGAGGCAGCTGTGAAGCTGATTCCGGACCAGGTGAGCGCAGATAACGGAGAACTTGTCTGGTATGCGGGGTATACAAGGGATTACATCCGGGTAGCTGTTCCGTCCACTGTTGATATCCGGGGCAGGATTATCCGGGGAAGTCTTGCTGTTGAAAGTTCAGCATTGTTAGTATAGAATAAGTTCAGCTTAGTATGATATCGGCACGCAAGGCGTGCAAGGGCAGAAAGATATGGCAGATATTTACAGCACTCAGTACTTTAATGTTGACAATGACCCGGAGATGAAGGTCAAAAAGGTCCTTGAGCTTGTGTACAATGCGATGACAGAGAAGGGGTATAATCCGGTCAATCAGATTGTCGGATATATCATTTCCGGAGATCCAACGTACATTACCAGCCATAAGAATGCCCGCAGCATGATCATGAAGGTGGAACGTGATGAGATTGTGGAGGAACTGCTGAAGGAATATATCCGCAATCAGTCATGGAAGAGTGGTTCATGATGGCAGCGGCAGGGAGCATCCGGGCGCTGGGACTGGATTTCGGGGCAAAGACGGTGGGCGTTTCGGCCTCAGATGCGCTTGGCGTCACAGCCCAGGGGCTTGAAATTATTCGAAGGAAGAGTGAAAACAAGCTGCGCCAGACGCTTGCCAGGATCGATGAGCTGGCCAGGGAAAGAAGGGTGGAGGTCATTGTACTTGGCCTCCCGCGTACAATGGGCGGAAAGGTCTCCGAGCGGACATACCGGACGCTGAAGTTCGGAGAGATGGTTCAAAAAAGGACGAATCTTCCTGTTGTGTATTGGGATGAGCGGCTGACAACCGTCGCAGCGGATCGGACGATGCAGGCGACTGCGGTGGCAGAGCAGGACCGGAAGACGTATGTGGATGAAATTGCGGCGATGCTGATCCTGCAGGGTTATCTTGATTGTGTACATCATTCTGGAAACGTTCCCGAAACAGACGCCGAAGCTCTGATTGCAGCATATGAGTCAGAACACCCCGGGACTGTGGCATAAGCGGGAGAGAAGGACAGGGTACAGGGCATGGAAAAGATTTGTTTTACGCCGCCTGACGGAAGTGAGGCGGTCTGGTTTTATGTGCTGGAGCAGACCAGAATTGGCGGGCACAATTATATTCTTGTGACAGATTCCGAGGAAGGGGATGGGGAAGCTTATATCATGAAGGACATCTCAAAGGATGGGGACGAAGAAGCATCCTATGAGTTTGTTGACAGCGACCAGGAGCTTTCTGCTGTCTCAGGTGTTTTTTCGGAAATGCTGGAGAACACAGATCTGGTCTGAGTGGCAAAAGGTACGTTTGACACTCATATCACCGTATTAACAAGAAAGGATTAAGGAGGATTCATTGGGACACACAACCAGTAAGTTAAAGGTAATTCCGCTCGGCGGCCTCGAGGCCATCGGCATGAATATTACCGCGTTTGAGTATGAAGACAGCATCATTGTCGTGGATTGCGGCCTCGCATTTCCGGAGGATGATATGTACGGCATTGATTTGTGTATACCGGATATCACCTATCTGCTTGACAATGCAGCAAAAGTGAAGGGCTTCGTATTCACACACGGACATGAAGATCACATCGGGGCACTCCCGTATATCCTGAAGCAGCTGAATGTCCCGATTTATGCGACAAAGCTGACGATGGGACTGATAGAGCTGAAGCTGACGGAGCATGATCTGATCAGGACGACAAAGCGGAAGGTTGTTCACCCGGGTCAGTCGATCAATCTTGGGAAGTTCCGGGTGGAGTTCATCAAGACCAATCACTCGATTCAGGATGCTGTGGCACTCGCGATCACCTGCCCGGCCGGGACAGTCATCCATACAGGAGATTTCAAGGTGGACTTCACGCCGGTCTTTGGGGATGCGATTGATCTTCAGCGCTTGGGTGAGATCGGTAAAAAGGGCGTCCTTGCACTTATGTGCGATTCGACCAATGCAGAACGGCCTGGCTATACGCCGTCTGAGAGTACGATTGGAAAAGCGTTCGATCAGATTTTTGGTGAGCATAAGAGACAGCGTCTGATTGTCGCTACATTTGCATCCAATGTAGACAGGGTACAGCAGATCATCAATACCGCCAACAAGTACGGCAGGAAGGTTGTCATCGAGGGGCGCTCGATGGTGAATGTGATCTCTGTTGCGGAGGAGCTTGGGCGTATCACCATTCCTGAGAACACCCTGATCACACTGGATGAGATGAAAAATTATCCGGATGACAGGATTGTTCTGATTACAACGGGAAGCCAGGGGGAGTCCATGGCGGCGCTTTCCAGGATGGCGGCCGGCCTGCATAAGAAAGTGCAGATAAAGGCAGGAGATCTGATTGTCTTCTCTTCAAACCCGATTCCGGGGAATGAGAAGTCTGTCTCGAAGGTGATGAACGAGCTGTATGAGAAGGGCGCCGATGTGATCTTCCAGGATACGCATGTCTCGGGGCATCCATGCCAGGAGGAGATCAAGCTGATCTATTCGCTCGTCAGGCCGCAGTTCGCGATCCCGGTGCACGGAGAAGTCCGCCACAGGGTTGCGCAGGCAAAGGTTGCCCGGCTTCTCGGATATGATTCGAAGCACATCATCATGATGCACAGCGGCGACGTCCTGGAGCTTTCTGAAAACCATGCAAACATCGCAGGGCACGTCCAGAATGGCCCGATTCTCGTAGACGGACTGGGCGTCGGTGATGTAGGCAATATTGTCCTGAGAGACAGACAGCGGCTTGCGGAGGATGGCATCATCATGGTGGTGATGACACTTGGCTCCAGGAGCCGTGAGATCCTGGCAGGACCGGATATTGTTTCACGGGGATTTGTCTATGTGCGGGAGTCTGAGGAACTGATGGACGAGGCTCAGGAGGTTGTAGAGGACGCTGTGGAGAAGTGTCTGAGGGGAAAGTCTTCCGACTGGGGCAGGATCAAGACGGCGGTCCGGGATGACCTTGGGGATTTCATCTGGAAACGGACAAAGCGCAATCCGATGATTCTTCCGATTATCGAGGAAGTCAGTGAGTGATGCAGTCAGACGAAGAAGTTCAGAAGTATACGGATGCGCTTCTTGGCGCCATTAAGAACAGTCAGGCGTATACGGACTATGCCGCGGCCCGGGAGGAGATTCTGAAGTATCCGGACAGAAAACAGAAGGCTGACCAGTTCCGCCGGGAAAACTATATTGCCAGAAACTATTCGGGGGATGAGGCGGCCGGAATGCGTGAGAAACTCTACCGGCAGCGGCAGCAGCTGCGCCTGGATCCGGTTGCGGATCGGTACCTGAATGCCGAGCTGGTCTTGTGCAGGCTCCTGAAGAACAGTGCGTTTCAGATCCTGAATGTGGCGGAGTTCGACCTGTCAGGGATGGACGATATTCTTTGAATCGTAAGCGATGTGTATTTTCAGGTTGAGCGGTGAACGAATCATGATGGAGGTGGAAGCTTGCAGGAGCGGATTTCTGCATATCTTCATTCTCTGAGCTGCGGCCAGGGAGCCTATCTTGACAGCGTGCGACAAAAGGCGGAGGCCGGAGGCGTTCCAATCATCAGAATTGAGATGGAGAGCTTTCTGGCCTCATTTCTTGAACTCGTGAAGCCTGCGGCGATCCTTGAAGCCGGTACAGCGGTGGGCTATTCTTCCATGTTGATGGCAAGACTGACCGAGATGAGCGGCGCTCAGATTGATACGGTTGAAAAAGATGACAGCCGTTATCGCGAGGCATGTGCCAATATCAATGCTTCTCCATGGAAAAACCGGATTCATCCGATTCACGGGGATGTTCAGGATGTGTTTCATTTCCTTGTAACAGAGGGAAAGAAGTACGATTTTATCTTCATGGATGCGGCAAAAGGGCAGTATATACGGTATCTGCCGGATGCAGCAGCGCTTCTTCGAACGGGAGGTGTTCTGGTATCTGACAATGTCCTGCAGGATATGACAATCCTGGACTCTCATTTTGCGCTTGAGCGCAGGGAACGGACAATCCATAAAAGGATGCGGGATTATCTTTATGAGCTGACGCACCATCCTGGGCTGCTTACAACAGTTGTACCCATCGGGGATGGCGCGGCAGTGACGATCAGGAAAGAGGATTATGCATAATGAGAATGATATGCCGGAGCTTCTCGTTCCGGCATCTAACCTTGAAGTCCTTAAAATTGCTGTTATCTATGGGGCTGATGCTGTCTATATCGGCGGGGAGGCGTTCTCGCTCCGTGCAAAGGCGCATAACTTCTCAGACGCGGAGATGAGGGAAGGTATTCGTTTCGCCCACGAGCGGGGGGTGAAGGTCTATGTGACGGTGAATATCATTGCGCACAACGAAGACCTTCAGGCACTGGACTCGTACCTCCTGGAGCTGCAGGATATAAAGCCTGATGCGCTGCTGGTTGCGGATCCCGGTGTATTTATGAGATGCAGGAAGCTATGCCCTCAGATTCCGATCCATGTTTCCACCCAGGCGAATAATGTGAACTGGGAGACGTTCTTATTCTGGCATAGCCTTGGCGCAGAACGTGTGGTCTGTGGAAGAGAATTGTCTTTGCAGGAAATTAGGGAGATTCGTGCACACATTCCGGATGAACTGGAGATCGAGGCCTTTGTGCACGGCGCCATGTGTATCTCTTATTCCGGAAGGTGTCTGTTATCTAATTTTCTGGCAGGCAGGGATGCAAACAGAGGAGAGTGTTCCCACCCTTGCAGATGGAAGTACTCGATTGTGGAGGAAACACGGCCGGGGCAGTACATGCCGGTATATGAGAATGAACGGGGAACCTACATCTTCAACTCGAAGGATCTCTGCATGGTTGAGCATATTCCGGATATGATTCATGCCGGCATTGACAGTCTGAAGATCGAAGGACGGATGAAAACAGCCCTTTATGTTGCAACGGTAGCACGTACTTACAGGAAGGCGCTGGATGATCTGAAGGCGGGCAGGGCTGTCTATGAATCAAACATGGACTGGTATCGGGAAGAGATACGGGACTGTACCTACAGGGATTTTACAACCGGCTTCTTTTACGGAAAACCGGGCACAGATGCTCAGGTGTATGGGAGCAATACCTATATCCGCAGCTTCATCTATCTGGGATGGGTCAGAGAAATTCTGGAAATCGATCATAAACAATATGTTGTGATCAAGCAGAAAAACAAATTTTCTGTCGGCGACAGAATTGAAATCATGAAACCGGATGGCAGGGATATCAGCGTGACAGTTGAGGAGATCCGGGACGAGGATATGATGGAAATGGAGAGTGCACCTCACCCACAGCAGAAGCTGTATGTCAGACTGTCCGAAGACGCAGAGACGTATGATATTCTGAGAGCCCAGGAAAGTGATGAACTGCGGACATGAAAATAGCAGTGCTGCAGATGGAGGAAAGCGTTCAGCAGGAAGGTAAATGCTGTTCGGGAAGGGATGCCTCCGCTGAAAAACGGACATCCGACAGGGCAAAATGGATGAAGATAAGGCGGGCAATGTCCCGGAAAGCAGCTTACCGTTTTCTGCTCCGTGAGATCTTGAAAGCCTTCCCCGTACTTGAGAAGGAGTATGGGAGATGCCGGCTGCTGACCGATCGCGAGCCGGACGGAAGCGGCGGTGAATCAACAATCAGCCCGTTCGTAAAAGATGCGCTTGGAAAGCCCTATCTTCCCGGGCATCCGGAAATTCTGTTTAATCTCAGCCACAGTAAGAATGGCTATGCGGCTATCGTTGTATCGGATTCAGCTGAGGCATCTGCCGTCGGTATCGACATCGAGGCACGGTTCCCTTATCGGGATCCGCTTGCACGGAAAATCTGCAGTGAGTCTGAGAGCCGCCTGATCCGGGAGGCACCCTCAGAAGCTGAAAAAAAACGGCTGCTGAACCTGTTCTGGAGCCGCAAGGAAGCAATTCTCAAGTGCGAGGGGACAGGTATCCGTCAGGACCTTCGTCTTGTTGACACCATCCGCCTCTCCAGAAGCTGTGAACTGCGCGAAGAGATGAATGAGGCATATACGCTTGTGACATGTGTAAAACGCGTCAGGAAGACGGGATAAGGGACGGGCAAGCGCCCGGATTCGTCATGACAGTGTAATAGAACTTCGGGCGTACCGGTTCCGGGAGACTTCCTGAACCGCATTCCTTACCTGCAGGTTCAGAATTCCCTCCGTGAGCTGTGTCATTGTCAGACCTGTTTCTTCAAGCAGCTGGTCAACCCCTTTCGCATCCAGCTCAAGCTTCTCGAAAATCAGCTGTTCCACCGGTGTAAGACCGGCGCATACTGTGGGATGCCGGATGCAGGAATGATCATCGCTTGAAACGAGGGGCAGCTTCCCGCTTTCTGGATTTTTGTACGTTTTTCCATTTCTCTGGCAGACCTCATCCAGAAACTCTTCTACGGATGTCAGAATGCCTGCTCCCTGCTCGATCAGATGATTGCAGCCATAGCTCAGCTCATCACCGAATCTTCCGGGGACTGCATAGACATCCTTTCCCTGATCAAGCGCCAGATCGACTGTGATCAGAGAACCGCTTTTCTTTCTCGCCTCTACAACAATGACGGCATCCGCCAGCCCGCAAATCAGCCGGTTCCGGATGGGGAAATGGCTGGGAAGCGGTGGGGTAGCCGGACCAAATTCCGAAATGACCCCGCCGCTGTCTGGCAGGCTTCTGTACAGGCGACTGTTCTCCGGTGGGTAACAGATGTCTGCTCCGCTCCCAAGGACCGCAAAGCTTCTGCCGCCTTCCTCTATGCAGGCTTTCTGAGCCATGCCATCAATTCCGGCGGCCATTCCGCTGATCACCTGGACTTTGTATCGGGCAAGCTGAGCACCCAGGTACGCCGCCATCTTTGCGCCATAGTGGCTGCATCTTCTTGCTCCAATGACAGCTACCGATAAAATGTCCGGATCCGGTAAATCTCCTTTATAGAACAGACCATGCGGACAATCCACAAGTGCTTTCAGCTTTTGTGGAAAGGGACTGTCATCCGGATGGCAGAATTTCATCCCCTTCTGATGGAGAAGATCTGCACTTTTCTCCAGGCTGCAGGACTCTTTATAGGATAGTAGTGAGCGGACCCACTTTTGCCGCAGTTTTTGAAAAGGTGCCAAAGCTGACAGGGGAGCTTCATATACTTCTCTGGGAGAGCCGAAATACCGGATTAAGGCTAGTATTTCATTCCGTGTCAGAATCGGGCACGAGCAGAGCCACATCCAGTACAGCTCATCGCCAGGCTGAGCGCCGGCTTGCAGGCAGCTGATTTTCTGAGTGTCTCCGATCTTCATGTCTGGTCTTTCATGCATCTGCGTTTTGTCTGTTGCTTCATATAATAGAGACTCTTTGAACTGTTTCAATATGGATCCCTTTCCATCACACAGGGAAAGCTCCTGATCATGGGGAAACTTTCCAGTACTCAGTTTCTAAGTGCATCATCCCAGTATCTTCTGTCGACAGCGCGAAGTGAAACTGCCTCTGAAAGGTGCCGGGGCAGAATCTGTTCTTCTTCGTCCAGATCAGCAATTGTCCTGGCAACCTTCAGAATCCGATTGTAGGACCTGGCAGTCAGTGACAAGGAATCGTAAACCTTCGCCATCCATCGTTCCTCTTCCTTTGTCAGGCGACAGAATTGTTTCACATCCGCTGCGGACAGCTCTGAGTTAAACTGACAGGCTGAGCCCCGGTACCGGGCTTTCTGGCGTTTGTGGGCTTTGTTTACCCGTTCCCTGATCTCCGCTGAGCTTTCTTCTTCTCTGCCGCCTGTGAGTTCCTCAAATGAGACTCTTCGTGCCTCCACGCACAGGTCAATCCGGTCCAGGAGCGGCATGCTGATTCTGGATAAATACTGCCTCACTTCTGCATTGCTGCACCGGCAGACGGAACGATCCGGGAAATACCCGCACCGGCAGGGGTTCATCGATGCAACCAGCATGAATCCGGCAGGAAAGGAGTAACTGCCTGTTACCCGTGATATCCGGATTACCCGGTCTTCCAGTGGCTGTCTGAGGGCTTCGATTGTAGCCTTGTCAAACTCCGGGAATTCGTCCAGATACAGAATCCCTCTGTGAGCCAGACTTACTTCTCCCGGTCCGGGAGGAGCTCCGCCTCCGCAAAGGGCAGGCTTTGTCACTGTATGGTGCGGCGCTCTGAATGGACGGACTGTCACAAGTCCTTCGGAAGGCAGTGTCCCGGCGATTGAGTGGATCTTCGAGACTTCCAGGACTTCTTCATCTGTCATTTCAGGCATAATGGTTGTCAGACAATGAGCCGTCATGGTTTTGCCTGCACCGGGTGGTCCGATCATCAGCAGGTTATGAAAGCCAGCAGCTGCCACTTCAGAAGCGCGTCTGAGAAGTCTTTGCCCTTTAATCTGTGAGAAATCCCGGTTCTGCCCCTTCCTCTGCAGATACCGAACCTCTTCGATATCCGCGCGCCGTTCATAAAGACTGCCTGGCTTCAGCGCACCCTGCATGGAAAGATTCATACCTGACACTTCAGGGGTATCTGTTGCTGCTGCAAGAAAGCAGACAACCTGAACCAGTGTTTCTGCTCCAAGCACCCGGATCCCTCGGATCATAGACCCCTCCGCAAGATTGGCAGCAGGAACGATTACGGTCTCACAGCCACAGGACAAGGCTCCTGACACAATCTCCAGGACGCCGCGAACTGGATTGAGCCTTCCGTTCAGTCCGAGTTCCCCGATGAACAATATCCCGCGCACAGATTCCGGCTTCAATGTTCCGGCAGCTGTGAGCAGCGCAATTGCGATTGCCAGGTCAAAGCTGCTTCCCTGCTTATGGAGGGCAGCGGGTGCCAGATTCACCGTAATGTGGCGAACGCCGATCGATAGCCCGCTGTTTCGGAGCGCAGAACGGACACGCTCTGCGGCTTCCCTCGTCTCCGAAGCCAGGTATCCAACCATTGTAAAGGTGGGGAGTCCATCTGCGACATCCGCCTCTACTGTTACCTTTCTGCTTTCCATACCATTGATGGCTGCTGATAAGACTGTGCTGAACATGTGGGATTCTCCTGTTGAAGAAATGGTTTTTCTGCACAGCCTGCTCCATACAGCGAAGAAGTCAGCGTGCGCCGGGACAGAAGGATAGGGGATCGGACGACCATGAAGTTCCTGAAGAAGATCAGAGACCGAAAATCAGAGACAGAGAAAAAGACAATTGACAGAGCGTTGCTCATGAAGATGGGGACAGGGTAGCACCCCTCATGGGGACTGTCAAACAGAATTTTTTGTATGTTTTTTGTGTAGATTGCCTCACGTCTTTCGCGGCGTAGGTCCTGCAGCCTGATCGATGCGGTACGGTATTGCTTGCATAAGGGGTGGCTATGGTGTATATTCTGAAAATGTTGTACAGCAATCTGCTCTGAATGGGATATATTATGGCGAAATATCTGGTAATTGTTGAGTCTCCGACAAAGGTCAAGACAATTAAGAAATTTTTGGGCAAGAATTATGAGATCATGGCTTCTACAGGCCATGTCCGCGATCTTCCGAAGAGTCAGCTCGGCTTTGATCCGGAGCATGATTATGAGCCGAAATATATCACGATCCGTGGAAAAGGGGAAGTTCTGGCTGCGCTTCGCAAGGAAGCGAAAAAAGCAGATAAAGTTTTCCTGGCAACGGACCCTGACCGCGAGGGAGAAGCCATTTCCTGGCATCTGCAGGCAGCCCTGAATCTTGCCCCGGAAAAGACGAATCGGATTACGTTCAATGAGATTACGAAGTCCGCTGTAAAGGAAGCGCTGAAGCATCCAAGACAGATTGATATGAATATGGTGGATGCGCAGCAGACCCGCCGGATTCTGGACAGGATGGTAGGATACAGAATTTCACCGCTTCTGTGGGCGAAAATCAGAAGGGGACTGTCAGCCGGGAGGGTACAGTCTGTCGCACTTCGGATTATTGCCAAGCGGGAAAACGAAATCAGTGAGTTTATCCCGCAGGAATTCTGGACACTGGGGGCTGAGTTTGCGCTGCCTGGACTGAAAAGTGCACTTGAAGCTCAGCTGGCCGGCAAGGAGGCAGGGGGAAAGTATACCAGGATCAGCCTTGCAGGCGGTGAACAGACCGACGCGATCAAAGAGACACTGTCTGGTTCTTCATTCTGGGTCAGTGCCATTAAAAAGGGAGAGCGGACCAGAAAAGCGCCGCTTCCATTTACAACCAGCACACTTCAGCAGGAGGCCGCAAAGTCTCTGAACTTTCCGACTCAGAAGACAATGCGCCTGGCACAGCAGCTCTATGAGGGGGTTGATCTCGCAGGTTCCGGAACGGTTGGCCTGATCACATACCTGAGAACAGACTCGACACGTATCTCCGATGAGGCCAACGACGCGGCGGCTGTCTATATTTCCAGCCATTATGGAGAAGCGTTTTTATCGGAGGAACTGAGGGATCGCATGAATCGCCCGGGGGATGGTGCAGCAGGGCGGAAGAATATGGAAGGGAAGGTGCAGGAACCTTCCAATAATGGTGTGCATATTCAGGATGCCCATGAAGCCATCCGTCCCTCCGATATCAGCAGGACGCCGGCTGAGGTGAAAGAAGCGCTGACAAGGGATCAGTTCCGGCTGTATCAGCTGATCTGGAAACGGTTTGTAGGAAGCCGCATGGCGCCGGCTAAATATGAAACACTTCAGATCCGGATTGCTTCGGATGAAGTGATGGAAAGTGACGCGATGAGGAGCGGTGCACAGAAGCACGCAGGGGAGAATGCAGAAGAGCCGCAGGGCGGTGAATTCTGCCGCTATATCTTTACGACGAGCTCCAGTCGGATCCTGTCGGAGGGATACCTGTCGGTCTATACGGAGACAGACGAAGAGAAGAAGGGGCAGCCTGTTCTGACGGAGAAGCTCACGGAGGGAGAACAGCTGGCGCTGTCGGGAATGAAGGGGGAGCAGCACTTCACACAGCCACCTGCGCATTATACGGAAGCTTCGCTTGTTCATGCTCTGGAGGAGCTTGGGATTGGGCGTCCGTCTACATATGCACCCACCATCACGACGCTTCTTGCAAGACATTATGTGACGAAGGAGAAACGAAACCTCTACATTACGGAGCTTGGAACAGCAGTCGATGACATTCTAAGGAAGTCTTTTCCGGAGATTGATAATGTCCAGTTTACAGCCTACATGGAATCCATGCTCGATTCAGTTGCGGAGGGGAGAACAGACTGGAAGACGATTCTGCGTAATTTCTATCCGGATCTCGACAAGGAAGTTCAGCATGCCGAGGAAACACTTTCAAAGGTAAAGGTTGCGGACGAGGTGTCAGATGTCGTCTGCGACAAGTGCGGGCGGCACATGGTTGTGAAATATGGGCCGCATGGCAAGTTCCTGGCATGCCCCGGATTTCCAGAGTGCAGGAATACAAAGCCCTATTTTGAGAAAGCAGGGGTCACCTGTCCGAAGTGTGGGCAGGATGTTGTCATCAGACGTTCAAAGAAGGGCAGAATTTTCTATGGCTGTTCGAATCCGGAGTGTGATTTTATCTCCTGGAATAAGCCTTCCACTGTTAAATGTCCGGAGTGTGGCAGCTATATGGTCGAGAAAGGAAACCGTCTGCTTTGCTCCAACCAGACATGTGGGTTCATTCTCCCGAAGAAGGCAGAAGAGAAAGACAACAAATAATTATTATTTAAAAAACCTGATAATCTATTGAAATATCAAGAATTGTCTGTTAAAATCTCTTCAACAAGACGATGAGCACGGATGCAGCGCTTTCTGCTCAGGAGGGAAATCATGAGTGTTGAGTTACTGGATAAAACAAGAAAGATCGGACAACTGCTTCATAACAACAGCTCAAGTAAAGTTGTCTTCAATGATATCTGTGCGGTGCTGACAGATATTCTGGAATCGAATGTCCTTGTCATCAGCCGTAAAGGAAAGGTTCTGGGGGTCGGGCTCTCGGATCACATCGAGGAATTGAACCAGCTGATTGTTGATCATATTGGGGATTTTATAGATGAGATGCTGAATGAGCGCTTCCTGAACATTCTCTCAACGCAGGAGAATGTAAATCTTGAGACGCTGGGCTTTACAGGAGAGAATCTTCACAAGTTTCAGGCGATTGTCAACCCGATTGAGATTGCGGGAGAACGCCTGGGAACTGTGTTCATGTACCGGATTGACAAGCCTTTTGAGATCGATGATATCATCCTCGCAGAATATGGGACAACCGTTGTTGGTCTTGAGATGATGCGCTCTTTGAATGAAGAGAGCGCAGAAGAAAACAGGAAGGTACAGATTGTCAAGTCTGCGATCAATACGCTGAGCTATTCAGAGCTGGAGGCGATCGTACATATTTTCGATGAGCTGGGAGGCCCCGAGGGAGTGCTGGTGGCATCCAAGATTGCGGACCGGGTCGGCATTACGCGTTCCGTCATCGTGAATGCGCTCCGGAAGTTTGAGAGTGCGGGCGTTATTGAGTCGAAGTCATCCGGCATGAAGGGAACCTACATTAAGGTACTGAACGATGCGGTGTATGACCAGCTCAAAGAAATCAAGAAAACGAAGAAACTGTAAACCTGAAAAGGACGGCGGCAGGCTGACTCCGGAGAGACCCGCAGGATGCAAGGGTTCTCCGGAGTTTTTCTGTGTGTATTTGAAAATGAAGATATACAGAGAATAATTGAGAAAAATAGAGAATTAATACAATATATCCTGAAATATAAAAAATGAGGATACTTGCAATCTTCGCTGATTTTGTTATTATAGGCAATGTGGTTTAGCACTCGAATATAGTGAGTGCTAGCAATAAATAATGACATCGGTGTAATGGAATCAAAAGGATGTGTCAGGAGGTATTGGTTATGAAACTCTATCCGTTGGGTGACAAAGTTGTCCTGAAGCAGCTTGAAGCTGAGGAGACCACGAAATCCGGAATCATTCTGGCAGCAAAGAGTCAGGAAAAGCCCCAGGAGGCAACCGTTCTCGCAGTTGGGGACGGCAAGGTTGATGGCAAGGAGATCGCGATGACGGTGAAGGAAGGCGACAAGGTTGTCTATTCCAAATACGCCGGAACAGAAGTCAAGCTTGGCGAAGAGGAGTATGTGATCTGCAAGATGTCCGATATTCTTGCGAAGGTTGAGTAAAAGACTGATTGCGGCCTGGAAGAACATGAGAGGAGGATTAAAACAATGGCAAAGGAATTGAAATATGGAGATGACGCCCGCGAGGGACTGAGAGTTGGCGTAGATAAGCTGGCTGATACGGTTCGTGTTACACTTGGGCCGAAGGGCAGGAACGTTGTCCTTGACAAGGAATACGGCAGCCCAGTGATTACGAATGATGGCGTTACGATTGCGAAGGAGATCGAGCTGAAGGACCGTTTTGAGAATATGGGCGCTCAGCTGATCCGAGAGGTTGCTTCCAAGACGAATGATGTTGCAGGTGATGGTACGACCACAGCAACCGTCCTTGCTCAGGCTATGGTTCACGAAGGCATGAAGAACCTGGCTGCAGGTGCGAATCCGATCGTCATGAAGAAGGGCATGAAGAAGGCAACCGATGCGACCGTGAAGGCGATCAAGGAGATGAGCCAGAAGGTAAAGGGCAAGGAGCAGATTGCGAAGGTTGCTGCTGTTTCTTCCGGAGATGAGCAGGTCGGCGAGATGGTTGCTGACGCGATGGAGAAGGTTTCAAAGGATGGTGTTATCACCGTTGAGGAATCCAAGACCATGCAGACAGAGCTGGACCTGGTTGAAGGAATGGAGTTTGACAGAGGGTATCTTTCCTCCTATTTCGCAACCGATACCGAGAAGATGGAAGCCAACCTGGATGATCCGTATATCATGATCACGGATAAGAAGATCAGCAATGTCCAGGATATTCTCCCGCTGCTCGAGCAGATCGTACAGTCTGGCAAAAAGCTGCTCATCATTGCGGAGGATGTTGAGGGCGAGGCGCTTACAACCCTGATTCTGAATAAGCTGAGAGGAACGTTCTCTGTCGTTGCTGTCAAGGCACCGGGATATGGCGACAGAAGAAAGGATATGCTGCAGGATATCGCAATCCTGACAGGCGGTACAGTTATTTCTGATGATCTTGGAATCGAGCTCAAGAGCGCCACAATCGATATGCTTGGCAGAGCAAAGAGCGTGAAGGTCACGAAGGAAAACACGGTTATTGTCGATGGAGAAGGCGACAAGAACAAGATTCATGAGAGAGTCGACCAGATCAGAGCACAGATTGCGGAGACGAAGTCTTCCTTTGACAAGGAAAAGCTTCAGGAACGCCTGGCAAAGCTCGCCGGCGGTGTTGCAGTTGTCCGTGTCGGAGCGGCTACCGAGACAGAGATGAAGGACGCAAAATTCCGCATGGAAGATGCGCTGAATGCAACCAGAGCAGCTGTTGAGGAAGGAATCGTTGTCGGCGGCGGCGCTGCGCTGATTCACGCGGCGGCAAAGGCAGCAAAGGAACTGGAAGGACTGACAGGAGATGAGAAGACGGGTGCTCAGATCGTGCTGAAGGCTCTTGAGGCGCCGCTGTTCTACATCGCAGAGAATGCTGGTCTTTCGGGCGCGGTTGTTGTCAACAAGGTCAAGGAATCTGCTGATGGAATCGGCTTCGATGCATACAATGACAAGTATGTTGACATGATCGAGGCGGGTATTATCGACCCGGCAAAGGTGACACGGTCCGCTCTTCAGAATGCGGCGTCTGTCTCCTCAGAGCTTCTGACCACAGAGGCAGTTGTCGGAGATATCAAGGAACCGGCTCCAGCTGCACCGGCACAGCCGGCAGGCGGAATGTATTGATCAGAACAGATCAATGCTCCGGCCACTGAGAGAAGTTCGCTTCAGGTGATGTTACGGGCAGGGGAATCCTCTGCCCGTTTTCGAACCAGATTGTTAGCACTCAACGATTGACAGTGCTAACAATCTGTGCTAGAACAAAAATACAGGGTGATCTGAAAAACTATAATCCCTTACAGAAAGGGGGGAAAAAGGATGAACATACAGAAATTTACGCAAAAATCCATTGATGCCGTCAATCAGCTTGAAAAGGTCGCTTCTGATTTTGGAAATCAGGAAATCGAGCAGGAGCATCTGCTGTATGCACTTTTGCATCAGGACCAGTCTCTGATCGCACAGCTGGTATCAAAGATGGGGATCGATGAGCGGCTGTTTGATTATGATCTGACACAGATGATTGAGGCACGGCCGAAGGTTTCCGGCGGTCAGGCCTATGTTGGACAGTATCTGAACAAAGCACTTCTTGGCGCAGAGGATGAAGCAAAGAAGATGGGAGACAGCTATGTCGCTGTTGAGCATCTGTTTCTCAGCATCTTCGATTTTGCATCTCCATCAATAAGAGCATTTTTCCAGAAGGAGAATGTCACGAGAGAGAAATTTCTCCAGGCATTGTCGACTGTCCGGGGTAACCAGGTCGTCAATACAGATACACCGGAAGACACCTACGACGCTCTGGCAAAGTATGGGACGGAACTTGTCGCGAAGGCAAAGCAGCAGAAGATGGATCCGATCATTGGCCGCGATGATGAGATTCGGAATGTCATTCGGATTCTCTCGAGAAAGACAAAGAACAACCCGGTCCTGATTGGTGAGCCTGGCGTAGGCAAGACAGCGGTCGTAGAAGGGCTGGCCGAGCGAATTGCAAGAGAGGATGTCCCGGATTCTCTGAAAAACAAGAAAATCTTTTCACTTGATATGGGAGCCCTCGTGGCAGGGGCCAAGTACAGAGGCGAGTTTGAGGAACGGCTGAAATCGGTGCTGAACGAGGTGTCAAAAAGTGAGGGAGAGATTATTCTCTTTATCGATGAGCTGCATCTGATCGTCGGGGCAGGCAAGACCGATGGCGCTATGGATGCCGGAAACATGCTGAAGCCAATGCTCGCAAGAGGTGAACTTCACTGCATCGGTGCGACAACGCTTGATGAGTATCGGAAGTACATCGAGAAGGATGCCGCACTGGCAAGACGTTTCCAGCCTGTGATGGTGGATGAACCGACCGTGGAGGATACCATTTCTATTCTGAGAGGACTCAAGGAACGGTACGAGGTTTATCATCATGTGAAGATCACAGATGGTGCGCTCGTTGCGGCAGCAACGCTTTCGCACCGATATATCTCTGACCGGTTCCTTCCGGACAAAGCCATCGATCTGGTCGATGAGGCCTGCGCCCAGATCAAGACAGAGATGGATTCCCTTCCGTCCGAACTGGATGAAATGAACCGGCGCATCATGCAGATGCAGATTGAGGAGACCGCACTGAAGAAGGAGACAGACAATGCTTCAAAGGAGCGTCTGGCAAATCTTCAGAAGGAGCTGGCGGATCTGCAGGAGAAGTTCAAGGCTGAGAAGGCACAGTGGGAGAACGAGAAGGCAGTGGTCAGCCGCCGCAGTCAGCTGCGCGAACAGATCGAGCAGATTGGCAAGCAGATTGAGGCAGCCAAACAGAGATCTGACCTGAATGAAGCAGCACGCTTGCAGTATGGGGAACTTCCGAAGCTGAAAGCGGAGCTTGACAAGGAGGAGGACAGCCTGAAAAAGAAGGATTTGTCCCTTGTTCATGAGGCGGTAACGGAGGATGAGATTGCCCGGGTGGTCAGCAGGTGGACCGGTATTCCGGTTGCAAAGCTGAACCAGGGCGAACGGCAGAAGATATTACAGCTCGGGGATAAACTTCATGAACGTGTCATCGGTCAGGATGAGGCGGTGACAAAGGTTGTGGACGCGATTCTCAGATCCAAAGCCGGAATCAAGGATCCGACCCGCCCGATCGGCTCCTTCCTGTTCCTCGGCCCGACCGGCGTCGGGAAGACAGAGCTTGCGAAAGCACTCGCACAGAATCTGTTTGATGACGAGAACAATATGGTGCGGATCGATATGAGCGAGTACATGGAGAAGTTCTCTGTGTCCCGGCTGATCGGTGCGCCTCCGGGATATGTCGGGTATGATGAGGGCGGACAGCTGACAGAGGCAGTGAGACGCCATCCGTACTCGGTTGTCTTGTTCGATGAAATTGAGAAGGCACACCCTGATGTCTTCAACATTCTCCTTCAGGTTCTGGACGATGGACGAATCACGGATTCACAGGGCAGGACGGTCGACTTCAAGAATACGATCCTGATCATGACTTCGAACATCGGGTCGCAATATCTTCTCAATGGGATTGAGAAGAATGGCGGAATATCGGAGACGGTCCGGTCAGAGGTGGATTCAGAGCTGAAGGCACACTTCAGACCGGAGTTTTTGAACAGGCTGGATGAGATTATTCTTTTCCATCCGCTGTCGAAGGAAAATATTGGTGGGATTATAGACCTGATGATGATGGAACTGAACCGCAGGTTAAAGAGCCAGGGGATAACGCTGAAGCTGACAGACGCAGCAAAGCAGTCTGTCATAGAAGGCGGATATGATCCGGCGTTTGGCGCTCGTCCGCTTCGCAGGTATCTGCAGAAGAATGTAGAGACACTTGCTGCAAAGCTGATCCTCCAGGGCGATGTGCTGGACGGGGATACCATCCTTGTAGATGCAAGGGATGGGAAGCTCAGTGCAGGCGTTGTACACGCTGACAAAGAAGATTGAAACAGGAATGGTGAAGGAGGCTGAAGAACCGGGGATTGCTGTTCACCGGTTCTTCAGCCAGTCGATGAGGACAGACGCTCCGGAAGTGATCGCCGCATAGAGAGCAAGTGGAAGGAGCGTCGACGTTCCATGAAGTGATCTGAGATAAAAGGCTGTCGGAAGAGCCGCCTGCAGAGCCGGGATGATCTGAAGGTCAAAAAAGACCGGTGTCAGGAAAAGGCAGCCCATTACGATGATGGGGATAGATGCGGAGAAAAGCGTCATCTTCCCTGTTAGCACGCGGACCAGATTGCTGAACCCGCAGACTGCAGGCAGGTAGAGAAGGAACGGTGCCAGCTCTGACAGGCCGGATC
The DNA here is from genome assembly GCA_902761585.1 of uncultured Lachnospiraceae bacterium. GTDB lineage: Bacteria > Bacillota > Clostridia > Lachnospirales > Lachnospiraceae > Porcincola. The sequence continues at coordinate 28,853 of CACWKX010000013.1, forward strand.
CGACTCCGGAGACGGACAGTGCGATGAAGACAAAGAGTCCTCCATCCAGAATCGGGATCAGAAGATACAGGTAGTGAAGCCAGGGCCTGAGCGAGGGGGACAGCCACACGAAAAGCTGCCGCTGGTTATCCTGCATCAGAAAGAGACAGGCGGCGAAGCAGATCAGGATCAGTGTGATCGCAAGAAGGCCTCTCAGCGGGGACAGATAGTAGGCGTTGAGTTCCTGGTCCTGAATCAGGTCGCCATTGAGATAGGAGAGCTGGAAAAAATTTCCGGTCACCGTGGAATCCGAAAGCGCTCTGTCAAGCCAGGCATCTCTCTTCTCCTTATCGGCCGAAAAACCCTCTGCATGGACATCCATCCATGCTTTCAGAATATATCTTTCAATTTCCGGATAAAGTTTCCCGAATAATTGTTCTTTTTCCATCTTCGTTACGATGTCATTGCTGCCGCAGATGACGCGAATCGCGTTTTTTTGCATCCCTTTTTTGTCAACTGCCTCAGAATCGGAAGCCCCGAAGGCCTGCCCGAGGATGCTGAGTGCGCCTCCTGTATCCGAGACAGGTACAGCAGCAAAGGCTGAAAACAGAGCAGAAAGATCCTTTGGAAACAGAAAGCCGAGGCGGACATCTCCATCGTATACGGCTTGCCTGAGTTGTTTTTCATTATGATACCGGATATAACGGACTGTGCTGCTCTGATCAGGATGTGTCAGCTGAGCGATCACCCGGGATGTCAGTTCATCCTCCGTCTGGCCGGCGCAGACCCCGACAGACAGCAGTGTCGTATTCTCACCGGGAATCCGGCGTGCCAGCAGGGCGGTCAGTGGGATCAGGCACAGAAGAAAAAGAAACAGCGGTTTTTTCAGAAAGCGGCGGTTCAAAAGGAATGACCAGAGGAAAAATTTTTTGATAGATCTCATGCGTGACTCCATGACAATTTCTTCTTTCTCAGACAGGCTGCAAGCAGGATAAAAACGATGGCCTCTGCCAGAAGGTACACAAGCGGAAGCAGCACACTGTTTCCCCGGATCAGACTTTTTCGGAGATAAAGCATCGCCTGCCCGGTGGGCAGATAGGGCGACAGCATCCGGATGGCTGACGGAAGGCTGGAGAGCGGATAGAAGACGCCGGAGAGGTAAGCCAGCAGAATCGATGCCAGAAACTGAAGCAGAACGCCGGAGATAAGACTGTCGGCGAGTTCATAGAGAAACAGATCCAGTGCAGCTGCCGTCAGGATGACAGGAAATGCCTTCAGGGAGAAGAAAAGGTAGTTCCGGAGAAATCCACGCGTCCCGCTGCTCAGCTCTGAGAAGACAATTGGCATTCTTGAAAGCCCCAGCCCGCTGGCAGGCATGAAGACCACCCCTAACAGCAGCATGAACAGAACCAGGGACAGATATTCAGATACAATCTGACTGAATGCATGAAATCCCCGGATATGAAGCAGGACCTCGATGGAATGATCGGTGCGTATATAGTTACCGGCACACATGACACCTGTCAGGAGCACGAGCAGAAGAAACATGGCACAGAGATAATAGCTTTCAATTGTGAGTGTCCCTGCCGTTTTCATTCGCCGGAGTGTGAACATCTGGCTGCGCGAAAGCAGCTTCCGGATACTCCGATAGAGCAGGTCCGTCTGGGCATCTGAGATGTCCTCCGCACTGGTGACACCTGAAGCTGTATAAAAGTCTGCGAGCGCATAGGAGGCCGATTCCATTTGACCGATTATAACGGAGACACAGGCCGATAGCTCGCGAATCAGAAGGGGCTCCAGCGATGCGCCTGAATCCGGCAGGATCAGCGTCATTTTAGATGAGACGTCTCCACTCAACAGTTTGTCGGTAAGTCCCTCAGGGATGATAATCACGGCACTCAGTTTTCCTTTTTTTAAAGAAGCAAGGGCGTCTTCATGGCTGAGCTGCTGAAAGCGGACTGCAACCTTGGACGGATCCAGATTCTGGAGCAGCCGGATTCCCATTTTCAGATAGGGGGATGAGTCGGAGCCGACAATTCCGATGGCTGCCTTGCTGTCCTCATCTCCGGTCATCGTATTAGCTGCTTTCGAGGACTGAAGATAGAGCATGGCACCCAGGATCAAAGCCAGCAGAAAGGTCATCAGCAGCATGGCAGGATAGGTACGGAGAACTTTTTTCATCTGGAGTTCAGTATAGATAATCAGTTGTCTCATGAGTTTCACTTCCGGTCAGAGTGCATGAACCAGCTTGCCGATGTCGCCGTCAAATGTATATGGTTTCAGAGTGCCATCCTTCAGAATGAAGGTCCTGGAGCAGGAGACAATTTCCTGGATCTCATGGGAGGCCATGATGACAATGCCGCCCTGTCTGCAGAATCCCTGCAGGTAGTCGAGAATGACCTCCTTGCAGACCAAATCCAGCGCCGCGCCTGGTTCATCCAGGATCAGAATCTGTGGGTGATTGGCAACGGCACAGCCGATGGAAACTCTTTTTTTCATGCCCCCGGATAGCTTCAGGACCTGACGATTCAGAAAGTCTTGAACCTGCAGGTCTCTTAATACACCGGACTTCAGCTCCTGCGAAAGGGTGTCACTGCCGCCAGGGTACCACAGGCGCAGGTTGTCTTTGACAGACAGTTCCTCAAGGAGCGGCGTAGTCTGGGGAACATAGCCGATAACATGCGAACGGAGAACAGGACGGCGGAGAAGATCGCCGGTCTCCGGGAGGGAGGATCCATCAAGAAGGAATTCACCTTCATCAGCCTTCAGCGCACCTGCTAGGATTCCAAGCAGTGTGGACTTTCCGCAGCCATTCTCGCCAAGAATGCCGATCGCGGTTCCTGAGGATGCGGAGAACGTAATATCCTTCAGAACTTCTTTGTGCCGGTAGCTTTTTCGGATGTGGGATATCTGGATTTTCATATATGCCTCAGTGACGGTCTCTCAGTAAACTGTGTCTCTCCTACTTTAACATAGAAGGAACAGGGGTGCACGCAGGAAAAATGATTTTATCTGTGACAGAATCGTGGGTAAATGTTGGGCACTCTTACAGTTGTAATCCCTGAGTAAGTCTGATATATTGGTCGTACTCATCAAGGAGGCAGGTATATGAAACACAGACGCAGATTGTTCTGGGCATATGCGCTTGCAGCGGTGATTGCCCTGTCATTTGTTCTTCCGGCAGCCATTGCATCACAGCCGGATTCAGAATCACAGCCGGGAGATTCCATAGAAAGCACGGAAGGATCCGCAGCAGGGAACGAGACGGAAACGGAAGCGCTCTCCCAGGCGATCGGGCAGATTTTATCCAGGGGATATGATCTCTCGCTCAATGTCAGCTTTGAGGAGCCAATGCGGGAAGTCATCTCCGATGCAGCGAAGGGCTTTGATATGTCCTGGGCAAAGGAAGCGGCCCTCACAGGGACATCCTCCGGGAACGACGACGGAGGCATTGATGCATCCGGTACGCTTTCGCTCAACGGAACCGATCTTTATGATGGACGCATATCTGTTGACCTGAATGACCAGATTGTCTATCTGGTCTGTCCGCAGTTTCGGAAGACGCCGTTTGCCGTCGACCTGAAGAAGCTGGCGTCAGCAGCTCAGGATGCTGCTGCTCAAACGGCAGGAAAAAGTACCGCTGGTAAGAAGGCTGTGAAAGCTGCCGGGAACTTCAAGACCAGCTATGTGAAGCTTCTCCAGGAGGGAACGGATCTGGTGAACGGTATTCGGCCAGAGGAGCTGGAGGCCTTTTCGAAGCGTTATGCGGATGTGTTCACACAGAATGCGGAACAGGTTGACCATGAGAATGTGACCATCACAGCGGGGGCGCTTTCCGAGGCAATCAATACACACACCATCACAGTCGATCAGGATGCAATGTCGAAGATCCTCTCTGCCAGCCGGGATACGCTTGCAGACGACAATCTGGTACGGAAGATATTGAAGAGCGACTTTGCAGTGGATGTCGCGAACGCGATCGTGACGGCAGTCAAATCAGATGGGCTGTTTGATCAGGAGTCGCTGTACAAGGGGTATCAGGGCTTATTAAAAAAGGCGGATGAGGGGGTTCTCTCGAAAGTCCCGGGCTTTTCTCTGACGTATGGAATGGATGGCGATAGTCGGCTTGCAAGCCTTGATCTGAGTCTGCTTTATTCAGGCGTAGAGGTAAATCTGTTTACATTAAAGATGCTGGTGCATGATACGCATGCGGCGATTCAGTTCGATCTCGGAACGCTTGTATCTGCACTTGCGGCATCAAAGTTTGGCGGAGACGCAAACGGAGAGACCGGGATCCTCCTGGAGGCTGATACGGAAGAAAATCAGTTCAATGGCACGGCTTCCCTCACAGTCGCGGGTCAGTTGCTGGGCCAGCTGGAGGCAAAGGATTTTGCGATTGATGACGCAGAACAGGGAAAACTGAACGGAAGTCTTTCCCTCACAGTCGGCGAAGTCGTTTTCGAAGCAGTGCTTTCCAGCCAGAAGGCAGGTGCAGTCAGGCTGACAGGACGGTATAATGGGACTGACTATCTGACTGTCAGTGCCAGTGCAGCCGCAACGGACCATGCAAAGGTCAAAAAAATAAACCGGAAAAAGGCAATGGAAGTGTATAATCAGTCAACCTGGGATGCGTATATCAAGGACGCAAAGTTGACGAAGATGATCAGAAAACTGACATCAGGCGGTGTCCCTGACAGCATTATTGATTCACTGACCAGTGGGGAAGCCGTGACAGAGAAATCAAGAGAGAACACAGTTGAGCGTGATGGCACCGGTGAGTTGGAGAATGGTGAAGTCGGCGGTGCGGATATTGGACATGATAAGTAACTGCAAAAAAACAGAATGAAAATGAATAAAAGAAGGGGCATCAGGATTTGTTCAAATCCCGATGCCCCTTCCTGTATGGAACTGTATTATTCTGCCCATGCAAGGCAAAACTCTTCAAGCTTCTGCTTTGTCTTGTCTGGATCCTTCAGCGGATTGACAAGGCTGGTGGTGACGCTGACAGTGTTGTCTCGCCCGACAAAATGCCGGATGCGGTCGATCATTCTGTCTGCTTTCCCCGATGCGGAGCAAGCGCAGATGACAACCTCTTTTCCGGAAAAAGATTCCTTGTTCAGAAAGGTTTCCATTGCCGGCGGACAGGTGCCAGCCCATACCGGGGAGGCGATGACAATCGTTTCATAGTCTTCAAGACGATGCCTAAGCCGCTTGATTCTGGGTTTATAATGAATGAGCGCCTGGAAACCTCCTGCAGCGAGCTTGCGGAATCCCTTCCGGACAGGTTCATGTTCCGGGATCAGCTGCTCCAGATCGGCACCGGTGATGTCTTTGATCTGGTTGGCAGCGAGTTCTGTATTCCCGTCAAGCGAATAGTAGACGACAAGAATTTTACTCATACGCAAATCCTTTCCATGTACAGTGAGCATGAATTCAGCAGAAACGGTTCAGCCTCGCATCGTATCTGTAATCGATCGAGCGCAATTTGTCTTCAACCGTTTTTCTGTCAGCCCCGTGATTCTTGCAGAAGGCATCAAGGCTATGGTAACAGTCTCTCAGCTCGGTATTGACAAAGCTGAGAAGAATCATCGGACTTTCCGGAAGATCACCCATATGTATTCTCCTACTTTTTATAGAAAGGTTGTCTGAAATATGATTGCACAGCCATGAAGTATTATAGAGGGATTGAGTCGCTCCGTCAATTGGCCCATTCTTGTCAATCGAAGGAGTGGCTGATATACTTGGGAGAACAGACCGAAGGTTGATTCCAGCCGTTTTGGCTGGTTCACAGGGACATTGTCAGGAGGCATTATGGCAGGTGTGATGAAACAAAAGACGGATGAGGAAGAGCGGCTGACGAAAGAGGAGGAATTTCGGATTGATCAGAGAATTCGAATCGGTGTCATTCTCGGGGCAGCTCTGATTCTTGCATATCTGGCATACTGTGCCGTGAAGAAAATTCAGATCGGTGTTGTTTATTATGTGATTGTCGGAGCCTTTATCACGCTTTACTGGTTGTTTTCGGATGTCATTGCATTGAAACTCAAGCACGGTTTTGCAGGCAGAACAGCAGCCCAGAAGTCAGCTTATCTGAAGATGGCGGCAGTCGATCTTGTCGGTGTGATCGGGCTCGGGATGTTTCTGGTGAGCGGAGTCGGAGATTCGGGCAAAAATGGCAATTCAGGGAGCAGCTCTCTGATCGGTGCAGTCATTTATCTGATCTGTTTTATGACAGCAAAGCGTCTGCGTCTGCAGTATGAAAAGGAACCTTCCACGGATGATAAGGCGAAAACGACGGAAGATAAGAAGGACGGAATCAATTCTCTGCCAACTGCTGCAGACAGGGAGAAGCGTCATATGACAACGGCGGAGCGGCTTGCGGCGTTAAATCGGCAGGTCCAGGATGAACACGATTCCGAAGAACAGTCAACTCCTGCCGGGGAGGACGATGACTGAGTATGGATTTATTTGAGTATGCCGCATCGAAAAAGAAGGAATCTTCTGCGCCGCTGGCATCGAGGATGCGTCCAAGATCTCTGGATGAGATTGTGGGGCAGGAACAGATCATCGGAAAAGGCCGGATGCTCTATCGTGCCATCAAGGCGGACCGGCTGAGGTCGATTATTCTGTATGGGCCGCCCGGAACTGGGAAGACGACGCTGGCGGAAGTGATCGCGCACACAACATCAGCGGCATTTATGACGATCAATGCCACTTCCGCCGGTAAAAAGGATATGGAGGAAGTTGTCTCGAAGGCGAAGGAAGCGCTTGGCATGTACGGCAGACGCACCATATTGTTCATCGATGAGATCCATCGATTCAACAAAGGACAGCAGGATTTTCTTCTTCCATTTGTGGAGGACGGAACCATTATTCTGATCGGGGCAACGACCGAGAATCCATATTTTGAAGTGAATGGAGCTTTGCTTTCAAGATCTTTGATTTTCGAGCTGAAGCCTCTTTCAAGGGACAACATTGAAACCATTCTGAGGCGTGCGGTTTCTGATCCGGAGCGCGGGATGGGAAGCTTTGATGCGGTTCTTTCAGAGGATGCCTGCAGCTTTCTGGCGGATATGGCAGATGGGGATGCCAGGGCGGCACTGAATGCCCTGGAGCTGGGGATCCTGACGACGGAGCGGTCCGGAGATGGACAGATTCATGTAACGCTTGAAGTTGCACAAGAATGTATTCAGAAGCGGATGGCAAGGTATGACAAGGACGGCGATCAGCATTATGACACCATATCAGCATTTATCAAGAGCATGAGAGGGTCAGATCCGGATGCGGCTGTTTTTTATCTGGCCAGAATGCTGAATGCCGGAGAGGACATCCGGTTTCTGTCAAGGAGAATCATGATCTGCGCGGCGGAGGATGTGGGCTGTGCGGACCCGATGGCGATCGTCGTGGCTGCTTCTGCCGCACAGGCTGTTGAACGGATCGGCATGCCGGAATCTCAGCTGATCCTCGCGGAGGCGGCGATTTATGTTGCAACTGCGCCGAAAAGCAATTCCGCCACAGAGGCAATCTTCAAAGCCGAGAAGGCAGCTGCTGAAACAAAGAGTACCATTCCACCCTACCTGCAGGATGCCCATTATAGCGGCTCCTCGAAGCTGAACCGGGGGATTGGATACGAGTACGCTCATGATTTTCCAAAGCATTTTTCAAAGCAGCGCTACCTTCCGGAGGAGCTGGGAGATATCCGGTTTTACCAGCCATCCGGGCAGGGGTATGAGGAGACCATCCGGAGATATCTGGACTGGCTTCATGAGGATCTGACGGAAGACAGTACAGGAAATTATCATCACAGGCAATCATCAAAATAGGGAGAACTGATATGGAACATATACTGGATCTGATCAGCAGCTATGTGGCGGAAGCTTTTGAAATTGCAGGATATGACAGAAGCCTTGGCAGGGTGACGGTATCCAACCGTCCGGATCTGTGCGAGTATCAATGTAATGGGGCAATGGCAGGTGCAAAGCTCTATCACAGACCTCCGCTTCAAATTGCGGAGGCGGTTGTTGATATCATTGACGGAATGGATGCATTTTCAAAAGCGGAGGCTGTTCGACCTGGTTTTATCAACCTGAGCCTTTCGCCGTCTTTTCTGAGCAGCTATCTCCAGGAGATGGAGCAGGACGATTATTTCGGTGTGCACAGGGCAGAGAAACCTGCCAGGATTATCATTGACTACGGCGGAGCGAATGTGGCCAAGCCGCTTCATGTCGGGCATCTGCGCTCGGCAGTGATCGGGGAAAGCATCAAGCGGACCCTTCGCTATCTTGGCAACGATGTCCTGGGCGATGTCCATCTGGGGGACTGGGGCCTTCAGATGGGGCTGATCATTACGGAGGTGCGGCACAGACACCCGGAGCTTCCGTATTTTGACGAAGCCTTCACAGGAGAGTACCCGAAGGAGGCTCCATTTACAATCAGCGAGCTGGAGGAGATCTATCCGGAGGCGACAAGAAAGTCGAAGGAAGACGATGCCTACAAGGCGGAAGCCCTCGATGCCACCTATCGTCTGCAGCAGAAGCAGAGAGGGTACTATGCCCTCTGGCAGCATATCCTGAATGTTTCCGTGAAGGATTTGAAGCGCAACTATGACAGTCTGGATGTCACGTTTGATCTTTGGAAAAAGGAATCAGATGCGCAGCCTTACATCCCGGGAATGGTGGATTATCTTAAAAAGAACGGCTATGCACATGTAGATCAGGGAGCGCTGGTCGTCGATGTCGCCGAGGAGGGGGACACCAAGAAAATACCGCCATGTATGATCCTGAAGTCGGATGGCGCGTCTTTGTATAATACAACGGACCTTGCGACGATCGTCATGCGCAGGGAGAAGTGGGATCCGGACGAAATCATCTATGTTGTCGATAAGCGCCAGGAGCTTTATTTCACACAGGTTTTCCGCTGCGCCCGCAAAACAAAGCTGGTGAAGGATGACACAAAACTCGAATTCCTGGGGTTCGGGACGATGAATGGGAAAGACGGGAAGCCGTTCAAGACCCGCCAGGGAGGTGTCATGCGCCTCGAGCTTCTGATCCGGGATATCAATGAAGAAATGTACAGGAAAATCATGGAGAACCATGAGACCGAACCGAATGAGGCACGGAAGACGGCACAGACCGTTGCTCTGTCAGCCATCAAGTACGGAGATTTATCCAATCAGGCGTCCAAGGACTATGTCTTTGATGTCGATAAGTTTACCTCGTTTGAGGGAAATACCGGGCCATACATCCTCTATACCATTGTACGGATCAAGTCGATTCTGAGAAGATACCTGGCGGAAATGAAGCTGCCTGCAGAAGCAGTCGATGAGTGCAGTATCCTTCCGGCAGCGGGAGAAGCGGAAAAGACGCTCTGCCTGGCGCTGACAGGATTTGCGTCGGCAGTGGAGGAAGCTGGTGCACAGCTGGCTCCGCACAGAATCTGCGGGTATCTGTACCAGCTTTCAAACGAGTTTAACCGCTTCTATCATGAGACAAGGATTCTGGCAGAAGAGAATGAGGAACAGAAAAAGAGCTATATTGCAGAGCTGGAACTGACCAGGAAAGTACTGGAACAGGGCATTGATCTGCTGGGATTTTCTGCGCCGGATAAAATGTGAGGATGATGCCCTGAGGGATTTCTGAAATTTGGGATTGCGTGGGGAAGCAATCTGTTTTATACTGTGCCCATGGATGGAGAGACTTCGCAGGAGGTCTCTCCTTTTTGCGCCTATGGGTTGAAAAGCAGCACAGTGTCCGAAAAGACGTCCCTCAGGCATCCGATGCGCGGGCCTGACAGGAGGGCAGAAGAAGGAGGAGCTGAATGCCGGAACAAATGATCACTCTGTCAGGACGCTACAGATTGCTCAGAAAACTGGGAGAAGGCGGTTTCGGAGAAGTCCATCTGGCAGTTGACAGCAGGACGGACCGGTTCTGCGCGGCCAAGAAGCTTACGGAAGAAAGCGGAGGGTGTTTCCGTGAACTGTGGATGATGAAAAAACTGAGGAATCCGCATTTGCCGCAGATCTATGATGTCCTGAAAGAGGAAGAGGGCTGCTGGGTGATCATGGAATATATCCGCGGAATCCGTTTTGACAGGTATCTGGAAGGGGACAGGACACTGCCTGAGCTTCAGACGCTTGAAACGGCAATCCAGCTGTCCGAGGTACTCTGCTATCTTCAGGAGCAGGAGCCGCCGGTTTTTCATCTGGATATTAAACCGGGAAATCTGATCCGTGCCAGAGATGGGACGGTAAGACTAATCGATTTCGGCGCGGCGTTCTCGAAGCCTTTGCCGATGGCAAACGAGGGGACAATCGGGTATGCGGCGCCGGAACAGTACAAGAGGAGAGCTGCAAAAGATGCCCGGACGGATATCTATGGCGTGGGGGCAACCATCTACAGGCTGGTATCCGGAAAAACGTACAGTAAAAATCTGTCAGGAAACAGGGTACCAGGCTGTGGAGAAGCATTTTCAGCGGTGATTCTGAAGTGCCTGCGGGAGCAGCCGGAAGACCGTTTTCAGAGTGCGGGGGAGCTGAGGACAGCACTTGTGGCTGTCAGAAGATCCTATGGGCGGGAAAAAGCGAAAAGGCAGCTTCTGTCTGCGCTTGCGTTTATGCTTCCGGCGGCTGCGCTGTGTGTGACGGTCTTCCCGGATACTCTGAATTTTTCTTCAGATGAAGCGTGGAGTGTCGCGAAGCTGCTGGAGGAAGCGAAAGTTTCAACAGAGGGAGAAAGCCAGGAGATTTACAGGAAAGCGGCGTTCATGGAACCGGGGAATCCGGAAGTTTATCTTCAGTATCTTCAGGATGTGGGGAGGGATGGGGTATTTTCGGAGAGCGAGGAGCTGTTTCTCCGGGAGATTCTTCATACTGTTCCGCTTGGCAGTCACGATACGAATGAGGAAAGTCTCAAACAGAATCCTGAAGCGTATGGAAAAACAGCAGCCGAGATTGGAAGAATGTATCTGTATGAATACAGCGGGACGGATGCAAGTCGTATTGCGGGCGGCTGGTTTGCAAAGGCGGTGGAAGCGGGGGAGAAGATGATGGATGAGCGAAGCAGGGAGAAGCCAGCTGACAGAATGACAATGGAGGAGGAAGGGTGGCTGAAGGAAGCCCGGTACTGTCTGAAAACGCTGTCTGTCGAGGAGATGGACGGAGCCGGGCAGGAGAGGGAGACCGTTCGTATTCTGGAATGGTGGGAGGGCTTGAAAGACGGAAAGGAATTTCTTGATCAGGATCAGAATCCCCTTCTTCGTCTGCATCGAATTCGTGACACTGTCTGGAGGATAGCCTTTCGGATTGCAGATTTGCGGAGAGTCGGCATTGAATCCAGGCAGATCCGCGAAGAAATTCGGGACCGTATCAGACTGGCAGAACAGCTGAACCATGGCGCAGGTGATTCAGCGGATGCAGGCAGGAAGGAAGCCATTCGCAAGATTCATGATCAGATCAGGGAAGCAGAACATGCAGCACTTCTGCGGCTTGAGGGATGGGAGACGGAGGACTGAGCTGTCGGTCTGGCTCGGGACAAGGAAAAAATGTGAGGGGGAAGTGGGGGATCCGCAGCCTGCAGAAGCAGGGGCAGAGGGGGAATGGAGAGTGTCTGGAAGGATAGATGAATCATAAAACAGGCGTTTATCGTTTCGATGGTTTTTCCTTAAGGGCTGCACGGACAATCTTGATTTGTGTGCTGGCACTTGCACTGGCATGCCCGATGGCATTCAGTGCAACGGCAGCTGAACGGAGGCAGCAGGGGACAGAAAAGCAGAACGGAGAGAATACGGGAAAGCCGGGAGAGAAGAATGAACAGGCTGAGGGGCAGACGGAACCGGAGACAGAGAACCCGCAGTCAGAGAGGCTGAATCCAGGAGAGGGACTGAAGAACGACAGAAACGAATCAGAGCGTGGAGGATCAGCAGAAGAAAAGGATCGGGATCCTGGAGAGGAGCCGAAAGACGACAGAGAGCCGGTGACAGACAGCCAGCAGAAAGAGGAGAACGGGGAGACAGAAATTCCTCATAAACAGGAAGAGGAGGCTCCGGTATGGGAGATTGTCCTGTCAGATATCCATCCGGAACTGCCGGAAGGAGGACGGATTTATGATGGAACGGATCAGATTCACATCGCATTCAGCTGGAAGATAAGGAGAAGACCCTCTGAGACTGGCAGAGATTCCGAAGAAACGTTTGTCAATGCAGAAGAAGACAGGACATCTTCCTGGGATCAGCTGACGCCGCCGAAGGTGTCAGTGACATGTGACGCCCACCTTGAGAGCCCGGATGCGGGACTGCAAAACGTTCTTTATGATTTCAGTATTTCTTCAGAGGATCCGGACACGGCAGACCGGATTCATATTGCAGACGATTTTACAAAACCGGATCTGGTGGTTGAAGTAAAGAAAAAAGTGCTTTCCGTCGCAATTCCGGATGGAAAGAAGGTGTATGGAAAGCCGGCGCAGATGGCTTACATCTGGCCGGATACAGCCTCCGGACCTGAAATGAACGCTGATACGAAGGACGGGACAGGGGGCACTGTTCCGCCAGACAGAATATTACGGGCAGAAGTCGCCGGCTTTTTAACGGATGAGAAGGGACACGCGGTCATCCCTGAGGATTTTGAAGCACCGGAAGTCACGGTCGATCAGGCGGTGCTCCAGAGCGACAGTCCGATGTACGAGGATGGAAAGGATGCCGTGTATGAGGGGGCACTTGTCATGAAACGAAGGGATGGCCTCCGACTGACTGGCAATCCGACAGAAAACTATGAATTCTGTGAGGATGAAAAGAGTCCGTTGTACAGACGGGGCTCTGTCAGAATCATGCAGGAGATGGTACGGGAAGGGATACATTTTGAGATCGAAGGAGAGCGCATTGTCAGGAGAGACGGGAAGCTGATCATCAGGAGAGGAGGGGGACTGGAGGTCAGAATCAAAAAAAACACCTACTATAACAGAGGGTATAAAATCGATGAAATCTATGAGGATGGTACGCTACGGTTCAGACTGGCGAAGACAAACCAAAAGGGAGAGCTTCTCGCCAGATCTCTTCCGGTTGAAATATACGTGATGACAGACGGGCAGGTGCCACCCGCAAGTCTCATCATCAACAATGCGCGTATGAACGACGGAATTGCGTTTACAGCGTCGGTCTGCCAGGTCAAAATGATCCCTCAGCCAGATGACAGAAGCGGGATAAGAAGTGTCAGATATCGGGTCAGAAGGGGAAGTCAGGTGCAGAGAATCCTGCCAGATCCGGGCGGCTGGGTTGAAGAACAGCCAGATACTGCGGCAACCATACGTCTTCAGGAGGAAGGAATCTGGCAGATTGAGGCGGAATCACAGGATCTTGCAGGCAATGTCGCGGTTGTCTGCAGCAACCCGATTGTCATTGATCATGAAGGCCCCCTGATTGAGGTCGACGGTGTTTCGGATGGAGGAGCCTATTCCGGAATCGTACGGATTGTCTGTTCCATCCAGGACCGCTGGTACCAGAAGGGATCGGACTCCATTCAATTCTCCTCGCTGTCAGGCGGAAAGCCTCCGTTAGAAAGCGGGAGGAGAGAATCAGAAGAGGGTGTGGAAATACAGTTTGCAGACTTCGATCATACGAAAGAAGCGGATGCATGGTATCATATGACTGTTTCCGCCCAGGATCTTGCCGGAAGTGTACGGAGGAAGGAGCTGATATTCTGTATCAATCGGCATGGCTCAGTATATGGACTTGCGCCGGAAAGCCTGAAAAAGCTGAAGACCTATTATCACACAGAGCCATTTGACGTTGTATTTTTTGAGTCCAATCTCAGTGATGTCAAGGATGCGACGGTTCTTGTGATGAAGGACGGAAAGAGGACGAATGCAGGGGCACGCCGGGAGATGCTTTCGAATGCGCCCGGGAATACCGGAATACGGCAATACCGTCATGTGGTTGCAGCAGATCATTTTCAGGAAAGCGGCGTATATGATGTCATACTGATGACCTCGGATCAGGCAGGAAACCGTGCAGACAGCCAGAGGCAGAATCTGCCTGTCCGGTTTGCCGTAGATACCGAACGGCCTCGGTGTCTTGTTAGCGAGATCGAAAAATTCGGCGAATACAGGGCGGATGAGCTGACGGTCGGAATGCACGTGCGTGATAACCTGGCGCTCAAGTGCGCAGTGGTGTATCTGAACGCGGAACCCTTGATAACATACTCATCCCGCCAGCTTCGGGAGAATGGCGGCAGTCTCAAGATCACACTTGGCGCGAGCCAGACCTGGCAGCGGCTCCAGATTTTTGCGGCAGATGAGGCAGGCAATGAGGGCTGGTCCGAAGAATATCCTGTTTTCATTTCAAGGAACGGAGCGGTTCCTGAGAAAACAGTTTTCGGTGAGAGTGCAAGGGAACTGGCTGACCGGAGAAAGGTTCGTGAGACGGAAGAAGAGATAATGTCCGCGAAGTGGTTTCGAAGCAGACAATTCGAGGCGGAGGAACGTGCGCTGAACAGGGACAGGACCCGGATTGCTCAAGAGAAAATCCATCCGGACAGTCGCAGAGAAACACAAATATGGACATACAGACAAACGATTTTTACGGTCATCCTGCTGTATGTTTGCAGTGCAGTATATCTTTTCGTGATCAGGAAGGTCAAAAGGAATAGAGAAGGGAAGCTGAAATAACGAGGGATATGGACAAAAATAACCGAAGTGCGTTTCTTCCGATACTTCTGTGGCTGCTTGTGTCGGTCATCATGACGGCTGTATTCCAGGCTGCAGCAGAAAAAACAGGAGCCTTTACAGATGTGGATACAGCCGCAGCAGGTGCTGCGTCGGCGCTGCTGATTCCTGCTTATGTCTTGATGCTGAGGAGGTGGAAGCTGCCGGCTTATCCTATAGAGAGAAAGAGGCCCCTCAGCAGAGGACCTTGGCTTCTGGCAGCAGGGGGCGCCGGGGCGGTTTTATCCTTGCTTTATGGGTGGCTGACAGCAAAGCTTCATCTTTCAGAGTATTTTACAGACGACGTACAGCAGCATTTTTATTCTGCACCGTTCTGGCAGCAGCTGATCGTTTTGTGTATGCTGACACCTGTGTGTGAGGAGCTGCTGTTCAGAGGGCTTGTTTTCGGCAGCATGAGAAGAAAAATCTCAGGATGGAAGGCGGCCGTCTTAACTTCTGCGTTGTTTTCAGTTCTTCATGGGAGCCCGATTCAGATGCTCTATGCGTTTCCGATGGGACTGGTTCTGCAGACTTTCCTGTACATGGAGGGAGGGCTGGAGGCACCGATTCTCCTCCACATCTGCGCAAACCTGACATCCGTTCTGACAGAGTACATCCTTCGTTGACTTTTCGGATAAATTCTGCTTATATTTGTAGAAATGCACAAGATGTTGGGCTCGGCCTGTATAAAAAGGAGAGAATGCTATGTATTCGCTTGATGAAGTAAGGCGAGAAGATCCGGAAGTTGCTTCAGAAATTGAAGCCGAGATCGCCAGACAGAACAGCCACATTGAACTGATTGCTTCAGAAAACTGGGTATCCCATGCGGTTATGGCAGCGATGGGAAGCCCACTGACCAACAAGTACGCGGAGGGGTATCCCGGGCACCGGTTCTACGGCGGCTGCGAGTGCGTGGATGTCATCGAAAACATTGCCAGGGAAAGAGCAAAGCAGCTCTTCGGCTGCACGTATGCCAATGTCCAGCCTCACTCCGGTGCACAGGCAAACATGGCGGTGGAGTTTGCCCTTCTGAAGCCGGGTGATACGCTGATGGGCATGAATTTATCAGAAGGAGGACATCTGACGCACGGAAGCCCGGCTAATTTTTCAGGGGCTTATTTTCACGTTGTTCCCTATGGGGTCAACGCGGATGGATATATTGATTATGATGAAGTTGAGCGGATCGCAGAGGAGTCGAAACCGAAGCTGATCATTGCGGGGGCAAGTGCATATCCAAGGATTATCGATTTTCAGCGGTTTGCGGAGATCGCGCATCGTGTGGGTGCCTATCTGATGGTTGACATAGCCCATATAGCAGGACTGGTTGCAACAGGACTTCATCCGAGCCCGTTTCCGTATGCGGATGTCGTGACGACGACGACCCACAAGACGCTCCGCGGACCGCGCGGCGGTCTGATTCTGTCCAGTGAGGAGTTTGCGAAGGAGCACAAGCTTAACAAGGCCGTTTTCCCAGGCATCCAGGGAGGCCCTCTGGAGCATGTGATTGCAGCCAAGGCTGTCTGTTTCAAAGAGGCGCTTCAGCCGGATTTCAAAGTTTACTGCAGCCAGGTGGTGAAAAATGCAAAGGCTCTTGCAGACGGACTGACAAAAAGAGGAATCCGACTTGTTTCCGGGGGAACGGATAACCATCTGATGCTGGTAGATCTGACAAATACAGGAAAGACAGGGAAGGAAGTGGAGACTGCGCTGGATGCAGTCGGAATCACTGCCAACAAGAACACCATCCCGAATGATCCGCAGTCCCCATTTATCACATCCGGACTCCGACTCGGAACGCCCGCAGCGACGACAAGAGGGCTGAAGGAAGCAGACTTTGACGTTGTAGCAGATGTGATCGCGAAGACAATTCTGGAAGGAGATGCACAGGCGGAAGCCTGCAGGAAACTTGTGAAAGCGCTGGCAGCCCGGTATCCGCTGAGCTGAGTGCGCGTACGGATTTTTTATGACAATCCCGGTTGAGGAGTAATACGGTCGTACATGAAAATACTTGACGCAATTTGGGACGGAACACTGGACACCCTGAAGCTGATTCCGTTCTTGTTTATCACATACCTGGTAATGGAGTGGGTTGAACATCGGACATCGGATCATACAAAAACAGCAATCAGAAAGGCCGGGCGCCTGGGGCCGCTTGCGGGAGGCGTTCTGGGAGTAATTCCACAGTGCGGCTTCTCCGCTGCCGCAGCCAGCCTGTATGCGGGGAGAGTGATAACCGCGGGAACCCTGATTGCAGTGTTTCTGTCAACGTCGGATGAGATGCTTCCGATCCTGCTGTCTGAACGGGCTGGAATCGGTTTTATCACAAAGGTCCTGATCGTGAAGGCACTCTATGGGGTGATCGCAGGATTTTTGGTGGATTTTCTGTTCAGAAAACTGAATGAAAGAAGAATCGGGGTTGGTATCCACGGAATTTGTACGCAGGAACATTGTCACTGTGAGAAGGGGATCGTCCGGTCAGCGATCAAGCATACTGTCAGCATCACATTCTTCATTCTGCTGATTTCTATTGTGCTGAATATCCTTCTTGCTATCGTAGGAACAGAGAATCTGTCGAACCTGGTTCTGAACCAGCCTGTAATCGGAGAAGTGCTTGCCGGTCTGATTGGCCTGATCCCGAACTGCGCGGCATCAATTGCGCTCACGCAGCTGTATCTGGAGGGGGTCATGAGTGCCGGAGCGATGGTTTCCGGGCTGATGGTAGGTGCGGGCGTCGGACTGCTTGTTCTGTTTCGGACAAACCGACATACCAGGCAGAATATCCAGCTGACAATCCTTCTTTACATTCTGGGTGTTGCCGGAGGGTTGATTGTACAAGGGCTCCGGATATTCTGAACGTGGACGTTTGAAGGGAAAACAGACGGAATCGGAGATTCATGGAACGCTTTGTGCGCGTCCGGGAGGGCAGATAACGAATGGATTATATGGTACGGGCGGTTGCAGCAGATGAGTCAATCCGTGCATTTGCTGCGACAACAAGAGAGACAGCGGAATACGCTCGGCAGGCGCACAGAATGACGCCTGTCTGTACGGCAGCATTGGGACGGCTGCTCACTGGCACGGTCATGATGGGCAGCATGATGAAGGAGGACAAGGGGGTTCTGACAATTCAGGTAAAGGGAGACGGACCGATTGGCGCTCTCACAGCAACTGCCGATTCAAAGGGGCATGTGAAAGGATATGTGAATCACCCGGGAATAGAACTTCCATTGAAGGACAATGGTCATCTGGATGTTGGCGGAGCCGTCGGGGCAGGGACGCTGACCGTCATCCGGGACCTGGGATTGAGAGAGCCATATGTCGGAACCATCCGGATGCCAAGCGGTGAAATTGCGGAGGACCTGACCTATTACTTTGCAGAATCTGAGCAGGTGCCGAGCTCTGTCGGACTCGGGGTTCTGGTTGATACGGATCTCAGTGTCAGGCAGTCCGGCGGTTTTATCATACAGGTGATGCCTCAGGCGGACGGACAAGTCATTAACCAGCTTGAGACAGTACTCAGGTCAATGAAGTCTGTTACATCCATGCTCTCCGATGGCCTGACACCGGAGATGATTCTCAGCCAGGTGCTTGGGGAGCTTGATGTAAAGATTGAAGAGAAGATGCCAGTATCATTCTCATGTGATTGTTCAAAGGACCGTGTCAGGCATGTCCTGTCGACGCTGCAGATGAGCGATCTTGAGAGTCTGGCTGCAGATGACAAGCCGATCGATATTGCATGCAATTTCTGTGGGAAGTCCTACCGGTTTCATGCCGATGAACTCAGGGAAATGATAGAGAGACGGAAGGGCTGACAAGACACTGACTGATAAGCCGGTATCCGGATGATGAGGAAACCGGAAGAGGGGATCATTCATGTGGGATGGATTTATCAAGACAGCTGCTGTTACACCAAAGATCCGCGTTGCGGATGTTTCCTATAACGCGGAAGAGGTCATACGACTTGCCAGAGAGGCAGATGAAGAAGGCGCGAGGATTATTGTTTTTCCAGAGCTGGTTCTGACTGCTTACACATGTGGGGATCTGTTTCTGCAGGCGCCATTGATCCGGAAGGCTGGCAGGGCGCTTCTTGATGTCGCGCACAGGACAGCGGACCTGAAGGCACTGATCTTTGTCGGGCTTCCCGTTGAGATTTGCGGAAAGCTGTATAATACTGCAGCTGTACTTCAGGGAGGAAAGATTCTGGGGTTTGTTCCGAAGCGATCGCTCCCTAATTACAATGAATACTACGAGGCCAGATGGTTTCATCCCGGCATTGAGGCAGTCACGGAGATTTCATTCTTCGGCCAGACGGTCCCGTTTGGCATGAACCTGCTGTTCCGGTGTATGCCGGAAGAGGAAGGATTACAGGATGCGGAGGCTGAGTCATCCGGGAGTCTTGCAGACCTGGTGGTCGGCGCAGAACTCTGCGAGGACTTGTGGACTCCTGATCCGCCGTGCACCGGAGCTGCGATGGCAGGCGCCAACCTGATTGTGAACTTATCGGCATCGGTCGAAGTGACAGGCAAGAATGTTTACAGAGAACAGCTGGTTTCGATGACCTCCGCCAGGCTGATCGCAGGCTATGTTTATGCCAGTGCGGGAGAGGGAGAATCCTCACAGGATCTTGTTTTTGGCGGGCAGAGGATGATCTGTGAGAATGGAACGATGCTCGCGAACTCCGGCAGATTTACATGCGGAATTACGTATGCAGAGCTTGATATAGACAGGCTTATGGCGGAGCGCAGGAGGATGACGACCTACCCTTCGGAGCCGTCTCCGGCTTACAGAGTGGTTCCGTTTACCCTGAAGATGGAAAGAACAGTTCTGACGAGAACCTATAACAGGAGGCCATTTGTTCCGGATGTGCAGGCTGACAGGGAACGCAGATGTGAGGAGATCCTGACAATCCAGGCGTTGGGACTGAAGAAAAGGATTGAGCATGTGCACAGCAAGGCGGCTGTGATTGGAATATCGGGGGGCCTTGATTCGACACTGGCGCTGCTTGTGACTGCCCGTGCCTTCGACCTGCTTTCCATGGATCACAGTGGGATTCTTGCTGTCACGATGCCAGCATTCGGAACGACGGACAGGACATATCACAATGCGGTTGAGATGTCAAAGACGCTTGGCTGTACGTTGAAAGAAATCAATATCAAAGAGGCAGTGCAGGTCCATTTCCGGGATATCGGACATGATCCGTCAGTGACGGATGTAACATATGAAAACGGACAGGCAAGGGAGCGGACACAGATTCTGATGGACCTTGCCAATCAGTATGGCGGAATGGTGATCGGAACAGGGGATATGTCTGAGCTGGCGCTCGGATGGGCGACTTACAATGGCGATCATATGTCCATGTACGCAGTCAACTGTTCGGTTCCGAAGACACTTGTCAGGCATCTTGTACAGTATGTTGCAGATACCTGCGGGGATCAACGGCTGCAGGAAACCCTCCTGGATGTTCTTGACACGCCTGTGAGTCCTGAGCTGCTTCCGCCGAAAGATGGGAGAATCGCACAAATTACAGAGGATCTGGTCGGGCCATATGAGCTGCACGACTTTTTCCTGTACTATGTCCTGAGGTTCGGATTTGATCCGTTGAAAATCTACAGACTGGCGAAGCTTGCGTTCAGGGGAATCTATGAGGATGATGTCATCCTTAAGTGGGAGAAGACATTCTACTGGAGGTTTTTCTCACAGCAGTACAAGCGGTCCTGCATTCCGGACGGGCCGAAGGTCGGGTCTGTTGCATTGTCCCCGCGAGGGGATCTGAGGATGCCGTCAGATGCGGTGGTTTCAGTCTGGCGGGAAAAACTGGATCTTCTCTGAGATGAAGCGGCAGAACGGCAGAAATGGAGGATGAGGGAGGTAGGTCATGATGGTCAAATCGGATATTGAGATTGCTCAGGCTGCTGAAATAAAGCCGATCCGGGAGATTGCGGAAAAACTTGACATAGATGAAAAATATCTGGATTTCTATGGAAAGTATAAAGCGAAGATCGACAACAGGCTGCTGAAAGATCGGAAAGATAAACCGGATGGAAAGCTGATCCTCGTGACAGCCATTACACCGACACCGGCTGGTGAAGGGAAGACGACGACCTCTGTTGGTCTGGCAGACGGGCTTTCTGTGATCGGAAAGAAAGCCTGTGCGGTTCTCAGAGAACCATCGCTTGGACCGGTATTCGGACTCAAGGGCGGCGCGGCAGGCGGTGGATACGCGCAGGTTGTTCCGATGGAGGATATCAACCTTCATTTCACGGGAGATTTCCACGCGATCGGTGCAGCAAACAATCTGCTCGCGGCCATGATTGATAACTCAATCTACCACGGCAATCCGCTGAACATAGATCCGAGAAAGATTACCTGGAAAAGATGCGTGGACATGAACGACCGTCAGCTGCGATTTATTGTTGACGGATTGGGCGGAAAAGCCAATGGAATACCCAGAGAGGATGGATACGATATTACGGTTGCATCGGAGGTGATGGCAGTATTGTGTCTTTCCTCTGATCTTTCAGATTTGAAGAAAAGACTTTCAAAGCTGATTGTCGGATATACCTATGGAAAGCTTTCGGAACAGAAGCCTGTGACGGCGGGGGATCTGCATGCGGAAGGCGCAATGGCGGCGCTTTTGAAGGATGCAATCCGCCCCAATCTGGTTCAGACACTGGAGCATACGCCGGTGATCATCCATGGCGGACCGTTTGCAAACATTGCACATGGCTGCAACTCTGTGATCGCGACAAAGATGGGGATGAAGCTGGCGGATTACACCGTGACGGAAGCTGGTTTTGGCGCAGATCTGGGAGCTGAGAAGTTTCTGGATATCAAGTGCAGGAAAGCCGGGATACATCCGGATGCAGTGGTAGTAGTGGCGACCGTACGCGCGCTCAAGATGCATGGAGGGAAGGCAAAGGACCAGCTTGGCGAGGAGGATCTTCAGGCACTGAAGGAAGGGCTTCCGAACCTGCTCCGTCATGTCAGTAATATCCGGGATGTTTTTGGACTGCCCTGCGTGGTCGCGTTGAATGCATTTCCGACAGATACACAAAAAGAGTGGGATCTGGTCGAAACAGAATGCAAAAAGCATGGCGTGAAGGTCGTCCTGTCTGAGGCATGGGCAAAGGGCGGGGAAGGCAGCAAGGTGCTTGCACAGGAAGTCGTCAGACTGTGTAAAGAGCCGAATCATTTCCGGTACGCCTATGAGCTTGAGGGAACGATTGCAGAGCGGATTGATCAGATTGTCCGAACGGTCTACAGGGGAGACGGTGCACTGCTGAATGATGCTGCGGTAAAGGAGGCAGCACAGATTGAGCGAATGGGCTTCGGGGATCTTCCTGTCTGTATGGCAAAGACACAGTATTCATTTTCAGATGACCCGAAGAAACCTGGAGCTCCGGAGCATTTCCAGGTGACAGTCCGCAGCCTCAGGGTGAATGCCGGAGCCGGGTTTATCGTGGCACTGACCGGTGACATTATGACGATGCCCGGCCTGCCGACACATCCGGCAGCAGAGAATATTGATGTTGATGAAAACGGAAAGATCACTGGGCTGTTCTGAGGTAGTGTGATGAGATTTCGTCCCTGTATTGATATCCATAACGGGAAAGTAAAGCAGATTGTGGGAGGTTCGCTCAGAGACGACGGAAACTGTGCCATAGAGAATTATGTGGCGGAGAAGTCAGCGGCGGATTTTGCACGTTTTTATCACAAGGATCATCTGAAGGGCGGCCATATCATCCTTCTGAATCCGGCTGGGTCGTCATATTACGAGGCAACAAGAAGCGCAGCGCTCGAGGCGCTTCATGCTGAACCGGGAGATTTCAGCCTTGGAGGAGGAGTGACTCCGGAGAACGCCTGGGACTATCTGAATGCGGGAGCGTCTCACGTCATTGTAACTTCATATGTTTTTTCGGATGGACGGTTTAACCGTCATCACCTTGACCAGATGGTTTCAGCGGCAGGAAAAAAACATCTGATTCTGGACTTGTCATGCAGACGGAAGAATGATGGATTTTATATCGTTACAGATCGGTGGCAGAAGTGGTCGGATGTGAAGCTGAGTGTTGATATCCTGAGACAGCTGTCCGAATTCTGCGATGAATTTCTCATCCATGGAGTGGATGCGGAGGGGAGGCAGAGTGGGCCGCAGCTGGAACTGGTCGAAATAATTGCAGCGGCGTGCGCAGGGGAAAAGCAGCGTCTCTTTCCGGTCACATATGCAGGCGGGATCGGAAGCTTTCAGGACCTTGAAGCAGTCCGGAACCATGGGAAAGGCATGGTCGATGTGACGATCGGAAGTGCGCTGGACTTATTTGGGGGCAGAATGGAGTATCGGAGCGTTCTTGAGATGTGCGGAGGGGGAACAAAATAATCAGCACTGTAGTTCAGCCGCCGGAAGGCCTTTTTTCGAGCAGAAATTATTTTTGATAACAGCAGATGAGCGATGAATATGACAGGTAATCCAGAAGAACTGAAGGTCAACAGACGGGAAATCTACAGATATCTGGGGATTCGAAACGGAGAACCGGATCAGGGAACAAAGGCGTTGGTGGAGAGTGTTCTCAAAGAGCTGACAGATAACGTCCAGCTGAGAGAGTTTCATCAGATGTTTCCACTGCATGTTCCGCAGGACGAGTTTCATACAATTGATCTGACCTGTTTCCGAACACACAGCCGCAGCCTGGAGAAAAACCTGAGAGGATGCAGCGATATCATTGTGATGGCCGCTACAATAGGGACGAAGGTCGACCTGCTGCTGCACAGGTACAGCCTGACAAATGCAAGCCGGGGTGTTGTAATGCAGGCGGCGTCGGCGGCCATGATCGAAGCGTGGTGCAATTTGACGAACGATGCCATCAGGACAGAGGTGGCAGGCAGGGGGCTGTATCTCAGACCGCGGTTTTCGCCGGGCTATGGAGATTTCCCGCTTGACAATCAGCGGGATATTTTTCAGGCGCTTCAGGTTGAAAAGAGAGTCGGAATCGCATTGACTGAGTCCTTGCTGATGATTCCAAGCAAGTCGGTAACGGCTGTGATTGGGGCGGGAAGAGATCATTTGCCTTGCGTCAGAGAAGGATGTGAGGCGTGCAGCAAGGCGGACTGCCTCTATCGCAGAAATCCGGCAGCCGTATAAGCACACGGCGGAACGATGAAATCATTTTCTACAGGGGGCTGTCAGCCAGACCCGGGAACAGGAGTGCATATGGATATACGCAGAGTGATGAAGGAAAGGATCATCCTGTTTGATGGGGCGATGGGCACGATGCTCCAGAAAGCAGGAATCGGGCTGGGGGAACTTCCGGAGTCGTGGAATCTGCTGCATCCGGATACGGTCATTCAGATTCATAAGGATTATCTGGATGCCGGAGCGGATATTATCAGTACCAACACATTCGGAGCAAACCGGCTGAAGATCCGGGGAGATGGATTTACGCTGAGCCAGATTGTCAGGGGAGCCTTCGACTGCGCACACAAGGCAGTTCGGCAGGCCGGACACGGACTGGTTGCGCTTGATCTGGGGCCGACCGGAAGACTTCTGAAACCGATGGGAGATCTCGATTTCGAGGAAGCTGTCTCAATCTATGCAGAGGTGGTGGAGCTTGGCGTTCAAAATGGAGCGGATGCAATCCTGATTGAGACGATGAGCGACATGCATGAGCTCAAGGCAGCTGTTTTGGCTGCAAAGGAACACTCCTCCCTGCCCGTATTTGCAACTTGTGTTTTTGACGAATCTGGGAAGATGCTGACAGGCGGAACTCCGAAAGCGGTTGTTGCAATGCTGGAGGGGCTGCACGTAGATGCACTTGGGACGAACTGTTCGCTTGGCCCGAGACAGATGCTGAAGACAGCAAGGGAACTGCTTCGATATGCATCTGTTCCTGTTATCTGCACACCGAATGCAGGACTGCCGAGATCAGAGAACGGAGAAACGGTCTATGATGTCGGACCTGAGGAATTTGCGGAGGATATCGCTGCCCTTCTTGACACCGGGGTGTCTGCGGTCGGCGGATGCTGCGGCACGACACCGGCTCACATACGGGCTGTAAAAAAAGTGGCTCAGGGACGGAAAGCTCCATCCATCGTTCAGAAACAGGAGACAATCGTTACCTCGTACGCAGTTGCACAGACAATCGGAAAACGGCCGGTCATTGTCGGAGAAAGGATCAATCCGACCGGAAAAAAGAAGATGGCACAGGCTCTCCGGGATCAGAACTATAGTTATATCCTTGACATGGCACTTGAACAGCAGGGGAAGGGTGCCCATATTCTGGATGTCAATGTCGGGGTACCGGGAACAGATGAGACAAGCGCACTCTGTGAAACAATCCGGCAGATTCAGAGCATTTCGGAGCTGCCGCTTCAGATCGACACATCCAGCATCCAGGCAATGGAAGCAGCGATGCGGATCTACAACGGAAAGCCGATGGTGAATTCTGTATCCGGGAAAAAGGAGAGCATGGATGCAGTCTTCCCGCTGGTAAAAAAATATGGCGGTGTTGTTGTAGCCCTGGCTCTTGATGAGAACGGTATTCCAGACACGTCAGAAGGGCGTGTCAGAGTAGCAGGAAAAATTCTCGAGGAAGCGAAGAAATACGGAATTCCGGAAAAGGATATTATCATCGACTGCCTCTGCATGACAGTCAGTGCTGATCCCAGAGGGGCGCTGGTGACGCTTGACACCTTGAAGAGGGTTCAGGAGGAACTGAATGCAAAGACAATCCTTGGTGTTTCCAACATTTCATTCGGACTCCCGCAGCGGGCGTTCATGAACCAGGCCTTCTTTACAATGGCGCTGCAGAATGGGCTGAATGCTGCGATTATCAATCCTTGTTCAGAGGGAATGAAGGGGGCCTATGACGCATACCTGGTGCTGGCAGCAGAGGATGAGAACTGCGGTGCATACATCAGTACCTATGCTGATTTCAAACCAGCGCTTCCGAGGGGAGCTGTGTGGGAGGAAGACCTGAGAGAAATCCTGAAAGAGGGAAACAACCCGAATTTCGATTTGCCTGCAGTTCAGGCTGGAAAAAAGACAAAAAAGGAGCAGGGGTATTTAAACGACAGTGGAGAGCTGACAGGAAATCCAGATGCTGCCCGGCTGATCCAGTGTATCCGAAAGGGACTTCGGGAGGAGGCACAAAAGTGTGCGGAAGACCTATTGCAGTCCCTGGAGGCTCTGGAGATCATCAACCACTGCATGATTCCGGCATTGAATGAGGTTGGGAAGGATTTTGAGCACGGGAAAGTGTTTCTTCCGCAGCTTTTGATGAGCGCTGAAGCCGCAAGAGGAGTATTTGCGGTATTGAAAGAGAAGATGGAAGCCTCCGGGCAGGGAGGAAACAGGCGTGGGAGCGTGATCCTTGCGACTGTGAAGGGAGATATCCATGATATTGGGAAAAATATCGTAAAAGTGCTTCTGGAGAGCTACCGGTTTGATGTGATTGATCTGGGCAGAGATGTTCCGCCGGAGACGGTTGTGGAGACTGCAGTCAGGCGGAAGGTCCGGCTTGTCGGGCTTTCTGCTCTTATGACGACAACCGTCGCAAACATGGAGGAGACCATACGTCAGCTTCATGAGAAGGCGCCGGATGTGAAGATCATGGTAGGAGGCGCTGTGATGACAGAAAATTATGCAGCTTCTATTCATGCGGACCGCTATTGCAAGGATGCGATGGCCTCTGTTCAATATGCGGAAGAAGTTCTGGGATAACGGAAATTGTGAAATATGCCAGTCTTCAAATTGACATGTTGTTCACACACGTTCGCTGTAGTATAATAATTGTAAGAAAATTCTCCAAAGGAGGCTGTGCTTATGAGATTTACAATCAGCGGAAAAAATATTGATGTGACAGAATCCATGAGAAGGTCCGTCATGGAAAAACTCGGAAAGCTGGAGCGCTACTTTACAGAGGACACGCAGGTAATCGTCACGATGAGTGTCGAGAAAGATCGCCAGAAGATCGAGGTGACCATCCCGATGAGGGGAACCGTCATCAGATCTGAACAAGTATCGAATGATATGTATGTTTCGATTGACCTGGTGGAGGAAGTAATTGAACGGCAGCTTCGAAGATATAAGCAGAAGCTGATTGAGGGACATCGGGATGGAAGCTTCAGAAGGGAGTTTATTGAGAAGGAGGCAGAGCCGGTCGAGGAGATCCGGATTGCCCGTACAAAGAAGTTTGATATCAAACCGATGTATCCGGAGGATGCCTGTGTTCAGATGGAGCTGCTCGGACACAGCTTCTACGTTTTCCGCAATGCGGAGACAGACGAAACCAATGTTGTTTACAAACGCAAGGGCGGGACATATGGTCTGATTGAACCGGAGGATTAACAAACGCTGAGTGACAGATGAGATGACTGCCGGCTTCGTTCCCATTTGACAGAAGGAACAGAGTCGGCAGTTTCTGTCACAGCCTGTTCACATGTCATATCATTTTCTGCCAGCGTAAAATTTCAGACGGATTGCAAGGGGCATGAAAAGGGACTCCCGTTGTGTTAAGGTAATAGCGCTCAAACAACCACCAAGACACAAGCAAG
>CACWKX010000014.1 GCA_902761585.1 uncultured Lachnospiraceae bacterium
TATATGTCGGATGTTCCGAGACCTTTCAAGAGAAACCTTCCGGAATATCGGGTGGCGGAGGACCACTTGCTTTCAGTTTTGTATACAAAATTCCTTGGATCGGATCTGACAGAGGAAGAGTACCGGAAGATGAAGCACATTGATAACGCTATGCTCTGGTACGACATGCATGAACTCCTGAATGAGGACATCGGACCGAAGCCGGAGATACATATCGAAATCTCCTACGAATGGAGACCATTTCAGGAAGTAGAGAAGGAGTATCTGGAGATCTATCGTTCAAGGGAAATTTGATATGGGTAGAGCAACTCATTGGTGAAAGGTGGGAAAGATTGTCATGAAACCGATAGTAAGAAGGCTGATTACACTGGTGTGCGGTTTTGGGATAGCTTTGTTATTCATGGCGGCAGCCATATATTTCGGATATTCGAATGCTTATCGCCGGGGTACGGAAACTTCAGAAGTATATATGTTTGGCCTGAATATCTATCATTTGGTTCTCTCAGGAGAAAAATATATAGGGACTTCAAATGGGCCTGCCATGGGTGGAGTCTCTGCTATCGTCATGGCTGTCGTATTTGCAGTTGAAGAAATTATTTTCAAACTCCGAAAACACTAATACGCTCCAGCTATCTCAAAGTGAAGGACATTAAAACTGAATAGTTGCGCAGCGCCTCTGGGAGATTGATTACCTGGAGGCTTTTTCATGCCCAGAAGGGAGGAAGAGAATGCCGGGTGCATTTGAAATTGTGATGGATGAACGGAAAGCTCTGGTGGACAAGATCATTGGCATGATGAAACAGGGCTATTTCTTCAACAAAGAGGAGTGGGACAGGGCGTCGCTCCGACCGCAGAATCCTTTGTCAAAGGTGCAGTACAAAGGAGGCAACCGTTTGCGGCTGATGGCAATGGTCATTGAGCGTGGCTACACAGATCCACGGTGGGCGACCGCGAGGCAATACTCGGAGAAGGGTTACTTCATCAAGAAGGGAGAACATGGAATTCTCTGTGAGAAATGGATCTTCGAGAAACAGAAGAAAGTGAAGGATCAGGACGGAAATGTGTCATTCGAGACCGTGCAGCTGGAGAGGCCGCAGGTCTCTTTTTTTCGGGTATTCAACGCCGAGCAGGTGCAGGATTTTCCAAGTTTCAGCCGAAATGAGTGTCCGGAGCCGGAAATCGATACGATCATCGACCGGATCATTGATACGAGCGAATGTCCGATCCACGAGATTGCGCAGGATAGATCCTTCTATAGTCCGGCAACGGATGAAATATATCTGCCACTCCGTAGCCAGTTCAAGGACCAGACCAGCTTCGCAAAGACTTTACTCCATGAGCTGGCCCACAGTTCCGGTCATCCGTCCAGATTGAACCGGCAATTCGGCGGACCGTTCGGCTCAGAGGGTTATGCGAAAGAAGAACTTCGTGCGGAGATCGGAGCCCTCTTCACAGAGACGGATCTCGGGATCCCACTGTCAGGAGAACACTACGAAGATCATTCAGACTACCTGCGTTCCTGGATCGGTGTCATCCAGAACGATTACAACGAATTCTTCCGGGCATGTGCGGATGCAGAAAAGATTTCTGACAGGCTGGTCAGTAATTATACAAAGAAATATGAGCTGCCTTTTACCGAATTGGATGAGATCCCTGACAGGGAAAGAGTAGCTGGAAAAGATGAAAAAGTGATGGAGCAGGATCACCTCAGATAAGCAAAGGAGTGAGTCATATGAGAACGAAGAATAGAAAATTTTCATTCGATAGAAGCAATATGAAGGACTTCAACACCATAAGAGAAACGGCTGCAATAACAGGACTTTCTGAGAAGTATCTGAGGAATCTTCAGAAGGAAAAGAAGCTTCCCGGAGTGTACAGTGGCTCACGTTTCCTGGTGAATTACGCATCCTTAATGCAGTACCTTTCCGGGATTGAACCAGAAGGTTGGGAGAGAGGGACTGCCGATCATAATCTGTGAGAGGAGTACCGAAGAGAATGGCATCAATAAAGAAAAGGAAAAATGCATACCAGTTCAGTGTCTCAATAGGCCGGGATATGAACGGGAAACAGATTCTGAGATATAAAACATATTTTCCCAAATCAAAAACACCAGCTGCTATTCGTAAAGAAGTCGAACTCGCCGCTGCAGAATTCGAGGAACAGGTAAAGGAAGGCAAATACTATGACGGGGAAAACCTTACATTCTCGGAATTTGTAAAGCAGTGGAAGAAAAATTATGCATTAAAGAATTTGTCACCATACACGCTGCAGACATATGAGGATTCTTTGAGACTGTATTATTACTCGGTTATTGGAAACAT
The DNA here is from genome assembly GCA_902761585.1 of uncultured Lachnospiraceae bacterium. Taxonomy (GTDB): domain Bacteria; phylum Bacillota; class Clostridia; order Lachnospirales; family Lachnospiraceae; genus Porcincola. The sequence continues at coordinate 2,322 of CACWKX010000014.1, forward strand.
GAAGATGTCCAAGATTTCTTCACTGCATATTCAAGGTGTAATAAACAGCATGACCAGTAATGGTGCAGCGCCGGCAACGGTTCAACGTGCATTCCATGTTGTGAGCGGAATCTTGCAGAAGGCTTATAAATGGGGAATTATCTCGGAGAATGTGGCAAAACGTTGTGAGCTTCCCAAAATGAAGAAGAGAGAAATGAAATACTGGACTGCTGAGCAGGCACAGGAGTTCATGAAAGCATTGAATATGACCTATCATCATCCGGTAAAAGGGCAGAGCAGAGTCAGCGGATCATCAGGAGCCACATATGAAGTTGAAGATTATACCAGAGCCTATACGGTTGGAAGAGTGTGGCGTGAATTCTTTAATTTGGAACTTCATACAGGTATGCGCAGAGGTGAGCTATGTGGCCTTCGATGGTGCGACGTAAACTTTGAGAAGAATACAGTTTCCGTGAATCAGGTTATATCAAGACTCGGGAGTGGGAAAGGCTATATTGTGAAGGAACCGAAAACAACTTCTTCGATAAGAACTATTGTCGTTTCAAAAGATATGATTGGTTCATTGAAAGCATGGAAAAAGGACCAGATGGAAACTTGTCTGCAGATGGGACCTGTCTGGGAAGGGAAGAGAGGGGATGAATTTGATCAGAACTTTGTATTTACCAGACCGGACGGTACAGGACTGCCTCTTTATCCGGATTCAGTCGGTCATAAGTTCCATGAAATTATCCGGTCATACAATTCGGAGTATCATGGAAATCTTCCGGATATCAATTTCCATGGAACACGTCATACATCAGCTACCTTACTGATCTCCGAAGGAGTGGACGTAGTAGAAGTCAGTCATCGTCTGGGACATTCAAAAACGTCTACCACAGAAGATATATATGCCCACCAGCTTGAGAAGGTAGATGAACATGCAGCAGATGTATTGGATTCTATCTTGAAAAAGAGCCTGTAAAAAGAAATAAGCTGATCAGTCTCGTAACAGGGATACTGATCAGCAATATTTCTTTTGTAATGAAAGCAACAATGGGCTTCATTGAATCAGATAAAATAGTAAGTAAGGCAAGCCCTCATGTCGATGCGTACTGCAGATTTTTATTTTAAGTAAGGTGTACTCATTTTGAAAATGACATTATTCAGTGGCATCCGCTTTCGGCATAATAATGGCCAAAACGATGTAGAGAAAAATCCCGGAGCCTCCTGATAATGCGAAAATTGCAAATAAGACCCTTACTATTTTTGAATCTATTCCGAAGTACTCTGCGATTCCTCCGCAGACACCGGCAATCTTGTTATCTGTTGCAGATCTTTTTAACCGTCTCATGATTAATTTCTCCTTATGATCTAATAGCGGCTAAAACTGTCGCTCCAATTCCGATGAGTAGTATGAGTGGAAGGATACAGAATGCGATACCCAGCAGGGAAATTACGATCATTCCGATTGCTGCGTAGCCAACCAGACTCAATATTGTGCCGATGATTCTTCCACTGATTCTGAAAAGAAACCCAGTAAACTTGAAAAACAGAAATAGAAAAAGAATCGTCAACAGGATTCCCATGACATTCACCTCCAAATCTAATGAATGGGAATAAGTGTTTGTAACTGGTTATATGATAATGCCGGTCACCCAAAAGTTATATGACAAGAGATTCAAGATAAGGGGGTCTATTCCGCATCCAGAGCGAAATAGGGCTGCGAAGTCAGAACTTTAGACAATGTTACAAGGAAAAAGCCATGTGGTAATTTCGCAGATGATTTCATAACGGTATTGCAGAATGCAGATATGTATCTGGTATGGTAAGATATGAATATATCGTCTAGATAATAGCGGCTTTGAGTGCGGAGGAAAACAGAATGGCTCGTATGTCCACTAAGGAGAATAAAAATATCTACCAGCAGCTTAGAGAAGCACAGAAATGGTCCAGGGAGAAAGCCAGTGAAGAGATGGAAGGAATCCAGGCAGACCGGATCGAAAGAATAGAGAGTGGTAAATCAACGGCCCATCCTGATGAAGTCGTTATTATGGCAGAGAAATACAAAGCCCCGCAGCTTTGTAATTATTTCTGTGCAAATGAATGTGAGATTGGAAAGCAGTATGTACCAGAGGTTAAAATGAAGGACCTGACGCAGATCGTTCTTGAGATGCTGTCATCTTTAAACACAGCAAAAAAGAAACAGGAACGCTTGATTGAGATCACAGCCGACGGACAGATTGAAAAGGATGAGGTCGAAGATTTTATTGATATTCAGGATGAATTGGAGAAGATGTCACTGACGGTTGAATCGCTCAGGCTCTGGTCTGAAAAGATGCTTGCGGAAGGCAAGATTGATATGGATGCATACAAGCAGGCAAAGGCGGGAAGAGAAGCCAGGTAACAGTAAGAATATAGAGAACGTCATACAGATAGAGCACTCTGGGGAACCAGGGTGCTTTTTGTACCTGAAGTAGAAATAAGGTAGGTTATTTTGAAAATTTAGATATGTTGGGACAAATTGAACAGATATATATTTTTCTTATCAAAGTGGACAAAGGACTGTCTGCAAGAGAAAACATACTGTTTTGGTGAATACCAGACACCATAGGTGACTGGATCACATCCATGTTACTGAGCAGGAGGTGACTATATTTGACCGCAAGAGAAAGAATCCAGGCAATCAGGGTAATTGAACTGGTCGAGAAACAGCCTCTGGTGGCAAGACAAATCGGTGTGAGTGGCTATATGAACACGCTACATAAAAAGGGAAAAAATGGGGGAAAACGGGAGTATGAGAAAGATATTTGTCGATCTGGAGATGCAGCCTATTCATGACAAATCAAAGCGAAGGATTTGTCGTTCTGAAGTAATAGAGATAGGCGCAGTAATGTTGGACGACAGTGGGAAAGAAACAGATAGTTTCAAACAATATGTGAAGCCGGTTTATTCAGATCGCTTGTCCAATAAAATCAGTGATCTGACAGGTATCACGGATGGCAAATTATCAGGTGCCAGGCACTTTGAAGAGGTGGCTGAAGAGTTTGCTTCATGGTGTCTGCAGTATGGACAGGATATTGAGATATACGCATGGAGCGAAAGTGACCTGACCCAGATTCAGTCAGAGATTAATCTCAAGCAGATCCAGCCGTCTTCCAAACTTAGTTATCTCTTTGAACATTGGAATGATTTTCAACAAGAGTATGGCGAACTTATTGGTGCAGTAGACCCTCAGGGGCTTGATCATGCATTGTCAATTTCGGGAATATCCTTCTCAGGAAAGATGCATGATGCTTTATATGATGCTAGAAATACGGCCAGTTTGTATAAGGTAACAAGAAACAGGGATGAGTATCTGATGGTGTTATCACAGATTAAGGATGAAACGGATACAGCTATCAGCGGCATCTGTATAGCGGATTTGATTAATCTTGATGTCTTAAAGCAGGCTATCGCATAAATTAAAGCGGATTCACCAAATCAACAATGGTGGATCCGCTTTTTCGCACATTACGCAGAAATAGGACCTTTTATTTCGTACTTTTCAGTATGTAAGAACAAGTTCGAAGCCCTTATAGTTTAAGCATCAAGAAACAAAGGCACTGGCACAGTAAGGTTTATAGCAATCAAAAATAGGAGGATATGTCAATGGCAAAATATGTTGTAGTAATGGTCGACCATGTTACTGGAGATCGTCAGATTCAGGACGATGAGTATGATTCCTTTGATTCATATGAAGCAGCACAGGATTATGCGAATGAATGTGCTGGTAATTTCAGTACTGGCTATGATGTGATGTCTTTAATGGGTGACTGGGATGATGACGACATCACTGATCCAAATGATGTGGACTTTGTTGTCGAAGAAATCTGAAAAACAGGGAGGAAGATTAAGATGAAGGCAACCTGTATCTATTGCGGTCGTGAATTTGATGTATCGTATGCAAGAAGAAGCTTAGGCAAGAGATTCGGAGCTGGTACTTACGATGACTATTGCCCTGATGCGAATGAATGCGAAGACTGCTTATATCCGGAGATCAGTGCAGACTACAATGAAGGAGCTAGAGTCATCCAACTGATGGGGCCAGGTTGGGATTATGATTAACTCATAGCTGAGGTGCTATCAACGCCTACTTTGATATTGTATTCTATAAGACGGGATAGTAAAATGGGGATAACTTGTTTATAGGATCTGACAGTGGAAAGGAGACCCGGCAATGAAATATACAAAGCCTGTTGTCATTAGCCCAAAGACTGTGGATACAGCAAAATGTGGCGATGGCCCGTGCGGAAGACCTTGCAGTGTGAATAGGTCCTGAGAAAAACAGCATTGATGAGAAAGGCGCAGAGAAACATTCTGCGTCTTTTTCTGACTGATGAGAAAAGGCTTCTGTATAGGAGAGAAGAGTGATGTATTATAGGTTGGGTGATGATGTACTGTTTAGGCAATATCAGGATTTTGGAGTAATAACAGATAATTCAGAATATGGATATCGGATGCTGAATGATAACCGGCCTATAATCGGCGAAAAATATATATCAGAAAGTGGAGCAGTAATGCTTTCCATGGTATCTAGAACTCCAAGGGACTTAGAAAGCATCATTGATGACCTTTTGAAGATATTTGAGGGAGTTGATCGGGATACTTTGCGGGCAGATACACTTGAATTCTTCGATGGCCTGGAGAGGACTGGATATCTGGTATCTGGTGAAAGTTGGGAAATATGCCAGAATAATAAATCCCAAGTCACAGTATCAGAAAGTGGAGAACAACCAGATGACAAGGTAGCGGAAGGTTCGTCCGACTCTATTCACCAAGCTGATTTCCTGAGAAGCATACATTTTGATATTGCTAGTGCATGTAATGAAAGATGCGTTCATTGCTACATCCCTCATAAATATAAAACGGATAGAATCGATCCGGAATTGTTTTACAAGGTTATAAGAGAGGGGCGTGACATGAACATTATTCATGTTACGTTATCTGGAGGAGAGCCTTTATTACACCCAGATATTCTTGCTTTCTTAAAAAAATGTCATGAGCTGGATCTGTCCGTAAATGTTTTATCTAATTTGACTCTTTTAAATGATTCAATAATAGGTGAAATGAAGCAGAATCCATTATTGTCTGTACAGACTTCAATATATTCAATAGATCCAAAGGTGCACGACTCTATTACAAAACGAGAAGGTAGTTTAGAACAGACAATAATTGGCGTACGAAAACTTTTGGATGCTAATATTCCAGTTCAGATCTCCTGTCCAGTAATGAAACAGAATAAGGACAGTGTTAGAGATGTTATCAGGTGGGGAAATAGCTTGAATATAGGCGTTGCAATAGAACCTGTAATATTTGCTTCGTTTGACGGATCCTGCAGCAATGTTGCAAACAGGTTAGATACTCATGAGATTGCTGAAGTAATCGAGACCCAGTTAAAGGAAGGGTACGCACAATCATATCGGTTGACTGCAAGAGAGAAGGAAGCATTTTCACCTGATGCTCCTATTTGTTCAGTATGCAGATATAGTTTTTGTGTATCTGTTAGAGGAGAAATTTTCCCTTGCGCAGGATGGCAGGCTAATATTATTGGGGACGCGTGCAAGGATTCTATCAAGGATATATGGGAAAAATCAGAAAAAATACAAGAACTTAGGAGCATTAAGAGAAGTCAGTTCCCTAAGTGTGTAGACTGCAAAGACAGAGGATATTGTACGGTATGTATGATGGTGAATTCTAATGAGAATGCTGATCGAAGTGTTTTTCGAATTCAAGACTATCATTGTAAAGTAGCAGCATTGATACATGACAGAGTGGATGAGTATGGTGAGTAAATTATGGAATATATCAATATCAAAAATGCATATGAACATAATTTAAAGCATCTGAATCTGCAGATACCACTGGATTCCTTTACATGTGTAACGGGATGCTCTGGTTGTGGTAAGTCATCACTTGTATTTGATACTATTTATGCAGAAAGCCAAAGAGCTCTTCTGGAAGGGATAACAGGGAATATTCAAGGGCAGAAATTAATGAATAAACCTAAAGTTGGGGCAGTAGAAAACTTGCGCCCAGCTTTGAATATCTCTCAGAACTACTATAATGTAAATCCACGTTCCAGTGTCGGAACAGTTACGGAAATATCCTATTATTTGCGTGCACTTTTTTCGCTTGTAAATAGCAGAAATGGCGAAAGTGTTCCAGAGAATGTATTTTCATCAAATAATCCGCAAACTTTTTGTCCCAACTGTCATGGCCTTGGTGTAGAGACTGTTGTATCAATGAATTTGCTGATACCGGATCCTGAAAAGACATTACGGGATGGTGGAATTCTTTTATTTAAGGGAGCGACTGAAAGTAAAGAGCAGAAATACCTGGAAGCTTTATGTGACCAATATGGAATCGATATTGATAAGAAAGTCTCAGAACTAAATAGAGACGAATTGCATAAGCTACTATATGCTGACGAACATATAAGATATAAGCTTGCTTATAAAGAGGGAAAGCGTAGAAAGCAGCATTTCGTTTCATTAGATGGTGCTGTGACAATTATTAACGACAAGTTATCGCATGTAGACTCTTCTGTGGCCGGGACACCGTATTTTCAGTACTTGGAAGATGTTCCTTGCCATGTTTGCGGTGGATCAAAATTCAAGAATGACATCCTGAGATATACAGTTGATGACTATAGTTATCCTCAGGTTGAAAATATGGAATTAACATCCCTGAGTCTGTGGCTGAATAAGCTGCTGAAGGAGGATAACGTCGTCAGCGGAAATGAATCAATTGCTGATATTATCCAAAGCATGCTCCGAAAAATAGATGCATTATTGGAACTCAATGTTGGATATTTGACGCTGAACCGATCTATACCATCCTTATCTGGTGGTGAGCGTCAAAGAGTAAGGATCGCAAATCAGCTGACATGTTCTTTGAGAGGACTGTTGTATATCTTAGATGAGCCATGTAAAGGTCTTCATTATCGAGACATTACACGGATAATCGATGCTACTAAGAACATGATAGAGCGTGGCAATACTGTAATTGCAATAGAACACAATAAGCAGTACATTGCAGCAGCAGATTCTCTTGTAGAACTTGGACCTGAGGGTGGTCCTAGAGGCGGATATCTTCTAAAAATCGGTTCTAATGATTTCAAAGGACAGTACCAACTGAATTTTAAGTCACACAAAAAGTTCTCAAAATATATAGAGATTGAAGGAATTCACTTCCACAACATTGATGATCAGAAAGTTAAATTTCCTGTTGGTGGAATTACATCGGTCACCGGCGTTTCAGGTTCTGGAAAGTCATCTTTAATGGAAATAATTGCTGAATGTTATGGCCATCACTCAAGTAAGTACTGCAGGGAAGCGTATGGATCAGAACAGATCAGGAGAGTAGTAAGGGTAAATCAGGCACCAATAGGAAAGACGCCAAGGTCGACAGTAGTTTCTTATCTTGGAATATTTGATGAAATCAGAACGTTATTTGTTGAAACAGATTCTGCAAAAAAGAATAAACTAAGCAAATCAATGTTTAGCATGAACACCAAGGGCGGAAGGTGTGAATGCTGCCAGGGAACGGGACTTCAAAAAATAGAACTCAATTACCTCCCTAGTTCCTTTATTACCTGCCCTGAATGTGGTGGTAAAAGGTTTACTGAAAAAGTATTATCAGTAAAATACTGCGGCCAGAATATTTCAGATATATTAGATAATCCAATATCCGATATTATTGAGCTGTTTAAGGACTCCAAAAAGATATATTCGGTACTAAACAGTATGGTTCAATTAGGACTTGGATACTTAAAACTGGGACAGATGTCTATGAATCTGTCAGGCGGCGAAGCACAGCGAATTAAACTTGCAAAAGCTTTAGGTACAGCATCAACTGGAAAGAATCTATATTTACTTGATGAGCCTACTTCAGGATTGAATGATGTGGATATTGAGAGATTTGCAAAGGTGCTGCTGTCTTTGCAAGATAGAAAAGAAACTATTGTATTAATTGAACATAATATAGAATTCATAGCGTCCATTTCAGATTACATTATTGACTTTGGGATTTTTGGTGGAACTGAGGGTGGAAAAGTAATGGCTCAAGGAACTTCACAAGAAGTTTTTGAAAATTCAAAATCCTCACTGTATGGTTTGGATAGAATATAATAAAATAGCAAGTTTGCCGGATAAATGAGCGGAGAATTATGCCTAACATTGGGAATATCAAACAATGCACAATTGTACTTAATCGAGATTGTAATTTACGCTGTAAATTCTGTTATGCAAAGAGTGCAGGATATAGCGTTAATGAAAGAGTAAGTCTTGATAATCTGAAGATAATAGTAGATTTTTGTAATGCAGCAAATGTGAAATTCATTGTGTTTACAGGTGGTGAACCGCTTCTGCATCCAGACCTTATTGGTATATTGACTTATATCAAAGAGGAAGCGCCCTCCATCCAAGTCGCCGTACCTACAAATGGTGTGCTTTTGGAGAATAAAGATTTTTGTAAGCAACTTCTGGAATGTGGCGTAGTATATTTTGATATTTCATTAAAGGGTAATAACTCTGAAGAATGGATAAAGACCACAGGATATGATGGATATAAAAAACAGCAAGTGGCTATTAATAATCTGTCACGTATGCCTATAGACTTTACTTGCTCGGTGGTAGTAACCAACAAAAATGTGAATGACCTGTGCAATATGGTAGCGCAGGCAAAGAAGTGTGGTGCTAAACAATTTTCATTTACATTTGAAATTGATAATGAACAGCGATTTGAAGATGGAGCTCAGTACCTTAATGAACATAATCCATTTTTCTTGGTACAGGCTTTCTTGAGACAAATGGAACAGTTAAATTCTATTACAGATGATTGGTGGATTGAATACAGCTATCCATTATGCGTATATACAGAAGAACAACTGAAAATGCTGGAAGGTAGATTAGCATCGCCTTGTCAGATTCATATGAAAGATGCAGTAACATTTACACCGCAAATGGAACTACTGCCTTGTGATATGTATATCAGGAATCCCATTGGAATTTTGGGAAAAGACTTCACCACATATCAGGAGTTCCTTGAGTTTGTAGATTTGAAAGAGAATTATCAAAAGGTTATGGAACCATTAAGGAGACAACCTTCAATCACATGTATTTCTTGCAAACATCGTGAGGCATGCTTTGGCGGATGTCCAGTCCTTTGGAGAAACTATTCATTTGATGAGCTGATGGAATGCAAGAAGAGGACCTACCAGCTTGCCTAACATTTGCCTAACAATTCTTAGAAAACCAGGCATTTTCAGGCTACGATAGGAGTCCATTAGGACACACAAAACCTTGAATCTAGGCACAAAATGACATGATAATATGTCGACCGGAATCGGCTGATCAATCGTTGGTAATGTGGAGGTCACCAGTTCGATTCTGGTCAGCAGCTTTTATCATTTTCACATAGATGGATGAAGACTGGTGCAATTGGCGCGCCGGTCTTTTTTCGATAAATGAAATGCAGGGAACTTTGGCTGAAGTCTATCATAGAGCAGTTGCTCGGAGATCAGGGAGATGAAGAGAGGAAACAGAAAAAGATATCTGGGATATCTTTTATTCGCTCTTCTTTTTGTACTCATTTCCTATGAATTTCATTCGGCTGCAAACCGAGCCTCGAATCTTGAGCTTCCGGATGCCGCGGCTCATGCCGTGCTGAGGGGCGTCTCAGAGGATGAGATCTTACCAATCAGGCTTCCGGAAAAGGTATCGATCCGGGGCGATGTCGGTACTGGCTGGGAACACTGGAGCAGGAAAGAGGCAAGAGCTCATTTTATAATGACGTTTGTCTTCATCCTGTGCCGTTTTCTCTTCACAATCCTGACCGTTTCGATCCGCAGAAGATTTGAATCACCCAATTTGCCCTTCAGAAGGGTACTCTGTTATATCCAGAGGCAGGACGGGAAAGGACCAGGGGAACTCACTTTTTACTGATGCAAATACATACATTGCAATTTGTGGAAAGTGAGGATTTTTATGTTTGTTTTTATTGCACTTTTTCTGCTGTTTATTGTTGTCCTTCCGGGATTCTATGCACTGCTCGTTCATCTGAGGGATCTGCGTGAGAAAGCGCAGGATGCAGCGGCAGAGCACGCGAAAGTGTGACCGGTATGGTGCAGAACCTGATTATTGCCGGGGCACTGGTGTTCTGGGGAATTGTTCTCGTCTGGATGTGGCTGAGGACAAGAGGGAACTGAAGATAAGTTGAGAAGAGACTCGGAAGGCCTTATGGTCTTGCTGGGTCTCTTTTTGAATGATCAAAACTACATTCAGCTACATAATCTGCTGGTTGCTTGGATACGTCATTTTGCTACGATGCGAAGGGAACGTCCTTTTTGGATACAAATTAGACACGATTTCAGGGTATGATCGTTTTCTGACAAGTCGATTGTTTCTGTACATTGGAGAGGGTTTCCATATGGATATGACGATATTGAATTTTATACAGAATCATCTGAGAAGTACAGTCGGGGATCATCTGTTCCCGGTCATCACCGCGCTTGGAAATGCGGGACTGGTCTGGCTGGCGCTGGCGGTAGTCCTGCTGATCCTTCCGAGAACGAGAAAGCTGGGGCTGGTCGTGACGGCGGCGCTTGTCCTGGAGGCGATTCCCTGCAATCTCATTCTGAAACCGCTGGTCGCAAGGGCACGTCCGTTCACGGTCAATCCGGCTGTAGAGCTGCTGATTACGAAGCCGACCGATTTCTCGTTCCCGTCTGGGCATACCAGTGCTTCCTTTGCTGTTGTCTCTGCTTTGTTTTTCAGGAAAGAGAGACTGTGGATACCGGCAGGGATTCTGGCAGCTCTGATTGCCTTCTCCAGGCTGTATCTGTATGTACACTATCCGACCGATGTGCTGGCCGGGGCGCTGGTCGGGATATTGGCCGGGTGGATCGCTGTGAAAGGGACGGAGGCTATACAAGTCAGAAGGCATGCTAAGATCTGATCTGAGCAGTTGATCCGGACAGACCGGAAACAGATGAAGAGAGACGTCTCAGGAATGACCAGATTCTGCGATCACCTGTTCGATGTCGATGCCGCAGGTGTCCTGAATGCCGTCAGAGAACACACTGAGCAGCGCACTGTCCTTCTGACCATACATGATACCGAGGCTGAGCGCCGCGAAGATGAAGTTGCTGTCTGAATCGACCCAGAGCGCATAGGGCTGATGGGTGTCATCGTCCTTGTCCCCGCCTGACACCGTCGGGGCACCGTAGGCAAGCGTACACTGACTGGTCAGATCCAGAAAGGCATCCTGGTCCATGAAAAATTCATAGACGCCGCCGGTCAGTTTCTTCTTTTCAAATACGTAGAATGAGGTAGCATCATACCCGCCGATCGAGTATCCTTTGATGCCGAGGGTGGTGATGCCGCTCTTTTCAAGAGCGGCCTTACCGGTGAGAGACCGGCCGGAGGCATCAATCCCTTTCAGTGAATAATCAATGGTATTCTCCATGTCAGGCAGGATGACCTCTTTGCGGATGTCTTCTTCAGAGGTTCCCCATGGAAATCCGTGAAAGGAAGTAATCGAAAGTTTCCCATCCGGACTGGTATCTTCTGCATCTACGCGGGATTCGGCTGCCTCTGTCTCCTCCTCGGTGCTTTCCTTGGCAGCCAGTTTTCCGGCTTCTTTTTCCTGGTTTTCGTAGTAATCTTCCGCACTGTCACCCCGTTTTGCGATCTCCTCACTCACTCTCTTTGAATAATCCTCGAAGGCCTGATCGTCCGCAAGAGCAGGAAGCGAGTAGACAGAGCAAAGAAGGAGCGTCGCGGATAAGGCTGCGGCGAAAAACTGGTTTTTCAAAAGACACCTCCACAACTGGACTGAACATTGTCCGGAAACAATATCAGGCGTCCAGCAGATGGTCCTTGTCTGCCTGCTCTGCATCATTGACATATGCCTGAAGCGTTCCGAAATTTCCTTTATATATAATTTGAAGCAGACGGTCGAGATGCCTCAGTGCTGCCTGGAGCTGATCCGGCGTGATCAGGCTGTCCCGCTGGGCGTCTGCCAGTTCATCAAGATCCACAACCCGCACCTGACCGTCCGGGTAGACGATCACATCCGCAAGAAGATCGGTGAAAATGTATGTGTCGATCTCTTCTTCCTGTGAGAAGCTGGTCTCAATGATGTCGCAGTACCAGGAAATCAGCTGGTCTTCGTGGTCATAGAACTTGCTGACTTTGATGCCTCGTTCCGGAAAATAGCAAGAATATCCATGGGACAGTGTCTTCTTCGGGTGGAGTGTTTTCCACTTCGTGATGATGGTCTCATTGTCGCGGTGCAGCAGAATGTCGTCCTTTAACAAAATACACTCGGACGGGATGATGCGCCTTCTGTATAGCCTCAGACCTTCCATGATCGTTCCCTTTCCACGCTCGGGCGTTGTAATTTGAACTTTGCTTCATTCTATCCTCAGGAATTTGAATTGTAAATACAGCTTTACGCATTTAAAAAGAAAGATTTGAATAATGGAATCGCTTCGCAGTCAGAATTTACAGACAAGTGGCGGAAAGTTGTGCAAAGTTCTCAGGACTGGTTGTTCTGCCGGATTTCAGATGATAAAATCAGTGGGAACCGGCAGTTTATCGGCAGATCAGAAAGACGAGGACTGTGCAGCAGGCGGCTGGTTATGGACAGAGCAGAAAGCAGGAGCGGAGGCATGGGATGATTCAGAATGCGGTTGCGGAACTGGTGAAATATGGTTATGTGACAGGGCTTCTTGAGGCCGAGGACCGGATCTGGGCAGCGAACGCGCTGATCCGGGAGCTCGGACTGGACGACCTCACAGAGAAAGCGGAAGCCAGAATTTTTGAAGAGAATATGACAGCTGAGGAAGCGAGAAAGAGGCTTCCGGAGATCCTTGATACGCTCTGCGATTATGCGGCAGAGAAGGGGATGATCGCGGACAACACGGTGACATACCGCGATCTGTTTGACACAAAGCTGATGGGATATCTGACTCCGAGACCATCGGAGGTGAATCGGAAGTTTTCCGCCCTTTACGCGAAAAGTCCGCGTGAGGCGACGGACTGGTATTATATGTTCAGTCAGGACACCAATTATATCAGAAGGGACCGGATTGCAAAGGATATGCGGTGGCTGGCGCCCACGGAGTACGGGGATCTCGACATCACGATCAACTTGTCCAAGCCGGAGAAGGATCCGCGGGCAATCGCCGCGGCTCGCAATGCAGCCCAGACGGCCTATCCGAAGTGTCAGCTCTGTTATGAGAATGTCGGATATGCCGGCAGAATGAATCATCCGGCGCGGGAAAACCACCGTGTGATTCCGATCCGGATCGCGGGCGGGGACTGGTGCCTTCAGTACTCTCCGTATGTCTACTATAATGAACACTGTATTGTGTTCAACTCGAAGCACGTGCCGATGAAGATTGACCGCAGCGCGTTTGAAAAGTTGTTTGACTTTGTCAGGCAGTTCCCGCATTACTTTGTCGGATCGAATGCGGATCTCCCGATTGTCGGCGGATCGATTCTGGCGCATGAACATTTCCAGGGCGGACATTACGAATTCGCGATGGCAAAGGCCGGGATTGAGCGTGAGCTGTCCTTCAGAGGATATGAGGATGTCAAGGCCGGCATCGTGAAGTGGCCGATGTCGGTGATCCGGCTGAACGGGGAGGAGCCGGCCAGAATCGTCGACCTGGCGGACAGAATCCTGAAGGCCTGGAGAGCCTACACAGATGAGTCGGCATTCATTTTTGCGGAGACAGAGGGGGAGAAGCACAGCACCATCACACCGATCGCGCGCAGAAGAGACGGCCGCTATGAGCTGGATCTGGTGCTTCGGAACAATATCACGACAAAGGAGAATCCGCTGGGCGTCTTTCACCCGCATGCGGAGAAGCACCATATCAAGAAGGAGAACATCGGACTGATCGAGGTGATGGGCTGTGCGATCCTTCCGGCAAGACTTAAAAAAGAGATGGCAGATCTGAAGCAGGCTGTTCTTGCCGGCCGCGATATCCATGGAGATGAGGAGCTTGGAAAGCACGCGGACTGGATGGACGGCATCCTGAAGAAGTATGCGGACATCAGGGAGCAGAACATTGATGAGATCCTGAAAACGGAGATCGGAATTGTCTTTGCAGGAGTGCTTGAGGATGCCGGTGTGTTCAAGCGGACGGCTGAGGGGCAGGCTGCATTTCTCCGGTTTGTGGAATCGGTCAATGCAGGACAGCCTGCTTGACGGTCCGGGCAGAAAACGGTAACATGAAACTCTGCAGCCTGGCTCCGGATGGAGACGGGCAAAATCAAATACCTGTCAGACGGAACAGGAAGAAGATGAGCGCCAGGTGGGGAAGCTTTCCTGCTGGTGCGCCAGAGAATGCTGGAGGAAAGCAAGAGGGCTTTCCGGAAGATGCGGGAGAGGGACATGGCAGAAAAGAAGTTTGTCGAAGAGATCACCTCGATGGAGGATGATTTCGCACAATGGTACACGGATGTTGTCAAGAAGGCAGAGCTGACCGGCTATACTCAGGTTAAGGGATTCATGGTCATCAAGCCTGCCGGGTATGCGATCTGGGAAAATATCCAGCATGAGCTTGATCGGAGGTTCAAGGAGACGGGGGTTGAGAATGTCTATCTTCCCTGCCTGATCCCGGAGAGTCTGCTGAATAAGGAAAAGGAGCACGTGGAAGGGTTTGCACCGGAAGTCGCATGGGTGACATATGGGGGTACCCAGCAGCTCGAGGAGCGTATGTGTGTTCGTCCGACGAGCGAGACACTGTTTTCCGACTTCTATGCGAAGGATGTCCACTCCTACAGGGATCTTCCGAGACTTTACAACCAGTGGTGCTCGGTTGTGCGCTGGGAGAAGACAACCCGGCCGTTTTTGAGGTCAAGAGAGTTTTTGTGGCAGGAGGGCCACACCATCCACGCGACCGCGAAGGAAGCGGAGGACAGGACGACCCAGATGCTGAATCTGTATGCGGATTTTCTGGAGCAGTTTCTTGCCATTCCGGTTGTCCGTGGACAGAAGACAGAGAAGGAAAAGTTTGCCGGCGCGGTTGCAACCTATACGGTCGAGGCGCTGATGCACGACGGGAAGGCGCTGCAGTGCGGAACGTCCCACAACTTCGGAGACGGATTCGCCAGAGCATACGGCATTCAGTTTGTGGATAAGGACAACACTCAGAAGTACGTTTATCAGACCTCATGGGGGATGACGACAAGACTGATCGGTGCCATCATCATGGTGCATGGTGATAACTCTGGACTGAAGCTTCCGCCGTTGGTTGCGCCTGTTCAGGTCATGGTGATCCCGGTCCAGCAGAAGAAGGAAGGGGTGCTTGACAAGGCCGAGGAGCTGAAGAGGGTTCTGACGTCAGCCGGCATCCGTGCTCGTCTGGACGATGCGGACAAGAGCCCGGGCTGGAAGTTCTCCGACCAGGAGATGCGCGGCATTCCGGTTCGTGTCGAGATCGGACCAAAGGATATTGAGAAAGGACAGTGCGTCATCGTCCGCAGGGATACACGTGAAAAGATCGTTGCACCGCTTGAGGGGATTGCGGATAAGGTGAAGGAAGTCCTGGATCAGATCCAGCATGATATGTACGAGAATGCGAGGGCGCGCCGCGATGCGATGACCTACACCGCGACCACAAAAGAAGAATTCACCGAGATCGCGAACACGAAGCCGGGCTTCATCAAGGCTATGTGGTGCGGGGATGTCGCCTGTGAGAATGCGATCAAGGACGAGCTCGGAGGCGTTACAAGCCGCTGCATTCCGTTCCGGCAGGAACATCTTTCTGATACCTGCGTCTGGTGCGGGCGCCCGGCAAAGAAGATGGTGTACTGGGGCAAGGCATATTGATCTTCATGGCAGTGCGCATGTGCGGCAGCAAAAGAGTCTTTCGGACTGTACATGCAGGAGATGGCAGACAGACATGAAGCATTGCATGCAGCGGACGGTAAAGGCGGAGGAAATCCAGACAGGGTTTCCTTCGCTGTTTGCTGTACGGCAAAGGAATATCATACAGGGAATCAATGAAATCAATGAATATGAGAAAATCAATGACAGTCACAAAGACGCTTCTCCTTGTTCTGACCGCATTTATCTGGGGGTTTACCTTCTCCTTCCAGAGCATTGCGACAAAGTATGTCGGGACCTATACGTATCTGGCCTGCAGAAGCTGGATCGCGGTCCTGTTCCTGATCCCGGTGATCCGCGTTTCTGACAGGATCAGACTGAAGCAGACAGGGAGCTGTCCTGCACCGGCAACGGCGCAGCAGAAGAGAGCGCTGTGGATCGCGGGTGCTGCCAGTGGTGCTGTGCTATGCATGGCAAGTGCTTTTCAGCAGACGGGGATTGCGACCACAACGACCGCGAAGGCGAGCTTCATCACGGCGATGTATGTCATTCTTGTCCCGATTTTTTCCATGTTTCTTGGAAAAAAGACTGAACGGAAGATCTGGTTCTGTGTAGCTGTCTCGATTGTGGGACTGTATTTTCTCTGCTTCAAGGCTGGCTCCCTTGAAGGCTTCGGGGGAGGGGATGCGCTGATGCTCTGCGCAGCGGCCGGGTTTGCCATTCAAATCCTGGTGATCGATCACTTTTCCCCGGGACTTGACCCGGTCCGGCTCAGTCAGCGTCAGGTGCTGTTCCAGGGAGTCATTGCAACCGTGATGATGCTGGTGCTGGAGCACCCGACGGCCTATGGGCTGCTGCATGCGGCCGTCTCGATCGTCTTCGCGGGGGTTCTCTCAAGCGGAGTGGCCTACACACTCCAGATCACCGGACAGAAAGGGCTGAATCCGACAATTGCTTCGATTGCAATGTGCCTGGAGAGTGTCTTCGGGGCGATCGGAGGATGGCTGATTCTCGGTCAGCGGCTGAGCGGCAGGGAGATCCTGGGCTGTGCGCTGATGTTCACTGCCATCGTGCTGGCACAGCTGCCGCCGCTTCCGGCAGGGAAGAGAGCAGGACAGATCCAACATACCGATATTCACTATGAACAAGGAGCACAGTCATGAAACTGGTTGTGATTGTATTGAACAAGCTTGAGTGCATGGAGGATCTTCTGTCGGAATTTTCTGCCAGACATCTGCAGGGAGCGACGATTCTGAGCTCCCACGGGATGATGCAGGAGCTCAGCGAGGAAGATGAGCTTCGCTTTGTCCTGTCTCTCCGGAACATTCTGAATCCGACGCACAAGGAAAACAGGACGATTTTCATGGCTGCGACGGATGACAAGGTTCCGAGTATCATCGAAGCGGTCAACAAGGTGACAGGAGGGCTGGAGCATGGAGATACCGGCATCCTCTTCACACTGCCGATCGAGCATTTGGAAGGGTTCAAGGTAAAGGAATCATGACACCGGATTTGAATGTCCTTGCCAATCTTGGCATTATGGTTCTGTCTGGCATATTTATGGGAAGGCTGATGAAGCATCTCAGGCTTCCGAATGTGACAGGGTACCTGATTGCAGGACTTCTGCTTGGACCATATTTCCTGCCGGCACTGGGGATTCCATTTTCGGTGCTGTCCGAGTCATTCATCAACAATATGACAATCATCCCGGAGGCTGCTCTGGGATTCATTGCGTTCTCGATTGGAAATGAATTCAAGCGGTCATATTTCCGGCAGGTCGGGACGGCACCTGTCATCATTGCCTGCCTCGAATCTTTGTTTGCCGTCGTGTTTGTTGCAGGAATGATGATTCTGACGGGGTATTCTGTCCCGTTTTCCCTTGTTCTGGGGTCAATCGCGGCAGCGACTGCACCGGCATCTACCATTATGGTCATCAACCAGTACAGGGCAAGGGGACCGGTGACGAAGACACTGCTCTCGGTTGTCGCGCTCGATGACGCGATTGCGCTGGTCCTGTTTTCTGTCTGCATGGCAGCTGCGCAGTCGATCAAGGGTGGAGCGGCCAATCTGGCATGGGCCATTTTCCGGCCAGTCCTGGAGATCTTCGGGGCACTGGCGCTCGGAATTCTGCTTGGCATACTGATGCTGATTCCAATGCGCAGGTTCCATAAGCATGGAAATCGGCTTGCACTCGTGTGCGGCTTTCTCTTTCTGGGTATCGGACTGGCAGACCGGTTCGGACTCAGCTCCCTGATGCTGTGCATGGGAATGGGAGCAGCCGTAGCGAATCTGTCCCGGGAAGCAAACAGCATTCTGGATGTGGCGGAATCCATCACGGCACCCATCTATATTCTGTTTTTTGTCGCGTCTGGTGCCAGCCTTCAGGTGAAAATGCTCGGGAAGATTGGACTGATCGGGGTCATTTACATCGTCTTCCGCTTCGTGGGCAAATGGTTCGGCTCCTGGCTTGGCGGCAGGATCGGACATGCGGGCAGAAATGTCAGTCATTATCTGGGACCTTGTCTTCTGCCGCAGGCAGGTGTGGCGATCGGACTGACACTGGTGGCGGGGAATGTTGTTCCAAAGTACGCGGCGCAGATCCGCGCGGTTGTGCTTGCCGGGACGCTGGTCTATGAGCTTGCCGGGCCTGCCGTGACGAAGATGAGCCTGGTGAGAGCCGGAGAGATCAGATCCAGCTGAGAATCCATCTCTGCAATAGGCCAGAGGAGCCGGGGAGAGGCGAAGGATGCCGCTCCTGCAGGCTCCTTTTTCCCGTTTTACGCAAGGCCGTATTGGATGTGCGGGATTGAGATCCTGCCCTGTCCATATTCCGGCAGTTGAGCGGCAGCAGGCGGGATGCTATAATGAGGGGAAAGTTCTGCAAATTTCATGGAACTGATGCAGAGCTGCGCTGACGGTCTGCGTCAGGGCAGTCCGGATTGATAAGAGGAGAAAGTCGAATGGCAGACTATAAACTGAAGGAACTTCTGAAGGACGTCCCGTATCAGGTGCTCTGCGGAGAGGATGGGACAGCGGTCACGGAGATCGTGAATGATTCCAGAAAGGCCAGAGAGGGCGCTGTCTTCGTCTGCATCAAGGGAGCAGTTGCGGACGGCCATAAATACATCCCGGATGTTCTGAAGAAGAATGTATCCGCGATCATTGTGGAAGACGAGGTCGACCTGAAGGCGTACGGAACCGATGCTGACGGCGTGACATTTATCAAAACAGATGATACCCGGATTGCGATGGCACGTATGGCGGCTGTCTACTATGGCAATCCGTCCTCGAAGCTGAAGATGATCGGTGTGACAGGGACGAAGGGGAAGACCACGACGACCTATATGGTCAAGGCCATTCTCGAGCAGGCCGGTTACAAGGTCGGGCTGATCGGAACGATTGAGACATTGATCGGATCGGAGCAGATCCCAAGCGCCAACACGACACCGGAGTCCCTGACGCTTCAGGGGTATCTGGCGCGGATGGTGAAGGCAGGCTGTCAGGTTGTCGTGATGGAGGTTTCCTCGCAGGCGCTGATGCTTCACAGAGTCGAGGGAATCGAGTTTGATATCGGTGTCTTCACGAATATCTCTGCAGACCATATCGGGCCGGGGGAGCACTCCTCCTTCGATGATTACATGGAATGCAAAAGCAGGCTGTTTCGGATGTGCAGAACCGGAATCTTCAATGGAGATGATATTCACCTTGGCAGGATTCTGGAGGGACATACCTGCAGCGTTGAGACGTTCGGCTTGAAGGAGACGGACAACCTTTATGCAGAGAATGGAAAGCTGATCTATCATCCGGGATATCTCGGGACTTCCTTTGACGTGAAGGGGGAACTGAACTTCCATGTTGTGACGGACATTCCGGGACGGTTCAGTGTCTACAATGCGCTCTGTGCCATTGCGATCTGCAGACATTTTGACGTGAAGGAGGAAGATTACCTGAAGGCGCTGAAGGATGTCCGCGTCAAGGGTCGTGTGGAAATGGTCAAGGTCAGCGATGATTTTATCCTGCTGATTGACTATGCGCACAACGCAATGGCGCTCTCCAGCATTCTGACGACCCTGAGAGAATACCATCCGGGCAGACTGGTCTGCGTGTTCGGCTGCGGTGGAAACCGCGCCAGGTCGAGACGGTACGAGATGGGAGAGGTATCCGGCAGGATGGCCGATTTTACGATCATCACGTCCGACAATCCCAGGTATGAGAATCCGGAGGCGATCATGGATGACATCGAGGTCGGCATGAAGAAGACGACCGGGAAATATATCCGGATCACGGACCGGAAGGAAGCGATCGCCTATGCCATCCGTCACGGAAAGCCGGGCGACATCATCGTGCTGGCCGGCAAGGGGCACGAGGACTACCAGGAGATCAACGGGAAGAAATACCCGATGGATGAGCGGGTGCTGATCCGTGACATCCTCGCAGAGGATGAAAAAGGCAAGCGCATGTAACTGTCCGTGCAGATGAGTCAGGAGGGCTATGAGGTTCGCAGATGTGATTGTGGATATTTCCGCCCATGCGCTGGACCGGAGCTTTCAGTACCGGGTGCCGGAGGAATTCGCCGGCAGCTGTGATGTCGGCACGCTTGTCTCGGTTCCGTTCGGAAAACGGATGGTGACCGGCTATATTGTGGGGTTCTCTGATACACCGAAGATTGAGGAGGAAAAAATCAGGCCGCTCGCGCGGGTTGACAATGAGGCGACAAGCGAGGAGAGCCGGCTGACCGGGCTGGCGGTCTGGATCAGGGACCGGTATGGCAGTACCTTCCTGCAGGCGCTCCGCACGGTTCTTCCCAAAGAAACAAAGATGAAGGTTCGCCAGCAGAAGCGGGTGACGCTGGCGGTTTCTGCAGATGGAGCCCGGCGTGCAGCGGCCGTCTGCCGGGTGAAGAAGCAGAAGGCACGCGAGCGGCTTCTGGCAGCACTCTCGGAGGAAGAGACCCTTCCCTGGGAGGTTGTCACGCAGAAGCTGAATGTAACGCCGTTTGTTGTCCGGGCGCTGGCGCAGAAAGGGCTCGTTCGGATAGAGAGCGAGGATGCATACCGGACCCCGAAGCTGCCGGAGGCCTTTTCTCACAAGGGCATCACGCTGAATGCAGAGCAGGAGAAGATCGTCCGCGCAATCTGCAGCTCCTGGGAAAAGGAGCCGGCGGGACGATACCTGATCCGGGGCGTGACCGGGTCCGGGAAGACGGAGGTCTATATTGAGTTGATCGCCTTCGCGGTGGAACATGGTCAGCAGGCAATTGTGCTGATCCCCGAGATCGCACTGACCTACCAGACACTGATGCGGTTCTACCACCGATTCGGAGACCGGGTTTCCATCATCCATTCGAAAATGAGTGCGGGCGAGCGGTCTGACCAGTTCGAACGGGCGCGGCGCGGAGAGATCGATGTGATGATCGGTCCCAGGTCGGCGCTGTTCACACCGTTCGAGCACCTGGGCATCATCGTGATCGATGAGGAGCACGAGGAGAGCTACAGGAGCGGGCAGGCGCCGCGCTACCATGCGCGCGAGGTGGCGTTCCGGCGGGGCGAAATGGAGAAAGCGAAGGTTGTCCTGGGTTCCGCGACGCCCTCACTCGAAGCCTCCTATGCGGCAGAGCGGGGCCTTTTGAAGGAATTCCGGCTGACACAGCGGGCAGGAAAGTCTGTGCTCCCAAAGGTTGAGATTGTGGATCTGAGGCGGGAGAAGGGGGTCAGCGACCGTACCATGATCGGCCGGAGACTTCGAGAAGCCATCCAGGAGACACTGAGCCGGCATGAGCAGGCGATGCTGTTTCTGAACAGAAGAGGGGTGGCTTCATTTGTCACCTGCAGAACCTGCGGAGAAGTACTGAAGTGCCCGCACTGCGATGTGGCTCTGACGCTGCATGGGAGAGACCGGCTGGTCTGCCACTATTGCGGATATCAGACAAACCTCCCAGACACCTGCCCGTCCTGTGGAAGCCCATTTCTCAGGACATTCAAGGCGGGGACGGAACAGATCGAGCGGGAGGTACGTCAGCTGTTTCCCTCTGCCGCCGTTCTCCGAATGGACAAGGACACGACGTCAGGGAAGGATGGACAGCTGGAAATTCTTTCAAAATTCGCATCTCATGAGGCGGACATCCTGATCGGGACGCAGATGATCGTCAAGGGACATGATTTCCCGGATGTGACGCTGATGGGGATTCTCGCAGCGGATCTTTCGCTGAACGTACCTGACTTCAGGGCTGCTGAGCGGACCTTTCAGCTCCTGACACAGGCAGCGGGAAGGGCGGGACGTGCGGAAAAGCCGGGAAGGGTGCTGATCCAGACCTATCAGCCTGATCATTATGCGATCCAGTGCGCTGCCCGACAGGACTATGACAGCTTCTACCACAGGGAGATGCACTATCGGATGTTATCCGGCTACCCGCCGGCAGGCGGTCTGCTGCAGGTGCATCTGTCCTGCGCGGACAGGGAACAGCTTGAGGCTGCTGCCGCCCACCTGCGGGGACTGCTTGACCGCATTCTCAGCAACGTGACGACAGCGGTCGTGCTGGGGCCCTCGGATGAGGCGGTCGGGAAGATTGCCGATGTCTACCACATGGCTATTTATCTGAAGTGCCCGGACAGGCGGGTGCTGCGTGTGTCAAAGGACAGGATGGAGCGGTATATCGGGGCGAATGAAGGGTTCCGGACGGTCGACATTCAGTTTGACGCAGACTAGAAAGCAGCCTATCTGAAACAGGATGGATGATGGAAACCGGACGACAGCGTGCCGGATATAAGGAAAGGATGAGAGATATGGCTCTTAGACAGATTCGTACCCTCGGTGACGAGGTATTGACAAAAAAGTGCCGCGAGGTGAAGGAGATGACTCCGCGGCTCCGCACACTTGCAGCTGACATGCTGGAAACGATGTATCACGCGGAGGGTGTGGGGCTGGCAGCTCCGCAGGTTGGCGTCCTGAGGCGGATCGTCGTGATTGATGTCGGGGAGGGACCGGTGACGCTGGTGAACCCGGTGGTTGTGGAGAAGGATGGAGAGCAGACCGGATCGGAGGGCTGCCTGTCGGTTCCGGGAAAGGCCGGACAGGTCACGCGCCCGGAGCATGTGATTGTGAAGGCGCTTGATCTTGATATGAAGGAGATTACAGTTGAGGGACGGGATCTGTTCGCCAGGGCTCTTTGTCATGAAATTGATCATCTCGATGGTGTGATGTACATATCCAAGGTGGAGGGAGAATTATACAGCACACAGCCGCAGGAAGAGGATGAAGAAGACGAAGAGGAGGACGTCTGAGATAGTGATGGAAACAGGAGAACACGCTGCCGGACAGCCTGCCCTGCAGCATCAGGTCGTATTCATGGGAACACCGGACTTCGCATCCGGAATTCTGGAGGCACTGATTCAGTCTGAATACCATGTCAGGGCAGTCTTTACGCAGCCGGACAGGCCAAAAGGACGCGGGAAAGGTGTCCAGTTCTCCCCGGTCAAGGAGACGGCGATGCGCCACGGGATCGAGGTGTATCAGCCTGTGAAGATCAGGCAGGAGGAGAACGTGGAGCTGCTCCGGCGTCTTCATCCGGACTTTATCGTTGTAGCGGCGTTCGGTCAGATCATACCGCAGGCGATCCTGGATATTCCGGCGTATGGCTGCCTGAATGTCCACGCCTCTCTTCTGCCGGCGTGGAGAGGAGCGGCTCCGATCCAGTGGTCGATCATCAGCGGAGATTCGGAGACCGGCGTTACAATCATGAAGATGAACGCCGGCCTGGACACCGGCGATATCATCAGCCAGGAGGCCGTCCGGATCCGGAAGGACGAGACGGGCGGAAGTCTGTTTGACCGCCTGATGCCCGTCGGGGCAGAGCTTCTGCTCAGGACAATGCGGGAGATCGAGGCCGGAAGAGCCGTTCCAAGACCGCAGCCGGAGAAAAGTACAACGCCGTATGCGTCGATGCTGACCAAAAAGAGCGGGCTGGTGGACTGGACGAGGCGTGCAGATGAAATCGAGCGCATGATCCGCGGGCTGTCCCCGTGGCCGAGCGCCTATACCTTCGAGCACGGCAAGATGCTGAAAATCTGGAGGGCGGAAGTTGTCCGCCCTGCGACAGACGGCGAAGCGGTCTCAGGCAGGGAGCAGGAAAAGATGAATCCGGAAGCTGTTCAGGAGCTGTGCGTGCATAAACAGGATACAGTTCAGCAGGCCGTCCTGGATAGCCGGGACGCGGATGCGAACAGTGTCGGGGCGGGAACGATCGTCAGGGTGACGAAGACAGAGCTTGTCGTGCAGACCGGGTGCGGTCTGCTTTCGCTTCTGGAGCTTCAGCCGGAAGGAAAGAAGAGGATGGCTGTGGACGCATTTCTCAGAGGATACAGGCAGAGCGAGGGCGAAAGGCTCGGACGCTGAAACAACAGCTGAAAGGAGAAATTGGCATGTACGGTTACGGCGGATATCCCATCTATTTTGACTGGACGTATCTGCTGGCGATTCTCGGTCTTGTACTGACGATGATCGCAAGCGGACAGGTCAGAAGCACATTTGCCAGATACCAGAAGGTAAAGAGCCGGTCAGGGCTGACGGGGGCGATGGCAGCCCGGATGATCCTTGATTCGCAGGGACTGCAGAACGTTGCCATCGAGCATGTGTCGGGCAGTCTGACGGATCATTATGACCCGAGATCGAAGACGCTTCGCCTGTCTGATTCAACCTATTCCTACAGCTCGGTTGCAGCGATCTGTGTGGCAGCGCATGAGAGCGGTCACGCAGTCCAGGACAAGGTCCACTATGGGCCGCTTGTGCTCAGAAGCACACTGGTTCCGGCTGCACAGTTCGGCTCCTCCTTGTCATGGCCGATTTTTATCTTCGGACTGATCTTTTCGCTTCAGCCCCTGATCACGGCAGGCATTGTTCTGTTCATGGTGGCAGTGCTGTTTCAGCTGATCACACTTCCGGTGGAGTTCAATGCCTCTCACAGGGCGCTTGAAATTCTGAAATCCAGCCAGCTTATTCCGGAGGATGAACTTGAGGGCGGCCGTCAGGTTCTGAGAGCGGCAGCGATGACCTACGTCGCAGCCCTTGCCGCGTCAATCCTGCAGCTTCTGCGTCTTCTGATACTGGCAAATGACAGAAGAGACAGACGATAATATGATATGCCGATAACCCGATGAGCCGGGCGGACAGAGTCGGAAGAGGCTGTTGACAGACAACAGGGGTCTGGGATTCAGATGCCCTGTGGGGAGCAGAGACATGGGAGTGAACATCCGCGCGCTGATCCTGGATGTGCTGATGGAGGTGACCGAGGGGGAAGCCTACAGCCACATCGCACTGAGGGATACGCTTGAAAAATATGAATATCTTGACAAAAGGGACCGGGCGTTCATCTCCCGGGTCACGGAGGGGACGCTCGAGAATCTGATTCAGATTGACTATATCATCGAGTGCTTCTCAAAGGTGCCGATCTATAATATGAAGCCCCTGATCCGCAATCTGCTCCGGATGTCAGTCTATCAGCTGAAATGGATGGACGCGGTCCCGGACTCGGCGGTTGTCAATGAGGCTGTGAAAATTGCGCAGAAACGCGGCTTCTTCAATCTGAAGGGGTTTGTGAACGGAGTCCTGAGGGCCTGCGCAAGAGGCCTGGACAGTGTGACGTATCCGTCGGCGGAGGCAAGTCCGCTGGAGTATCTGTCGGTGCGCTATTCCATGCCGCAGTGGATTCTGACAAAGTGGCTGTACCAGTTTTCTTTTGAGGATGTTGAGAAGATGTGCGCCTCCTTTCAGGCAGAGCGCCCGATCACTGTCCGCGTACGGACACAGCAGGCGTCGAAGGAGGAGATCATACAGTCTCTTGTCTCGGAGGGCGTGACCGTTTTGCAGCATCCCTATCTGGACTATGCCCTGAAGCTCACCGGTGTCAATTACCTGCAGGCACTCACAGCGTTTCGGAACGGCTGGATCTATGTCCAGGATGCCAGTTCCATGCTGGTGACGGAGATTGCCGCCCCGAACTGGGGCGACTACTGCATCGATGTCTGTGCTGCGCCGGGCGGCAAAAGTCTCCATCTTTCAGACCGCCTCAAGGGAAGCGGATACGTGGAGGCACGGGACATCTCTGAGAAGAAGGTTGATCTGATGCAGGGGAACATCGACCGGCTTGGCGTGATCAACATGCAGGCGGCGCTGAAGGACGCGATGAAGTACGATGAAAAGTCTTTCCAGAAGGCGGACATTGTGCTCTGTGATGTGCCCTGCTCGGGACTGGGCGTGATCGGAAAGAAGCAGGATATCAAGTATAAAATGAACCCGACGCGGCTTGAGGAGCTGGTGCGGATTCAGCAGCGGATTCTGAGCGTCTCCCAGAATTATGTGAAGCCGGGCGGCGTGATGGTTTTCTCGACCTGCACCATCGGTGCGGAGGAAAACCAGATGAACCTGCAGTATGTGCTGGACCATTTTCCGTTTCGGCTTGAATCGATCGATCCGTACATTCCGGAGGCGCTGCGGGGGCGGACGACCGCAGGCGGATATCTCCAGCTTCTGCCGGGGGTTCATGACTGCGACGGCTTTTTCCTGGCGCGTCTGCGCCGGGAAGGCTGAAACGCCCTGGCGTGTCTGCACCGGGAAGGCTGAAACGCCCTGGCGTGTCTGCGTCGGGAAGGCTGAGATGGCCTGCTGCGGTGTGCAGGAGGGAAAGTCATCTGGCCGCTGTGTGCCGGGAGAGCTGAGCCTGCCCGGCTGTGTGATCAGCCTGGCATGTGGGGAAACTGAGAAGGGGACAGATGGAAGAATACAGCACAGAACAGGAACAGAAAAAGGAAGGCGGAAAGCGGGATCTGCTCTCGATGTATCCGGCGGAGCTTGAAGCCTTTCTGACGGAGATTTCGGAGAAAAAATTCCGGGCAAGACAGATCTATGACTGGCTGCATGTACAGCACGCGACGTCCATTTCCCAGATGACGAACCTGTCAAAGCTGCTCCGGGAAAAGCTGGAGGCGCTGACCTACATCGACGAGCCGGAGCCTGTTGAGGTGCTGACCAGCAGGCTGGATGGCACGAAGAAATATCTGTTCCGGATGAAGGATGGGAATGTCATCGAGTCTGTTCTGATGAGGTACAGCTACGGACTTTCTGTCTGCATTTCGTCCCAGGTGGGCTGCAGCATGGGATGCCGGTTCTGTGCTTCCACAATCGGAGGACGGATCCGAAACCTGACAGCATCGGAGATGCTGGGACAGGTGCTTCAGATCAGCCGTCTGGAGGGAGAGCGGATCTCACATGTTGTGATCATGGGCAGCGGGGAGCCACTCGACAACTATGACAACCTCGTCTGCTTTCTGAGAATCATCGGAGACCCGGACGGGGAGCGTCTGAGCCTCAGGGACATCACCGTCTCGACCTGCGGGATTGTGCCGAACATCTACCGCCTTGCGGAGGAAGGACTGCCGGTGACACTCGCGCTCTCTCTTCATGCCTCCGGGCAGAAGGAGCGGGAGACACTGATGCCAATTGCGAAGAAGTACGAGATCCATGCTGTCATCGATGCTGTGAAGGCTTATTTTGAGAAGACAAAGCGGCGGATTACGTTTGAATACAGCTGTGTGAGAGGGGTCAATACATCCACGGCTGACGCGGATCGGCTGGCGGGCCTGCTGAAGGGACTGAACTGTCATGTCAACCTGATCCCGGTCAACCCGGTCAGGGAGAGGGAATTCACGGAACCTGACAGAGGTGAGATTGAGGCTTTTCGGAGAATGCTTGAAAAAAGGGGGATTCATGTTACCATCAGAAGAGAACTGGGCCGTGACATTTCGGCTTCATGCGGCCAGCTGAGGAGGAGTTACCTGAAGGATCATGGAGACATATTGCCAGACAGATGTCGGATTAAAACGAAATAGCAATCAGGACTTTGTCTATGCCTCCGACCAGAAGGTAGGACGGCTTCCGTCCCTGCTCATTGTCGCGGACGGGATGGGCGGACACGCAGCCGGGGACCTGGCGTCCAGGGTCTGTGTGGAGACGGCGGTCAGCAGCATCGAGGGCTCCGGGCAGACGGAGACCATTCCGATCCTTGCGGAGGCGGTTCAGAAGGCAAACCGCGCAGTCCTGAAGAAGGCGGCGGAAAAGCCGGAGTACGCAGGCATGGGGACGACAATCGTGGCTGCGGTGATCGACGGAAATACCCTCTATGTCGCGAATGTCGGAGACAGCAGGCTCTACCTGATCGATGATGACAGGATTGACCAGATTACGCTGGACCATTCGCTTGTAGCGGAGATGGTGCGCTCCGGCCGGATATCGCCGGAGCAGATGAGAAACCATCCGGAGAAGAACATTATTACCCGGGCAGTCGGCGGAGAGGAGAACGTGGAGGTGGACTTCTTCGATGTCGGGCTTCATAAGGGTGACGTCGTGCTGCTGTGCTCGGATGGGCTGACGAACATGGTGGAGGATGAGCAGATCTTCCGCATCGTCAGAAGAGAAAAGACGCTGAGAGATGCCGGGCAGAAACTGATCTCGGCAGCAAATTCGGCAGGCGGCCGCGATAACATATCTGTTGTACTCGCGCGGCTGACTGATCTATAAGGGCATCCATATGTTAAATGCAGGAGATTCTCTTCAGAATCGATATGAGATAATCAATTGCATAGGATCGGGCGGGATGGCCGATGTCTACAAGGCAAAGGACCACAGGCTGAATCGCTTTGTTGCCATCAAGGTGCTCAAGCCGGAGTTTCGCAACGATGCGGAGTTTGTATCGAAGTTCCGCGTGGAGGCGCAGGCAGCGGCAGGTCTTTCCCACCCGAACATCGTGAACGTCTATGATGTCGGGATTGAGGGCTCTGTCTATTTCATCGTCATGGAACTGGTGGAGGGCATCACGCTCAAGGACTACATTCGCAGCAAGGGGCGTCTGTCTGTCCGGGAGATGACCGGCATCTCGCTTCAGATCGCCGCCGGGCTGGAGGCCGCGCACAAGAGCGGCATCATCCATCGGGACATCAAGCCTCAGAATATCATTATATCCACGGACGGGACGGCGAAGGTTGCAGATTTCGGGATTGCGCGGGCGGCGAGTTCCGATACGATTCATCCGAGCGCGATGGGGTCTGTGCACTACAGTGCGCCGGAGCAGGCGCGGGGTGGGTACTCCGATGCCAGAAGCGACATCTATTCGCTTGGAATCACGATGTATGAGATGCTGACGGGAAAGGTACCGTTTGACGGCGATTCGACCGTTGAGGTTGCCCTGAAGCACCTGCAGGAGGACATCGAGTCCCCGAGAAAATATGTGCCGGATCTGCCTGTGACGGTGGAGCAGATCATACTCAAGTGCACGGAGAAGAGCCCGGACCGGCGGTATCAGAACATGACGGAGCTGATCCACGACCTGAAGGAATCGCTGGTCAGTCCGAACGGAGATTTTGTCAGACAGGGCGGTCTGCCGGCGGATGGCCTGACGCAGAAGTATTCCAGGGAAGATCTGGAAGAGATCAACAGGAGAGCCTCATTTGAAAATGGGGAATCCGGTAAGGCGCCTTTTCCAGGGCTGTTTGACGGGGACTATGACCGGCGGATGAACTATCCGCCGGAGGACGAGGATGCCGGGGATTTCTACGGGTCCGGGGAGGAGGACTTCCCGGATGAGGGAGAGGTGTTCCGCGGAAGCCGGAAGAAACAGCGAAGTGCCGGGGAGAAGCGTGGAAAGCACGGCCATGAGAAGCTTGTGGCAGCCCTCTCCGCGCTGGCAGCGCTTGTGGTGGGGCTGACGATTCTGTACCTCGTCCTGCATACCTACGGC
Source organism: uncultured Lachnospiraceae bacterium (assembly GCA_902761585.1). Classification (GTDB taxonomy): domain Bacteria; phylum Bacillota; class Clostridia; order Lachnospirales; family Lachnospiraceae; genus Porcincola. The sequence continues at coordinate 31,966 of CACWKX010000014.1, forward strand.
CTGATTTCCGGTGGTCATAAGACTCAGGACGGACAGAGCGAGACACCGCTGGTGCTGGATCTGACTTCTGATCCGGTCACGGTTCCTGACCTCAGGGGACTGTCCGAGAGTGAGGCACAGGCAAAGCTCAAGAAGCTCAAGCTGGGATACCGGTATCTGGGAGAAGAGTCGTCGTCTGACTATGCATCCGGAACGGTCATGAGCCAGAGCAGTGAGCCGGGGACGAAGGTGCAGGCAAATTCTACAATCGGCTATAAGCTGTCAACGGGGCCGGCGGATTCCCTGACCGTTCCGGACCTGGCGAAAAAGACGCAGAAGGAGGCAGAGAGTGCGCTGGCTTCGATGGGGCTGAACGTTTCGGTGGACAATACCCGGTATAGTGATTCGATTGCGGAGGGGCGGGTCATCACGACAAACCCGGGTGCCGGTTCCGCGGTTCATGCGGGGGACACGGTAACGCTCTATATCAGCCAGGGGAAGGATACACAGAGCATTACGGTTCCGGATGTGACGGGAAAGTACAAGGACGATGCTGTCACGATGCTCACAAATTACGGACTGTATGTCTATGTGACCAGCCAGCCGTCCGATACCGTCGGGGAGGGACTTGTGATCAGCCAGGATCTGAAGGCCGGATCCAGCGTACAGTCAGGCTCGTCAATTACGATCACAGTCTCAAGCGGGCCATCCGGTCAGAGTGATATCGTCGTGGGGCCTGGCCAGAACAGTGCTTCGTCGTCCCAGACAAAATGGATGTGTAACGCCCAACTCAACGCGCCGCCGAATTATTCAGGCGGAAACGTCCGGATCACATTGAAACAGACAGGTGCTGAGAAAACCATATATGAGGGAGCAGGGTCATTTCCGTATATTCTGAATGTCCAGGGAGAGGATGGTGTGCCGACCGGGACGGTTTATGTCTATACACTGGATGACAATGGCAATGTGACCTCGACAACGGAATATGACGGGATCGACTTTACGCAGGTAACAGGATGAAGGGAAAGATTATCCGCGCGGTCGCGGGATACTATTATGTCTTCGGTTATGAGGATGGGCGGACGCACCAGTGCAGGGCAAGGGGCATTTTCCGGAAGGATGGAAGCAAGCCTCTTGTCGGAGATGAGGTACTCTTTGACCTGACGCACACCGAGGATACGGAAGGGACGGTCGACGAGATTCTGCCGAGAAAGAACAGCCTGATCCGTCCGCCGGTTGCGAATGTCGACCAGGCGCTGATTGTGTTTGCGCTCAGAGACCCGGAGCCGAACCTGTCTTTGCTGGACCGTTTTCTGGTGCTGATGGAGCGGCAGAAAATTCCCGCTGTTATTGTATTCAACAAGGATGACCTGGATGAGAAGGATACGTTTGATGGCATTGCCCGTGTCTACAGAGACTGTGGCTGTCAGGTGTTTTCGATGAGTATCCGGACCGGAGAAGGTGTGGACAGGGTCCGGCATCTGTTTGACAATAAGACGACGGTGCTGGCCGGACCGAGCGGTGTCGGGAAATCTTCGCTGACAAATCTGCTCTGCCCGGATGCCGGGATGGAGGTCGGGGAGGTCAGCCGCCAGAACCGGCGCGGAAAGCAGACCACACGGCACGCTGAGCTGTTCCCCTGCGGAAAAGATTCGTTCTTTTTTGATACGCCGGGCTTTTCCAGCCTGTATCTGGATGAGATCAGACCGGAGGAGCTGAAGACGTATTTTCCGGAGTTTGAGGCCTATGAGCCGTCCTGCCGGTTTTCTGGCTGTCTTCATCTGGCGGAGCCGGACTGCGGTGTCAAGGAGGCCGTCCGGTCGGGGAAGATCAGCAGAGAGCGGTATGACAGCTACAGGAAGCTGTATGAGGAGCTGAAGGAAGGGCGTAAAAGATGAGGTACAGGCTTTCACCGTCGATTCTGGCGGCTGATTTTACAAAACTTGGAGAGGAGATCCGGAGAACGGAGGAGGCGGGAGCGGAATATCTGCACATCGATGTGATGGACGGGTGGTTTGTGCCGTCCATTTCCTTCGGGCAGCCCCTCGTCACATCCATCCGGCCGGGCAGCCGGCAGTTTTTTGATGTGCATCTGATGGTGCAGGACCCGGAGCGGTATATCGTGGACTTTGCGAAGGCTGGCGCGGACGGGATCACTGTCCATGCGGAAGCCTGCCGGCATCTCGACCGGGTGCTGTCACAGATTCATGAAGCCGGGTGTCGGGCAGGTGTCGCCCTGAATCCAGCGACGCCGCTGTCTGTGCTGGACTATGTGTATCAGAAGACAGACATGGTCCTGATCATGACGGTCAACCCGGGGTTTGGCGGCCAGAAGCTGATCCCCGAGATGTTCGGAAAAATCCGCACGCTGCGGCAGAGGCTGGATGAGCTGCACCTTGAGACGGATATTGAAGTGGATGGCGGTGTGAACCATGATACCATCGTCCCGCTTCTGGAGGCAGGAACAAATGTCTGTGTAGCCGGATCGGCCGTATTCAGGGGCGATATCGGGCAGAACGTCAGGGTGCTGAATGGGATGCTCATGGACTATGAGAAAAGACAGGAAAGCTGAAGGTTCGGATGAGCGCCGGGCAGCTGAAACTGAAATCTCAGGAATGACGAAGAAGACTGAAAGAACGGGGAAGTGGACGGATATGCCTGAGGAGACGGAGAGAGGGCAGTTTGCTGAAAGACCTGAGACAGCGGGAAGGAACGACAGGATCGAAAAAAAGATGTCCCGAACCGGGTACGTCTTCTGCGGAGGGGACATATCGGACGCACTCCTTCCGCTGGTTCTGCGGCGTATTTCCCTGGAAAAGGGGGATTCTGAAAGGAAACCATATGTCATTGCGGCAGACAGGGGACTGGTGTGTCTCGATGGCTGCGGCGTGGAGCCTGACCTTGTAGTCGGCGACTTCGACTCCGCTCCCTCAGGATTTATCGATGATTATCGAACCAGGCACCCGAAGGCAGAGATCCGCTCTTACAGCCCGGAGAAGGATTTTACAGATTCTGAGATTGGTGCACGGGCGGCGGTGGATGCCGGCTGCAGCAAGATTGTGATGATCGGGGCAACCGGAAGCCGCCTTGACCATGTCCTCGGCAACCTGCAGGTTCTGGATTATCTGATGGAGGCAGGCGTCCGGGGAGAGATCCTTGACCTTTGCAACCGGATCACGATTCATGGAGGAGCACGGGGCGGCCAGTTTTCGATCCGGAAGGAAGAACAGTGGGGGAAGTATGTCTCCCTGTTCGCCTTTGGAGGGGATGTTGAAAGGCTGACGCTCACCGGCTTTCATTATAATGTGAAGAATTTCCGGCTTTCCTCCGTTGGAAGCAGGGCGGTTTCCAACGAGATTGATGCGTGCGAAGGTACTATCTCCTTCAGGAAGGGGAAACTGCTGGTGATCGAGTCCAGGGATACGCCGGCAGGCCGCTTATAATGTACTGACTGCTGGCAGAAGGAGCTGCCGCTTTCATGATGAATCTCATGAAGGCGGCGGCTTTTTTGTTACATATGTCACATATTCCTGGTGACAGACTTCACTGGAAAGCCCTTTGATAGCGGATTATGATCGAAGCAGGGTTAAAGTCAGAGTCCGGCTTGTGAAAAGAGCGTGAAGAACGGGTGGGAACACGGATCTATCATGAATGTGAAACAGCTGCAGGGAAAGCCGGACAGGAAAGGTGGGACAGGCGATGCGGGAGACTTGTGTACAAGTCAATTCACTGGTGAAACGCTATGGTGAGTTTGTAGCGGTGGATCATTTTTCACTGAATGTCGGGAAGGGGGAAATCCTGGGACTTCTCGGACCGAACGGAAGCGGCAAGACGACGACCATCAACTGTATTCTTGCCCTTCTGAGTTATGACAGAGGCAGTATCACCATCTTCGGTGAAAATATGACTCCTGAGCGATATGACATTAAACGGCGAATCGGGGTTGTTCCGCAGAATGTGGCAGTGATGGACAGCCTGACTGTTGAGGAGAACATTGATTTTTTCTGCGGACTTTATGTGAAGAACCGCAGCAGCCGCAGAGCCTGTGTCAGGGACGCGCTGGCATTCACAGGGCTTACCGACTGCAGAAAACAGAAACCGAAGAAACTGTCAGGCGGCCTTCTCCGGAGACTGAACATTGCATGTGGCATCGCACACAAGCCGGAACTGATTTTCTTTGATGAGCCGACGGTCGCGGTCGATCCGCAGAGCCGGAATGCCATCCTGGAGGGAATCCGGAAGATGAATCAGAATGGCACTACCATTGTCTATACTTCACATTATATGGAGGAGGTTGAGAAACTCTGCACAAGGATTGTGATAATGGATCATGGGAAAGGGGTGGCAGAGGGCACTGCCGCATCGCTCAAGGCGGGACTGCGAAACAGAGAAACGATTAGAATCCATATGCCGGTGCGGCAGGAAGAAGTGCTGCGCGCGATCCGTGAGGTGAATCATGTTTACCATGTGCAGGCGGAGGATGAAGATATCGTGATCCGGTGTGACGGCGGCGAGCACAATCTTGTTCATATCCTGAATGTTCTGGAGGAGAAGAGGGCTGTCTTCGGGAGAGTCACAACGGAACTTCCAACCCTGAATGATGTCTTCCTGGAAATCACCGGAAAGGAGCTGAGGGAATGATGTTTTTGCACGTATTCTGCTATCAGCTGAAGAACCTCTTCCGGAAGAAGTACATCATTGGCTGGAATCTGCTCTTTCCGCTGGTGCTGGCGACAGCATTCTACATTGGCTTCGGTCATATGGTGACCAAAGACCCGAACGCATTTCAGACGATTGCGGCAGGGTATGCCGAGGTTCAGTCTGTGTCCGGTATTCCGGAAGAAGGGACAGAAAGCGGGAATGCAGAGATCTTCCTGAAGATTCTGGAACAGCTCCAGACAGAGGGCGGGAAAAACATGATCGATCTGACCCGGTATCATTCGGAGAAGGAAGCACGGGAGGCGCTGCTTGACGGTCAAATCGAGGGGTACTATCTGAATGAAGGTGGAACGCTCTCCCTCCATATCAGGGAGGAAGGAGTGAACAGCACCATTCTGTCGCAGATCCTGAAACAGTACCGTTCCGCGTGTACCATGGCGGAGCAGGTTGCGGAGGACCATCCGTCCAGGCTGCTGCAGACGATCGCAGGCCTTTCCGTAAACCGGAGGTATCTGGAAGAATATACGCCTGGCAGGCAGATCTCACCGTATCTTCAGTTTTTCTTCGCACTTCTGGCGATGTCCTCTATGTATGCGTCCTGGATTGCGACCGCGATGATGGAGTCGATGTGTGCGAATTTATCAGAGTGCGGGAAACGATTTGAAAGCTCGGGAGCAGGAAGGTTCCCTTCCATCCTGGCCGGCGCGCTCGCGGGCACAACCTTTCAGATTGTCAGCAATGCCATCACTGTCTTGTACGTCGAGTATGTTCTCCGGATCAGTTTTCAGGCACCTTTTCCTGAAATCATGATGATCATGGGACTGGGGAGCGCTGTGGGAATCGGATTTGGGATTCTGTTCGGGACGCTGTTTCAAGGAGAAGCACTCAGGGTCGCCATTCCGCTGACCTTTTCCATGGTCAGTTCCTTCTTGTCCGGCCTGATGATGGGACAGATGAAGCAGCTGGTCGAGAATGCAGTTCCGGTTCTGAACCGGATCAATCCGGCAGCCGTCTTCACGGACAGCCTTTACGTACTGGCCAGTTACGGGAAAAACCGGCAGTACTGGCTGGATGTCCTGTCTATGGTGGGAATGGTGATCGTGACCCTGTCGATCAGCGCAGTGATTCTGAGGAGAAGACGGTATGCCAGTATTTAAAGCTGTTCTGAAATCGGTGAAATCTTACAGGAAGACATTCCTGATCTATTTTCTGGTGTTTGTGTCCTTCGCACCGATGCAGGCAGAGAGCCTGGCAGAACGCAATGAGAAGGTTTTCCAGGAAGAGAAGCTGACTGTGACAGTCATTGACCAGGATGATTCCCTGCTCAGCAGAGGTCTGACTGATGAGCTGGAGAAGACACAGCAGGTCACCCGCATCCGGGGAAATGTATCTGCAAGCGAGCTCCGCAGACTGAAGGATGATGTGAATTTCGGGATCAGGGATTATGTTCTGATTCTTCCGGACGGTCTTGAACAGGCGGTGGAGGAGGGACGCATGGATATCCGGCCCCGTTTCATGCAGGGAGGAACCAGCGCAGCGGGACAGCTGATGACGACCAGAATCGATCAGTATCTGAATCATCTTGCTGTCTATCTGCAAAGCGGATATAAGATGGAGGATGCCCTGAAGGATACCGCAGAAGATCTTACGTCGGCGGATGAAAGCCGCGTGGTTCTGGAACGGCAGGAAGTCAGGCTGACCCGAGCTTCCATTCTCTTCAGTTTCAACGGATTCTCGCTGAGCATGATGCTGTGTATCTTCGTCGGCTGTCTGGCGCTGAAGTTCAGACAGAAGGATCTGGCGTCCAGAATCCGTGTCTCCGGACTATCTTTCTGGAAGCGCAGCGGCGGTTTTTTTGGAGCGATCGCAGCCGTTGGTATTCTGACAGCCTTTCTTGTGATCGCTGTGGTTCTCCTGGATGCCATCCTCCATGGGCAGCATGACGTTCCCGGTCTGCCGCTCTACATCCTCAATACACTGGCTCTGACGTGTGTCGGCCTGGGGCTTGGATACCTGATCAGCTCGATCTCCCAGAATGAAGGAACCGTCAACATGCTGGCCAATATGGCAGTCCTCTCCATGTGTTTCATCTGCGGGACTTTTGTGAATATTCGTTTTCTGTCACCGGCTGTCGTAAAAGCTGCCCACTTCATGCCGCTCTACTGGTATAATACAGGAGTGGAAACGATAGCGGAGCATTCTGCTGACGGAACGGTGGGAGCAGCGTTTATCATGCAGCTGGTGATACAGCTTTCTTTTTCGGCAGTCTTCTTTGCCGGTGGACTGATGATCTCAAAGATGAGGGAACGGTAGTATGGCTGATGCTGCAATCAGAAGCTTTGCGGCTGTGGAACTGATGATTCTGATCAACGCAGAGGAGATCACTGCACGGAGTGTAGCGGTCTCTCTCTGCGTTTTTCTATTCGCAGAGCTCAGCGTCCTTGCGGAGCGGAAGAAAAGATGGCTGTCTGATTTGTTTCTGGCAGTTTCGTTTGCGGTGACGGTTTCTGCCATCCTGGCGGCAGGATTGAGGGGAATCGGCCTGATTCTGTTTGCTTCCGTTCTTTATTCGACTGCTTTTCTCATTTTATTAAGCAGGAAGGTGTCGGCACTGCAGGACCGCCTGCACCAGACCTGTGATGACGGAAAGGAGCTGGAAAGACTCCTCAGGGCTCAGAACCGGTATCTGATTCATGAACAGGATGCTCAGGTCCGCCTGGCGACAATGTCGGAACGAAACCGGATCGCCCGGGAGATTCACGATAAAGTAGGGCATCTTCTTTCACGTGCGATTCTTTACCTGGGCGCTGTCAGAACTGTCAACAAGGATGAGATGATGGACAAACAGCTCTCCATTCTGTCGGATACGCTCGATGAAGCAATGCAGAAGATGCGGCAGTCCGTCCATGATCTGCACGACGAGTCCATCGATCTGAGCGGGAATCTGGAGCATATTTTGTCGGAGCTCAGAAATTTTTCTGTCGAGCGGGATCTGGATCTGGATCGTGACATTCCGCGTGAGTGCAAGCTGGCGATTCTGGGAATCACAGAAGAGGCTGTCACCAATATCATCAGACATTCCAATGGGACCCGGGTGCAGGTCATCCTTCATGAAAACCGTGATTTCTGCACCCTTTCTATCTCGGACAACGGATCAGTATCCGAAGAGATCAGACAGAGAGTCCGGAGCGGGCTGACAGACGGTATCGGTCTTTCCAACATACGGGAACGGGCAAGGAGCTGCGGTGGAGATGCTTACTTCTATACGGATGATGGGTTTACGGTGTACGCCAGGCTCCCGGTGAGAGAAGAAACAAACGCAGCAAACATGGCAGCAGAATGAGTGCATCCATCAGGAGAATGAACAAGACGGGGATGTTTGGTTTATGGAAGAAAAGAAGACGGTTCTGATAATTGATGACGATGACCTGATTACCATGTCTCTTGAGATGATCCTTTCAGCGGACCCGGAATTTGAGGTTATCGGAAAAGGGTGCTGTGGTGCGGACGCTGTTCGTATGTATGGGGAACTCTCTCCGGATATCCTGTTGTCTGATATCCGCATGCCTGACATGTCAGGACTGGACGCGGCGGAAAGGATCCTGTCACGGGATCCGAATGCTGTCATTCTTTTTCTCACAACCTTCTCAGATGACGAGTATATTGTAAAAGCGCTGCAGCTTGGCGTAAAAGGCTATCTGCTCAAGCAGGATTACCGGTCCCTGACACAGTCTCTCAGGGCCGCATTGAATGGGCAGTCTGTTTTTGGAGGCGCCGTGGTGGACAGACTGCCGGTGCTTATGAGGGGGGAACGGAATCCCTTTGACTACAGGTCAAGAGGAATCACGGACAGGGAATACGCTCTGATTCAGCTTGTTGCCGAGGGCGATTCCAACAGAGAAATTGCTGACAGATTGTTCCTGTCGGAGGGAACAGTACGGAACTATCTGTCGCAGATTCTGGAAAAGCTGAATCTGAGGGACCGGACACAGCTGGCAATCTTTTACCTGAAGCATGGCAGGTAATGCGAATCCAATGGCTGCTCCATCAAATGGAGGCGCAAAATAACCTGCAGGAAAGTCAATGCTTCTGTTTTACAACTGATTTCACTTCAGCGGGATGGTTGAGGAAATGGGGGCTGTCTGCTATAATGAAAAACCGCATTATAAGACGAATGCAGGAGTAAAGGGCCGTGCCTCAGGGCTTTCCGGAGTCTGGCTCTGGCCTTTATCAGAAGGAGAGATCAAAAAGCCATGAAATTAGGAATCGTCGGACTTCCGAATGTTGGAAAGAGTACCCTGTTTAATTCCCTGACGAAAGCCGGGGCAGAAGCCGCAAACTATCCGTTCTGCACGATTGACCCGAATGTTGGGGTTGTCGCGGTGCCGGACAAGCGTCTGAAGCTGCTTGGAGACCTGTATCATACACAGAAGATCACGCCTGCGGTCATTGAGTTTGTCGACATTGCAGGACTTGTCAAAGGCGCGTCGAAGGGGGAGGGACTCGGTAACCAGTTCCTTGCGAACATCCGCGAGTGCGATGCGATTGTTCATGTCGTGCGTTGCTTTGAAGACCCGAATGTCATCCATGTGGACGGAAGCGTCGATCCGGTCCGGGATATTGAAACCATCAATCTGGAGCTCATCTTCGCAGATCTGGAAGTTCTGGAGAAGCGGATGAACAAGGTTGGTCGTGCGGCGAGAAATGACAAGGACCAGGCGTCAGAGTTTGATCTGCTGAAGCGTCTGAAGGCCCATCTGGAGGACGGAAAGCCTGCGATCTCCTTTGAGACCTCGGACGAGAAAGAGCAGGAATGGATTTCCGAGTATGACCTTCTGACGGCGAAGCCGGTGATCTTTGCGGCAAATGTCGCGGAGGATGACGCGCCGGATGACGGAGCACAGAATCCGTATGTTGCCGCTGTCCGCGAGTATGCGAAAAAGTCCGGTTCTGAAGTCTTCGTTGTCTGCGCGAAGATTGAGGAGGAGATCTCTGAGCTGGAAGATGACGAGAAGCAGGCTTTTCTGGAGGATCTTGGCCTGAAGGAGTCTGGCCTTGACAAACTGATTGCTGCCAGCTACAGCCTGTTGGGACTCATGAGTTTCCTTACGGCAGGTGAGAAGGAGGTCCGCGCCTGGACGATCAAAAAAGGAACAAAGGCTCCGCAGGCAGCCGGAAAGATTCACACCGACTTTGAGCGAGGCTTTATCAAGGCGGAGGTTGTGAACTACAAGGATCTTCTGGACTGCGGCTCTCTTACGGCGGCCAGAGAGAAGGGAATTGTCCGTATGGAAGGGAAGGACTATGTCGTTCAGGACGGCGATGTCATCCTGTTCAGATTCAATGTATAAGATTAAGATATGGTGCATGACGATATTGCATTCCCCCACCTCGGAATTTATCTGAACCATGTGATCAAGACGATCACGCTTCCAGGTGGATTTACAGTTGCAATGTATGGAATCACGATGGCGCTCAGTATGCTGGCAGGGCTCTGCCTTGCCATGCGGGTGGCGAAAAAGACAGGACAAAATCCTGACGAATACCTGAACTTTGCGCTGATCGGGATTGTGGCAGCGCTCCTGGGAGCGCGGATTTACTATGTCGCCTTTACCTGGGATTATTACAGCAGGCACCCGCTGGAAATTTTAAACTTCAGGGGCGGGGGACTTGCGCTGTACGGCTCTGTGATCGCGGGCGTGCTGACGATTGTCATCTATGCAAGGGCGCGTAGGCTCAGTCTTCCGCTCATGCTGGATACGGCGAGTACCGGGATGGTACTTGGGCAAATCATCGGAAGATGGGGGAATTTTTTTAACAGAGAGGCATTTGGTCAGTATTCGGACGGCCTTTTTGCAATGCGTCTTCCAGTGGATGCCGTCCGGGCAGACGAGATCACAGAGCTGATGAAGCAGCATGCGTATACGGTCAATAGGGTGACTTATATTCAGGTTCATCCGACCTTTCTCTATGAATCGCTCTGGAATGTCGGAGTCCTCACGGTTCTTCTGCTGGTTACGTTCTCCGGGAAGAAACGGTTTCATGGAGAAATTTTTCTGCTGTACCTGCTGCTTTACAGCGCGGGACGCGCCTGGATCGAGGGCCTTCGGACGGACCAGCTTCGGTTTGCACATACCGCCATCGCTGTTTCGCAGCTTCTGGCCTGTATTCTGGTAATTGTCTCAGGCATCAGCCTGATTGTGCTCTCCAGAAGGGAAAAGAGCAGCCGGGGCGGGAAATCATGATGAGGAAAAAACAGAAGTCTGCCGGGCACCCGGAGGATCCGGTAAGAACAAAAGTCTGCCGGGCGTCCGGAGGATCTGGTAAGGACAGGCAGACCGAAGGCAAAATGTTGGAACAGGAAAGCAGGCAGTGAGGAATTGCTATGGCAGGAACCGATATCGGAATCGATCTTGGCACGACAAGCGTGCTTGTCTATGTGCGCGGACGGGGCGTTGTCCTCAAGGAACCGAGTGTCGCGGCGCTTGACCGCTCGGATGACCGGATCCGGGCAATCGGAGAGGACGCCCGCATGCTCCTGAGCCGGTCCCCGGGAACGCTCAAGGAGATTCACCCGCTTGAGAACGGCATTATTGCCGATTATGTGGTGACGGAGCAGATGCTCCGCTATTTTATCCAGAAGGCTGTGGGAAGGCTGTCCTTCCGCAAGCCGAAAATCTGCATCTGCGTCCCCGCCGATCTGACGGAGGTCGAGCGGCATGCAGTCGAGGATGCCGGATACCAGGCGGGAGCCCGGGATGTGGCCATGGTGGAGGAGCCGATCGCAGCGGCAATCGGCGCGGGCATTGATTTTTCAAAGCCGAGTGGCAACATGGTCGTCGACATCGGAGGCGGGACGACGAATGCGGCGATATTGTCTGTCAATGGCATCGTGGTATCGATGGGACTTAAGGTCGGCGGCAATGATTTTGACGCGGCCCTCATGCGGTACATCCGTTCGCAGTTCGGCGTGACCGTCGGACAGCAGGCTGCGGAGGAGATCAAGATGCAGGTCGGCACGGTTTATGAACGGCCAGAGGAACGGCTGATGGAGTTCATAGGCCGGGACATTGAGACAGGGCTTCCGAAGACGGTCCGCATCAGTTCGCAGGACTGCCGGATGGCGTTCCGTGAGCTGACCGGCCGAATTGTGGAGGTTGTACACAGCGTGCTGGAGAAGACTCCGCCGGAGCTTGCGGAGGATGTCGCCCAGCGCGGCATCGTCCTGACAGGCGGCGGAAGCCTGATTGACGGCCTGGAGGACCTTCTGGAAGCCCGGACAGGGGTGAACGTGGTGACCTGCGACGACCCGCTCTGCGCGGTTGCGATCGGGACCGGACGGGCCGGGGAGCTGCTGGATCTGTAAGGTGCCTCGGCTTTTTGACAGGGGATTTCATGTCGGATACAACAATCAAAGGCTTTGTAGAACATATCACATACAGAAGTGAGGAGACAGGCTATACGGTTCTGACGCTCTGTGCAGATGGAGAGGAAGTGACCGCTGTCGGCGTGCTCCCGGAGATCGGAGAGGGGGAGACCATCCAGTGCGAGGGATCTTTCCAGGTGCATGCCACTTACGGCAGGCAGTTCCGGATCCGGGAGTTTTCTTTGTCTGTGCCGGAGGACGAGGCGTCGATGGAGCGCTATCTATCCTCCGGGCTGATTAAAGGGATTGGGAAAGCGCTCGCGCACCGGATTGTGAAGCGGTTCGGCGCGGAGACATTTGACATCATCGAAAAAGAGCCAGACCGCCTGGCGGAAGTGAACGGGATCTCGGAGAAGAAGGCCAGGGAGATTTATCTGCAGGTATGCGAGAAAAAGGACCAGCGGGACGGGGTTCTGTTTTTGTCCCGGTACGGAATTTCCAACACCCTGGCGCTGCGTATCTGGAAGGCATACGGGAGTGAGGTGTATCGGATTATCCGCGAGAATCCGTACCGCCTTGCGGACGAGCTGCGGGGCATCGGGTTCCATATGGCTGATGAGATTGCCAGAAAGGCTGGGATGGCAGTCGATTCCCGGTTCCGCGTCGGGAGCGGCATCCTCTATACGCTTCAGCTTGCCGCCGGAGAAGGAAGTCTTTACCTGCCCAAGGCTGTTCTGCTTCGGCGGGCATCCAGTCTGTTGTCCATGCCGATTCCAAGTCAGCTTCCGGAGGCCTCGGTGCAGCCTGAACTCTCACAGACTTCCGTACAGCCGGGGATATCGCAGGCTTCCGTACATCCTGGGCTTCTGCAGGCGTCTGTGCAGTCAGCACTTCCGGAGGAGGGCATCCAGCCGGGAGCAGCCTGCCAGCCAGTCACCAACGGCGCGGGGGCAGCCTGCCAGTCTGTCACCAACAGCATGGATGCAGCCGATCCATCTGTCTTCCGGGATGAGGGTGCAGCCGGGACAGATGGGGAAAAGGGACAGGATGTACGAGATCCGGACAGTCTGTCTGATGAGGACTTCTTCGCCGGTCTGTATCCGGAGAGGGCGCCGGGCAGAGAAAAAATCAGGGAAGAAGAGGAACATCTGGAGCTTCTGGAGGACTGCCTCCGGAATCTTTCCGCCGACAGAAAGGTGATGATCAGGAAGGAAGAGGGGGAGGAGCGGATTTTCGAGCCGAGAGCCTACTATACAGAGCTGAGGACAGCAAAGATGCTGCACGACCTTAACATCACCTACAAGGGGACGGAGGCAGACTCCAGGAAAAGGGCACTCACAGCGGCAAGGAAGACGAAGACAGAGCTGGATGAAAGACAGCTGGAAGCGGTCATACGGGCGGATTCCTGCGGTGTCCTGATTCTGACTGGCGGGCCCGGAACCGGAAAGACGACGACGATCAACACGATGATTGCGATGTTTGAGGCGGAGGGACTGAAGATCGCTCTTGCCGCACCGACCGGAAGAGCGGCCAAGCGGATGACAGAAGCCACAGGACACGATGCCAGTACCGTACACCGGCTGCTTGAAGTCTCCGGAGATCCGGAAAAGGGGACGGTCGCATTCGGAAAAAATGATGAGGAGCCGCTGGAGCAGGATGTTGTGATCATCGATGAAATGTCGATGGTGGACATCTATCTGATGGCAAGTCTGCTGAAGGCGATACCGGTCGGCACACATCTTGTTCTGGTGGGAGATGCCAGTCAGCTTCCCTCTGTGGGACCTGGAAGTGTGCTGCGGGATATGATCCATTCGAAGATCCTGCCGACGGTGACGCTCACAACGGTTTTCAGGCAGGCGCAGGAGAGTGACATCGTGATGAATGCCCACCGGATCAACAAGGGTGAACATCCGGTCATTGACAATAAGAGCCGGGATTTCTTCTTCCTGAGAAGGCAGCGGGCGGAGGACATCATCGGGCAGGCAATCCATCTTGTCCGCGACAGCCTTCCGAAATATGTGCAGGCGGACACGGCAGACATCCAGGTGATGACGCCGATGAAAAAGGGTCTTGTCGGAACCATCCGGCTCAATGCGGTCATGCAGCAGGCACTCAATCCGCCCGGGCCGCGGAAGCGGGAGTGGACAAGGGGGGATGTTGTGTTCCGCGAGGGAGACCGTGTGATGCAGGTCCGAAACAACTACCAGAAGGAGTGGACCATCCGGGGGCGGTACGGAGCTGTCATTGACACCGGGGCCGGTATTTACAACGGTGACATGGGCGTTATCCGGGCAATCGACCCGCTGACGGCCCTGATGACTGTCGAATTTGATGAGCACAGGCGCGTCGACTATGAAAAATCGGAGCTCGACCAGCTTGAGCTTTCTTATGCAGTCACCATTCACAAGGCACAGGGGAGCGAGTACCCGGCTGTCATCATCCCGATGCTGAGGGGACCGAGGATGCTGATGAACCGGAACCTGATCTATACAGCGATCACAAGGGCCAGAAAGTGTGTGGTTCTGATCGGAGACCCGGCTGTCCTGGACGACATGATTGATAATACGATGCAGGAAAAGCGTTATACAACGCTTGCTCTGAGGCTTCGGGAGTGTGAGGAACAGAAGCATCAGCAGGAGGAGGATGAGAATCCCTTTGCATGGATGGATGAGCCGGAGACTGATGACGGGCTGTAAAGGAAGATAAGGGGTGGGAGAGGCTCCATCAGAGGACATTTTCCTCTGGAGAGTGCCGGATGAATGGATGAAAAGAGAGAAGCCGGTTTTCCATATCAGACAGTTCCTTGATTTTTTCTACCCGGGACGGTGTCCCGTCTGCGGGAGAATCCTGGCAAAGGAGGAGTCACTGGTCTGCAGGCGCTGCAGGGCGGAGCTGCCCTGGGTGAAGGAGCCTGTCTGCGTCCGGTGTGGAAAACCGATCGCCAGCCTGGAAAAGGCGCTCTGCGCGGACTGCGAGAGGACAGACCATGCATTCACGGAAGGGCGTGCTGCCCTGTTATATGAGAAGGGTGTACGGCTGTCTGTCAACCGGATGAAATTCTACAATCATCGGGAGTATCTGCCCTTCTACGCTGCTTGCATGTATGCGGCGCACAGAGGACATCTTCAGAAGTGGAATGCCGCCTGCATCATTCCGGTTCCCATGCATCCGAAGAAGCGGGCGGAGCGTGGATTCGACCAGGCGGTTCTTCTGGCAAGAGCGCTGTCAGGACTCTGCAGAATCCCGGTTCTGGAGAACGTGCTGATCCGGACGCGCTACACAAAAGCCTCCCGGAAACTCGGACGGGAACACAGGCTTGCAAATCTCAGAGGGGCATTCACTGTCAGGCAGCGTGAATCGCTGCCGCAGTCCGTTCTCCTGGTGGACGATATCTACACGACGGGGATGACGATGGATCATGCGTCTGCCGCGCTGAGAAAAGCCGGTGTCACACAGATTTATTTTCTGACGCTCTGTACAGGAAGAGGGGTGGAGTGACCAGACAGATCAATAATTCTTAAGAAAGTCGGTGGTATTCCTTCCATTTTCTTCGTATAATGTATGGTACAACAGTTTCTGAACAAAATGAACTTTGGTACTGCCGGAAAAGAGGAGCAGAATGAAGGCTGCGCTTCAATGGATATCTGCACATTTTTACTGGATGCGTCTGCCGTCGATCACGATTACGCCGATCGACATCATTCAGATTTTGATTCTTGCCTGGATTATCTATAAGATTCTTGCATGGATCAAGACATCCCATGCCTGGTCGCTGATGAAGGGGCTTGTCGTGATCGGGGTTTTTGTTGCCCTGATCTACATTTTTCAGATGACGACGCTGATCTATATCATCAATCAGGGGCTGGGACTTGTGATTATGGCGGCGATGGTCATCTTTCAGCCGGAGTTGAGAAAAGCACTGGAGTCACTTGGAAGAAGGCAGATTGTGACCCGCCTGTTCATGCCGAACCGGCAGTTTGAACAGCTTTTTTCCGACAGGACGATGAATGAGATTATTCGTGGCTGCGAGGAGATGGCGCGTGCAAAGACAGGGGCTTTGATTGTCATCGAACAGAATGATAATCTGTCTGAGTATGAGCGGACAGGGATTGAGGTCGATGCGCTGGTCACATCCCAGCTTCTGATCAATATCTTCGAGAAGAATACGCCGCTGCATGATGGCGCTGTGATTGTCAGGGGAGATCGGGTGACAGCGGCAACCTGTTATCTTCCACTGTCTGACAATATGAGACTCAGCAAGGAGCTTGGAACCCGCCACAGAGCGGGCGTCGGCATATCGGAGGTAACGGACTCCCTGACGATCATCGTATCGGAGGAGACGGGTCGGATTTCTCTTGCCTACCGGGGCAGCCTGGAGAGGGGGGTCACGGAGGAACGTTTCCGCGACCGAATGATTCAATTCCAGAATAAGTCTGAGCTGAAGCGCAGGCCAATATTCAGGAAGGAGAAGTCAAAGAATGGGACATAAAATCGGGGAGGCGCTGTTCCGGAACATCGGGCTGAAAATCGCAGCCCTGGTCATTGCATTCTTTGTATGGGTCGGTGTGACAAATACGAACAACCCGGTCAAAACCCAGCTGTTTACAAATGTACCGATCACGATTGTCAATCAGGATGCTGTTGCAGATATCGGGAAAGTCGTCGAGCAGCAGGGAAACGGCACGGTAACGCTGAGGGTCACGGACCGCAGATCTGTCCTCAGCCAGCTGGCCAGGAACGGTTCTGATTTCTATGTGGAAGCGGATATGAAAAACCTCAACAGCATGAACACCGTCCCACTGACGGTTACCTGCAGCAATCCACAGGTGACCTGGGATAAGATCGAGGTGCTGCCGTCCTCTCTGTCTGTCAAGCTGGAGGATAAGGTCGAACAGACCTATGTTGCCTCAATCTCGACCAACGGGACGCCGGCGACCGGCTGGGAGGTTGGTTCATCATCGGTGACGACAGGCAAGAACATCGTGTTGGCGGGTCCGTCATCGTTGATGAGGAGGATCAATCAAGTCGTCGCACCGGTCGATGTGGCGGGGCTTTCCTCTGACTATACGCTCTCCAGTGTCCTGAAGGTTTATGACAAAAACGGAGACGAGCTGACCGATGCACAGATGAAGTCCCTTGAGTTTAAGGATGCGACCGGGACAGTCATCAAGGATCATACCGTGAAGGTGATGGTTGATCTGTGGAAAATCAGAACCGATGTGCCGATCCGGATCCGTACGACCGGGACACCTGCCTGGGGATACCGTGTTTCTTCCATCAAGATGATCCCGGAGACCATATCTGTTGCAGGGACAGATGAGGCACTTGCGGAACTTGGCGATGAGCTGACGGTGAAGGATGTCATCAATGTCTCGGGGGCAAAGGAGAATGTGAAGCAGGAGATCAATCTTGAGGACACGCTGGATCAGATGTCCGGTCTCAAGCTGATTTCGGATGCGGATCCGTCGGTCGAGGTGGAGGTTTCCATTGAGAAGAACGGGGACGTGACGCTGGATATTCCGCTCAGCGATATTGTTGTACAGAACCGGCCGGAGGGGATGGAGCTGGTCTTCACCCCGGCTGATAAAATTTCGGTCAGTGTTCATGCAACGGAGGATGACGAGAAACCTCTTACAGCGAAAGACATATCCTTGTCGATCAATTTGAGTCAATGCGCGGACCCCGGAAGCTATGAGATCCCGGTCCACGTGACAGTGCCGGATGGGTATGAGCTTGCAGGTGATGTTTCGCTGACAGTTGTCTCTGCGAAACAGGAGGCGGCGACGGAGGCAGATCAGGGATAAGAGATGGAAAGCAGAGAGATTGTACTGAAGAATGAGAAGGGGCTTCATCTGCGCCCTGCCGGGAAGGTCTGCGATCTTGCGCTGAGATTTCAGAGCAGGACGGAGATGAAGGTCGGAACCGGTGTATACAATCTTAAGAGCATGCTCAGTGTGTTGAGTGCACAGGTTACGGATGGGACGAAGATGGAGATTGTCTGCAGCGGAACGGATGAGCGGGAAGCACTCACCTCAATCTGCGCGCTGCTTGAACATCTGGATGAGAACGGATCAGAAGTTGTTTGAAAACAGGGAGAGAAATGTGATGAGTGAGAATCATGAAGTCAGGTGGAAGAGGCTGTTTTTCGGGATGCTTGCTGTCCTGCTGCTGGCAATCCTTGCATCATCCTCTGCACAGGCAGGATTTGTCAGACAGGATGGAAAGCGGTATTATTACAGGACATCGGGTCGGAAGGTGAAGGGCTGGCTGAAGAAAGGGAAGAGAACCTATTACCTGGATCCGGACCAGGATGGTGCTGTGACAGTCGGTTACCTGAAGCTAGGGAAGAAAGGCTATTATTTCCGGAAAAACGGAACCCTCGTGAAAGGCGCATTTGCGACGGACCCGCTTGGCAATACCTATTGTGCGACAAAGAGCGGTGTACTGTACCGGGGGCTTCGGAAAATCGGGAAGCGGTATTACTATTTTGACAGAAGCAGTCACGCGATGCAGACTGGCTGGGTGAAGACTTCCAAGGGAACCTACTATATGAAGGGAGCCGGAAGATTGCGCGGAACGGCTGTCATCGGATGGCTCCGCAAGGACGGATTGAGGTACTATTTCAACAATGCCGGCCGCATGGTGACGGGACTTGTACGGATCGGCGGAAGACAGTACTATTTTGATCCGCAGACCGGTGCGATGGCGACCGGAACGGTTACGTTGCAGGGAAAGACCTACAACTTCGGAACGAATGGAGTCAAGGTGAAGGAACCGGTGACAGGGCCATGGAGCGTGAAGGTCAATCAGTCAACCTGCACCGTTACGGTTTACCGCGGCAGCACGCCGGTGAAGGCATTTGCCTGCTCGGTCGGCCTGTATGGAGCAACACCGGACGGGACCTTCCGGATCATGGATCATCTGCGCTGGCATGAGCTGATGGGTCCGTCCTGGGGACAGTGGTGCTCTCATATCACCTGGAATATCCTGTTCCATTCGATTCCGTACTCAGCGCCGTATGATAAGTATTCAATGGCCATCAGCGGATATAACAAACTTGGACAGGCGGCGTCCCATGGCTGTGTGCGGCTGGCAGCCATCAATGCCAAGTATATCTATGACAACGTCCCAGTCGGGTCCAAGGTGGTGATCTTCCACGGCTCTGCGAAGGATGACCCGCTCGGGAAGCCGATGACTCCCCATGTCGGGAGCTGGAATCACACGTACGACCCGACCGACCCGACCATCTGAGATGTGTGAATCTGGTCGGGCGAATGTCTGCCGGGCACGCTTTCCGAACAGAACGGAGGCGTGTCCGGCAGACTGCGTGCCGGGGTACCTCATCTGGTGCGCCGGCTGAAGGAAGACCTTCGATACAGGCTGCGGGATAAGCCGAACAGATGCTATTTTCATGGTGCCGGAAGACGGATGAATACTCCGGGAAGAACGGATGGACTGAATATGAGAAGAGAAAGATACAAGCGGCTGATTATGTTTCTGGCGTCCTTGCTCGTGATCGGACTTCAGACAGCGAATTTCGCGTGGATCTGGTACAAGTACTACAATGTGCGCGGCGTGATGCGGTTCTTCTACTGGAGAAGAGGCAACTGGGCACTGATCGCCCTCTATTTTCTGACAGTCATCCTGGTAAGCAAACTGTTTGGCGCGCTGAAAGTTGGGTATATGAGGGTGCTGGATGTCATCATTGCCCAGATTTTCTCAGTATTGCTAACGAATGTTCTGGCTTACCTTCAGCTGGCGCTGATCGGCAGATGGAGATTCCTTTCCCATTCAGGTCCGATGGTGAAACTGACCTTTGTCAACCTTCTGGTCGTCATTCTCTGGGTGGTGTTTATGAGGTGGATTTACAACACCATCTATCCGCCAAAGTCGGTGATCCTGGTCTATGATGTGCACAACCCTGAAAAGCTTCTGAAGAACATTGCGTCCAGGCGCGACAAGTACGTCATCGCGGAAGCTGTGATGATTGACAAGGGGCTGGATTTCGTCAAAGAGCGGATCCCGCAGTATGAAACCTGCATCCTCGGGGATATTCCTTCGCATGAGCGAAATGTGCTGGTGAAATATTGTTTTGAACGAAACATCCGCTGTTACTGCAGCCCCAAAATCTCCGACATCATGCTGATGTCAGCGGAAAAAATCCACATGTTTGACACGCCGCTTCTGTTGATGCGGAACCGGGGACTGACAGTCGAGGAAGCTTTTGTGAAGCGGTTTCTGGACATTGTGGTCAGCATCCTGCTGACGGTCATTCTTTCCCCAATCCTTCTTTTGATTGCAATTCTTGTCAAGTGTTACGATGGGGGGCCTGTGTTCTACAGACAGGATCGCCTGACAAAAGACGGGAAGGTTTTTCAGATCATCAAGTTCAGATCGATGAGTGTCGATTCAGAAAAAGGCGGAGCGAGACTTGCCGCCAAGGGGGATCGACGTGTGACACCGGTCGGAAGGGTGATCCGGAAGATACATTTTGATGAGCTTCCCCAGTTGTTCAACATCATCAGGGGCGATATGTCGATCGTAGGACCGAGACCGGAGCGCCCGGAAATCGCCGCTCAGTATGAGAAGGAGATCCCGGAATTTTCATATCGTCTGAAGATGAAGGCTGGGCTGACAGGGTATGCGCAGGTTTATGGCAAGTACAATACAAAGCCCTACGATAAACTGAAGCTGGATCTGACTTACATCGAGAACTATTCCCTCTGGCTGGATTTTCAGCTGGTTGCCGCGACCGTAAAGGTTATATTTCAGAAAGAGAATACAGAGGGTGTTGACCAGTCACAGAAGACAGCATTGTCCGACCAGGACAGTCAGAGCCGCAGGCAGCTGGAAATAGATGTTCAGCATACTGTGGATGAACTGAAGTGGCAGCAGGAGATCGATCAAGTGCGCCAGGGAGACCAGGGAGAAAGCTGGGAGACAGCGGCCGCACTCCCAAAGGGGGTGCGGGCAGTAGATGTGATGGCCGGACATGAGCCGGGACTTCTGGTTTCTGTTATCATTCCGTGCTATAATGCCGCAGATACCCTTCCGTCAGCAATTGACAGTGCACTCAGACAGGATCTCCACTTCGAGTCCTCCCAGCAGATCGGGAGAGGCTCCGTACAGCGTCTGGAAGTGCTGGTCCTGGATGATGGATCAACAGATGACATTCAAAGTGTGCAGGAGCGGTACAAGGATGATGCGGTAGTTCATTTTTATCGGAATGAGAAGCGTCTTGGTGTGGCAAAGACACGCAACCGCGGGGCACTGCTGGCACGCGGCCAGTATATTGCCTACCTGGATGCCGATGATATATGGGCGGGGGACAAGCTGAAAAAGCAGTTTGCCCGGATCTATCAGACTGGCTGCGTTCTTTGCTGCACCGGGAGGGAGCTGATGACTCCGGACGGAAGTCTGACCGGTCACGTCATCGGTGTGAAGGAGCTTCTGACGGAAAAGGATCTGCTCAGGCAGAATCCGATCAACTGCTCCTCCACGAAGACTACATTACATGGATGAGCATCATCCGGCGATACAAGACGGCCTGCGGAGTCAGTGAACCACTCCTGTACTATCGGATTTCTGAGAGCGGAAAGAGTGGAAGAAAGCTGAAGAGTGCACGCATGACCTGGCGCTCCTATCGATGCATGGGCATGTCGGTATTCCAGAGCTGTCTTTGTTTTATCAGCTATGCCTTTCACGGCGCGATGAAGTACAGAACATTCTATTCAGAAAGATCAAAGCATGCTGAAATATCTGATAACAGAACGAAAACTGATCGTGACACTGGCAAAGAATGACTTTCGAAAGAAGTTTGCCGGCTCCTATATGGGAATTCTCTGGGCTTTGGTTCAGCCTGTTGTCACCGTCCTGATGTACTGGTTTGTCTTCCAGGTCGGGCTCAGGCAGACACAGAGCTACGGCGGGGTCCCCTTTATTCTGTGGATGCTGGCAGGGCTGGTTCCGTGGTTCTATTTCAACGATGCGCTGACCGGCGGTACCAGCTCGCTGGTTGAATACAGCTATCTTGTCAAGAAGGTTGTGTTCCGGATTGAGATCCTCCCGATTGTAAAGGCATGCTCGGCGCTTTATGTACATGTGTTCTTTGTGGTGCTGACGTATGTGCTGTACTGTCTCTACGGAAAATTCCCGGGTTGGTACAGCTTCCAGCTGCTTTACTATTCAGTCTGCATGTTCATCCTGGTTCTGAGCCTGTCCTATGGGACAGCTGCCATTTCTGTTCTGTTTCGCGATAATGTCCAGATTGTGGCGATTGCCCTTCAGGTCGGGGTGTGGTTTACACCCATTATGTGGAACTTTGCAGACATTGCGCCGCATCTGCCGAAGGTGGTCTGCTGGATTTTCAAGCTGAATCCCATGTACTATATCTGTTACGGGTACCGGGACAGCCTGATCGGTCATGTTCCGTTCTGGCACCATCCGCTGCTGACAGCATGGTTCTGGATGTTCACGATTCTTGCTTATCTGTGGGGAACAAAGACGTTCAGACGATCCAGGGGTCATTTTGCGGACGTTCTGTGACGTCCGGCGAGAAGGAGAGTTGTATCTTGCATCGATTCGGGAAGAAACAAAAAGCGGCGGAAGGGCTTCAGGAGAAGAATATGTGTGATACCGCCATCGAGGTGAGCGATGTCACGAAGGTCTACCGCCTGTATGAGCGGCAGAGAGACAGACTCTGGGAGACGCTGGGCCTTGACAGAAAGAAAACCTACAAGGAAAAATATGCATTAAACCATGTCAGCTTCCGGGTGAAGAGGGGCGAGACGGTCGGCATCATCGGAACGAATGGCTCCGGAAAGTCGACCATGCTCAAGCTGATCACCGGTGTTCTGACACCGACGGCAGGAAGCATCCGTGTAGATGGCAGAATTTCCGCTCTGCTGGAGCTGGGAGCCGGCTTCAACATGGAATATACGGGAATTGAGAATGTCTATCTGAACGGCGCGATGATCGGTTTCACGAAAGAGGAGATCGATGCCCGTCTGGATGATATCATCAGTTTCGCGGATATCGGGGATTACATCAACCAGCCGGTGAAATCTTACTCCTCCGGCATGTTTGTCCGGCTGGCCTTTGCGGTTGCGATCAACATCGATCCGGAGATTCTGATTGTAGATGAAGCGCTGTCAGTCGGGGACGTTTTCTTTCAGTCCAAGTGTTATCGGAAGTTTGAGGAGTTTCGGCGGGCGGGGAAGACCATTCTGTTCGTATCGCATGACCTTTCAGCGATCTCCCGGTACTGCGACAGGGCAATTCTGCTCAATCAGGGCGACCTGATCTATGATGGAACGCCGAAGGAGGCCATAGACCTGTACAAAAAGGTGCTGGTCGGCCAGTATGAGGAGAAGCCTGCGGAACAGCCGGAGGCAGCAGACGGGGAAAAGAGGGAGATACAGGGAATCGGCAGCGGTTCCGATCTGTGGAAGAGCAGATACCCGGTCAATCCCAGTCTGGTTGAGTACGGAGAAAAAAATGGAGAGATTGTCGACTATGCGCTGCTGGATGAGAACGGTCTGATGACCTCCAACTTTCTGAAGGGAACAGTGTTCACAGTCCGGATGAAAATCCGGGCGCATGCGGACATTCTGGAACCGATCTTCGCGTTTACGATCAAGAACATGAAGGGCATTGAGATCTGCGGGACAAACACGACGATGGAACATGTCCCGGTTCCGACGATGCATGACGGTGATGAACATGTGGTGGAGTTTACTCAGAAAATGGATCTGCAGGGAGGAGAATACCTGCTTTCGCTGGGATGCACCGGTTATCAGGACGGGATGTTCCGGGTGTTCCACAGACTCTATGACGTCATTTCGCTGACGGTAGTATCGAATCGAGACACAGTCGGTTTCTATGACATGAACAGCACCTGCGTGCTGGATCCGGAGATATGAGATGGCAGAGCTGAATTTGGATTATTATCGTGGAAGCGACCAGTATTCTGACGGGGATGTGGAGGATCAGATCCTCAGGGACGTCAGAAAGCTGACAGCAGCCGGGAAGGTGGAAGACCTGGGTAGCCAGTCGGATGCACAGGATATGCTCTACGGAGCCATCGATGAGGCGTACCGGACCGGAAATGAGACAGACGGATTTGCATATCTTTACCACTTGTCCCCTGTCCGTGAAAACATTCTTTCCTGGTATCCCTTCAGAAAGAATGCCTCTGCTCTCGAGATCGGGGCTGGACCTGGCGCTGTGACGGGGATTCTCTGCAGAAAACTGGCGTCCGTGACAAGTGTCGATCTCTCGAAGCGGCGCTGTATGATCAACTATGAGCGGCATCGGAGCGCGGATAATCTGAAGATTATGGTCGGGAATCTCAATGAGATGAAGTTTCCCGGCCTTTTTGACTACGTGATACTGAACGGGGTCTTCGAGTATGCGGGATCCTTCACAAGGGAAGGAGAGCCTTATAAAACCTTCCTCAGACGCTGCGCCAGTTTCCTGAAAGAGGATGGGGTGCTTCTGGTTGCGATTGAGAATCGGCTTGGCCTGAAGTATTTTGCCGGGGCGCCGGAGGACCACACTGGCAACTATATGGAAGGACTGAAGGGATACCGGAAGGGCTCAGGCGTGCGGACCTTCTCCAGGGCGGAGTGGAGAGGCCTCGCGGCGGACTGCGGTCTCCGTGTCCGGCGGTTTTACTACCCGTCCCCTGATTATAAGTTTCCAGGAGAGGTTTTCACGGACGAAAGTCTGTCGGCAGCTTCCTATGACCGGAACCGGTGGAATTTCGATGCCCGGAGGCTGGAGCTTTTCCCAGAGCGTGAGATGGCAGTCAGCCTTCAAAAAGAGGGTGTGCTGGCCACGTTTATGAATTCATTTCTTGTGGAGCTGGCAGCCTTTGACCGGGTGGAGACCCGGGAGGAAACCGGGGGAGACAGCGAAGTTCTTTATGCAAAAGTCAATTCTGACAGAGCGCCCCGTTTTCGGATCCAGACGTTGATCAGGAGAACTAAGGATGGGAGAAGAATCGTATCCAAGGAGCCGCTGACAGGTGCTGCGTATGCACACCTGCTTCGGATGCATGGGTATGAGAAGACACAGCAAACAGGGATGTTTTGCCTGGAGGGAAGGCATTATCCGGTCCGTACGCTCTGTGGGGAGGAGAAGGACGGCAGGTTTTTCTACCCGTATCTTGAGGGAGTAAATCTCGGGGAGCGGGTGGCTCAGGCTGCCGAAGAAGGTGATGGTGCATTTGTCCTCCAGATGACAGACGCACTCTGGAGTCTTCTGCTTCAGGGAGAAGTAAAAGACGGTGCTGTCGGAAAAGAAGGGCAGGATGCATTTCGGAAGGTGTTCGGGGAAGCATGCGGGCCTGGAGAAGACAGGTTTCTCTGTCCGGCAAACATTGATCTGATCTTTGACAACCTGATCCTGAGTGGGGACACGGTATGGATCATTGACGGGGAGTGGGTGTTCGACTTTCCGGTTCCGGCAGGATTCATCCTCTGGCGGGCAGTCAACGAGCTGTATGCCGACCATGAGAGCTTTGAGCAGGTGCTGCCGAAGCAGAAGCTTTTCGGACGGTACCAGATCACACCGACACAGGCACAGACGTATTGGAGATGGGCAGACTTTTTTGAGAAGCGGACTGTGAAGGCAAATGAATTGGCCCGGTATGCCCGTCCGGAGAAGAAGGCGGATCTGAAGGACATCCATACATTCGGACAGAGGGCTCGTCTGACCTCTACCCTTTACATTGACCGGGGACAAGGGTTTTCAGAGAAGGATGTGGTGCGGCAGGAGGTCTCGCTGAAGGATGGGGTCTATGAGGCCGTCTTTGATATTCCGAACCCGGAGACAGTCCGGGATCTGCGTTTTGATCCGATCGAGGGGACCTGCTGCGTCTGTGCGTTGAGCTCTCCTGACGGACAGCTGAGACCCGTCAATGCGGCGAGGGCAAGAAAAAAGATCTTACTGGAGGGCGGATATACGAGAGAGTGTGAGTTCCTGACGACGGATCCGTCCTACCGCCTGGTTTGCCGGGGCAGCGTCCCGGAGAGAGTCCGGATCACCGGAAGGATGGATCTCAGGAGTGAAGACTGGGCGCTTGGAAGGGCAGGGAGCCTGCTCGGAAAGTATCAGAGGATATTCAGACTATGAAGACGGAAGAAAGACAGAGCAGCCGTCCGGTTGATATCGTGGTTCCTGTCTACAACGGCTATGAAGACCTGCTTCTGTGCGTTGAAAGCCTGAAGCGGCATACCGATCTGACAAGGCACCGGGTCATCCTGATTGATGACAAAAGCACAGATGGACGCATCCGGCCGTATCTGGAACGGGAGAAGCGGTGTCCGGGGATCTGTGTGCTGTTCAACGACCAGAACAGGGGATTCTCCGCGAATGTCAATACGGGGCTTGCCTACTCGCAGCGGGATACCATTCTCCTGAATTCTGACACGATTGTGACAGACCGGTGGGTGGAGAAGCTCCAGCGCTGTGCGGACTCCTCTGTACGGATCGCAACAGTGACACCTCTTTCCAATGCAGCGACGCTGGCCTCGGTTCCGGAGTTCCTGAAGGACAACCAGATCCCGGACGGCCTGAATGTCGACGAATATGCGGAGCTTGTGGAGCGGACATCGCTGCGCCGTTATCCGACTGTCTCAGTGGCCGTCGGTTTCTGTATGTATGTCCGTCAGGAAGCCTATGAGGCGGTGGGACCATTCGACGCAGCCACATTTGGAAGAGGGTACGGAGAGGAAAACGACTTCTGCAACCGCTGCGGAATGCTGGGATACATCCATGTTCTGTGCGACGACACCTTCATCTATCATAAAGGGACCGCATCCTTTGAGAGCGATGAAAAAAAACGGCTGTGCGATGAGCATGACCGGATTCTGAGAAAGCGCTATCCGCTTCAGATGAAGGAAAATGACCGCTACTGCGCGGAAAATCCGGACCAGGACATCCGGGACAACCTCAGGCTTCATACCTGCCTTTCAAATGGAGCTGGAAATCTGCTTTACTTCCTGCATCTGGATTTTCAGGGAATTGCGAAGAATCATATCGGCGGAACACAGCTTCACGTGCGGGATCTGGTCCGCGGCGCCGTGAAGGACTACAACGTGTTTGTGGCAGCCAGGGACGGGGAAGTGCTCCGGCTGACCATTTACCCAAGGGGCTGCGGGGAGAAGCTGATGCTGAAGTTTCCGATCGGTGAGAAGCCGCTGTTTCCTGTGTTCCGGGACGAGAAGCTCGCAGAGATTCTCCGGCAGATCCTGACGGTATTTGACATCGATCTTGTCCATGTCCATCATACGGAGGGGCTGACGCTCGATATCTTCGAAGTCTCGAAAGCATTGGGAATCCCGGTTATCTGTACGCTTCATGACTACTACTATGCCTGTCCGACGATCAAGTTGCTGGATAGAGACGGGACGTTCTGCCCGTCAGACGGCCGTTTTGCGCCGGCCGACGACCGGACCTGCCGGCTTTGCCTTCACAAAAACTGCGGTTATGGCCATGTGTCGGTGATCGGCAGGTGGAGGCGGGAGAATCTGCGTGCCCTTTCAGTTTGCGGGAAACTGATCTTTCCCTCTGAGTCCGCAAAGGCCGTGATGATACAGGCATTTCCAGAGCTGGAGAGCCGAAGCGTTGTCATTCCGCACGGAAGCGGCGAACCGAAGGAGAAGGCGGGGCATACGATTGTGAAGGGGGCTGTACCTGCGAAGCGGACGGAGCGGATGCATGCGCACCTGGATCAGCTGCCGGGAAGGGATGGCGGCTTCAGCTATGTCACCGGCTGGGCATATCTTGAGGGAGAAGACAGCGGAAGCATATCGGCATATGCCGAAGTGACAGATCATCGCGGGCAGGTGTTCCGGCTCCCGCTCCGAAAAATCCCCCGCACGGACGTGGCGGATGCGGCTTGCGACAGACGGTACCAGCAGTGTGGATTCCATGCGGTTTTCGATATTCCGGGAATGGCTGCCGGACGGTTCCGGATGAGGATTCTGCTTCAGAAGGAAACGGAGTTCTTCACGGACGGGCGGGTACACACAGGTTTCTATAATCGTCTGACAAAAGAAGAGGGCAGGCTTCACCATCAGGATGGGCGGGTTCTTCACGTTGCGTTTCTCGGCGGGGTGACCAGAGCGAAAGGTTCTACCTTGTTATCCGCGATCATTCATTCTGGAAACCCGCATTTCCGCTTCTTTGTCTTCGGACAGATCGGAGATCCGGAGGTACTGAAAGAAAAGTGTCCGGAGAATGTCTATTTTTCCGGTGTTTATGAGCAGGAAGATGCGGGAGAGCTGCTGGAGGCCTGCCAGATCGATGTGGCGTGCATTCTCCCGATCTGGGGGGAGACATTCTGCTATACATTGTCCGAAGCCTGGCAGAGCGGGATCCCGGTCATCGGAACCGATATCGGGGCAGTTGGAGAACGTATCCGGAGGACAAAAGCCGGATGGCTTGTCCCGCCGGATGCGAAGGCAGGTGAGGTGCTGGCGCTTCTGGAGAAAATCCGGAGCAGCCCGCAGAAGCTCTCCGAAAAGCGGAAAGCGGCATTGAGCGTGCCGCTCCGGAATATCGTCTGGATGAATGCCGCGTACAGGATGCTGTATGGAGAGTGGATGCGGCAGGGGCGGCAGGGCAGCATTACAGAGCGGGTGCGCCGGAGAAACTGCAGTCCCCAGGATGCAGATGCCGTTTTCCAGGCCTACGCGCTGGCAAACCCGGCTGTGAGAGGCAGCGGCGGGGAGGCAGAAAAAAACAGGCTCCGGGAGGAGAATGAGATGCTGCGTACCTCCATGGAGATGCTGAAGAAAACGACGAGTTACAGACTGGCAAGGAAGATCGCGGAGGCAGATATCCCCGGAAGGGAGACGCTGAAGCGAATTCTCGGAAAGAGGGTTTGAGATGAATCTGGGGAAACTGAAAAATTATCTGAATGTTTTCAGTCTGCAGCAGGCGGCGATAAGCATCAGAGACCGGTTCTTTTCGCCGGAGCATGAGGAAGTTCCCTATGAACGGTGGCTGGAACACACCCGGATTTCCTCCCGCGGATATGCGAAGATTTCGAAGGAAGTCTTTCATTTTCAGCCGAAGATCGGTGTGTACGCTCACGCAGTGGGGAGAGACAGGGCAGCCTTTGTTCAGTCACTGTCGCTGCAGACCTATCGGAATGTCCGGCCGCTGAAGGACTGTCCCGAAGCGGAGTATACCTTGTTCGCAGGCCCGGGCTGTACCCTGACGCCGGATATGCTGTCCTCCTGCGTGAGGCTTCTGAATGAGGACAACAGCGGGTATGTGGACCTCGTGTACTTTGACTCAGACTGCATCGATGCAGAGGGCAGGAAGACGAACCCGGCATTCCGCCCGGAATACGACCCGATTTTGCTGAGAAAGGTCAATTATATGGGGAATGTCTTTCTCGTCAGGACAGCCTTGTTCCGGAAGGTGTACAGGGAAATGGAGCAGGATTCGGGCGGAAAGGTCAGTCTGGACAGTGACGGGGTACATGCCTTTCTGAAGCGTCTGTGCAAGAGTGAGCATGTCAGACCCGGGCAGGAAAGAAGCGGGACTGTCCGCCATATTCCGAGGATTCTCTATCATGAGGTTCTGGAAAACGCGCGGAAGGTCAGTGTGGACAGACATATCCCACTGCTGAAGAAGGATCTGGAGCTTGTCTCTGTGATCATTCCCAACAAGGATCATGTCAGGGACCTGAAGAACTGCATCGATTCCCTCCTGAAAGTCAACGCCTACCACAATCTGGAGATCATCATCGTCGAGAACAACAGCTCTTCGCTGGAGATTTTCCGGTATTATGAGGAGATTCAGAAGCAGGACGGGCGGATTCATGTGTACACCTATACAGGGAGTTTCAATTATTCCAGGATCAACAATTTCGGGGCGTCAAAGGCTCATGGACGATTTCTGCTGTTTCTGAACAATGACACCGTGATTCTGAAGCCATCAAGCATCTGGTATCTGGCATCTCATGCGGAAAGACAGGATGTCGGTGCGGTCGGTGCTCTTCTGATCTATCCGGACCATACGGTTCAGCATGCTGGCGTCATCCTCGGATATGGAGGCATCGCCGGGCATGCGTATCAGGGAGAGGAGCTGGGGGAGCTGCCGGGGGAGTATCCGGAACTTCTCTTTGAGCATACACGCAATGTGTCAGCCGTTACCGGTGCCTGCATGCTGATGCGGCGGGAGGTTTATGAACAGGCCGGCGGCTTTGATGAGGAGCTGGCGGTAACATTCAATGATGTGGACCTGTGTCTCAGACTCCGGAAGGAAGGATACCGGATTCTCATCTGCCCGAATGCCGAGCTGATTCACAATGAGTCAGCGTCCAGAGGCGCGGAGGACAGCGAGGAGAAGGTCAGACGGTTCCACCGGGAAATCGGCATTTTTGTCAGACGATGGGAGAAGGAGCTTGAAGCCGGTGATCCGTTCTACAACCCGAATCTGACGCTGACAGGGCGGACATATACCTGCAAGGATCCGGTCCGTGAAGCCAGAGCACCTTACCTGAAGTATCTGCGAATGGAGTAACCAGGGTGATGACAGGGAAAATTCAAAAGGGACTTCTCTATCTGAAAAACAGGGGAATCAGAGAATTTACTGCCAGGGCGGCAGAGAAGCTGGCAGATGCCCATTTTGACTATAACAGGTGGGTATGCGCGCAGGAACCTTCGCCTCTGGAGATGGGATATCAGAAATATCTGAAAATGGGGAGCATGCCGAAGATCTGGGTGATGATCCTTCGGCCAGAGGGAGAACCGGTGAGGGGAAAAGCCTTCCGCAGAACAGAAGAAACGCTCCGCCGTCAGACCTACCTGAATGCAGAGCTGTGTGATGCGCTGACAACCCAGGTCGGTGATGAGGATCTCATCGTCTTTGTCAGGGCCGGCGATCTGCTTCCGCCCCATGCCCTGTTTGAGCTCGCACGCGCAGTCCTGGATGGAAGCAGTTGTGTGTACTCGGATGAGGACCGGTACAGGCTGGTGAAGGACGGAGACCGGGAGAAGCTAATGCTGTCCGATCCGCTTTTCAAGCCGGATTTTGATCCGGATTATCTGAGGTCGGTCCCGTATATCGGCTCTCTTTTTGGAGTGAAGGCGGGGATCCTCCGCAGGGCTACGCATATGCTGCAAGGTGACGCCGGTCTGTCGGCGGCGGAACTGGCCGATCCGGCTGTCTGCTATGATATAACGCTGCTCTGCACGGAGCTAGCGCGGGAACATGTGGCGCATGTTCCGAAGATTCTCTGCCATGCGGCTGACCATCAGGAAAAGGCCATCCAGCGTCAGAGCGGCGCAGGAAGACCGCTGCAGGATGAAGAGACGATGCAGCGGCAGGAGAATCGGGCAGGGGATGAGGCCCTGATGCAGGTACTCCGGCGCGATCTCAGCAGAAGGGGAGAAGCAGGCATTGTGGAGCGGGGAAGAAGGCCGGGGTGTTTTCATATCCGGTATCTGCATCCGGAAAGCCCGCTTGTCAGCCTTGTCATCCCAAACAAGGATCATGTCTCGATGCTGAAGCGCTGTCTGGATTCAGTCTGCAGCCTGACAACCTGGGAGAGACTGGAGATCATCATTGTCGAAAACAATTCGAGTGAACCTGAAACCTTTTCGTTTTATGACACACTGAAGGAAGGGTTCTACAGGCAGCTCCCGGTCCGGGTTGTCCGGTACCGGGAAAAAGGGTTCCATTTTTCTGCGATCATCAACGAAGGAGTCCGGGAGGCCGCGGGCGACTACGTGATTCTGATGAACAATGATGTGACGGTTAAGACACCGGACTGGATTGAGCGGTTGTTGTCTCAGTGTATGCGGGAGAAGGTCGGCGCAGTCGGCCCGAAGCTTCTGTATCCGGACGAAACTGTCCAGTCTGCCGGGATTGTCGTCGGAATCATGGGTTTTGCAGGCAGTATGATGGTTGGCGGGAAGGATGAGGATCCGGGCTATATGAACCGTGCTGCGGCTGTCAGCAGGATGAGTGCAGTGACGGCAGCCTGCATGATGGTCTCGAGGGAGGCATTCTGGCGGGCAGGCGGGTTCTCGATGGAATTTCCGGTGGCGCTGAATGATGTGGACTTCTGTCTTCGGCTTGGTGAGGCCGGCTATCATGTCCTCTTTGAACCGACTGCAGAGCTGTACCATCATGAGTCAGCCAGCAGGGGATATGAGAACAGCAGGGAGAAGTCGAAGCGCTTTGAGAATGAAAAGCGGCATTTCCGGAAAAAGTGGGAGAAGATTCTGAAGGAAGGAGATCCACATTACAACCCGAATCTTTCTCTGAGAACGTGCCATTATGAAATCAATGCCGGCGTACCGAAATGGCTGATTTGCGGCTGAGGGCTCCGGATGCTATAATGAAAAATCAGCCGCACGAAGAACAGGGTGGCTTTGACTCACGGAATACGGAAAGAGAACGACGAGATCAGAAGAGAAGGGGGATCATCCGGAACATGAAGAAAAATGCAGGACTTGAGGTGCCCATTCTATGGTTCCTTGCACTCCATCTGAGCCTGATTGTGAATTCCATACAGGGAGTGTTCTCCAAGCTGGCGGGTCGTGAAAGAACGCTGTCGCCCAGGTGGATTCTTTTTTTCGGGTTGATGTTCGCCGCGCTGTTCACATTTGCCATCGCCTGGCAGCAGGTACTTAAGCACATGTCACTGACTTTTGCCTTTACCAACAAGCCGATCACTATTATCTGGGGACTTGTCTGGGGTGTCCTGATCTTTCAGGAAAGGGTGACCTGGAACATGGTTCTGGGTTCGATCATCATCCTTGCCGGGATCATGGTCGGTGTCAGTGGCGGGCAGCCGGAACAGAAGGACGGAAGCCTCATGACCGGCGGCGAACCCGGAAAGGGGGAACAGCACTGATGTTTACAGGACTGTGGAAATACCTCCTGATCTGGATTATCTCCGTGTTTATTTCTTCCATCGCACAGGTGATGCTCAAGGTTGAGGCAAACAAGACGCACAAAACCAGGCTTCAGGAATATCTGAATCCGATGGTGGCCGGCGCATACGGAATCTTTTTTGTATCGGTCTTTATGACCTACTATGCGCTGAAATATGTACCGCTGACCTACTCGCCGATTGTCGAGCCGCTCAGCTATATCTTTGTACCTGTGATCGGGGTGCTGCTTTTGCACGAGAAGCTGTCAAAACGCAGGATTCTGGGCATGCTGATCATGATCGCAGGGATCGCGGTTTTTTCATTTGGAGGCTGACATGATTGATTTCAACAGACCACCCATTGTCGGGACAGAACAGAAATATTTCCAGGAAGCGCTGGAGAGCGGCAAGCTCTGCGGAGACGGGAACTTTACAAAAAGGGCTTCTGCCTGGCTGGAGGATAAGTTCCAGGTCCGTTACTGCTATCTGACGACATCCTGCACGGCTGCTCTGGAGATGGGAAGCTGGCTGTGCAGCCTTGAACCTGGCGACGAGGTTATCATGCCGTCTTACACGTTTGTGTCGACGGCAGATGCTTTTGTCCTGAGAGGGGCAAGGATTGTCTATGTCGACATCGATCCGAAGACCATGAATATGAATGCGGATCTGATTGAGGATGCCATTACGGATCGGACGCGGGCGATCGTCCCGGTCCACTATGCAGGAGTTGCCTGTGATATGGACAAGATCATGTCGATCGCGAAAAAACACAACCTGAAGGTGGTCGAGGATGCGGCACAGGGCGTGAATGCCTACTACAGAGGAAAGGCACTCGGGACGATCGGGGATTATGGCTGCTACAGCTTTCATGAGACAAAGAATTATTCCATGGGAGAAGGCGGCGCGATCGTATTCAACAATGAAGAAGATCGGGAGCGTGCGGAAATTGTCCGAGAGAAGGGAACGAACCGGAGCAAGTTCTTCCGCGGGCAGATTGACAAGTACACATGGGTGGATTATGGCTCTTCGTATCTGCCGTCTGAGCTGAATGTCGCTTATCTCTGGGCCCAGCTGCAGGTTTTCGACCAGATCCAGGAAAAACGGATGGCCATCTGGAATTATTACAACGAAACGCTGAAACCGCTTGCCGATGCAGGGTATATCGAGCAGCCATACATTCCGGACTACGCGCAGCATAATGCACACATGTACTATATCAAAGTGAAGGATCTGAATGTCAGAACGGATCTGATCCGGTACATGAAGGAAAAGGGGGTTCTGTGCGTCTTCCACTATATCCCGCTCCATCTTTCGGAGGCGGGAAAGCGGTTCGGGCGGTTCTCAGGTGAGGATGTCTATACAACGAGGGAGTCCGAGCGGCTGATGCGCCTTCCGATGTTCTACAATCTGGAAGAGAAGGACATGGAATATGCGGCAGACTGCCTGCTGAACTATCCAGGTTTTCACTAAGCGAGCAGCAGGAGACGGTTCAATGGATTCGATGCTTCGGAAGATCAAACCCTATTACATCCGGAAGGCGTTTCGCTATCTGCGCCACTATGGACTGCATGACTTTGCCGTCAGGGTGCAGGAACGTCTGGCACCGGAGCATGTTCCGTACGGCCCGTGGTTTGAAAAGCGAAGGGCATCCGGCGAGGAGCTCGCTGCGCAGAGAAGGGAAGCAGAGGCATATCTGAGATCCGGGAGAATGGAGCAGGAGCCGCTTTTTTCGGTTATCGTGCCGATCTACCGGACACCGGAGCGGTACCTTCAGGAGATGGCGCACTCTGTGCTCAGCCAGTCCTTTCCTGATTTTGAACTGATACTGGTGAATGCCAGTCCGGATGACCGGAGCTGCTCAGCGTCCTTGCGTGCGCTGGAGAAAAAGGACAGGCGGGTGCGCATACTCGCTCTCGCTGAAAACCAGGGAATTGCGCAGAACACAAATGCCGGACTTTTCTCTGCGCGGGGGGAATATGTCTGTTTCATGGACCATGATGACAGAATCGAGCCCGACGCACTGTATCATGCCTGGAAGGCAATCGTCTCTGCCTGCGGGGCTGGAAGAAAGAAGCCGCTTCTTCTCTACACCGACGAGGACAAGATCCGGGATGACGGGAGGGGCGGGGAAGAACATTTCCAGCCACATTTCAAGCCTGATTTCAATCTGGATCTGCTCCGCTCCAATAATTATATCTGCCACTTCCTGATTGTGAAGGCATCGATTGCCAGGGAAGCGGGCGGATTTGACAGCATGTATGACGGGGCTCAGGACTATGACTTCATCCTCCGGTGCATAGATCTCATTCGGGCACAATGTGGATGCGGGTACGGGAGGGAAGCTCAGCCGGGGATCGTGCATATCCCGCGTGTTCTGTATGCGTGGCGCGTCCATGAACAGTCGACAGCCGACAATCCGGAGAGCAAGTCCTATGCCTATGACGCTGGAAGAAGAGCGCTTCTCGCACACCTTGACCGGTGCGGTGAGAAAGGGGACGTGGCGGTGAGCGCTGACTTCGGGTTCTACCGGATCCGGTACCGGGAGGAGGAGCACCCGCTCGTGTCGATTATTATCCCCAACCATGAGCAGAGGGAGGTTCTTCAGAAGTGCATCGGCGCGATCCATGCCCACACAGACTATGACCGTTATGAAGTGATCGTTGTTGAGAACAATTCTTCTTCCCGTGAAATACTCTCCTACTATAAGAGCATTCAGGGAATCGATCATGTGCGCGTCGTCAGGTGGAAGGGTGCATCGTTCAACTTCTCGTCTGTGTGCAACAAAGGGGCAGAACAGGCGCACGGAAACTATCTGGTCTTCATGAACAACGATGTGGAGGTGAAGGACGGTTGGCTGACGGAGCTTCTTTCGCTATGCGAGCGCCCGGGCGTCGGAGCCGCAGGACCGAAGCTCTTTTATCCGGACGGGAAAGTTCAGTCGGCCGGAGTTGTGGTTGGGATCGGTCAGGTTGCCGGGAGTCTGTTTACAGGGATGAACGGCGCGTTTGGCGGCTACCTGCACAAGGCATCGCTCATGCAGGACTTGTCAGCTGTGACCGGTGCGCTGATAATGGTACAGCGGGAGATTTTTGAGCAGGTGGGCGGCTTCAGAAAAGAGCTGGCGGTAGCCTTCAACGATGTGGATCTCTGCCTGAGGCTTCGGGAGAAGGGCTGTCTTGTCGTCTATGATCCGTTCGCGCAGGCCATCCACCATGAGTCGGTATCAAGGGGCGACGAGTACACGAAGGAGAAGGCGGAGCGCTTTCGAAAAGAGGCTGCCTTCATGAAGGCGGCATGGCCGGATTATTACGAAAAAGGAGATCCCTTCTATAATCCGAATCTGTCGCTGAAGCGCTGGGATTATTCCCTGAGTGATGACTGATATGAAGATTGTGACGGTCGTGATACCCAATTTCAACGGCATGAAATATCTGGAAGGCTGCCTGTCCTCCCTTCGGAGGCAGACAGAGCAGCGCTTCGAGACAATCCTGGTTGACAACGGATCAGAGGACGGGAGCGTGGAGTATGTCCGCACGCAATTCCCGGAGGTCCGCGTCCGGGCTTACCGGAAAAATACCGGTTTCTGCCATGCTGTAAATGATGGGATCCTGCTGGCGAAGACGCCATATGTCTTTCTGCTGAACAATGACACGATTCTTGAGGAGAAGGCCCTGGAAGCGCTTGTCAGGGCAATGGAGAAGGGCGGAGGCAGGGTCTTTTCGTGCTGTTCAAAACTTGTCAGCCTGACGGATTCCGGGAAAATGGATGATGCGGGCGATTTTTTCTGCGCGCTGGGCTGGGCTTTTGCGCGCGGAAAGGGTAAAAGTGCGGCACGCTATGACCATCAGGAGCCGTGTTTTGCCTGCTGCGCTGCGGCAGCACTGTACAGACGGGAGGTCTTCTCCCAGATCGGTCTTTTTGACGAGCGCCATTTTGCTTATCTGGAGGACATCGATGTCGGGTGGCGGGCAAGACTTGCCGGCTACACGAATTTTTATGTGCCTGAGGCAGTTGTCCGGCATGCGGGAAGCGCGACGAGCGGCTCCCGCTACAATGCCTTCAAGGTTGAAAAGGCAGCCCGGAACAACTTCTATATGATCTATAAGAATATGCCGTCCTGGCAGCTGGCGTTGAATGCTCCGCTCTTCCTGGCAGGAACGCTCATCAAGCTTTGCTGGTTTTCCGGGAAGGGGTTTGGAAGAGCCTACTGCTCGGGGCTTGCACAGGGCATCTGCATGTCGGCGGGGATTCGTCCGGGCAGGGGACCTGTCTGGTCTGCCGGTATGAACGCGAGAAGGAAAAAGGCAGGAATGCCCGGGGAGACCCGGAAGGCCGGAGGGCTGAAGGCCTGCATGAAGATTCAGCGGGAGCTCTGGCTCGGACTGAAACCGCTTGTTGAAACCTGGAGGTGAGGACGCTTGATCAAGGATAACCAGAAGTATTTCAACAGGCTGCAGGTTGTGATTGACGCAGCGGTAACGGCTGTCAGCTATCTGTTTTCCTGGTGGATTCAGTTTACATTCTGGACGCCGAAGACACAGGGGCGGCTTTCATTTTCAACCTACATGCTGGCGCTGGTCTTTGTGATCCCGGCGTATCTTCTTCTGTATGACGGATTCAGGCTCTATCAGCCGAGAAGAATATCCGGGAAACGGGTAGAGGCTGGAAACATCTTCCTGGCCAATATGGTCGGACTTCTGATGTTCATCTTCTGTCTGTATGTCATCCGGCAGCAGGACTTCTCCAGACAGATGCTGTTTTTGTTCACCGGGATTAATTTTATAAGCCTGGTAATCGAGCGGAATGTCATCCGGATGATGCTGCACCGAATCCGCCGCAAGGGGATGAACCTCAAGCATATGATGATGGTGGGGTGCAGCGCAGCAGCTGAGGGATACATTGACCGGATCCGGCAGAATCCCCAGTGGGGATATCAGGTTCACGGAATTCTCGATGATAATACGAAAAAGGGCAGTCTGTACGATGGGGTGCCTGTTCTGGGCGGAACGGATGAGCTGGAACACATTCTCTCCGAAAACAACCTGGATGAAATCGCGATCACACTGAGCCTTTCGGAATACTATAAGCTGAAGCGGATTGTAGCTTCATGTGAAAAATCCGGCGTCCACACACAGTTTGTTCCGGATTACACGGATATCATTCCGTCCAGACCGTACACGGAAGACCTTCTGGGGCTTCCGGTTGTGAATATTCGCTATGTGCCGCTCTCCGACACATTCAATGCGATGGTGAAGCGGCTGTTTGACATTGTAGTGTCGATTTTTGCGATCATCATCTTTTCTCCGGTGATGATCGGGACCGCGCTGGCCGTGAAGCTGACATCCAAGGGACCGGTAATCTTCCGCCAGGAGCGCGTCGGCCTTCACAACCGCCCGTTCCAGATGTACAAGTTCCGTTCCATGGAGGTTCAGAATCCCGAAGAGGAGAAGAAGGGATGGACGACACAGAACGATCCAAGGGTGACAACAGTCGGGAGATTCATCAGGAGGACATCGCTGGATGAGTTCCCACAGCTGTTCAACGTGCTTAAGGGAGACATGAGTCTGGTCGGACCGAGACCGGAGCGGCCGCAGTACGTAGAGAAGTTCCGGGAGGAAATTCCGAGGTATATGGTCAAACATCAGGTCCGCCCAGGGATGACGGGCTGGGCACAGGTCAACGGATACCGTGGAAACACGTCCATACGGAAACGGATCGACTATGACATCTATTATATAGAACACTGGACGTTCGGGCTGGACATCAAGATTCTGTTTCTGACAGTATTCAAGGGATTTGTCAACAAGAATGCATATTGAGGATTTTTATGGTGTACGGAAGAAAAAATCGGGAGAAAGGCAGCCAATCGAGCCGCGGAAGTGCGAGCAGATACCAGGATCGGGACAGCCGACTGTATGAGGAGGAGCAGCCCTACAGCCGCAGGCGGGTTTCATCCAGACACCTGGACGGGTACGGAGTCGGCGACAGCTATGACCGGCAGGAGGAATTCGGGAGACCGGAAGGCTCCTGGCGCTCAGAGCCGGATGGATATCGCCGCCGCGACAAGTGGAACGAAGACTTCTACGGGCAGAATGGACGGGAGGATGAGGACAGGCCGGGAAGGAAGCAGTCTTCCCGGACGCCCAGGTGGGAAAACGATCCGTATGATGACCGCTATGAGGGCGGATACGAGGATTTTGACGATGAGGATGGCCGGAAGGTCAGACGTACGGCGCGCCGTCCGCAGCGCAGGACTGCAGAAGAAGAGACAGAGACAAGATGGCACAGCCGGCAGGACT
Source organism: uncultured Lachnospiraceae bacterium (assembly GCA_902761585.1). GTDB lineage: Bacteria > Bacillota > Clostridia > Lachnospirales > Lachnospiraceae > Porcincola. Next base: position 71,171 of record CACWKX010000014.1, read on the forward strand.
CCTATGAGCCGGTACGCCGGCAGGACTCCTATGGATTGGAGCAGGAGTCATCCGGCTTTCGGGACCCCTATGGAACGGAGCAGGAATCAACCCGCCTTCGGAGCACATACGGAACGGAGCAGGAATCATCCCGCCTTCGGAGCACATATGGAACGGATCAGGGACCATCACGCCTTCGGGACCCATACGGAACGGCGCGGCAGTCAGTCCGCCCGTCAGGAAGGCGGAAGCCCAAAAAGGGTCGAAAGAGCCGCTTTATCGTGCGCCTTGTCCTTTTGATCATCCTTTCAGTCGTCTTGTTTGGTGTGTACCGGTTTTCCAGGCTGGACCGTGTCCACCTGGGGAATATCCTGAAGAATGAAGGCATACAGTCTCAAAAAGGTTACCAGAACTTTGTGATTTACGGGGTCGACTCCAGAGAAGGGCAGCTGACGAAGGATTCCCATTCGGACACAATCGTGATCTGCAGCATCAACAAAAGCACGAAGGACGTGAAGATGGTTTCCGTCTATCGGGATACATACCTGGATAATACGAACGGAGAGTTCCGAAAAGCGACGGAATGCTATTTCTTCGGGGGGCCAGAGCGTTCGATCAATATGCTGAACAAGAATCTGGATCTGGATATCTCAGACTATGTGGCGGTCAATTTCGATGCTGTCGTCAGGGCAGTCGATCTCATCGGCGGCGTGGAAATCAATGTCACAGAGGATGAGCTGCCCTATATCAATGGGTATCAGACAGAAAATGCACAGGTGACCGGAGCGCAGATCACGCCGGTGACTTCCGCCGGGTATCAGCATCTGAACGGAATTCAGGCACTGGCGTACTGCCGGATCCGCTATACATCCGGCGATGATTACAAGCGGACGGAGCGGCAGCGGGATGTTCTGACGCAGATTTTTGAGATCGCGAAAAAGGAAGGCACCACGAAGATGCTTCAGGTCGCGGACGCAATGCTTCCTTACATTTCAACCAGTTTCTCGAACACTGAAATCATGGGACTTGTTTCGGAGATGTCAGGTCTGACGCTTGGCGATTCGACGGGCTTTCCGTTTGAACAACAGCCGGCAGACACCCCGGCAGGGGACTGTGTGGTTCCAGTCAATCTGACAGCCAATGTGAAGGAACTTCACGCCTTTTTGTTCGGGCAGAATGATTACACGCCGACATCGACGGTTCAGTCGATTTCGCAGCAGATTGTGACCAATACAGGTATCGGATGATGGAGAAAACAGTTGGGGTTGTTATTCCAGTCTTTTGCCCGGGGCCGCTTTTTCATGAGCTGTTGCGCCGGCTGACCAGACAGACGCACATTCCTGAGGAAGTTGTGATCATTCATACGGCTCCGGAGCCGCAGGAGTGCGGAACAGCACAGAAGACGGAGGCAGCAGAAGCTGCAGAGAAGTTCCGGACTTCATTCCCATCCCTGACGGTGCTGGAGGTCAGGCAGAAAGAGTTCGGCCACGGGAAGACGAGAGATCTGGGAATCGGTTATACCGACACGGATCTGGTGCTTTGTATGACACAGGATGCGCTCCCGAGAGACAGCAGGCTGGTGGAGCGGCTGATGCACGCATTTGATGATCCGTCGGTTGCGGCAGCGTATGCGAGGCAGCTTCCGGGGAAAAAGAGCAGCGTGCTGGAGGCGGAAGCCAGGACATTCAATTATCCAGCCTCCTCTGCCGTCAAGTCGGCCGCAGATCTGGACCGGCTTGGCATCAAGACGTTTTTCTGCTCCGATGTCTGTGCGATGTGGAGACGGTCTGCCTACGACCAGGCCGGCGGTTTTGAGAAGGATGTCATCTTCAATGAAGACATGATCCTCGCGGGGAAAATGATTCAGAAGGGCTGCCGGATCGCCTATTGTGCAGACGCGCAGGTTTACCATACACATCACTACAGCGGGATCAGGCAGCTTCACAGAAATTTCGATCTTGGCGTTTCACAGGCTGACTATCCGGAGATTTTCAATATGGCTTCGAGCAGCAGGGAAGGACTGCGGTTCCTCCGGCAGGCGATGTCTGACCTGATCAGGAGCGGGCAGGGATATCTGGTGCCGCAGCTTTTGTGGCAGAGCGGCTGCAAATACGCAGGATATCAGCTGGGGAAAAATTACCGGAAGCTGCCCGACCGGCTTGTGAGAGTTCTCACGGACAGCCCAGTATACTGGGAACAGAAAAAAAGAACATCCACACATTCTACACAATGATATGGTAGACTAAAACGATTGCCAACAATGAACCATACAAGGAGATGAGAGCGATGAGCGACGGGATCCATGATGATAAGGACCAGGTTTCGGATGAACAGGGAAGAGATCCTTTCACAGATGAGCAGGAAGAGAAGCCGTCGGGAGATCCATTTTCAGTGACTGAGGATGCTGCCCGAGAGGTAACGGAACCATCGGCTCCGGAGAATGGAGGCCAGCCATCTGAAGGAGAAGGCGGCAGTCCGGACTTGAAGGAAGAAAGTCTGAGAACGGAAGCCGGAAGCCCGGAGTCAGAAGACGGAAGCCAGGCGCCGGGGCAGCCTGCATCTGGCATGCAGGGCGTGCAAGATGCAGATGAGGGACAGGAAAACCCATCCGCACCGCAGGCAGGAGAGCCCGGCAGGACGCAGGAGCAGTCTGTGCAGGAACCGCCGAAAGAACATGATTTTGACGACGAGCCAAAGTTTGATACACAGACCGGGGAACCGCTCAGCAAGCCCAAGAGCAAGGTACCGGGGATTCTGCTGACCTTTGTGGTGACGGCGGGTGTCGTCGGGGCGATTTCGGCGGCGGTTATCAACCAGGACAAGTGGAGATCTGAAGGCACGGAAGACCATGCGCAGATTGAGACGGAGGCTGGTCTTCAGATTGCACGGGAGACGGAAGCGCAGGCAGCCGGGACACAGGCGGACACGGAGGCATCATCTGAGAAAGCGCCGCTGACCACTCCGGCGTCTGAAACGGGGAAGACGAGTGCTTCGGAGGCAGAACAGCCAGTTTCCCCTGAGACAGAGCAGAGGGCGGGGAACAGCACGCAGAAGCCTGAGAAAAAGGATGCAGAGTCAGAGAAGAGCCTTGCTGAAAAACTTGGAAAAAATGCAGTCTCGCTGAATACTTCCCTCGATGTGTCGGATGTGGCGGCTCAGGCACTTCCCTCCGTGGTTTCCGTCACAAGCCAGTCGGTGGAGACGATTCAGAGTTTTTTCTATGGTGAGCAGCAGATCCAGACGAGCAATGTCGGATCCGGGATTGTGATCGATGAGGATGACACATATTACTATATTGTGACAGACGCGTATCTGGCTGCTCGGGCGCAGAATATGACCGTTGGCTTCTCTGTTTCAGGCCGGCAGGAAGAACGAGCCGCAGAGGCAGAGACGGAATCCAGTGTATATGACACAGCTTCTTCAGAAGAGACAACCGGCGCTTCTGAGACAGAGGAGGCCGGCAGCCAGCCGGTCCAGAATGGGGCAAAATCCCAGGCGGATGATACGCTTGCGGATGCGGAGCTGGTTGGCGCGGATGCCGGGACGGAGCTGGCTGTACTTGCTGTGAAAAAACAGGAGGTTGGAGCCGCTGCAGAGGGTCAGATCCGAATCGCTTCTTTTGGAGACTCTGACAGCCTGAAGATCGGCGAGCGGGTCGTCGCAATCGGAGATTCCCTCGGGTACGGGCAGTCGGTCACACAGGGAATCGTGTCGGCGCTCGGACGTACAATGAAGACGGCCTACGGTTCAAACAGCTATATTCAGACAGACGCGTCGATCAACGATGGCAACTATGGAGGCGCGCTTCTAAACCTTGACGGAGAGGTCATTGGGATCAATGCCGGCAAGATCAGCCAGGATGCAACGGAGCGGATGGGATACGCACTCCCGGCAAATGACGCGAAAACCGGGATCGGGCACATCCTGAGCGGCCGGGGAAGCGGACGGTTCGGAGAAAACGGAGAGAAGCCGGCACAGACAGAGAAAACGATATCTGAGACAGAGCAGAAAGAAACGGAGCGTACAGAGAAGCAGACAGAAACGGTGCAGACGGAGACCTCAAGGCAGGAACAGACGATTGGAAAACCATCCGATCACCTGAAGCGTGCTGAAGAGACGCAGCCGGAGTCTGGATCCGGAGATTCTGAGAAAAAATCAGGGCTGCTGGGTGTCCGCGTGGCGGATATTTCAGAGGAGAATCAGATCGTCTACCGGCTGCCGAAGGGCGTCTATGTGGCATCCGTCGAGGAGGGCTCCGGTGCCGAGAAGGCAGGCCTTGCTGCTGATGATGTGATTACAAAGATCGGGGATCAGAGCGTGGAGACGGTTGAGGATCTGAGAGACGCACTGAAGGAGACGAAAGCAGGAGATACAGTGAAGGTAACCTTTGTGCGCGCCGGCAAGGACGGAAAATATGACCGTACATACTCCACAAAGGTGATACTGGAATAATCGTGCTGACAGGAACACAGAAATCAGAGGAACCGAATGGAAGAGAAGGACGAGAGCAAAGAGAACACAGCAGGCAGCAGAGACGGGGAGGGCGGACAAAAGGAGAAAGTATGCTTTATCTGTCACCGCACCGAGAGCAAGGCAGGAAAGATGATTACGATTCCGGGCGGACTCACGGTATGTGCGGACTGCATGCAGCGGTCATTTGACCAGATGAATGATCCAAAGATCCGGAATATGCTGAATCTGTCCAATCTTGGGAATCTGAGAAATTTCCCGGGCATGGGTATGGTGGATCCCGGCCTTTCTGCAGACCTTCAGGAAAACATGGAAAAGGGAAAAAAGCCCACAACAGGAGTGGAGGCCGGTGAGAAGGATCCGCAGGCACGCTTTGATGTGCGCGAGCTGCCCGCCCCGCATAAAATAAAGGCAGCGCTTGATGAATACGTGATTGGGCAGGACTATGCCAAGAAGGTGATATCGGTTGCGGTATACAACCATTACAAGAGAGTCCGTACCAACACAAATTCAAAAGAAACCATTGAAATCGAGAAATCCAACATGCTGATGATCGGTCCGACAGGCTGTGGGAAGACCTATCTTGTGAAGACGCTCTCCAGGCTCCTGGATGTGCCGCTGGCGATTGCCGATGCGACAGCGCTGACAGAGGCAGGTTACATTGGCGATGATGTCGAGAGTGTTTTGTCAAAGCTTCTGGAAGCCGCCGACAATGACGTCGTCAAGGCTCAGAGTGGAATTGTCTTCATCGACGAGATCGATAAAATCGCGAAAAAGCAGAACACCAATCAGCGAGATGTCAGCGGTGAGTCGGTTCAGCAGGGCCTTCTGAAAATTCTGGAGGGTGCGGATGTGGAGGTCCCGGTCGGCGCGATGAGCAAGAATGCGATGGTGCCGATGACGACCATCAACACACAGAACATTCTGTTCATCTGCGGAGGGGCATTTCCGGGACTGGAGGAGATCATCAAGAAGCGGCTGACAAAGTCCTCCTCTATCGGCTATGGCGCCCAGCTTAAGGATGCATATGACAGCGATCCGGATATTCTGGCAAAGGTGACGCCCGGGGACCTGAAGAAGTACGGGATGATTCCCGAGTTTATCGGCCGCCTGCCGATGATCTTCTCGCTCCGCAGCCTGGACAGAAATATGATGGTGCGGATTCTGAAGGAACCAAAGAATGCGATTCTGAAGCAGTATCAGAAACTGCTGGAGCTTGACGATGTAAAGCTGGAGTTTGACGATGATGCGCTTTCATGCATTGCGGAGGAAGCGCTGGAAAAGGATACCGGCGCACGGGCACTCCGGTCTGTCATCGAGAAAATGATGCTCGACATCATGTATGAGGTCCCGAAGGACGATGAGATCGGTACAGTCCGGATTACACGTGCCTATATCGAACACAAGGGCGGGCCGGTCATTACCCTTAGGCAGAGCCAGCCAAGGCTGCCGCGTGCGGACGAACATGCGGGACACAGCCAGTCATAGCTCCGAGTCCGGGAAGAGCGGACAGGGCCGGATGGGGACAGAACGGGAGAGGAGTTACAGTGAATATGAGCAGCAGCGATACACATAACATGGAGCAGCAGTTTCTCAAGACGCTGAGGGAAGTTCTTGCGGAAGCAAAGAAGAACAAGAATACCATCGAGGAGGAGGAGATTATCAAGGCGTTCGAGCCTTTTGCTCTGACTGAAGAACAGACAGACCACATCTACCAGACATTGGAAGAGCAGAACATCGATGTGATCCGGGGCAAGATGCCGGATGATGGAGGGCAGGATACCGATGAGGATGACAGCCTTCTGATTGAAACCGGTGATGATGAGGTCAATATGGAGGAGGCCGAGGTCGAGGAGGCGGAGGCCGGACAGCTGGATGACGCGGATGTCCTGGACGGCGTTTCGACGGAGGACCCGGTGCGTATGTACCTCAAGGAGATCGGAAATGTTCCGCTGCTCACCAGCGAGCAGGAGGTTCGTCTGGCAAAGCTTGTGGAGCAGGGAGACCAGGATGCCAAAAATCAGCTGACGGAAGCGAATCTGAGACTGGTGGTTTCAATTGCGAAGAAGTATGTCGGACGTGGAATGCCATTTCTGGATCTGATCCAGGAGGGCAACATGGGACTGATGAAGGCTGTCGATAAATTCGACTATACGAAAGGATATAAGTTCTCAACCTACGCAACATGGTGGATACGGCAGGCAATCACACGCGGAATTGCAGACACAGGACGGACCATTCGAGTACCGGTCCACATGGTTGAGACGATCAATAAAACGCTCCGCATGTCGAGACAGCTTCTCCAGGAGCTCGGACGGGAGCCCACGCCGGCGGAGGTAGCTGACAAGCTTGGCGTTCCGGAGTCCAGGGTACGGGAGGTCCTGAAGATTTCCAGAGACCCTGTATCGCTCGACACGCCGATCGGCGAGGAGGATGATTCCCATCTGGGCGACTTCATCGAAGACGACACAGCGCTCTCTCCGGCAGACTCTGCAACCTTCAGTATGCTCAGAGAAGAACTGAACAATGCGCTCAGCTCGCTGACATCCAGAGAGCGGGAGGTTGTGACGCTTCGTTTCGGGCTGGAGGACGGCCGCGCCAGGACACTGGAGGAGGTCGGCAGGGAATTCAATGTCACAAGAGAGAGAATCCGCCAGATTGAGGCAAAGGCGCTCAGAAAGCTGAGACACCCCTCAAGATCCAAGCGGCTGAAGGACTTTCTGAGCTGACGAGGGAAAAGCGTTGACCTTTGATGAAGCATGCAGGTATATCGATCAGATCCCCAGGTTTACAAAAAAAACCAGACTGGAGAATACGGAAAATCTGCTTCTGCGTCTGAATCATCCGGAGGACTGTTTCCGGGTGATTCACGTGGCGGGGACGAATGGAAAGGGGTCCGTGTGCGCGTACCTGGACCGTATTCTGAGAGAAGAGGGACTGCGCACAGGCCTTTTCACCTCTCCGCATCTGGTTGATGTCAGGGAACGCTTCAGAATCTGCGGACAGATGATATCGGAAGAGCAGTTCACAGAGGCATTTGAGGAGGTCCTTGGCTGTGTGAGAAGGATGCAGGCGGATGGCCTGATGCACCCCGCCTACTTTGAATTCCTTTTTGCGATGGGAATGCTGATTTTCAGAAAATGGAAGGTTGATGTCTGTGTCCTGGAAACCGGGCTTGGCGGGAGGCTGGATGCCACCAGCTGCGTCCGGCATCCCGATCTGTCCGTGATCACATCCATCAGCTTTGACCATATGGCATATCTGGGCGATACGCTTGGGAAAATCGCATACGAGAAGGCCGGCATCATCAAAAAAGGGGTTCCCGTTGTGGCAGATGGGTTCCCGAGGGAGCAGTTCGATGTCCGGGAGGCACTTGATGTGATCTGCCGGCGCGCACAGGAGCAGGAGGCACCGCTGACAATTGTGTCTGAGAAACCGGCGGACGTTTCCTACATGCCGGACGGCATTGAATTTACGCTGGACAACAGGTACTATGGACACGCACACGTCCACCTTCCTTTTTTTGCCGATTATCAGATTGAGAACTGCCTGGTCGCGCTTCAGGCAGCTGCCCTTTTCGGGGAGAAGGAGGGGTGTTTTCATCCTGAAACAGCCGTCAAGGCGGTCAGCATGACACGCTGGCCCGGCAGGATGGAGATGGTCGAATCCGGTGTCATCGTTGACGGGGCACACAATGAGGACGGGATTGCGCAGTTCATGCGGACCGTCAGGCGGATTGCGAAGAAGCAGAAGGTGTCCCTCCTCTTTACCGCCGTTGCCGACAAGGATTACCAGACGATGATCCGCGAACTGTGCGCGGGCGGTCTTTTCTCTGCTGTTGTGACGACTGAGATTGCCGGGCCCAGGGTTGCTCCGGCAGACAGACTTGCGGAGATTTTCCGCGTCTGTGCGGACTGCCCGGTTGAGGCGGTTTCCGACATCCGGGAGGCATACAGAAGGGCAGTGGCAGGGAAGAAGGACGGACTTCTGTTCTGCGCCGGTTCCCTGTACCTGGCCGGCGCGATTGAAAAAATAGTCAGAGGTGAAGTATGATCAATTACGAGGAAGAGCTGAAAAAATTTCATCCTTCCATGGATGTCAATGAAGCTGAGGATGCCATCTACAGCAGAGACCTGACGGATGTCACGGACATTCTGAAAGAGATGATCCAGGACGAAAAAGAGAAGAAGGGGAAGAACGTCCGATGAAGTGTATCTACTGCGGGGCAGAACTGACCGGTGAGACCATCTGCAGAAACTGCGGGTCGGATGTCTCGATTCAGAAGCGCATTGTGAGGATTTCCAATCTTCTGTATAACAGAGGGCTGGAGAAGGCTTCTGTGCGGGACCTTTCCGGAGCCCAGACGCTTCTGAGGCAGAGTGTCCGCTTCAACAAGGAAAACATCGATGCAAGGAATCTGCTCGGCCTCTGCTATTTTGAGACCGGCGAGGTGGTTTCTGCGTTGGTGGAGTGGGTCATCAGCAGCAATCTGAAACCGGAAAACAATCTGGCCAGGCAATATCTGGGAATCCTTCAGAGCAATAAAAACAAGCTTGATGTCATCAACTCAACGATCCGCAAGTACAATCAGTCGATTGAGTACTGCCTGGGCGGCCACGAGGACATGGCCATCATGCAGCTCAAGAAGGTGATCGCGCAGAATCCGAAGATGGTCAAGGCATACCAGCTTCTGGCCCTTCTGTATATGAAATACGGAGAGTGGGATCGTGCGGGAAGACTCTTGAAAAAAGCGGCGCAGATCGACAACACCAACACAACGACACTCAGGTACCTGACGGAAGTCCGCAGAGAAAGGGGCAGACGCCCGTTTGCGAGACGGAGAAGCGATGCGGAAGCGCAGGACGATGAGAAGTCGGTCCGGTATCTTTCGGGAAATGATGTTGTCATCATTCCGACAACGTTCCGGGACTCTTCCACAGTCGCCACCATCATCAACATCTTTCTTGGAATTCTTCTGGGGGCAGCCATCGTGTGGTTCCTGACGGTCCCGCAGGTGCGGCAGAGCGCCAACGATGAGGCAAACAAATCGGTCATGGATGCCAATGCATCTCTGGCGACTGCGACTGCGACTGCCCAGGATCTCCAGGATCAGATTGACAGCGCCAATCAGTCGGCAAAGAAAGCTGAGAAGGAGCGGGATGACGCAAACAGCCGGATTGAAAGCTACAACAGTCTGCTTTCGGTTGCGGACCTGTATGTGCTGGGCGATCAGACCAAGACGGTCGAGGCACTCGGGAAGCTGAAGGCGGATGATTATGACGGTGCCGGAAAGACACTGTATGATGATATCACCTCCCAGATCGGAGATGCGCTTTTCAATCAGTACTTCACGCAGGGATCACAGGCATATGTAAACAAGGACTATGCCGGAGCAGCCGCTGCCCTGCAGCAGGCCGTCGATTCGGACAAGGAAGGAAAGGCCGCCAACTACAAGAATGCCCTGTATTATCTGGGATTTGCTTACTACAACCAGGGTGATTACACAAAGGCGGATGAAGTTTTCAAGGCTTATATCGAGAAGTATCCGAATGACGCTTCCTCCGTCCAGCCCTACATGAACGGAGGCGCATCTTCATCCAGTTCCGGAACCGGCAGTCAGTCGGCGTCACAGGGAGAGGCATCCGTGAATTCACCCAATTCCACAGCGCAGACGGATTCTTCGCAGGCTTCCACGTCCGGAAGCTCGCAGAGCGGAACCGGGGCGGATGCAGGGAATATTACGGTATATGGAAACAGTACCCAGACGCCTCAGGTAGCCTGGACGGATCCGGTGACAGGACAGAATTATGATATGTACGGAAATCAGATCAACGCGCAGTGATGCGCAGCCGGATGGCGGCCGCTATGGCTGTGGATGCCGGCATACAGGAGTTCACCGATGAGCAGACCCTATTCGATAGATGACCCGGAGGATATGAAGACAGACCAGGTCCTCTTTACAAAAGAAGAACTTGCAGAGAATGTGAAGGTTCCACCGATGGTGGAACAGGATCTGAAACGGATCATAAGCGACCGGATGGAACAGTGCGGTCTTTATTTCCGCTGTTTTTCAAGAATCAAGACCGCGGCTTCCATGGAGAGTAAGTTCGAGCGGAAGGATTATAATCAGGGCCATAAGCTTCAGGATCTGATCGGGGTGCGCATCAACCTGTACTTTGATGATGACATTTCAATCTGCCAGAACATCATGGCGAATACGTTCGATGTGGTCAACTGGTCGACTTCCAAGCGTGAGGAGGATGAATTCAAGCCGCAGAAGCTCAACGGCGTTTTCCGGCTGCCTGCCTATCTGAAGGCAGAGATTTCGCCCCAGACCTGGGACATGTGTATCGATGATACCTTCGAGATTCAAATCAAAACGATGTTTTTTGAAGGCTGGCATGAGGTTGAGCATGACATGCGGTACAAGGGGGAGGAACTCTGGAGCCACTATCCGGGATTCTCCAGATATTTCAACTCGATCCTGGCGACGCTGGAGCTGTGTGACAAGTCGATGGTGACGCTCTTCGAGGACCTGGGGCATGCGCTGTACAAGTCTGGAAGATGGAGCGACATGGTGAAGAGCCATTTCCGCCTGAAGCTGGGAGAGGCACAGCTCTACCCGGAAGTCGAGAAGATTCTAAACGAGGACATGGTCAATACGGAGAATCTGGCAAAAAGGATCTTCCGCACGCCGCGGCCGGTTCTGATCGGACAGCTTCTGGCAAAATCGCGGAGAATTCCGATCAATGTCAACACAATCATTGCACTCCTGAACGACAGTGTATTCCACGATCCGCGGCTGGAGGAAGTCTTCAGCAAACGGGATGTCTACAACGATGGCCGGGAGGATACAGATGCGGAGTCCAGACACTATGAAATCCGTCCGCTGACCAGGCATACTGTTTTTCAGATGAAGACGGTGGTGGATGGAAGCCGCATGCGGCAGGAGGAAAAGCCTTCGGTGCAGTTTCTCTTTGAAACCTGCAGCAACATCATCTACAGCTGGATCAGCCAGAAATATGGAAGCCTGTTCCATGGGATGCCGGAGAAGGTATCTTCTTTCCATGCAGAGGTGATGGCTTTCAATGTGACGGTTCTGTACAACGAGGAGAAGCGCAGACTGAAGGCGCATGTGCGCCACATCGACCCGGAGATCGGCGGCCGGGTCTGGTTTGCCGAGGCCAACCTGTACGAGAGCTACGACGGAACTCCCTCATCCGGGGAGAGTTCGATCGGCGGAAAGGCGGAGAGAGGCGCACAGCCGCAGGTCTGGCTGGAAACGGTAAACGGGTATGCAGAACCTGACCGGGAGGAATCCGCAGGGACGGATGCTCCCTCCAGGTTCTTCAGCTACCCGGCTTTTTACAAGAATATTGTGGACAATGTCGGGATCTTCAATGGCCTTCCGTGTTCCGGAAGAAGGAGAATTCTCAGGGAGGATCAGATCGGAGAGGTAGCCGCGGCGATCAAGGGAGAGCGGCAGTTTCCGATCGTGCTGATCATCTCGAGAGATGACGGCCATGGCATGATGGATGAAGACTGGCTGATGCAGCTGCGCGTTTCGGACTTTACACGGACGGTCTGGCGCTATGCGCATGTTCTGTGCAGCTACGAGGCGCAGGGAAGAGAACTGCTCAGACAGATTGGAGATGTGCGGTATAATTCAGAGCCTCAGATCCCCAGACTGTATATTTTCTGGCCGGACGGCTCCTCAGATGATTACGGAGCGGAGGATATTGAGAACAGCTCCTTCGGCCGGCATCTGGAAGCCAGGGGAGATGCGAGAACCTACGACATCGTGCATGGCGGACAGGCGTTCTATCACAAAATGGTCACGGATCTGAGAGATTACAATGTTTCTGCGAGCATGTGGGATGGGTTTCGGCTTGATATTCAGACAAACATCCCGGACTGACCCCTTCTCCGAAGTCCGGATGTGACCGGGGCACGGCAGCTGTGAAGGCTGCAGCCTGGCCTGTTCAGGAAACGGGGGCAGGGTCGGTGCAGGATTCCCGGATGGCTTTCCGTACCGGGAGGATCATATGCGGGGAGACAGAAAGGGAATCGACTCCCATCTTCAGAAGTCTGTCGGTAATGGCGGTATCGGCTGCAAGTTCTCCGCAGATGCCGACCAGGCAGCCGTACTTGTGACCATTCCTGACGGTTATCTCAATCTCTTTCATGACAGCCTCGCTGTAAGGGTCGTAGAAGGAATCGAGGCTTCCGTTCTGTCTGTCCATCGCCAGCGTATACTGTGTCAGGTCATTGGTTCCGATCGAGAAAAAGTCGACCTCTCCTGCCAGCTCTTCGGAAAGAAGAGCGGAGGCGGGGGTCTCAATCATAATGCCAATCGGACAGCTGCGCCAGGGGATCTGGCGCTTCGTCAGCTCATCCTGCACACTGCGGATGAGCTTTTTGATTTGGCGGATTTCCCGGACAGAGGTGATCATCGGGAACAGAATGGACAGGTTCCCGTATATGGTGGCGCGGTAAATGGCCCGGAGCTGGCACGAAAAAAGCTCCGGGTGCGTGAGCCCGATCCGGATTCCCCGAAATCCGAGCGCCGGGTTCTTTTCCTGCGGCAGGTTCAAAAGCTCCGACTGCTTGTCCGAGCCCAGGTCAAGCGTGCGAATGACGATCGGCCTGCCGCCCATCAGGCGGCAGGCTTCCTTGTAGCTCTGAAACTGTTCCTCCTCGTCCGGAATGGTTCTTCTGCCAAGACAGAGAAACTCCGTCCGGAACAGGCCGACACCCTCCGCGTCGTTTTCAAGCGCGGACGCGATATCGGATGGCGTGCCGATGTTGGCGCAGAGCCGGATCGGCTTGCCGTCGGTGGTAACGGACTCCTGACCGATCATGGCACGGTACTGGCTGCGGTTTTCAAGCAGAGAAGTGCGGCGCATCAGCAGACGGCGCTCTGTCTCCCTGTCAGGGTCAATGTACAGCGTTCCGCTCTCGGCGTCTACAATGGCCGGATGCCCGTCCCATTCCTCCCGGACTGGAATCCCGCTGACAGCCGGGATATCAAGCCCCCGGGCAAGGATGGCGGCATGGGAAAGAGGCGAGCCTTCCAGCGTGATAAAGGCCAGCACAAGCCTGCGGTCCAGCTGGAGGGTATCAGAAGGCAGCAGATCCATGGCCGTAATCAGAGAGGGCTCTGCCAGCTTCCGGCCCGTTCCGGCGCCCTTCAGAATGCGGATGAGACGCTGGATGACATCCAGAAGGTCGGCGCTTCTGGCACTGAAATAGTCGCTTCCCATGGCTGAAAACAGATCCGTGTATTTCCGGGCGGTTGTGAAGACAGCATACTCCGCATTGGCCTTTTCACTGCGGATGAGATCGAGAATACCGCGGCTCAGCTCGCTGTCGGAGAGAAGCTGTGCCTGTGCCCCGAATATCGCTGCATTTTCAGTGCCGACCACATCCTCTGCCTGCTGCTTCAGGCACATCAGCTCTTTTTCTGCCGTTTCACGAGCAGAAAGATAGCGGTTTACTTCCGTCTCCACATCTGCGACAGCTTTTTTCTTTTCCACATGGAGCCCGCGCTCCAGAATGTGAATCTTCCCGGCAGCGATTCCGCTGTGCAGGACCTTTCCCCGATAGATTTCCATGAAAACTCCCAGATAACAGGTTTATGACACGGTGGTCATGCATTCAGTCTGCGGTCAGACCGGGAACGGGACATCCATTTCCCGATACTCCCAGGACTGGCAGGATCGAAGACCGTATTCCGCGTTCACCATCCGGACTTTTGAATCCTTGTGATTGGGATAGTACCGGGTTGTCATGACATGTTCCCCGTCATTGATGAAAATCTCGATGATGCTGGAATCAACCAGGATCCTCAGATTCTGGAGTGCACCAACCTTTGCCCGCCGGACCTTCCTGCCGCCGGACGCTTTCGCCGCTGCTTCTGCGATGTCCTCTCTGCCCACAAGGCTGTCGGCAGCCAGGACGGCACCCTCTGCCTGCGCCGCTGCAGCAGCCCTTGCGGAAAGCCTCCGTACACCGGATTCGAGGGAGAGCGTGACGACCCCTTCCTCGTACTGAAGCGTGACGACATTCGGCTGGAGCAGGCTCCCGATCCGCACACGCACGCTGCCGTCCCCGTCCCCGATTATCAGTTCACCCGTACCATTTTCATAGCTGACCGGCTCCCCGTTCATCGGCGCAAGCCGGGTCTGCCGGAGTGCAAGGATCTCATCGACCGGCCTTTGCAGGATTCTGCCATTTCGGACGCTCAGCTGGCGCGGGACGGTCAGAAGTCCCTGCCAGCCTTCCTTATCTGTCGTGAGATTGGTATAGGAGGCATCTGGCATCCCTGCCCAGGCAAGCAGGATTCTGCGCCCGGCCTCATCCTCGAATGTCTGCGGCGCGTAGAAATCAAAACCCTGATCCCACTCGTGGAAGCTTTCCCGCCGAACCAGCTGGCCGCCGCGCGTCTCCCCTTCTACGAAAAAGTAGCCGGCGGAATAGTGGTTCTGAAAGTGGCAGTCCTCCTGATCAAGCCCCTGCGGGCACACAGACAGCACTGTTTTGCTGTCAAGATGGAAGTAGTCCGGGCATTCCCACTGGTATCCGAAGCCTTCCGGTATATAGTATTCCTTCAGGTAGTCCCAGTGGATCCGGTCCCTGCTGGTATAAACAAGAGCGCAGCCGTTCCCGGGCCTGCTCCTGTGACTCCTTCTGCCTCCGTCTGTGCAGGATTCCGCTTCTCCCGTGTTCGAAGCGGATGAAGACGACGCTGCATCATCATCCGGCGGACTGTCCTTCATTCCGGCTGCCAGCACCATATAGTACTGGTCATTCTCCTTCCAGACGTTCGGATCCCGGATCATCAGTGTCAGGTTATCCGGGTAATCGGGATTCGAGAGCAGAAGTGTTTTCCGGCTGAAGTCCCGGCCATCCTCTGAGCAGATCAGAAGCTGATTGGATATCCGGTTTTCATCGTCCGGGCATTCGCCCGGTGCACATCGGATGATGCCGCTGTAGAACAGGTTCATGCCATGTTCATCGACAAGGGCAGAACCTGGATAGACACCATCCCGCTCATATTCGCCTGCGGTAATCGCAATTCCTTCATACTTCATCTCCGACAGCGAACGGCCCTGAAAATGGCCCCAGACTTTCGTGGACCTGCCGGTCGGATCACCTGGCGTGTACAAGAAAAAGATATGGTAGATGCCGTTCATCTGGCACAGACCGACAGGGTCTGACATCCAGCCGTCCGGGGGAGAGAGGTGAAATCCCGGTCTCCAGGAGTCAAGAAAATAGTTCATTGATTTCCCTCTGTCAATGCATTCGATTTGTTTCGTCTTCATTATAGAAAAGATGGAAAAACTTGTAAATTTGTAGATAAACTTTTTTTTTTCGGAGTTCTTTCCATGGACGCTTTTGGATCTGAAACAACATCATGTGTAGTATACGCATCGCCTTGGGCAGATGTAGTAGAAAATGAAGCAAGAAAAGTGCACAAAACAAAGACTGCAAACAGATGTTCTCCATTGCAGAATGCACTAGGATGCTTTAAACTAAGAACCGTAGTGGTAGAAAGTGGTGAAATGTGGTGCTTAAGGGAGGAAAAATGGAACAGATCCATCTTTCCGGCGCCTCATTTCCGGGTGAGGAATTCGGATGTTCTATGGTGCAAATTATAACACCCTGGATGCAAAGGGCAGACTGATCATCCCGAAACAGTTCCGCGAACAGCTCGGTGAGTCGTTCATGATGACGAAGGGACTGGATGGGTGCCTCTATGTCTTCCCGATGAGCGAATGGAATTCCTTCGAAGAGAAACTGGCCGCGCTGCCACTTACAAACAAAAACGCCAGAGCGGTTGTCAGGCATTTTGCTGCAGGCGCGGCTCTCTGTGAGATGGATAAGCAGGGGAGAATTCTTGTGCCGGAGGTGCTCAGGGATTTTGCTCATCTTCAGAGAGACGTTGTCGTGGAGGGCTCTATGAAACGGATTGAAATCTGGTCAAGGGAGCAGTACGACAGGCAGGCAGAAGAGGACAACATCGACGAGTCCATGGAGGCGCTGGATGGTCTGGACCTTTGTCTGTAAGACTCATCGCCGGATTAAGGGCCCGGCACAGGAGGATGAAAGATGGAGTTTCAGCATAAGCCGGTCATGTTGAATGAGGTGATCGACAGTCTGAAGATCAGGCCTGAAGGGACATATGTGGACGGAACGCTTGGCGGAGCAGGGCATTCCAGTCAGATCGCGAGGAGGCTTTCCGGGGAGGGGAGACTGTTTGGGTTCGACCAGGATGCCGCAGCGATCGAGGCTGCAGCAAAGCGCCTCGAACCATATAAAGACAGAGTCTCGATCATCCGGAGCAATTATTCGGAAATGAGAGAGCGGCTGTCGGAGCTTGGTGTAAGATCGGCAGACGGAATTCTTCTGGATCTGGGCGTATCTTCCTATCAGCTCGATGATGCGCAGCGCGGTTTCAGCTACCGGGCAGACGCACCGCTGGACATGAGGATGGACCAGCGGCAGAAGCTTTCGGCAAGGGAAGTCGTGAACGGATATTCCATCGGGGAACTGACCAGAGTCATAAGGGAGTATGGCGAGGAACGGTTTGCAAGGAATATCGCAAAACACATCACAGCGGAGCGGGAGAAAAAACCAATTGAAACGACTGGGGAGTTGATTTCCATTATAAAGGCTGCAATTCCTGCGAAAGCAAGGGAGGGCGGCGGACACCCGGCCAAAAGAACCTTCCAGGCCATCCGCATCGAGGTCAACAGGGAACTGGACGTTCTCAGCGATTCCCTTGACGGGATGATTGACCTTCTTGCAGACGGCGGAAGAATCTGCGTCATCACATTTCATTCGCTGGAAGACCGAATTGTGAAAGAGGTTTTCAGGCGAAATGAAAATCCCTGCACCTGTCCGCCGGAATTTCCGGTCTGCGTGTGTGGGAAGAAATCCAAGGGACATGTGATAACCAGAAAACCGATCATCCCTTCGGTGGAGGAGACTGAAGAGAACCCAAGGTCAAAGAGCGCAAAACTGCGTGTCTTTGAGCGGACAATCATCTGAAAGAATACGGCGGTCTTTCGCTTCTGCGGGGAGAGTGGCAGAGCAAGGCAGGGACCGGAAATCATCTGGGGAGACTGAATTTCGCTTCCCGGACCGCTGATTTCAGAAAGATGAACAGTGCAGGATGGAAAAAATCATGGCAAAGACAAAGTCAGGAAACATTGCACAATTTGAAAGAAGCAGAGGGCAGCGATATACTGAGTATGTAGAGGGCAATACGGTTCGGAAGGCGGCAGCGTTCCCGGCACAGGAAAGAGGCGTGCACGAGGTCAGCCAGCAGGTCATCCGGAATCGTGAACGTGCACGGCATATGGACATGCGGTATGTTGTGTTTCTTTCAGTCTGCGCCGTGTTGACGGTCATGATCTGTATCTCTTTTCTGAAGCAGCAGACAATCTGCACCTATAACCAGAAACGGGTGACAGAGCTGACAACGAAGCTTAACAACCTGAAAATCGAGAATGATACGACGTACAATGAGATCGTTTCGGGAGTCGACCTGCAGAAGCTGAAGCAGCGGGCGATCGATGACCTCGGGATGACATATCCAAGTCAGAGTCAGATCGTCACGTACCAGAGCCCGGACAGTGATTATGTCAAGCAGTATGGAGAGATTCCTTCCAAATAACAGGGGAGACAGAAACATTTGACTTCCACAGGAAACAGGAAACAAAAAAAGGAAAAGAGATTTACAAGAGGAATGCAAAGGAGGCTGACAGCCGCATTTGCATTCGTTTTGTTATGTATCATATTTCTTCTGATACGGATCGCAGTGGTGAACGCTTCAAAGGGAAACAAGTATGCCAAGCAGGTTCTTTCCCAGCAGACCTACAGCTCCAGAACCATTCCGGCAAGACGCGGTGAGATTGTGGACGCGAACGGGATTGTCATGGCGCGGAGCGAGAGACGATACAATGTTGTGCTCGACTGCTACGCGATCAATCAGGATGAGGATTATATTGAGCCGACCATCCGGGCGGTATCGAAGGAATTCGGAGTGGACGAGGATACGGTCCGGAAGATTGTGACCTCTGACGCAACGAAGGATTCCCGGTACCAGGTCCTCGTGCAGAAGGTTACGAAAGACCAGAAAGATACCTTTGAGGCGTATAAAGCTGGAAAGGATCTCGAGAAAACGGAGAAGAGCAGTGGAAAGTCCGATAAAGTTCTGCAGGCAGAGAAGGATGAGCGTGCAGATATCCAGGGGGTCTGGTTCGAAGAGGTTTACCAGAGAACCTACCCGTTTGGAACGCTTGCAGCGAATGTTGTCGGCTTTTCCAATGATGTTGGCGATGGCGTCACCGGGATCGAGAACTACTACAATCAAACACTGACCGGGACCGATGGAAGGCAGTTCGGATATCTGGATAGCAGCTCAGGGGTTGAGCAGTCAACGGTTGAGCCTGACAACGGGAAAACGGTTCAGATAACGCTGGACATGAACATTCAGCAGGCAGTCCAGGATCAGATTGATGCGTTTGACGAGGAATACGGAACGGAGGATTCGGACGGGAAAGGCGCGAAGAACGTTGGCGTGATCGTTATGGATCCCAACTCCGGCAGCATTCTGGCGATGGCATCCAACCATGAGTATGATCTCAGCGATCCATATGGGGATTATACGCAGGAAGAAATTAAAAAGATGGGCAATGATGCCTACGTGGAGGCACTGAATAAAAGCTGGGAGAATTTCTGTGTGTCCCAGAGCTACGAGCCGGGATCGGTTGTCAAGCCGATTACCGTTGCCTCCGCTCTTGAGGAAGGGGTGGTCCATGACGGGGACCATTTTTACTGCGGCGGCTCCCTGTTCATCACGGATACGAAGATCAACTGTGACAACATCTATGGACACGGGGACGAGACGCTGGAGTATGCCATCGTCAATTCCTGCAACGTCGCGCTGATGGAGGTTGGTGCCAAGCTGGGTGTAAAGAATTTCATCCGGTATGAAAAAGCATTCGGCTTCGGAAGCCAGACGGGCATCGACCTGCCGAATGAGAACGCCGGGGTGATCTACAACGAGAACACGATGCACGAGGTTGAGCTGGCAACCTGTTCCTTCGGGCAGGGATTTACGGTCAACATGGTGCAGGAGGCAGCCGCGTTCAGTGCAGCGGTCAACGGAGGGTATTACTACCAGCCGCATGTGGTTGGAGCGATCCTGAACGCAGACGGAACAACATCCAGCACGGTGGAGCCGCTTGTACTTCGTCAGCCGATCTCCCAGGAAGTTTCCCGCTACATCAGGCGCTACATCCAGACGGCCGTGGAGCAGGGTACCGGAAAGAAATCGAGGGTACCTGGATATCTGACAGGCGGCAAGACCGGAACGGCAGAGAAGATTGATCCGGAAACCGGAAAGCGTGCAAAGGGAAAATACCTGGTTTCCTTTATCGGAGCGGCGCCGATCGACAACCCGCAGGTGGTCATCTACGTTGTCATCGATGAGCCGAATGTGGAGGAGCAGGCAGACTCTTCCTATCCGCAGACGCTTTTCCGCAAGATCGCTACGCAGGTGTTTCCGTATATGGGGATTTATCCGACAGAACCCGTCACGGATCAGCTTCTGCAGGAACTGGGCATCACAAAGGATGAGACGGTCGAAAATGAAATCAAGAGTGCGACCTTCCAGTGCTTTGGAGCAGACGGGAAGCTTTACAATGACGCAGCCGTCAATGCAAAGGGCGAGGTTGTGGACAGCAGCGGGAATGTGATCGACGGGGTGACGGTGAACCAGGATGAGGGGACTGTGACGGACGCGAAGGGAAATGTGATTGAGGTCGATCTGTCCGCACTGAAGAGCACGTCGAATTCACAGCTGCCGGCAGACAATCCCGATATCGCAAGTCCGCCGGAAGAGGAGCAGGATGACAAGAAGTCTGATTCGACCTGGAGCGGGGCGGAGGTGTCGGATCAGGCGAAGGAGCAGTCCGGGGACGTGACGATCGCCGGAGCAGGAGGAAACTGAGATGACGATGAGTCTGGATACCATACTGGCGGTATTTCTTTCGTTTATGATAACGGCCGTACTGTGCCCGATTCTGATTCCGTTTCTGATCAGACTGAAGGTCGGACAGACCGAGCGGGTGGAGGGAGTTCAGAGTCATCTCAAGAAGGCCGGGACACCGACGATGGGCGGCATCGCAATCCTGGCATCGGTCATCCTGACCTCCCTGATCTTTGCCTCCCGCTATCCGAGGATTATCCCGATTCTGATTCTGACAGCGGGATTCGGAGTCATCGGATTTCTCGATGACTACCTGAAGGTTGTGAAGAGAAAATCAGACGGACTGCTTCCAAAGCAGAAGATGGCGTTTCAGATTGTTGTGACAACCATCTTTGTGATCTTTCTCTGGGTGAGGGAGCCGGAATGCTTTGATTTCTTGATTCCGTTCACCGAAGGAAAAGTCATATCGGGGATGGGGATACGGATTTTTGGAACCGTCCTGTCCTACCTCGCAATCATCGGGACCGTGAACGGGGTGAATTTTACTGACGGTCTGGACGGACTTTCTTCTTCCGTGACGGCAGCAGTTGCAGTCTTCTTCACCTACGCGTCCATGACGCTCGGAGGAAAGATCGAGCCGATCACGGCGGCAACATTCGGCGCATTGCTGGGCTTTCTGCTCTATAACGTCCATCCCGCTAAGGTTTTTATGGGGGATACCGGATCCCTGGCGCTGGGCGGCTTTGTGTCCGGGTGTGCGTACACAATGAAGATGCCGGTTTTTATCCTGATTGTAGGGCTGGTTTATCTCGTGGAAGTGCTTTCCGTCATCATCCAGGTGACCTACTTCCGGAAGACAGGCGGAAAACGCTTTTTCCGGATGGCACCGATTCACCACCATTTTGAACTCAGCGGATGGTCGGAGACCAGGGTTGTCGGCGTGTTTACAATTGTAACCATTCTGCTCTGCCTTCTGGCAAGCATCCGCCTGTAAGGACCCAGGGATACGGAATGTACAAATGTACATGAGTCCTGAAAGAGCACAGGCAGCAGATCCGGGCTGAACAGGAAGTGTCAGGCGGAAGACAGGATAGATCGGGAAAGGTCAGATGCCGCAGAGAGGCAGAGGAGAGATTGTGAAACAGGATTTAAAGGACAAGAATGTACTGGTTGTCGGGGCCGGGAAGAGCGGGATTGGCTCTGTTGGACTGCTCCTGAACATCGGCGCCAGACCGATACTGTATGATGGCAATGAGAAACTGGATGAGGCAGAGGTCAGAGCATCCTTACCGAAGGGGGCGGAAGTTCCGATTGTGCTCGGAACGCTCTCTGATGAACAGCTCGGGAAGCTGGACCTGTGCGTCATGAGCCCGGGGGTGCCGACAGATATCCCGCCTGTCCTCCGCATCCGGAAGGCAGGGATCCCGATCTGGGGAGAGATCGAGCTGGCGTACCGATGTGCAGAAGGGACTGTCATGGCCGTCACGGGGACAAACGGAAAAACGACGACCGTCTCGCTTCTCGGGGAAATTATGAAGCATCACCTGGGCGGACAGCATGTGTATGTGGTTGGCAATATCGGGAATCCCTATACGGATGCCGCTCTCAGGACAGATGCGTCCTCGGTCTGCGTGGCAGAGGTCAGCTCTTTTCAGCTTGAGACGATTGACCGGTTCCACCCGCATATCGCCGCGATTACGAACATCACGCCCGATCATTTAAACCGCCATCACACGATGGAGGAATACATACGGGTGAAGGAACGGATCGCAGAGAACCAGACACCGGACGATGTCCTGGTCCTGAATTATGAGGACGATGTGCTGCGCGCATTCGGAGAATCCGTGAAGAACCGCGTGAAGGTTCGATATTTTTCGAGCAGACACACGCTTGAGGATGGCATGTATCTGGATGGAGATGTCCTGAAGCTTGCGGACCGAAAGAGCGGCACGACGCAGAATGTGATAAACGTTCATGAGCTGAGACTGCTCGGTACGCACAATTACGAAAATGTTGCTGCAGCGTCTCTCTCGGCGCTGGCTGCAGGTGTTCCGCTTCAGGAGATCTGTGAGGTTCTGAGGGCCTTCAGAGCGGTTGAGCACCGGATCGAGTTCGTGGAGGAGGTAGGCGGGGTCGCCTATTATAATGATTCCAAGGGAACGAATCCGGATGCCGCGATCCGGGCAGTTCTTGCGATGAACCGGCCGACGATCCTGATCGGCGGCGGCTACGACAAGGGGAGCAGCTACGACGAGTGGATCGAGAGCTTCGGGGGAAAGGTACGGGCGCTTGTTCTGGTCGGACAGACAAAGGAAAAGATTGCCGAATGCGCCAGAAAGCATGGATTTACGGAGGTTTACCTGTGTGATACCTTCCGGGAAACCTTTGACAAGTGTGTGTCACTGGCCAGACCGGGGGATGCCGTACTGCTGTCGCCCGCCTGTGCCAGCTGGGGAATGTTTCCAAATTATGAGGAGCGCGGCAGAATCTTCAAGGAATATGTCCGCGCCCTTACATGAATTGTAAATGCCAACCGACCGGCAGTGCTTATCTCATGACCGGCGGCAAGGTCCCAGAGGACTTCTGCCTGCTGTGAAAAAGCCTGCCGGATATCTGATGCCCTCCGCACGGTGTTTCACCGCGGAGGGCATAAAAACAGGCAAGACGACTGTCATTGTCATGCACCGTCAGTCTGCCTGAACCACCTGGATATGGAGAGAGGTCTGTGAACAGAATTCTTCGTACAATTGTTATCTTTCTTGCTGTGCTTGCAGCTGCTGCGCTGATCGTGGTGTACGGATTTCAGATTCGCCACGTGACGGTTGAGGGGAATGACCGCTACAGTGCTGATCAGATCAGCAGTGACCTGACATCGACCAGCCTTCTGAAAAACACCCTCTATTTTGCATGGAAATACAGAAGTGCCGCCGCGTCCCCGGAGGCGCCGTACCTGACTTCCGTGAAAGCCTCGATTCAGTCTCCGACCTCCGTGAAGGTTACGGTGGTGGAGAGCAGCCTGATCGGCCGCGTACAGGTGGATGGCAGGAATGTGTACTTTGATGAAAATGGGATCGTCCAGATGATCACGGACGAGGTGAGAAGCGGAGTCCCGCTTGTCACCGGAGTCGATGTCGGGAGTCCGGAACTCTACCAGAAACTTCCGGTTGCCAATACCTCTGCCTTCCGCACCATGCTGAGCATTACGCAGCTTCTGATTCAGTCAGACTTTATTCCGGACAGCGTCAGCTTTGACAGCAGCGGGAACATGACGCTGCGTTATGGGAGCGTAACGGTCAGGCTGGGTCAGGACGAGTATCTGGAAGAGAAGATCGCCAATCTTGTTCAGATCTACCCGAAGATTTCTTCCAGAACCGGGACACTCAACATGGAGGGCTTTACAGGGAAGAATACAAGCATCACATTTAAGGAGACCGGGAAACAGTCTGACGAGACGGAAGGCGGAGATTCCGGAGAGACACTCACGGGCGTCGGAACCGATACAGGTCAGACGGATGCATCAGCAGGTTCTGATCAGGGGGCCGGGACAGCAGAGAATGGACAGGCCCAGAATGCGGGTAGTCAGAATACGAATGGCCAGGGCCAGGACGCGGGCAGCCAGAACGAGAACGGCCAGAGCCAGGACGCGGACAGCCAGAACGAGAACGGCCAGGGACAGAACGAAAACAGCCAGAATGAAAACAGCAGTCAGAATTCGACAAAGGGCGTGATGGCGTTTGACAGCAATGGCACCTTGCACTACGACGCTCATATTGAGAACGGACAGGTCGTGGACGCTTCGGGAAATCCGATTGCAGGCTGCACGGTCGATGAGAACGGAAACATCAAGGATGCATACTGGAATGTCATCGACCCGGCGACGGGCCAGCTTGTCCAGTAAGAAATGAAAAACAGAACGGACGAAACTGCCTGAATCTGGTAAAAAACTTGCAATATCGGGTAAAAGCACTTATATTGAAAGAGATATGGGCGTTACACCTATACAGGACCTTCATCAGTCAAGGAGGAGACTTCAGTGTTAGAGATTATGTCGAATGACTCTGAACCGGGAGCAAAGATTATTGTCATCGGGGTCGGCGGAGCCGGCAACAATGCAGTCAACAGGATGGTCGATGATACCATCGCCGGGGTCGAATTCATCGGAGTCAATACAGATAAACAGGCGCTTGCCATGTCAAAGGCACCGAGCGTCATCCAGATCGGAGAGAAGATCACGAAGGGGCTTGGAGCCGGTGCCCGGCCGGAGGTCGGAGAGCAGGCCGCGGAGGAGAGTACCGAGGATATCAAGAACGCTGTCCAGGGGGCAGACATGGTTTTCGTTACCTGCGGGATGGGCGGCGGAACCGGAACAGGGGCTGCTCCTGTCATTGCAGGCGTTGCAAAGGAGATGGGCATCCTGACCGTCGGCGTCGTGACGAAGCCGTTCCGATTCGAGGGAAAGGTTCGCATGACCAATGCCCTGAACGGAATTGAAAAGCTTAAGGAGAATGTCGATACGCTGATTGTGATTCCGAACGACAAGCTTCTTGAGGTCGTGGACCGCAGGACGACGATGCCGGAGGCTTTCAGAAAAGCAGATGAAGTGCTCCAGCAGGCGGTATCGGGCATCACGGATCTGATCAATCTCCCGGCGCTGATCAACCTTGACTTTGCGGATGTAAGAACTGTCATGCAGGACAAGGGAATTGCGCACATCGGAATCGGGCAGGCGAAGGGCGACGATAAGGCGATTGAGGCAGTCAAGCAGGCGGTTGAAAGCCCGCTGCTTGAGACAACGATCGAAGGCGCAACCAATATTATCATCAATGTGAGCGGAGACATCAGCCTGATGGATGCCAGCGATGCGGCGGGCTATGTGCAGGAGCTTGCCGGGGAGAACGCAAACATCATCTTCGGTGCGATGTACGATGACACGTATGCGGATGAGTGCAGTATCACGGTGATCGCAACGGGAATCGAGGATCCGAACGAGGAGCAGGGTTCCCTGCTCGGACTTCACAAGGGACTTTCCCAGCCGGCAGCCGGAGCCGATTTCCGCTACAGGAAGACGGAAAGACCGAAGAGCGGATTCAGCTTCCAGCGCCCGGCAGCCCAGCCGGCGCCGAAGGCTTCTTCCATTCCGGCACAGAACGCAACTCTGAAGGCACCGACCAGCAAGGTGACGCCGCAGGATATCCAGATTCCGGAATTTTTAAGAAGAAGCTGAAGAATCAAACAGAACGACGCAGAAGGCCTCCGGCATGAAACCGGAGGCTTTCTTCAAATAGATCCGATGGAGGGAACCAGATTGGCGGTGGAATATGAGATTACTGGCCACACAAGATTCGGAGGGCTGCTCGGGTACCCTGTAGCGCACAGCATTTCTCCGCAGATGCACAATTACAGTTTTCGCAGACTCGGAATCGATGCGGTCTACCTCTGTTTCAGTGTCCTGCCGGAGCAGCTCGGGGAAACGGTCCGGACATTCCGGAATCTGGACTGCTTTGGGTTCAACCTGACGATGCCGGACAAGACGGCTGTGCTGGAATATCTCGATGAACTGTCGCCGGCGGCGCGGATGATCGGGGCTGTCAATACGGTTGTCAATGACCATGGAAAGCTGACTGGTTATAATACGGACGGGTTCGGCTTCATGGAATCGCTTCGAAGGGCGGGTGTTCATGCAGCCGGGCAGGAGATGACACTTCTCGGGGCCGGCGGCGCAGGAAGCGCGATTGCCGTTCAGGCAGCGCTGGACGGGGTGAAAAAACTGCACATTGCCAACAGGAAAAGCCGGTCCTTTCGCCACGCGGAGATGCTGGCACAAGTTATCACAGAGAACACAGCGTGCAGGGCGGATGTGGTGGACCTGGCGGATGCACATGCGCTCGGAGCGGCAATTGACGCCTCCGGCATTCTTGCCAACGCGACTTCCGTCGGAATGAAGAAGCCGGACCTGCCGGCAGACGCGGAAAACCAGCTGCCGATTCCAGATACAGGCTGCCTGCACGAAGGCCTTGTCGTCGCTGACGTCATCTATAATCCCAGACAGACCAGACTTCTCAAGGAAGCGCAGGCAAGAGGCTGCCAGACACTCAACGGAATGTATATGCTGCTGTATCAGGGAGCGGAAGCCTTCCGCCTGTGGACAGGGCAGGACATGCCTGTCACCGAAGTCCGCCAGAAATATTTTGCCGTATAAGTCCGTCGCTGTCCGGGTGCCAGCGGCGTGCTTGCACGCCAGATGGCAGCCGGACAAGCGACACCAGCAGGCATGAGCATGAAGCGGCGCAGCGCGGCGCGGGAATGCTCATGCCAGCGAGCGCTGCGGGAGCAGCAAAGCTGCGAAGCAGCGCCAGGGGAACTATATTATGATGGAAATGATATCTGAACTGAACAATCTTACTGAGAGCAGGATCGTGCCGATACAGGTCCGCAATCTTACGCTCGGAGACGGGATACCGAAGATCTGTGCCCCGGTTGTCGCGCCAGACCCGGAACAACTGGAGAAGACACTGGCCCAGCTCGAAGGAACCCGGGATTTCTATGATCTCGTTGAGCTCCGTGCGGACATCTATCCGTTCGATGGAATCCAGGAACTATCTGAGAGCCTGCGGCGCCTGCGGAAAGCAGTCGGGGACAAGCCAATCCTGTTCACATTCCGGACAAAGAAGGAAGGCGGGAACAGAGATGTGTCCTTCGACTTATACAGGGAGATGAATCTGTGCGCCGCTCAGGAAGGGGCTGATCTGATTGACCTTCAGCTTTCGATGATGGAGGGGGACAGGATGAGCCTGCTTTCCGACATCCATGGCCGTGGCGCACACGTGATTGGATCGTTCCATGATTTCCACGGAACGCCCCCGGCGGATGAACTGGTGAAAAAGATGGCCGGGATGCAGATGGCCGGCTTTGATATTACAAAGGCTGCCGTTATGCCGAAGGACCGGGAAGATGTGCTCGAACTATTGTTTGCCAGCGTCCAGATGCAGGAGGAGTGGGCTGACCGGCCCTTCATCACGATGTCAATGGGAAGTCTTGGAAGCATGACAAGAGTCTGCGGGACCTTCTCTGGAAGCTGCATCACGTTCGGGACAATCGGAGGAGAATCTGCACCGGGGCAGCTGAAGGCGGAGGTGCTGAGGACAGTCCTGCCTTCGCTTCAATAAGAAACTGTCCGGATTCTTTCTCCTCGGTGGGAACACAGGGAACATGTCAGTCAGCTGACGGCAGGAAGAGGACAGCAGGGAAAAGGCGACACTCCGAAGAGTTTGTCGCCCTTTTTTTTTCATGCCTGAAAGGTTGTATTTTGCAAATACAGGGTCCTTCCCGTACACTTTCACCTGACAGACGAAGTATGCCTTAACAACAGACAGCATTTGGGAGGTAGATGTTTGAGTATCGCTGAGATTCTTCTCGTGATTGCGGGATTATCAATCAATGTATTTCTGATCTCCCAGAAAGACGGAGCATTGATCCGGCGGATCAGGCCGGGAAGCCTGCTGATGCTCTGCGTCTTTTTCTTTGTGTTTGAAAGCCTGTCGATGTTTGCAGGCTTCAGACTGACAAGGATTACATTCTTCAGGAATTCTTCATCCACAGATCTGAAGAAATTCTGTTACTTCTGTGCAGTTGTCCTGTTTCTGATCATCGCCGCCTACATGCTCTTTAAGGCATTTACGGAGCAGGAGATCGACGAACACCTGACGGAGATTTCCGTCACAAGAACGATTTTCCAGGCCATCGGGGTCGCCGTGTTTGCATTCATTTGCGGCATCGGGTGGGGCTTTATCGGCCACAATATCTACCTGGCAACCGGTGTTCTGGCGGCAGCGACCGTTATCGCGGTTTTTTCCGGGACTTATATGGGATACAGGGATGGCTGCAGATACAGAAAAGGGTTTTTCACAGTCGGAGGTTCCTGCCTTCTGTTCGTCGGGGTTGAAATCCTTGTGCGGTACCTTTGACGGTCCGCTTTTCGGAACCAGACACTGCATCAGATGACGAGGCAGCGTTCGTTGTAATTCAATTGGGAGGGGTACAAAATGGCTAGTTTTACACACAAAGCAGCACGGCTCGCATTCAGCAAGGCTCTTGATGTCTTGCTTGACAGAGTTTACAAGGACCGCGAGAAGGGACTTACGGAGGCACTGAACGTGATTGAGAAGTTCGCGCCGGATACATTCTCAAAAGAAACCTACGCGATGTTCCGCAAGTTCCTCACGGATCCGGATGAAAAGTGGAACCAGTATCTGAACAAGCTGATCGACGAGTTGGATCCGAATGTTCTGAAGATGACGCTGCTCAACCTGGTATTTGAGGCGATGATCAACGGAACCAAGACCATCCGTGCAAACCGTGAGAAATACGGCTGCAATATCCCGTGGCTGATCCTGATGGACCCGACTTCAGCCTGCAACCTGCACTGCACTGGCTGCTGGGCTGCGGAGTATGGTCACAAGCTGAATCTGAGCTTTGAGGACCTGGACCGCATTGTCACGCAGGGCAAGGAGCTTGGCGTATACTTCTACATGTTCACGGGCGGCGAGCCGCTCGTCCGCAAGGCAGACATCCTGAAGCTTTGCAAAAAGCACCATGACTGCGAATTCCATGCGTACACGAATGGAACCCTGATCGATGACGAATTTGCGGAGGAGGTTCGCAAGGTCGGAAACCTGAGCTTCTCCATCTCTCTGGAAGGCTTCTCTGAGGTCAATGACCTTCGCCGCGGCGATGGTGTCTTTGCACGTGTCATGAAGGCGATGGACATTCTGAAGGCACACGGCTGCTTCTTCGGAACCTCCATCTGCTACACAGCAAAGAATCTTGAGACGGTCACGTCTGACGAATTCCTGGATATGGAGATTGAGAAGGGCGTCCGTTTCAGCTGGTACTTCCACCTGATGCCGGTTGGCATGAAGGCAGCGCCGGACCTGATGCCGAGCCCGGAGCAGCGTGAATACATTTATCACAGAATCCGTGAGATCCGTGCCAACAAGGGCGGCAAGATGATCTACACGATGGATTTCCAGAATGACGGCGAGTTTGTCGGAGGCTGCATTGCCGGCGGAAGAAACTATTTCCACATCAATGCTAATGGAGATGCAGAGCCTTGTGTCTTCATCCACTACTCTGATTCAAACATCCATGAGAAGTCTGTTCTGGAATGCCTGCAGTCTCCGCTGTTCATGCAGTACCGGGCCCATCAGCCGTTCAACAAGAACATGCTTCGCCCGTGCCCGATGCTGGAGAACCCGGGTGTGCTGACTCAGATGGTCAATAAATCCGGAGCGCACTCCACGGATCTTCAGGAGCCGGAGAGCGCAGAACATCTCTGCGGGAAGTGTGTGGAGTATGCGAAGGCCTGGAAGCCGGTGGCAGACAAGCTCTGGGCACAGACCGATTACCATCCGCATAAATATGAGAACTGGGCAGGATTCAATCAGAAGGATGCTCCAGAAGCTGAAGCTTCCAGAAACTAAGACGGGACTAAGACGGGACTAAGACGGGACGCAGAACCTGCGGCTTGCATTCATCATTCAAAAGCTTTACACTATCGTTACATATTGGTCAGATAGATGCCGGTGAGGCTTCGCAGGCTGCATGAGGCGGCAAGCGAAAAACGGCGGGACGGGTGTGCTGCGATCGTGAATATCAGAAGGCGCCTTACGGGGAATCCCGAAGGCGCCCTCTGTGTATGTGGCATGTTCAGACGGAGAGCAGACAAAGTCAGTATCCGATTACAGAGCGGCAGGGAGGTTTTCTGCGATGAAGAGAATGCTGTTTATCTACAATCCGAGATCCGGAAAGGGTGTCGTTCGGGACCAGCTGTCCTATATTCTGGAGGAGTTTTCAAAGGATGACTATGAGATTGTCGTCCATCCGACCATTGAACCGAAGGACGCGACGCGTATAACGCAGGAGTTCGGGGATGCATTTGATCTGATTGTCTGCAGCGGTGGGGACGGAACACTGGATGAGGTGGTGACCGGCATGCAGACAGGACGCTTCACGCGTCCGCTTGGCTACATTCCAGCCGGCAGCACAAACGATTATGCACAGAGTCTGGGCATCCCGAAACAGATGAGAAAAGCTGCCCGCTCGATCATGAACGGAACGGTTTATCAGTGTGATCTCGGCAGACTCGATGACAGTTATTTTGTCTATGTGGCGGCTTTTGGGGCATTTGTGGAAGTGTCCTACGATACCCCGCAGGACATGAAGAATCTGCTTGGCCATGCGGCATATGTGATCCGCGGCATGCAGAGCCTGAATAATCTGAAGGCGTATCACCTCCGGTACGAGAGCCGGGAAATGTCCGGGGAGGGGGACTTCCTTCTCGGGATGATCACGAACTCTGACTCCGTCGGCGGATTCAAGGGGATCACAGGGCGTGATGTGACACTCAATGACGGGGTCTTTGAGGTGGTCCTGTTCCACTTGCCGGCACTGGCGGTTGAGTACCCCGCCATGATCAACAGCGTCCTGAACAAGATACCGAACAAGAATATCACGTATTTCAAGACATCGAGGCTGGAGATCTGGTTCGATGAGCCGGTTTCCTGGACGCGGGACGGGGAGTTCGGAGGGAAACGGAAACACGCAGTGATTGAGAACATTCCCAGGGCGATTCCAATCATTGTTCCCGGGAATGATGACCTGAAGACGGAGGAGTAACCTGCTATGGGATCGGTTTGAACCGGATAAAGGACTGTCAGGGCGGCATGCGACTGCATGCCGCCTTTTTTTGAAGACAACCGTTTCTGAAACAACGGTAACATTGCGAAAAACGTGATATCCATTATTGAAAATACCCAAAGGATAGAGTATGATAAGAACAAATATGGAAACAGTACGGACAACATGAGGGCATAAAGACCCAAATATGTACGTACAAATAGAAGAAAAGCGGAAAGGAGATAAGATGCTGTACATCGGAATCGACCTTGGTACGTCAGCCGTCAAGCTGCTGCTGATGAATTCCGGGGGAGAAATTGTCAGGATCGTATCGAAGGAATATGGTCTTTCATTTCCTCACCCGGGATGGTCGGAGCAGAATCCGGAGGACTGGTATACACAGTCCATGGAAGGCGTGAAGGAACTGCTCGAGGGGCAGGATAAGAGCCAGGTGGCGGGCATCAGCTTCGGCGGCCAGATGCACGGACTCGTGATGCTCGATGAGAAGGATCAGGTCATCCGCCCGGCCATCCTGTGGAACGACGGGCGCACGACAAAGGAGACGGACTATCTGAACGAGGTAATCGGCAGAAAGAAGCTCGAGCAGTATACCGCCAACATCGCATTCGCTGGCTTCACAGCACCGAAGATTCTCTGGGTGAAGGAGCATGAACCTGAGAATTTCGCGAGATGCAGGAAGATCATGCTGCCGAAGGATTACCTGGCTTACCGCCTGACGGGCGTGTTCTCGACAGACTATTCCGATGCATCCGGCATGCTGCTTCTGGATGTGGCGCATAAGCGCTGGTCGGCCGACATGTGCAGAATCTGCGGCATTTCAGAGGAGATGCTGCCCCGGCTTTATGAAAGCTATGAGAAGACGGGCTGCGTGAAGAGAGAGATCGCACAGGAACTTGGCATTCCGGAAAGCACGGTCGTTGCAGCCGGAGCGGGGGACAATGCCGCATCCGCTGTCGGGACCGGGACCGTCGGTGAAGGAAAGTGCAACATTTCGCTTGGGACGAGCGGGACACTGTTTATCTCTGCAGATCATTTCGTCAGCATGAACGGACAGAATGCGGTCCATGATTTTGCTCATGCGGACGGAAGCTTCCATCTGATGGGCTGTATGCTCTCGGCTGCCTCCTGCAACAAGTGGTGGACGGAGCAGATTCTTCATACGAAGGATTATCCGGCAGAGCAGGCAGGGATCACAGAGGACCGCCTGGGGGAGAATCATGTCTTCTATCTGCCGTACCTGATGGGCGAGCGGTCCCCGCTGAATGACCCGCTTGCGAGAAGTACATTCATCGGGATGACCATGGACACCACGCGCGCGGATATGACACAGGCGATGCTGGAGGGTGTTGCCTTCGGTCTGAGGGATTCCCTCGAGATTGCGAGAAGCCTGGGCATTCCGGTCACGAAGAGCACGATCGTCGGAGGCGGTTCGAAGAGCCCGCTCTGGAGAAAGATTGTCGCAAATGTCTGCAATCTGACGCTTGAGATTCCGGAGAGTGTCGAGGGACCGTCCATGGGCGGTGCGATGCTGGCGGCAGTTGCCTGCGGGGAATACCCGGATGTCAGGACGGCATGTGAGAAGATTGTCCGGATCAGCAGAACGGAGGAGCCGGATTCGGAGCTTGTCAGAAAGTATGAGGAAAAGTACCAGCAGTTCAGACAGATCTATCCGGCACTGAAGGAGCTGTTTCCAAAGCTTCAGTGACGCAGAGGCGCGGAGAAAGAGACCGTGCGGAAAGGAGCACAGCATGAAAATTTATGAGGTCACGGATCCGGAGTTTGCCGCCTATGGCAGAATTCTGGAAGGCGTGGATCTGACCGGGATGGTGGAAGCCCTGAAGAAAACGCCGTGTCCGGAGGACGGCACCATCTATGTGCCGGGAGATCCGGAGCTGGAGAAGCTCCCGGAGGCAGCAGAGATCCAGTCAAAGCTGTACGGAGAGCTGCCGGTGCAGATCGGCTACTGCAACGGACATAATCATAAGCTCAATGCACTGGAGTATCACAGAAGCTCTGAGCTCAATCTTGGAGCTGATGAGTTTTATCTGATTCTTGGGAAACAGACGGATATCACACCGGACGGTATCTTTGATACATCTACCTGCAAGGTCTTCCGTGCACCGGCAGGTGTCCCGGTAGAGGTTTACGCAACGACGCTTCATTATGCACCATGCAATAAAAAGAAGGAAGGCTTCCGTGTGCTGGTCGTTCTTCCGAAGGGCACAAACACGGAGCTCTCGGGCAGACACAGCGGCGGGGAAGACGGTCATCTGACGGCCGTCAACAAATGGCTGCTGGGTCATCCGGAGGGCGGACTGCCGGAAGGGAGTCCGATGGGACTCGTCGGAGAAAATCTGACGGTTGAATAATCAGGTGGAAGGCAGCGCTGCAGGCCGGCATTCGGTCCGTGAACAGCTGCAGGTATTTATATCCATGCACGTATCTTTTTATCAAGGAGGAACACAATATGTTATCAAACATTCCGAAGATCAAGGTTGGCATCGTCGCGGTTTCGCGCGACTGCTTCCCGGCGCCGCTTGCTGTCAACAGAAGAAAGGCGCTCGTCGAGGCATATGAGAAGAAGTATGATAAGGACGACATCTACGAGTGTCCGGTCACCATCGTTGAGAGCGAAATCGATATGGTGAATGCGCTGGAGGATATCAAAAAAGCAGGCTGCAATGCACTGTGTGTTTTCCTCGGCAACTTCGGACCGGAGATCTCCGAGACCCTTCTCGCAAAGCATTTTGACGGACCGAAGATGTTCTGCGCGGCGGCTGAGGAGAGCCAGAAGGATCTGATGGACGGACGCGGAGATGCATACTGCGGTATGCTGAACGCCAGCTACAATATTGCCCTTCGCAACATCAACGCGTATATTCCGGACTATCCGGTCGGAAATGCTGAGGAGTGCGCGGATATGATCCACGACTTCCTTCCGGTTGCACGGGTCGCGTACGGACTGAGCAACCTGAAGATCATTTCCTTCGGACCGAGACCGGCGAATTTCCTGGCATGCAATGCACCGATCAAGCAGCTCTACAACCTGAATGTCGAGATTGAGGAAGAGTCCGAGCTGGATCTGTTTGAGGCCTATCAGAAGCACCAGGACGACAAGAGAATCCCGGAGATCATCGCGGATATGGCGAAGGAGATGGGGTATGCAGAGGGCAAGGAGCCAGCGATGCTGAAGAAGCTTGCGGCTTACGAGCTGACGCTGCTTGACTGGGTCGAGGAGCACAAGGGATACAGAAAGTATGTCGCGCTGACCACTAAGTGCTGGCCGGCCTTCCAGGACATGTTCCAGTTCGTTCCATGCTATGTCAACAGCCGTCTCATGAGAAGGGGAATTCCGGTCTCCTGCGAGGTTGATATCTACGGAACCCTCTCTGAGTACATCGGTCTGTGCATCAGCGGAGACGAGACCACGCTGCTGGATATCAATAATTCTGTTCCGCATGATATGTATGACGAGTCCATCAAGGGCAAGTTCGATTATCAGTTCACCGACACCTTCATGGGCTTCCACTGCGGAAATACCTGCTCCAGCAAGCTGCTCAGCCCGCATCTGTCCTATCAGAGAATTATGGCAAGAACCCATCCGCAGGACTGGTGCGACGGAACGATCGAGGGCGATATCAAGCCGGGCGAAATCACCTTCTACAGACTGCAGTCCACAGCAGACAACAAACTCCGCGCCTATGCGGCTGAGGGTGAAGTCCTTCCGGTTGCAACAAAGAGCTTTGGCAGCATCGGTGTCTTCGCCATCCATGAGATGGGACGTTTCTATCGTTACTGGCTGATCGGAAAGAACTTCCCGCACCATGGTGCAGTGATGTTCGGACATTATGGAAAAGCACTCTATGAGGCACTGAAGTATATCGGTGTGGATCCGGCGGAGATTGGCTACAATCATCCGGCGTCCCTGCCGTATGCTGATGAGAATCCGTTCATACGCAGATGACAAGGTGCCGAACTTGTTTGGAAAAGTGAATATGTGATAGAATAGCGGATGTGCTTCGAAGGTGTGCATCCGCTATTTTTTACCGCATACAGGCTGCGCAGGAAGAATGTATTTTCAGGGAGGAAAGAGAGATGTCTGTAACACAGAGCAGGTTTGGAACGGACAAGGAGGGCAAGGCACTTTCCCTTTATACGATCAGAAACGGGAATGGAACGCTTGTTCAGGTGACAGATCTGGGTGCGACGATTGTGTCCATTCAGTTTCAGGATAAGAATGAAAAGATGCAGGATCTGGTTCTGGGCTATGACAGCCCGGAGGGCTACTACAAGGGCGGTTGTTATTTCGGCGCTTGCATCGGCCGGTCCGGAAACCGGATCGACAAAGCCCGTTTCACGCTGAACGGGCAGACCTGTCAGCTGTCTGTGAATGACAATCAGAATAATCTGCACTCAGGACCGGATGGTTTTGACAAAAGAACCTTCACCTTAACAGGACAGACGGACAGCTCTGTTACACTCGCGGTCGAGGATGCAGATCTCAGACAGGGGTACCCGGGAAACTTCAAAGCTTCCGTAACCTATACACTGACAGAGGATAACAGACTTCTGCTTCACTATCAGGCAGAAAGCGACAGGGATACCGTCTGTAATCTGACCAATCATACCTACTTCAACCTAGGCGGACATGATTCCGGCAGCATTGAGGACACGGTTCTTCAGCTTGAAGCGAGAGCCTATACACCCGTAAGGGACCACGAGGCAATCCCGACAGGGGAGATTGCACCCGTAGCCGGGACACCCTTTGACTTTACAGAGCCGAAGACAATTGGACGTGATATCGAGGCAGACAATGATCAGCTGAAGTATGTCGGAGGGTATGATCACAATTTTGTCCTGCAGCAGGAGCGTACAGCGCGTGTGAAGTTTGCGGAAGCCTACCAGCCGAAGACTGGCATCTGTATGGAAGCCTTCACAGATCTTCCAGGATTCCAGTTTTACGCTGGTAATTTCATTACGGAAGGGGAGAAGGGAAAGAACGGCGCCGTCTATGGAAAACGATGTGGATTCTGTCTGGAAACCCAGTATTTCCCGAATTCGATCAACCAGGACGGGTTCCTGAAGCCGATCCTCCGGGGCGGAGAGACATTCGAGTCCACGACCTGCTATAAGTTTTCTGTTCGTTAAGCCAGCAGGTCTGTATAACAACCGATTAACATTAGCATAAAATTGCTGCTTCAATTCCCCACTGGCAAAATTATCCAGCCAGAGGGGAATTTTTGTCACTATATAGGCAAAAATAGACTAAATGTTAACAATTTATTCTATTTCTCCGTGAATATGACCATGATATAGTAAGGACAGTTACAGCCACGGTGCAATGTGGCAACAAATAAACCATTCATCTATCACGGAGGAAAATAAGATGAAGAAGCAGTTAGCAGTCGCACTGTCAATCGCTACAGTCGTCGGAATGTTTGGATCGGTTTCTGCATTTGCAGGTGAGACCGAGGCAGCTACCGAGGGAGCATCCGGAGCGGGCAAGAAGATCGGGATCTCGATGCCGACGCAGTCCCTTGAGAGATGGAACCGTGACGGATCCTACCTGGACGAGCAGTTCAAGAAAGCTGGATACGCGACAGAGGTTACCTACTCGGATAACGATTCCGGCCGTCAGGTTTCCGATATTCAGAACATGATCGCCGACAAGGTTGATCTCCTTGTCATCGCAGCCATCGATGGAGAGGCACTCAATACCGTTGTAGATGAGGCAGCAGACGCAAACATCCCGGTCATCGCTTATGACCGCCTGATCAAGAACGACAACGATACCTACTATGTATCCTTCGATAACTACACCGTTGGTACACTTCAGGGTAAGTTCATCGTCGATACGCTGGATCTCGATAACGCAGGCGACAAGACCTACAACATGGAGATCACCGCTGGCGATCCGGCAGACAACAATGCAACCTTCTTCTATCAGGGCGCTATGGATGTCCTTCAGCCGTATCTGGACAAGGGAACACTGAAGGTTCCGTCCGGACAGACCGATTTCGATTCTGTCGCAACGGCTCAGTGGGATACACAGAAGGCCCTTTCCAGAATGCAGAACATCCTGGGCTCCTACTATGCGGATGGAACACAGCTGGATGTGGCGCTCTGCTCGAACGACTCCACCGCTCTTGGCGTAACGCAGGCCATCCAGTCTGACTATGCTGGAAAGAACTCTGTCCTGATCACTGGCCAGGATGGTGATGAAGCAAACCTGAAGAATCTGATGGATGGACTTCAGACCATGACCGTCTACAAGGCAGTGGCAAACGAAGCAGTCGTTACACTTGATCTGGCTCAGGCAATCCTGAACGGCGAGACAGTTGACCAGTCCTGGATCGATGGCAGAAAGTTCGGATTTGACTGCAGCTTTGATGACAAGTCCTACACCGCAGTTGAGAAGGTGATCCCGTCTCTGCTCCTTGTCCCGGATGTTGTCACGAAGGACAATGCGGTTGAGAAGCTTGTCGACACTGGTTACTATACACAGGATTCTGACGGATATCTTCATCCGGCACAGTAATGAGAAACCTGCTGCAGGTACTGCGGCTGAGACTGAGCGCGGCAGGCAGCGCATAATGCCTGCAAACAGCACAACAGACTGAAACAGGATGGGCGGGATGATTCATCCCGCCCATTTCAGGTAAACCACCTGTGCCATGAACTATGGCATCCTATATGAAACCTGTCTGGAAGGGCGCAGGCAGTATGCGCCGGCCGGACAACCACCTGCCTGAAGCAGAATTTCCCTGCGCATCGCGCAGCGGGCTGACCTGAGGCAGACTGCTGGGAAGGAGGATCCTCAGATTGG
>CACWKX010000015.1 GCA_902761585.1 uncultured Lachnospiraceae bacterium
AGTAATGTATGGAGCTGACTGTTACTAATCGGTCGCAGGCTTATCCAAAAGGCACAATGGTTTGTGAGTTTGGAAACGGATAGAAAAGGGAATGTCAGGATAAAGATTTTGTGTGCGGTTTTCAAGGTATAAGGCCCAGTGGCTCAGTTGGTTAGAGCGCCGCCCTGTCACGGCGGAGGTCACCGGTTCGAACCCGGTCTGGGTCGTTTCCCATCGAATTCATCGTATGATCGATGATGCGGTCCGTAATACGCCGATGTGGCTCAATTGGCAGAGCAGCTGATTTGTAATCAGCAGGTTATCGGTTCGAGTCCGATCATCGGCTTTCTTATTCTTCTGTTGATTTCTTTGAAATCATCATGTAGAATAAAGGTTGCTGAATACATTCAGCGAATATGGATGGCTTCCCGAGTGGCCAAAGGGGACAGACTGTAAATCTGCTGCAAATTGCTTCGGTGGTTCGAATCCACCGCCATCCATTCAGATTAGAAGTAAACCTCTGATCTGTAAAATTTTATAGCGCGGGGTAGAGCAGTCTGGAAGCTCGTCGGGCTCATAACCCGGAGGTCGTAGGTTCAAATCCTTCCCCCGCAACTATATGCCCAGATAGCTCAGTTGGTAGAGCGGAGGACTGAAAATCCTTATGTCGCCGGTTCGATTCCTGCTCTGGGCATATTTTTTTGCTCTGGAATACCGTAATTATGCGGGTTCCAGAGTTTTTTATATGCCGTTTTTAGCAACGATTTTAGCAAAGCTCATGCAATAACTCATGCAAAATAGAATAGAAAAAGAATCAGATTCTCTATTTGCAGCCGGTATCTTTACATAATACCGGCTGCTGATGATATAACAGAGGAGATGGATGTCAGTGAGAGACGGTGGGAGGGAGACAGGGATGAGGAAATTACAGTTCTATGACAGATCAAAGATTAACTTCGGAGATCTGTTGTTTGACAGACAGGCGCTGCGCCGTCTCCTGATCCCGCTGATGGCTGAACAGCTGCTCAACACACTGATGGGCATGATGGATACGGTCATGGTCGCCAGATGCGGAAGCGCAGCAATTTCCGCAGTTTCCCTGGTCGATGCAATCAATGTGCTTGTGATTCAGGTATTTGAGGCGCTGGCAGCCGGCGGAACCATTATCTGTTCCTTCTATATCGGCAGACAGGACAGAGAGCGTGCGAACCGTTCCGCAGAGCAGATTGTGCTGACGAACATCGTACTGTCGGTTGCGCTGACAGCCGTCTGTGTCGTGCTCAGAGTACCGCTGCTTCATCTGGTTTTCGGAACGGTCGAGCCGGATGTGATGCGGAATTCGCTCATTTACTTCCTGATCACGGCGCTCTCTTATCCCTTTATTGCGCTTTCAAACTGCGGAGCCGCATTCTATCGTGCCGACGGGGAGAGCCGCTTTCCGATGCTGATTGCAGCGCTGTGCAACGGAACCAATATCGGAGGGAACGCGATTCTTATCTTTGGCTTGAATCTTGGCGTTGCCGGTGCCGCATACGCAACGCTGGGATCCAGGATTCTGAATGCGCTGATATTGTTCGTCATGCTTCGAAAGGACCGCCAGCAGATTGTACTTCGCCGGTATCTGGTCAAACCGAAATGGGATACCATCCGGGATGTTCTGTCGATCAGTGTGCCAGCCGGAATCGAGAACGGGATGTTCCAGTTTGGGAAACTGGTCATTCAATCCTCTGTTTCACTTCTGGGAACAACATCGATCGCAGCACAGGCACTGACAATTCTTTTGGAAAGTCTGAACGGGATCGCCGCAATCGGAATCGGGATTGGCCTGATGACGGTTGTAGGACAGACCATCGGCGCAGGGCGGAGAGAAGAGGCAAAATACTACATTGTCAGGCTGACAAAGCTGGCGTACCTCGTCGTGTTTTTGAGCGTTCTGGCTGTTCTAATTCTCACGAAGCCGGTCATTTTCCTGGCAGGGCTTGAGCCGGCTGCCGGGAAGATGTGCTTTCAGATGATGATCTTTATCAGTATCGTAAAGCCGATTGTGTGGGTACCGGCGTTCATCCCTGCGTATGGCCTGCGGGCAGCAGGCGATGTTCGTTTTTCAATGATCACGTCAAGCATCACGATGTGGACAGCGAGAGTCATTCTGGCTGTTGTCCTGATTCGCGTTTTCCATGTCGGTCCGATTGCGGTGTGGATCGGAATGGCTGTAGACTGGACCCTGCGGGGGATCATATTCTTGCATCGCTACCTGAGCATGAAATGGCTGGACCGGAAGATTGTCAGCAGCTCTGCGATCTGACGGAGGTTTCATATGTGCTCATATGTGATATGATAAGAAGGCTGCGCGGTTCTGACGAAGCAGGATGAAGTTCAAGACGAAATCAGGCAAGCCGTCGCGGCACGCCTGACAATCATCAGCAGATTGAGGATTCTATCGACATAGAACAAGGGGAGAAGGAACATGAAACAGACACTTCTGGCGGTTTTCGGGGGCCGCTCAACGGAACATGAGATTTCCTGTAAGTCGGTTGTCAATATTGTCGGGAACATCGATACGGAGAAGTACGATGTGATCCTGGCTGGCATCACGAAAGAAGGGGAATGGCTGCTGGCAGATTCGCTGAAATCGGTCGAGGATGGAAGCTGGTATGATTCGAAGGTTCACGCGGTTCTGCTTCCGGACGGGAAGCTGCAGTCCCTCCTGGTCACAGATGAGGAAGGGAGGATGTCCTTCCGGAAGGTGGATGTGATCTTTCCAGCTCTTCATGGAAAAAATGGGGAGGACGGAACGATTCAGGGACTCTTTGAGCTGAGCCGAATCCCGTACGTCGGCTGTGGTGTTCTGGCGTCTGCGGTGTCGATGGACAAGCTTTATACAAAGATCATCGCGGAGGCACCGCTTCGCTCCATCGGTGTCCGTCAGGCGGACTATGTCAGTGTTATCGGGAAGCAGCTTGAGGATATGGCGGATAATGTCGCGCGGGTGGAGGCGAAGTTCTCCTATCCGGTCTTCATCAAGCCGTCGAATGCAGGATCGAGCTGTGGTGTCACGAAGGCGCACAACAGACAGGAGCTGATTGACGGAATACGGAAAGCGTTCACGGTGGATCAG
Organism: uncultured Lachnospiraceae bacterium; assembly: GCA_902761585.1. Classification (GTDB taxonomy): domain Bacteria; phylum Bacillota; class Clostridia; order Lachnospirales; family Lachnospiraceae; genus Porcincola. The sequence goes on from CACWKX010000015.1 coordinate 3,098, forward strand.
AAGGTATTGATTGAGGAAACAATCGTTGGGAGAGAAGTGGAGTGTGCTGTTTTCCGGGACAAGGACGGCAATGTGAAGGCATCCGGTGTCGGAGAGATTCTGGCAGCAGCCGATTTTTACGATTATGACGCGAAGTATAACAATCCGCAGTCGGAGACAGACACGAATCCGGAGATGGATGAGAAGGACCGTGAGCTGATCCGGAAAGCGGCGGTTGCCGTTTTTGAGGCGGTTGATGGCTATTCTCTGGCAAGGGTTGACTTTTTCCTGACGAAGGAAGGACCTGTTTTCAACGAGCTGAACACACTGCCGGGATTCACGGCGATCTCCATGTATCCGATGCTCTGGGAAGCGCAGGGAGTCAGCAAGAAGGAGCTGATTCAGGCGCTGATAGATACCGCGTATACCAGACACCCGGAAAATACATATTGAAACAAGACAAGCCAAAAGACAAGTCAAAAGCCGAGCCGAATCGATCATCCGATTCATAGCGATCGAATAAAAAACTGCCAGCCTGATGTCCCGAAAGGGATATTGCAGGTTGGCAGTTTTATCTTTTAGGATGGATGATGCAATGATATCTTCCAGCTCAGCGCTCAAACGGAAAGACGATGCCGAACTGTTTTCTGGCTTCATCCATCTGGCGCATGATCTCAAGCGTCTCGCTGTGAGGCATCTCCGGGCATTCGATTCTTCCTTCTTCAATTGCCTTGATGGACGCCCGCACCTCGTATTCGTAGCCTGTGATCTGCTTTGGAACGTTCCAGCTGGCGATTTCCGTTTTTCCAGAGCCCTTTTGCCGGAAAGCAGTGATTTTCTGAGGGTTGTTGATGTTTTCGACCTCGATGAAGCCCTTATCGCCGCAGATGAGCCCCATTCGGTTGGTCGGGACATACATCGTTGTGAAGAGGCTTGCCATGGCACCATTCTCATATTCGAGGCAGAAATTGTCCTGGCCATCGACGCCGGTGTCTGTCTTCACGCAGGTGGCGGTGAGCTTCCGGATGCTGTCGCCGAGTACCATCGAGGCAAAGTTCAGGACATAAACCGACAGATCCAGCAGGCTGCCGCCGGCGAGCTCCGGACGCTGCATACGCTCCACATGGGAGATCGGATACCCGAGGTTGGCAGAGACCGTGCGGATGTTTCCGATGATTCCGCTTTTGACCGCCTCGTCGATGATCTTCCTGGATGGCTGATACCGGGTCCAGATGGCTTCGGTCAGGAGGAGTTGCTTTTTCTCTGCCAGCTCGATCATCTCCCGAGACTGCGCTTCACTGGCTGCAAATGACTTTTCACACAGGACGTTCTTTCCAGCACTCAGCGCCGCGAGCGTCCACCGGTGATGGTGCGAGTGGGGAACCGCGATATAGACCAGATCGACCTTCGGATCAGCGAGCATTTCTTCATAGCTGCCGTATGAGACGGTAAAACCGTACTGCTGGCGGAACGCTTCCGCGCGGTCTTTGTCGCGCGCTGCGATCGCATAGGGTTCGATCTCTCCCTTCATTCCATTGACTGTATCTGCCATCGTGCGGGCGATGCTGCCCGCCCCGAGAATTGCAAAACGAACCATGGTTTTTTCCTCCTGTCGTCACTGGGATGTTGTGTAATCCAGTCTGTTTTGAGAAGCAGCCGCAACCGCAAGGGGACCACTGAATCTCGATGCGGTTCAGCAGCGTTGCGGCTGAACCCTGGAACACTCAGTGCTCCGGATCTTTTCTGCAAAACATGATAAAACAAGTATATCAGGATGGAAGCAGGAATCCAAGCGCTGAATCAGCCATGCATTGACTGCACTGAATCAGTCGTGTACTGGCAGTGTTGAATCAGCCATGCGTTGACAGCGCAGAATCGGACATGCGGTGAAATGAGAAGTCAGTCAGGTGTGGAATGATGCCCTGGGTACTTCAGGACAATCGAAAAGCCAGCCGACCGGCTGGCTTTTCTGGGAGGGAGTATGAAAAGTTGTTGCTTGAATTGCCTGTATCCTATATATGGAACAGATGAAGTTTTGTTTCGTTTCTTTTGTTTCATCTGATGGTTATAAGATAATGCCGCCCTGTGACGAACTTATGGCGGGTCTGTGGAGTTTATGTGAATTCTTCCGTTCAAGGTACTTCAGGGCTGATACAGGGAGGTGTGCCTGTGGATGCGCGCATTTTCCTTGTTCCAGAGCTGCTCGCACGGGATTCCGATGGCGTCCGTCATAAAGACAATGAAGAATGTATTGATGATGACGAAAACGCCGCCGTTGAAAAACTCGTCTATTCCGTACATCATCTGAGACAGGAACCCCATATTGTGTTGTTTTCTGTTTTCCATAATCCCTCATGATTTCTGTAAACTCAGATCCGTAGCACTATATTACACGTATTATGTAAATATTGGGGGAAAATAGTTGTTAAAATGGGTAAGCAAAGTCAATAATATACACTGAATATTGTTTCTGTGACTTGATTCAGAAAAGAAGCCAAATTATACTTAACTTATCACATGGCCATCATCATATGCCTATAAGGAGAACAGTATGGGACTATTTGGAAAGGTGTTTGAAAAAAAGGAGTGCAGCATCTGCGGAGGCGAGATCGGACTTCTTGGAAACAGAAAGCTGACGGATGGCAATCTCTGCAAGAACTGTGCGAAGAAGCTGTCCCCCTGGTTTGAGGAACGGAGGCAGAGCACGGTGGAGGACATCCGCCGGCAGCTGGACTACCGTGAGATGAACAAAGAGGCGGTCCGGGCATTTCAGGTGACAAGAGATATCGCGACAGACAGGTACCACGTGTTCGTAGATCAGGGCAAGGGACAGTTCACGGTTGCATCGAAGCTGGATGAGCAGGAGAATCCGGATATTGTAAGCCTGTCGCAGGTGACAGGCTGCAGGCTTGAGGTGAAGGAAGACCGGGATGAGGAGAAGTACAAGGACAACGACGGAAACATGAGGAGCTATGTCCCGCCGCATTTTAAGTATTCATATGATTATGTGATGCATATCTCGGTCAATTCGCCGTGGTTTGACGATATGGATTTCCAGATGAACACGTTCTCTGTAGAGGACCACGAGCGTGGAAAAATGATGGCGATGGAGCAGGCGGGGAATGAGATTGTCGCTCTGCTGACCGGGCGTACAGTGCAGATGGCAGGAGGCTTCGGAGCAGCCGGGGCGGGATATCCGGGCAGCCAGGCAGCTTATGGAAATCCTGCAGCAGGCGGATACAGCGGTGTGCCGGGCGGACAGGGCTTCAGCCAGCCCAATGGCATGTATGGTGTTCAGAACCAAGGCGGTGCATACGGCCAGCCCAATGGCATGTATGGTGTTCAGAACCAGGGCGGTGCATACGGCCAGCCCAATGGCATGTACGGTGTTCAGAACCAGAATGGTGCATACGGGCAGCAAAACGGGATGTACGGTGTCCAGAATCAGAATGGTGCATACGGGCAGCAAAACGGGATGTACGGTGCCCAGAATCAGAACGGCGCATACGGGCAGCAAAACGGGATGTACGGCGCCCAGAATCAGAACGGCGCATATGGTCAGCCAAATAACGTATATGGTGGTCAGGGCGGAGCATATGGTGCTGTCGTCCGGTGTGACAAGTGCGGATGGACCTCTCAGCCAGGGGAACCGGTTCCGACCTTCTGTCCGGAGTGTGGCGACCCGATCACGCAGAATGACATGGTATAACTTCATACAGTCCGAAAATGCGCAGGCCTGAATCATACATGGATCGGGACCTGCGCATTTTCTGGCCTGTTATTCGGGTCGTACACGAATCTTGATCATTTCGGTCCGGGTTTCCCCGCCGAGCGAGAGGACAGCAGTCAGTGTCACCTTGGTTTTTTCCTGAACGGGGCACACATGACCTTCATGATTTAACACATTCTCAAGGTTACTGGACCAGCGAATTCTGCATCCGATGACCTCCGAGGGAAGAACGAGATCATCGGATGTGACTTTTGGCAGAGTGTTTCGAATAAAAGAAGCCGCAGCCTCCAGCGTCAATTCACGGTTAGAGGGGTCAATTCGGCTTCCCCACAGGCTCGTATTGTCATCGCCGATTGCAGAGAAGGTCATCACAGCGTTCGGATCCTTATTTTCCGTATGTTGACGGAAGAATAAGCCCTTGTATACGGTGTTCCCAAGCTTCATCGTCAGATTGTGGTAGCCTTTCCCGGAGTCGGACATGGTCCATGTACCGGTTTTTGAACCTTCAACACTGCCGTCTGCGTTCAGAGTCAGGAGGAGAGTGGGAAGCATATCGCTGCTTGTTTCCGTCCCAGAGCAGACCATCTCATAATGTCCGACTACTTCTGATTTGCTGTAGAGGGAGGGCTTCTCACCGCGGTATTCGTAGACAGCGGTGACAGGCCAGCCATCTTCATTCAGAAACTGCTGGTGTACACGCACTTCATGTGCTTCCAGCTGTGGTTTCACATCAAAACGCTGATGGTAGATCAGGTATCGGTTTCCCATTGAGTCGATAAGCTGTGAATTATGGCCGGCGGACCGCACTCCAACTTGACCGGTGAATTTGTAATTTCCAATCAGCTTGATTCCGTAATCATCCGGATCATAAGCGTTGTCAGCTGCGTTTCTTCCGGCTGCGTCGAGGTATGGGCCGGATACATGGCGTGAACGGAAGAGCCTCATGTTGTAACCACCATCCGAGGCAAGGCCTCCGTACGTGATGAACAGATGATAGAATCCGCTTTCAGGGTCATATTTGATATAAGGACCTTCCCCGTATGCATGGCCACCGCCCGCCAGATGAATGCCAAAGTACCGGTCGACAAAGTTGCCGGATTCACGGTCTGTAGAATCCACCCCGGGATAGATGGCAAGGCCTGTCTCTGGATCGAGCTCCAGCAGGAATATGCCGCCGCTCCAGGATCCATATGACAGGTACATTCTCCTGTGATCCTTGTCAAAGAAAACGTTTGGGTCGATGGCATTGGGGGCGTACCTGAAATTCCATCCTCCGTCTTTTGTAAACCAGTTGTCACTGATCTCATCAATAACGTCCTTCTCTTTGAGCGCCTTAAGGTTCAGAATATCCTGGTCCCATTTTGTACTGCGGGTACTGTTGCCATCTGGCTTTCCGTTTTTTGTGAAGCCGGAGTATACAATCGGTGAGGCGAAGGTGTAAGGACCCGTCAGTTTTTTGGCAACGCAGAAGCTGATGACCGATCTTGTCCATGTCGAGGACGTACAGAGATAAAGCATATAGGCGCCCTTTGTTCCGTCTTCCCATCTGTATTGTTCATTCCAAAAAATATCAGGAGCCCAGACGGCATATCCGCCTGCAGCGTCCCCATCATCGCGTCCTGCCCAGCGAAATGGGATTTTCAGGAGCTTGTCAAGGTCTCCGTAAATGGGAACCTGTCTGCCGTTTCCATAGTCGGAGGAGATCTGTTCCCACTGGATGAGATCTTTGCTTGATGCAATGGCTGTGTGGGATCCGAACAGGTAACAGGTACCGTCCTGATCGAGGATCACCGACGGGTCATGGACAGATACATGCAAGGGCTGTATGGCGCAAGTGCCTTCCGTATCCAGAGCTGGCATGGGCTGTTCGGCTGCGGGTGTCTGAAATGCGCCGGATAATACAAAAAAGGCGGCACTCAGTGCAACCAGTATATTTTTTACAGATACTTTCATTGTTCCCGTCATATTCTTCTACTCTATCCTCCTGCTGTGATCATCAGAACCCAAATAATGGAAAAGGGACTGTCGCGATGCGGCAATCCCTTTCGGTGCAGTCAAACGTGCAGAGGCTCCTCCCCATTCTGCCAGGCTGGCCCGCTCTCAGCCTTCCAGGCAGGAGCTGTCATCGGACAGCTTTTATACCATAATGCGGCGCGCAGTTCTACATAACAGCCGCACAGCCTGCACGTACCCGTAATCAGGCTGCTGCAGGAGCTGCAACAGGCCAGGCGCTTCCTGTACACTCGGTCGCTGACCTTCATATCGTCTTCCGTCTGGCGCACATAGGCGCGCAGCTCATCCAGGTAGGCTTCTTCTGACCGGGTAGGGGCTGTGCATCGTCTGCAGAAAAAAAGGGGAAGTCGGACGTTATCTCCGGAAAACGGATTTCCCTGCATCATGAGGCGGTGGGAGCCTCCACCGTCAGATGAAGAACACTGCAGGCCGGAATCGTGAAGAGAAGGCCATCTTCTGTCAGAGCGACATCTGAGAAGCATGCTTTCTTGACGGCATCCGGCTGCTCGAAGGTATTCTTCGCGTGAATATCCCCTGTCAGAATTTCTGCATCAACATGTCCCGCCTTGAATCCGGCAAGATGCGTATGGATCGGATAAGCTGTATCACAGGACAGGTTTGTGATTGTGATCTGGAGCCTTCCATCCTGATCAACCGAGGCGGATTCCGAGAGATTCGGAACCGGGTCACCCTCATTGCCAATCGGAATCGTTTCGATATGGCTGGCAACAAGTGCTGCATCCTGATGGGCCTTGAACAGATCAAACACATAGTATGTAGGTGTTCGGACGAGTTTGTCCCCGTCTGTCAGAAGGACAGCCTGCAGGACATTGACCATCTGTGCAATGCATGTCATCTTCACACGGTCACTGTGTTGGTTAAACAGATTGAGATGGATGCCTGCCACGATGGCGTCCCGCATGGTGTTCTGCTGATAGAGGAAACCTGGGTTTGTGCCGGGTTCCACGTCGTACCAGGTTCCCCACTCGTCGACAATCAGACCAAGTTTTTTCTCCGGATCATACTTGTCCATGATTCCACTGTGCATGCGGATCAGTTTGTCCATGTAGCATGCTTTGGAGAGCGTTGTGTAGTAGGTCTTCTCATCAAAATCGGTTGCGCTTCCTTTGTGTTCCCAGCTTCCGGGGACGGTATAGTAATGAAGGGAAAGACCATCCGTCAGACCATGGTATGCGGGCACATTGTGCTGAAAGAGGGTTTTGAGTACGGTTTCAGTCCACTCTATGTCATCGGTGTTCGGGCCGCAGGCAATCTTGCGGATCAATTCTGGATTGTTGATAGAGGGCTCTTGATCGGAAACAGCATACTGGCGGACGTAAGTCTGATATCGACGATATTCATTGGCATAGTACTCCGGGTTCATATTTCCGCCGCAGCCCCAGCTTTCGTTTCCAACGCCGAAGAAATCAACCTTCCACGGATCCGGATGACCGTTCTGTGCACGCAGATCTGCCATCGGCGAGACTCCACCGAAGGTCATGTACTCGATCCATTCTGACATCTCGCGGACAGTTCCGCTGCCTACATTTCCGTTGATATAGGTTTCACAGCCAAGCTGTCTTGCAAGTTCCATGTATTCATGTGTGCCGAAGCTGTTATCCTCGATCACACCGCCCCAGTGGGTATTGATCATCTTTTTGCGCTGCTTCTTTGGCCCGATTCCGTCCATCCAGTGATACTCGTCTGCAAAGCAGCCGCCTGGCCAGCGAAGGACAGGAACCTTGATCTCTCTGAGTGCATCTACGACATCCTTCCGAATGCCATTGACATTGGGAATGTCCGAGTGTTCACCGACATAGATTCCCTCGTAGATGCAGCGACCCAGATGCTCAGAAAAATGTCCGTAGATTTCCTTATTGATTCTGTTTTTTTTATGAGAAGCGTTGATGTAATATTCTGTCATGATTTTATCCTTTGTCATGAATCTAAAGACTGCTCAGCCCTTCAGGGCCCCGGCTGTCATACCCTCGATCAGGTACTTCTGGAAGAGAAGATATACAGCGAGAATTGGGATAATCCCGAACATGGAGCCGGCAATCAGGAGATCGTAGTTGTTGCCATAGGGTGTCAGCAGGGTGTTCAGACCGATCTGCAGGGTAAATTTTTTCGCATCACGGAAGACCAGCATCGGCCAGAGCATATTGTTCCAGGAGCCCATCGCGCATAGAATTGCCATCGACGCAAAAGCCGGCTTGGTGATCGGCATCATAATGCGGACAGAGATGCCGTACTCGCTGCAGCCGTCAATCCGGGCTGCATCAAGAAGCTCTCTTGGAAGCGTCACCATGTACTGACGGAAGAAAAAGATGGTGGAGGCGGCGCACAAGCCGGGAAGGATGACACCGGCGTTCGTGTTGATCAGTTTCATCCCGGTCACCTCCTGGTACAGGGGGAGCATCAGGATCTCGAAGGGGACGCACATGGTAGCGATGACGAGAAAAAGCAGGAATCCCCGCAGCTTAAAGTTGTACATCGTCAGACCATAGGCGACGAAATAACAGACGAGCAGCGTCAGGATGACGGTTGTGATCGTCAGAACCAGGGAATTCTTATACCACAGGAAATACTTTGCGGAATCAACCTTGCTGTCCCCGCCGCCGAATCCGAACAGGTACTTGTAGTTGTTCAGCGTCATGGTTTTGAAATCCAGGTTCAGGGAGAGACCGTTCTGGACCAGCTCTCTTCCGGGATGAAAGGAGGCAAGAAGGCCCGCCACAAGCGGGAAAGCGATGAAGAAGCCGATGATCGCGAAGAGACCGGTGCTGATGATGGTTCCTGCTGTATGATGGGAAGTTCTGACTTTTGCGGTTGATGCAGTCATATCATCTTTCCTCCTTCTTGAAAGTTCCGGTCGCCACCAGCTGGATGGTATTGATGGCCAATGCGATGATCAGCAGTATAACGCCGACAGCGCAGGCATAGCCGATATCATTTTTTTCGATGCCTCTCTTGTAGAGATATCCGACGATTGTCAGGCCGATGTTCTTGGGAGAAGAATTGCCGTTCCACAGCATGAAGCTTTCGAGGAACATGGCAAGACCGGCATAGACGGATATGGTGACAACATAGATTGTGGTTGGCTTGATGAGCGGAAGCGTAATGTACCAGAACTTCTGGCGTGCTGAGGCTCCGTCAATATCAGCGGCTTCATAGAGGACGTCATCAATCGATTTCAGTCCGGAGAGGAAGTAGAGTATGTTGACGCCTGTCCACCGCCACATGCAGAGCAGAAGCAGGGCGATCCATGCAGTCGGCTTGGATTTGAGCCATGCAATCGGAGCCTTTCCGAACCATTCAAGCAACCGGTTCATCTGGCTTCCATCCGCTTCCGAGAACATCATACGGAAAAGCATACCGGAGATGACAACGGAGGTCAGCGCAGGGATATACATGATGACCTTCCACACGCCCTTGGCTTTTGTCAGACGACTTTCCATCAGGACGGCCAGAAGGAGCGGGATCGGAATCATGAGGAGCAGCGTCAGAGCCATATATTCAATGCTGTTCCAGACGGCGATGCGGAAGAATTTGTCATGCGCCAGCTTCAGATAATGAGCCGGCCCGACCCATACCTTGACGCCGAAATCGATGTTCTGAAAGCTCATGACGATGCCGCTGATCAGCGGATAAGCCCAGAAGATCAGGAGACTCAGAATAAAAGGCAGCACAAAGACAAAGGGTGCCACCTTTTGTGAATTGAGAGCTTTTTTAATCTTATACACGATGAGATTCCCCTTTCTTGTGCGGACGGCGCAGCAGACGATACGTCCTCAGATGGTGGATGAAAGAAAAACTGCCGCTCAGATGATTCAGCCGGACGCCGGGCGGGCTTTCATGCCCGGACCGGCGTCACGGTGTTCAACTGCGTGGCAGTCTATGTTCAAGATTTGGCTATGCAGTGTCCCTGGCGTTGGAAATGACTGCCGGGTTTAACTGGATGTTCAGCCAACTTCCATCTCGATGTAATCCTGCGCTTCTGCCAGTGCCTCATCCACATCCTTGCCTTCCTCGAGAACTTCATTGAGGGTGGTGGTGTTGATGTAGTCATTCAGAGTCGGAGAAACCGATGTTGTGTAGACGGTCCCGATTGCATCCTTGTCAGCAAGGTCGTTCAGAACCTCGTATGGCATGACGCGGAAGAAGGTATTGTACACATTGCTCTTGTCGTAAGCGAAGGCTTTGTCAGACCAGAGGGACTTGTTGCAGACATCGAAGCCAAGATCGTTCCAGATGTGTTCTTCGCCTTCCTTCGAGCACTTTGCCCAGGTCAGCCATTCTGCTGCCAGTTCGGGGTTCTTGCACTGGTTTGTCACGACGGTGCCGGTTCCGCCGATACCGACAGAGCACTTCTGACCGTCCTCGAAGACCGGAATCGTTGTGATGTCGTACTTGCCCTTCATCTCCGGCATATAGTTGACGAAGCGGCTCATAAACCACATTGCCTTCGGGAAGGATGCGATCTTTCCTTCAGAGATATTCTTGTAGCCGGCTTCCAGATCGACATGACCGTCTGTGGAAACCATCGCGATGCCATCCTTGAGCCACTGCTGCTGCATCGTCAGCATCTTCTTGACAGAGTCGAGTTCGACGTTGACTTCTCCGTCCGGACCGCCGGTCCAGTCTTCTCCATACTCAGCCATTGCAACCCACATCCAGTCTGTTCCGCCTGTATCAACGGAGGTAAGATAAACTTCTCCGTTTGAAGCTTCCTTCAGCTGTTCGCCGAGCTTTGTGTAATCATCCCAGGTCTTGACGGACTTGTAATCGAGACCGTACTTTTCGAAAATCTCAGCATTCCAGTACATGACGCTCGCGCCGACATGTGTCGGAACACCAATCCGGGTACCGTCCGCCTGGCTGTAGACATCCAGTCTGGATTTGACCATCTTGTCTTCATAAGGAGCAAGTGCGTCTGTCAGCGGATAGAGCGGGCAGTTTTCTCCCGTATAGTTCGGGAACTGGCCGATCTCGACATCACACATGTCCGGCGCACCCTCACCTGCCTGAAGGGACATCATCAGCTTGTTGTGCATATCGGAGTATGGATAGGTTGTGAAGGTGATGGTAACCGGCTTGTCAGGATTCTGTTTGTTCCAGAGATCAACCATCTTTCCGTAAAATTCGTTGTGGACATCCACGAAGGACCACATCTCGAACTTGGTGCCGTTTTCCGGACCGACAGTCGTGACGGCTGTTGCCTCGCCTTCGGTGCTTGCCTCTGTGCTGGCTTCAGTACTTTCAGCCATGACTGAGATGGGCGAAAAAGCCATGAGCGCTGCGGCTGCAGCAGCCAGTATCTTCTTGCTTTTCATGTAAGTGTACCTCCCTTATCAGAAAACCATGGTGAGCCTGACGCAACAGGCATCCGGCGAGGATTGATCAGATCCTGCCAGAAACGTCCTCTCACACAACACCGTCAGGCTGGCAATGTGTGGAAATCACAGGCGACGCGTCGGTTTTGTATGGGTATATCGTATAATCTGATGAAATAAATGTCAACAGTAAATCAAAGTAATTTATCAAAAACTAAAATTTACAAACTAAACGGCACATTATTACAGTAATTATGTTGAAAAGTTGTATGAAATGACTAATAAACACCATGGATTTTAGATACTATTAAATTACTCATTTATATATTTCAGAACTTGTGATATAGTTCCGATAACAGGAGAGACAGGAGAGACCGATCTGAGAAAGATCTGGACAGAGGTGAGTCGATGAGATACTTGAAACATATTTCGGAACAGGCCGAGCTGTTCAATGCGCTTGGGTCAGAGGTTCGACTGCAGATTCTGAATCTGCTGCAGGCAAAGGGGAGGATGAGCATGAATGAGCTCGCCGACAAGCTTGGGCTGTCTCAGGGGGCATTGACGCCGCATATAAGAAAGCTTGAGAGCGCAGATTTGGTCCGTATTAATCAGGATGCGATGGCGCATGGGAATATGAAGATGTGTGAGCCGCATCTCGATAAGATATTTCTGGTTTTTTCGCAGGAGACAGCCCGGCAGAATGAATATGCATCCCATATCCGGGTTGGGCAGTATTCCTCCTGTGAGATCTACCCGACCTGCGGGATCTCAACCGAGAAGTCCATCATCGGGGAAGTAGATGATCCTCGTTATTTTACACATCAGAAACGGTTCGAGGCGGATATATTGTGGTTTACAAGAGGATTTGTGGAGTACATGGTGCCCTGTATCATTCCGCGCAGCAGCCGGATTACGGAATTCAGGGTATCTGTTGAGCTTTCGTCTGAGGCTCCGGGGGTCAATGCCAACTGGCCATCGGACATCTATTTTTCCTTGAACGGGATGCTGTTGGGACAATGGACCAGCCCAGGCGACTATGGAGATGTCCCGGGCCGTTTTACACCGGACTGGTGGCTGTCCAACTGGAATCAGTATGGACTGTTAAAAACACTGACAGTCAATGAAAAGGGGACCTTTATGGATGATGTCCAGATCTCTCAGGCTGCCATTCAGGATCTGAATATCAGCAGCCGAACACCGATCTACTTCCGGTTCTCGGTTCCGGACAGTGCGGAGCATGTAGGGGGACTGACTTTGTTTGGGCGTGGTTTCGGCAATTATAACCAGGATATCGAATTTCATATCCAGTATGAGCGCGAGTGAATAGGCGACGGCATCAACTGCTGTATTTTGATTCAGCCTCCCGGACAGCGGTCTGATCAGATGGCATATAGTGGACACGGACGACGATGTCCTGGTGATAGTTACCGAATCCGGAGCCAAAGATTGCGCACCCGCCGTGATGGAGCTTTCCGGGCCTGGTTTCCAGTCGAAGCCTCAGGTCGCTTGTTTCATCGAGATTCATGTCACCCAGACCGGAGGAGGAAGCTTTGCGGCCTTCCATAAAGACACCAGAACGATTGAATACAATCAATTTGGGATTGCCATGCGACAGCGCTTTGTTTTTCCACCAGGCGGGAGAAAAGATGCCGCTGGTGGCGTCCTGGGGCTGGAAATATTCCGGGGTCCCCATCTGCCTGCCGTTCAGATAAAAAGTGATCTCCGACGAATGCTCCTCTGACGGGCCTTCCTCCGCAGATGAGAGCTCTGCGCTGATGGTCAGCTGGACAATCTGATTGTCAGGTGGAAGGAGATTCGGGATGCGGTACTCGACATATCCGTCGTGAAACCATAACAGCTCACCCTCAAAACGGTCCGGATGAGCAAAGGACCGGACACCCTCCAGCCCGCCTGCCGGCCCTTTCGCGGTGACGACACCGCAGGGAGGATTGACAGCATAATCGGTGTACTGTCCGACCCGGATGACGGTTTCGTAGACTTTTGTCTGTTTTTCCTCCGGTGTATTCAGCATGTTGAGCAGAATCCGATCATGGACCAGGGCACAGCGTTTCTGACTCCCGCGCCCGGTGGATGCCGCATGAATGCGGATCATGCCGCATTCCTCAAGTTTTCGGATATGGGAGGTGATGGCACCGTTGGTCAGGCCGAGCGCGCCGGCAATTTCATTCAGGTTCATTTCCCCATTGCGGGCAAGCAGCCAGACAATTTTCAGCCGCACTTCTGAACCGAGTGTTTTAAAAAGACCGAGGCCTTCCTCGAGATTGTGAATTTCAAGCATATGCTGGCCTCCTTCGTATGGCTGTCTCTTTCTGAACCAGACAATGTCCTCAGACAAGAATGACAGCGAATAGTGTAACCTTAGCATGTCGGACGGTTTTTTGCAATTTTGGATATCTCATGTTCTGGCTCAAATGAACGGCTGATTGTGGTAAGATCGTAGCTGCTGATGAGCGTGATTCCGGGACAGTGGACAGGGGCGTACAATACAGTCATGGCGGGGAGAGCAGACACATGAGATTTTGTGATACACATGCACACTACGACGATGAGGCCTTTGACGCAGACAGAACGCGTCTTCTTGGCAGAGATCTTCATGACGAGGGTGTTGAGTTTGTTGTAAATATGGGGGCTTCCCTTGAGGGGGCCGAAAGGTCGGCGGAGCTGGCGCGGCGCTATGAGGAAGTGTACGCAGGCTGTGGTATCCATCCGGATGAGGTCGGCATCTTCGGGGATGAGGGCAGCAGCCAGGCGTTGTCCGTGATGGCACGCCTGCATGGCCTGCTCGAACAGCCGAAGGTGGTCTGCGTCGGGGAGATCGGCCTCGATTATCACTGGATGGTACAGCCGAAGGAGATCCAGCGGAAATGGTTTGCTGCACAGCTTCACCTGGCGGCGGAGCTGAATCTGCCGATCAATGTGCACAGCCGGGAGGCGGCGCAGGATACCTTTGATGTGATTGTGAAGCATCATACAAGAGCCGGAAGAACCCTAAGCGGCGGGATTATCCACTGCTACTCCGGCAGCGTCGAGATGGCCCGGGCGTATGTGAAGCTGGGGTACCACATCGGCGTCGGCGGTGTCGTGACCTTCAAGAATGCAAGAGTGCTGAAGGAGGTTGTGCAGACGCTTCCTCTTGAGAGTCTTGTGACAGAGACAGACTGCCCGTACATGGCGCCGGAGCCGGTGCGCGGCACCCGGAATGACTCCCGGAATATCCGGTATGTCATCGCAAAGATCGCAGCGCTTCGGGAAATGGATGAGGAGGCGTGTGCAGCGGCGCTGCTGAAGAACGCGAAGGATGTCTACAGACTTGGCTGACCGGTTTGTTTTACAGATGCCTGCAGCGGAAAGCAGATACACAGTTGGAATACTGGCTGACCGGCCTGCTTTACAGATACCTGCAGCGGACAGCTGCTGCGGGGTTGAAACGCTGGCTGGCCGGTCGGGCATGGAGGAAAGAATCCGGGAGTGAGGGCAGATATGCCGTATCTATATGACGAATTGGTGCGCTACTGCGGGTCGGATGCGTACCCGTTTCATATGCCGGGGCACAAGCGAAGGCTCGGGCAGCTGAACGATCCGTTTTCATTCGACATCACAGAGATCGATGGATTCGACAACCTCCATCATGCGGAAGGGATTCTGCTGGAGGCGGAGAAGAGAGCCGCAAGGTTGTATGGGGCGGAGGAGACGCATTTCCTGGTGAATGGAAGTACCGCGGGCATTCTCAGTGCAATCGGTGCGGTCACGACGGCGGGAGGCCATCTTCTGATGATGCGGGCGAGCCATAAGGCCGCGTATCACGCGGTCGCGGCCGGCGGGCTTACAGCGCATTATCTTTCCGGACTATGCGGCGGGTCTGCGCCGCACATCCGCCTGGTCGGGGGCTTTGGAAAAAGAACCAGTTCTGACGGCGCAGAGCCAGGCCGTTCACAGGCAGATGGCCTGACAGAGCTGGACTGCGGGCAGCCGGCTGATCCGGCGGAGGTTGAGAGGGCGCTTGCGGAGGATCCGCGAATCCAGGCGGTTTATATCACATCACCAACATACGATGGGATCGTCTCAGATGTGCGGGCGATTGCCGAAATCGCGCACCGGCACGGGATTCCCCTGATCGTTGATGAAGCACACGGGGCCCATTTCGGCATGCATGAGATTTTCCCGGAGTCCTCCGTGAAGCTGGGGGCGGATCTGGTAATCCACAGTGTGCACAAGACCCTGCCATCGCTGACACAGACAGCGCTGATTCATGTACAGGGAAAGCTGGTTTACCGCAGGCGGCTGCGGGAAATGCTCGACATCTACCAGACGAGCAGTCCGAGCTATGTACTCATGGCCAGCATCGATCAGTGTATCCGGATGCTGGAGAGTCAGGGAAAGGAATTGTTCGACAGGCTGGCGGAGAATCTCAGATGGTTTTACACAGCGGTGGCAGACCTGTCGTCCATCAGCTGTATTGTGACGGATGATCCGTCGAAGATCCTGCTAAGGCCGGCTGGGCATGAGGCCGGTGAGCTGTACGATGCGCTGCGGCAGACCTGGCATCTTCAGCCGGAGATGCTCTCCCGTTCCTATGTGCTGATGCTCAGCTCGATCGGCGACGATGAGGAAGGCTTTCGGCGGCTGAGCGAAGCACTGCATCAGATTGACCGCAGCTGGAGCACTGCCGGGAGCCCTCCGACCGTAGGCAAGGCAACAATGCCGGAAGGAAACAGAAGGAAGCCAGTCGGTATCGGAGAGCAGGAAGAACAGGAAGCACTATCCGCTGTCACAGGCCCGGAAGCGTCCAGGGAAATGGCAGGCAGCGCCGACAGACCTGCAGAGCATGCACGCAGCAGCTTCCCGGAGGCGGTCATGACGATCAGAAAGGCGCAGGACAGCGCGCAGGAACGGGTTCTGTTTGCGGAGGCCGCCGGGCGGGTGTCCGGCGAGTATCTGTATCTGTACCCGCCGGGTATTCCGCTGATTACACCGGGAGAGCGGATACCGGACGATCTTCCTGTGCGTGTCCGGGATCTGATGGAGGCCGGGTACGCGGTGGAAGGAGCGGACGACCACAGCCTGAGCTCGATCTGGTGTGTGGATCAGCAGGAGGAGGGAGAAAAGCCGGAAAGGCCGTAACATTCATGAAACATTTATTCTATCTGTGCGGAAAGAGTGCGTCCGGCAAGGACACGATCTATGAGGAGCTGCTGAAGGATGAAAGTCTTCAGCTTCGCCCGCTTGTTCCGTATACGACCAGACCGATCCGTGCCGGGGAAATGGAAGGACAGGAGTATCATTTTACCGACAGGGAGACGCTGCGGCGGCTGGAGAAAGCCGGAAAGGTGATCGAGGAGCGGACATACGAGACAGTGTGCGGTCTGTGGACGTACTTTACGGTCGACGACGGGATATTAGAGGGGGACACGGACGTGATCGGAATCGGGACGCTGCAGTCTTATGTCCGGCTTCGCGATTACTTCGGGGAAAAGCAGGTGATTCCGCTGTATATCCAGGTGGATGACGGGCTCAGGCTTGAGCGTGCTCTGAAGCGGGAGCGCAAGCCCGGAAACCGCCGGTATGAGGAGATGTGCAGGCGATTTCTGGCAGACCAGGCGGACTTCTCGGAGGAGAATCTGCGGCGGGCAGGGATCGGAAGACGCTTTCAAAATGATGAGGATCGAAGCATTTGCATCGCGGAGATTGCAGCGTACATCCGGTCGTATCAGGCGGAGGGATGAGAGACTGAGAGCGGGCAGCGTCTGGTCTGAGTCTGATTTTGCCGGGCCATGCAGGGGGCTGCTATGTGACCATTGCAGAGGATGCAAGTGAGCTGGAGTTTGCCGGGGCATGCAGGGAGGCTGTCGCCGTCTGACAGTCAGATTGTATTGTCCGGGCAGTTCCGATATAATAATGATACATGGGCAAAGGTGCCAGAGGAGGCGTTATGTCAGGATTCCGGGATGTTACAGGGCATGAGCGTACAATTGAACATCTGAAGAATGCGATTGCCTCCGGGCGGGTGAGCCAGGCATATCTGCTTGTCGGGGATAAAGGGATGGGAAAGAAAACCATCGCGCAGGCATTTGCCCAGACACTGCAGTGTGAGACCCTTGAGAGGGTGCTGGAGCAGGAACAGGAAAGCCCGGGGGAGAAGACTTCAGGGACGCTCCCGCTTCAGTCCATCGATGCCTGCGGAACGTGCAAGAGCTGCCGGCAGGCGGAGACCAACAATCAGCCGGACATCATGGTCTGGCGGTACCAGAAGGAAACATCGATATCAGTCGATGATATCAGGGCGCTTGTAAGCGATGTTCAGATCAAGCCCTACGCGTCTCGGTACAAGATTTATATTCTTCCGGACGCGCAGAAGATGACGAGGGAAGCGCAGAATGCGCTGCTCAAAACGCTGGAGGAGCCTCCGGAGTATGCGGTGATCATCCTGCTCTCGACGGGCCGCGATGCCATGCTGGAGACGATCCTTTCCAGGTGTGTGGTGCTGCCGCTGCGCCCTGTCGATGCGGCGAAGGTGCGGTCGTATCTGATGGACAGACATGGAGTCGAGCCCTACAAGGCGGATATCTGTGTGGCATTTGCCCAGGGGAATATCGGAAGAGCCGTTGCGCTGGCAACCTCGGAGAATTTCTACAGCCTGCTGGAGCGCGCGATCCAGATTCTGACGCATGTGAAGGAGTGGGACGTATCGGATATCGTCGTTCTGATCCGCGACATGGACAGAGGAAAGGATGTGGTCAACGACATCCTGGATCTTTTCTCAATCTGGTACAGGGATGTGCTGCTCTTCAAGGCAACGAGGGATGCCGACGGCATCATTTTCCGTGAACAGATTGTGCAGATCAGGGAAGCGGCGCAGAAGAGCTCCTACGACGGGATCCAGAGGATTCTGGATGCCATTCGGACGGCGAAGATCCGGCTGAAGGCGAATGTCAGCTTCGATCTGACGATGGAGCTGCTGCTCCTGACGATGAAGGAGAATTGATATATGGTCAAGATCATAGGCGTGCGGTTCCGCAGCGCCGGGAAAGTATACTATTTTGATGTGAAGGAGTTTGAACTCCACATCGGAGATCACGTGATTGTCGAGACGGCGCGCGGACCGGAGTTCGGCGTCGTCTCGATGCGCGCACGGACGGTTGCGGATGATATGGTGGCGCAGCCGCTCCGGTCTGTGATCCGCGTGGCGACGAAAGAGGACGAGGAGAAGCGGGCGGAGCTGTCCGCAAAAGAGAAGGAAGCGCTGAAAATCTGCCGGGAGAAGATTCATAAACACAATCTGGAGATGAAGCTCGTCGATGCGGAATACGCATTTGACGAGAACCGGATTCTCTTCTACTTCACGGCGGACGGACGGATTGACTTCCGGGATCTGGTCAAGGATCTTGCGTCGGTGTTTCACACCAGGATCGAACTCAGGCAGATCGGTGTCCGCGACGAGACCCGGATGCTTGGCGGCATCGGGAGCTGCGGACGCGAGCTGTGCTGTGCAACCTATCTCAATGACTTTGCGCCGGTTTCGATCAAGATGGCGAAAGAGCAGAATCTGTCTCTGAACCCGGGAAAGATCTCCGGGATCTGCGGAAGACTGATGTGCTGCCTTAAAAACGAGGAGGAGACGTACGAGTTCCTGAATACCCGGATGCCAAAACTGGGTGCGGCGGCGACGACTGCCGACGGACGCACAGGCAAGGTGATCGAGCTGAATGTCCTCCGGCAGCGGGTCCGTGTTCTGTTTGAGGAAGACGACAGCAAGGAAATCGAGAACTTCAGCGTGGACGAACTGACCTTTACGCCGAGAAAGCGGAGAGAAGAGGGACAGCAGGGAAGCCTGGAGAGCGGGCAGAGAAAGCCGGACAGCAGATCGGACAGCGCACAGGGCAGGGGAGAGAGCCCTGCAGACAGTGTCAGAGTTAGAAATGAGAGCCGTGCGGACGACGGGCGGAGAAAACCGGAGGATGCGCAGCGGGAGACAGAGAGCCTGACAGGAGCTGTCACCTTGACGCCGGCGCCTGATTCCGAAGCCGGTATGCAGCAGCAAGAGCGGACGGAGAAATCGGAGGCGGACGCGCAGATGGAAACGGCTGTACGGACGGATCGTATGCAGCGGCCGGAGAAGGGGTACAGAAAATCTGGCCGGAGGGAGCTTTCAAATCGTCCGGACCGCGAAGATCGGAAGCAGGATGCTTCGAATCAGCCGGGCCGCGGAGATCGCAGCGAGGAAGTTCAGAACAGGCAGAGACGCCCGGAGCGTGGCGAGAATGAGGGCAGAATGCGTCGCCCGGAGCGTGGTGAGGGTGTCCAGAGCAGACCGAGGCGCCCGGAGCGGGGCGAGGATGTCCAGGGCAGAATGCGGCGACCGGAGCGAGGCGAGGATGTCCAGGGCAGACCGAGGCGCCCGGAGCGAGGAGAGAATGGTCAGGGCAGATCGAGTCGCCCGGAACGTGGCGCGGGCGTCCAGGGCAGGCCGAGTCGTCCGGAACGTGGCGGGGATGCCCAGGGTAGACCGAGGCGTCCGGAGCGGGGCGAGGATGTCCAGGACAGACCAAGGCGTCCGGAACGTGGCGAGGAAGCCCAGAACAGGCAAAGGCGCGGATATAAATATAAAGGAGACAGCCAGAACCGGTTCCGGAGAGAACGCCAGCCAGAATCAGACCACAGTGTGGAGAAACCTGTCAGCCCGGGCGGAACACCGGATGCAGGCGCCGGGGCAGTCCGGGAAAGAGCGGACACAATGGAAGTCCGGCCAGTGCCGGGCGGAGAAAACCTGATGGCAGCAGATGGCGAGGCAACGCAGAAGAGATCAAATGAGATGGCGATCTATGGGAGAAGATAGTGGAAACGGGACAAAATGTCCGGCGGCAGCCAGAGGCGCAAAAGTCTCAGGCGCAGATTCTCAGGGAAAGACAGCTGCACGGGTTGCGGCTGTCTGAAGAAGCCGGCGCGGCTGGATTTGACCTGCATCCGGGAGAACGTCTGGATGACCTGCAGCGGGACGGGGCAAGGCTGATCCAGAACCCGTCTCTGTTCTGTTTCGGAATGGATGCCGTGCTTCTTGCAGCTTTTGCAGAACAGGCTCTTCGTCCTGGCAGCCGGGTTCTTGATCTGTGCAGCGGCAACGGAATCATCCCGATTCTGATGGATGCAAGATGGCAGGACCGGCACAGAGAGGAGAGAGATGTTCCAGATCCGATCTTTTCCGGCATTGAAATCAACTCGACATGTGTCGATATGGCGGCGCGAAGTGCCTCCGGGAACGGGCAGTCTGCGCGCGTTCATTTTATAGAAGGAGACCTGTGCAGGATCCGGGAACTGGTAAAACCGGCGTCTTTCGATCTGGTCACGGTCAACCCGCCGTATATGATCGGCGGGCATGGGCTGACAGGGGAAAATGAAGCACTGACGGCTGCACGGCACGAGGTCCTGTGCAGTCTGGAGGATGTCTGCGCGGCGGCTGCATATGCGCTGAGGCCGCAGGGACGGCTGTGCATGGTGCATCGTCCGTTCCGGCTTGCAGATATCTTCCGGAATCTGAATGCGTATGGCCTGGAGCCGAAGCGGATGAGACTCGTTCATCCAATGCAGGGGCGGGAGCCCAATATGGTGCTGGTCGAGGCTGTCAGGGGCGGCAGGCCGAGGCTGACAGTGGAAAAGCCGCTGGTCATCTACGAGCGGCCGGGCGTCTACACAGAGGAGGTGCGGACGCTGTACGGATGACGGCACGAAAGCCTGTGATGACAGGGTGAGCAGGAACAGCCTGCCGGACAACAGTGTACGTTAAAGCGAGGGAAAGATGGCGGGAATACTGTATCTGGTCGCGACGCCGATCGGAAACCTGGAAGATATGACGCCGCGTGCGGTTCAAACGCTCAGAGAGGTTGATCTGATTGCAGCGGAGGATACACGGGGAAGTGTTAAGCTGCTGAATCATTTTGACATCCATACCCCGATGACGAGCTACCATGAATACAACAAGCTGAGCAAGGCACATGTCCTGATCGACCGTCTGCTCCAGGGGGAGAGTGTGGCTGTCGTGACGGACGCAGGGACGCCGGGCATTTCCGACCCCGGGGAAGATCTGGTCCGCATGGCACTTCAGAATGGGATTACTGTTTCTCCTGTTCCGGGTGCCTGCGCGGCGGTGAATGCGCTTGTCTGCTCCGGCAAACCGACAAGGCGGTTCTGCTTTGAGGCCTTTCTGCCGATGGACAAAAAAGAACGGGCGGAGATCCTGGAGGAGCTGAAGACGGAGACGAGAACCATCGTGCTGTACGAGGCGCCGCACCGGCTTGTCCGGACACTCGAGGAGCTGCTCGGCGCGCTGGGAGACCGGAATATCACGCTGGCAAGAGAGCTGACCAAGAAGCATGAGACGATCGCGGAGACGACGATCGGGGACGCGCTCAGGGCGTACGGAGAAAAAGAGCCGAGAGGCGAGTATGTTCTGGTGATCGAGGGAAGAAGCAGAAGTGAGCTGAAGCGTGAGAAACAGGATGCCGTCACCCAGAGCATGACGGTGGAAGAGCATTTTCAGAAGTATGTCAGCCAGGGCATGGACAGAAAAGAGGCGATGAAGGCCGTCGCCCGTGACAGAGGGATCAGCCGGAGGGAGGTATACAGCCAGCTGATGACCTGAAGACAGGATAAACCGGGAGCGGATGCGCGCCCGGTTTTTTGATGCGGCGGCACGGTGCGCATGGTGCAGTCAGCGCGGTGCGGTCCCTGCGGTAAGGTCCGTGCAGCGAAGACCATGCAATGCTGCCCACGCATGGCATTCAGTGCGATGCGGCAGACTGCCGCCGGTAGCTGCTGGGAGTCATACCGTATCGGGCCTTGAAGGAGCGGTTGAAGTAAGAGAGGTTCGGATAGCCGGCGTTAGCGCTGACGAGCAGGATGGGATCGTCGGTGAGCGTCAGCATGCGGGCAGCCATCGAAAGACGGTAGCGCTCCAGCCAGGAGATAAAGCTCATGCCCATCGTGTCCCGGAAAAACTTCATGAAATGAGATTCGCTGTACCCGGACAGCTTTGCCATGTCATGGATGCTGATCGGTTCTGCGAAATGGTCTTCCACGTACTTGACGATCCGTTTTACCTTCTCCAGGCGTCCGGGACGCAGCTTCCCGGGTGTCCGGACGGTCCGCGAGACGATGAGATAGAACAGACGCAGCAGGTTGCCGCGCACAGCGATCTGGTACCCTTCCGGTTTCTGGCTGCAGAGGAGATCGGTCTCCTCGATGATCAGCCGGGCATTGTCATGCCAGCGCTCCTTTCTGGTAAAATGAAGCACCTCCGGCAGATAATCCCCCTGCAGAAAGGTTTCGATCAGCGAGCTGGTCATTTCCGGCTGCCTTGCCAGCAGAAGCGAGGTCGAGAAGATGATGTTCTCGTACTCCATGCGGACGAAGCCGTTTTCATTCTTCAGCGGGCGGATGGAGTGAAGGTGTCCCGGCAGCACCAGCACAAAATCGCCTTCCCTGCAGACCAGGTCGGTCATGTCGAGTCCGATGATACCGGAGCCCTTCTTAACAACGATGATCTCCGCCGTGTTATGCCAGTGCAGCGGGACGGAGGTGAAATCCAGCGGAATTGTACAGGGGAAGGTATTGTACGGAAAGTCCTCGCTTGTGTGCACCTTTGTCTCGTGATATCCCTGATACTGGTCCATATCCATATTGAACAGTCCCCATTGTTACGGTACCTTCTGGCGGAGGTATACCGTATTCAATAAACAAGATAATTGTGTCAGTCCCTGCTGGCCCTTTCCCTGAAAGGCGCCTTCCGTGCAGCCCTGGTGCGGGAGTGCCCCATGCGGGGAGAAGGAGTGTGACTGAATGCCACTCGGCGCAGCCCGTGTGCGGGAGGTTCAGACAGGATGAATTAATAGGATTGTACTACTTTTCAAGCGGTATCGACAAGCCCTGGCTTTCGGAATGGGGTATGGTATTGGTGCGAACAAGAAATGAGGGAGATACGCCGGCAGAAAGCCGGATGAATCGTTGCGATAAAGGTGCAACCAGAAAGGGGTAAACGAACATGAGTGAACTGGAAAGCAGGCTGATGGAGGAGATGGGCAAGAGCGTCAGAGATGCCTCGAACGAGGAGCTGTACAAGGGACTTCTGGCAATCACACAGGCGGAGGCAGAGAAAAAGCTCCCTTTCGAGAGCAAAAAGAAGAAGAAAATCTACTATCTGTCTGCGGAATTCTTAATTGGTAAGCTGCTCTCGAACAACCTGATCAATCTGGGGCTGTTCGATGAGACGAGGGAGCTTCTGGAGAAGAACGGCAAGGATATCACGGCAATCGAGGAGATCGAGGAGGAGCCCTCGCTCGGAAATGGTGGACTTGGCCGTCTGGCTTCCTGCTTCCTGGATTCCATCGCAACGCTGAACCTGAACGGCTGCGGCGTTGGGCTGAACTATCATCTGGGACTGTTCCGTCAGGAATTCGTGGATCATCAGCAGAAAGCAGAGCCGAATCCGTGGCTGAAGAAGTCCGGATGGGAAGTGAAGACCTCCAAAGGCTACGATGTGACCATGGCCGGGAAGACCTACCATTCCACGCTCTATGATCTGTATGTGACAGGATACGAGAGCGAGACCATTCCGCTGCATCTGTTCGACCTGGACACGGTTGACGAAAGCATCGTCCACGATGGAATTGATTTTGACAAGAGAGATATCGCAAAGAACCTGACCTTGTTCCTGTATCCGGACGATTCCGACGATGATGGACGCAAGCTTCGCATCTATCAGCAGTACTTCATGGTCAGCAACGGTGCGCAGCTGATCCTGGACGAGTGCGTCGCAAGAGGCAGCAACCTGCATGATCTGGCGGATTACGCAGTCTTCCAGATCAATGATACGCATCCGACCATGATCATTCCGGAGATGATCCGGCTGTTGGAGGAGAGAGGCATCGGCGAGGATGAGGCTATTGCCATTGTCTCGAAGTGTGCGGCGTACACGAATCACACGATCCTGGCGGAAGCGCTTGAAAAGTGGCCCATTTCCTACCTGAAGGAGATTGTTCCGCAGCTGGTACCGATCATTGAGGCACTGGATGATCGTGTCAGAAGAAAGTATGACGATCCGTCGGTCGTGATCATTGATAAAAATGACACGGTACACATGGCGCATATTGATATCCACTATGGAAAGTCGGTCAACGGTGTTGCGAAGCTTCACACGGAGATCCTCGAGCAGACGGAGCTGAGAAATTTCTACAACATCTATCCGGAGAAGTTTAACAACAAGACGAACGGGATTACCTTCCGCAGATGGCTGCTCTCCTGCAATCCTGAGCTTGGAAGCTACATTGCCGGAAAGATTGGGAGTGACTTCATCCGCCACTCGGAGAAGCTGGAGGCGTTTGGAAAGTACGCAGATGACGAGCAGGTTCTCAGCGATCTGATGGCCATCAAGAGCCGCAACAAGGCGCGTCTTGCGAAGTATCTGAAGGACACCCGGAATATCGAGATCGATCCGGACTCCATATTCGATATCCAGGCAAAGCGTCTGCACGAGTACAAGAGGCAGCAGATGAACCTTCTGTGGTGCATCCACCACTATCTGGACCTCAGACGCAAGGCTGAGGCGGGCCAGGCGCTGGATGATCCGAAGGTGACGGTCCTGTTTGCTGCAAAAGCAGCACCAGCATATATCATTGCACAGGATATTATCCACGCGATCCTCTGCCTGCAGGATATCATTGAACATGACCCGGAGGTTTCGAAGGTCTTCCGTGTCGTGATGGTCGACAACTACAACATCACGGTTGCGGAGAAGCTGATTCCGGCCTGCGATCTGTCCGAACAGATTTCCCTTGCGTCCAAGGAGGCATCCGGAACCGGAAACATGAAATACATGCTCAACGGAGCGGTCACGATCGGAACAGAGGATGGCGCAAACGTCGAGATCCACAACCTTGTCGGGGATGATAACATCTACATCTTCGGAATGAGAAGCCCGGAGGTCATCAGCCACTACGAGAAGGCAGATTATGTCTCCCGCGACTGGTATAACAGGGATGCAGTGCTGCGCGAGGCAGTTGACTATCTGACCGGAAGCAGGATGATGGAGATTGGCAATGCTGAGCGCCTGAATCGTCTGAAGAACGAGCTTCTGAATAAGGACTGGTTCATGACCTTCCCGGATTTCGAGGCTTATTCGAAGATCAGGGAGCAGGCGTACAGAGATTACGCGGACAGAAAGGCATGGGAGAAGAAGTGCCTGATCAACATCTCAAAGGCAGGCTATTTCTCCTCCGACCGCACGATTGAGGAGTACAACAGAGACATCTGGCAGGTGCAGTAAGTTTCTGGCGGAAGAATATCAGGACCCTTCGGGGCTGTCTGTGAGTCACGGGCAGACCCTGAGGGGTCTTTTTGGGCAGAGCCGGCAACCAGAGATCTGGGGGCAGCCGCCATGCACAGAGACAGGCAGCCATGTCCGTATGCTGGTTGACCGTATGCTGGTTGACATAAATGGGCTTGACCCGGAATGATGAAAGGGTATACTGTATTCGTCCGGTCACAGTGCCGGTTTTCAAAACAACAGTCAGATCAATCGAGGAAAGGAGTGCGCGTTTATGGACGGAGACGGTGTTCGAATATGGTTCTGTTCTTCTGTCTGCATGAAGATGAGCCGGACAGACGTAACAAGGCGCACAGCCTTTCTGTGTACGGACGTCTGACCCCGGAGGGGACGGATTTTCATTTCTGTACATATTCATACTTCATTCCCGGAAGAGCAGTTACATCTGACAACATCAGTCTTCTTCTTCAGAAGCAATATGGTATCTGATTCAACAAAAAATTGAAGGAGAAAGACAGAATATGACAATTGAAGAAAGAGTAGAGAGGATAACGGCTCTCCTTGCAAAACGTGACATTGCAGGGCTGAAGGAAATCTTCACTCATATGGAGCCGGTCGATATCGCGGAGATTCTGTCGGCATTTCCGGACGAGAAGCGGATCGTTCTGTTCCGGATTCTGCCCAAGGATGAGGCAGCCGATACCTTCAGTGAGATGGAGCCGGAGGAGCAGCAGAAGTTCCTGGATAATTTTACCGATCAGGAGGTCAAGGATGTCCTGGCGGAGATGTATACGGATGACGCCGTTGACATGCTGGAGGAGATGCCAGCGAATGTCGTACGCCGGGTGCTGAGCAAGGTCAGACCGGAAGACCGCAAGGATATCAACGCTCTGCTGAAATATCCGGAGGACAGCGCCGGGGCGGTTATGACGACGGAGTATATCCGGCTGCGCCCGAACATGACGGTCATGGAAGCCATCCGCTGGATCCGTGCAAACGGTGAGGATAGTGAGGATCTCTACACCTGCTATGTGACGGACACCGCCCAGAAGCTGCTCGGCGTTGTCACAGTCCGTGAGATGCTTCTGTGCAAGCGGAACGCAGAGATCATCGACATCATGACAAGGGATGTCATCTCGGTTCACACGACGGAGGACCGGGAGAACGCGGCGAAGCTGTTTGACCGCTATGATTTCACAACGCTTCCTGTTCTGGATGCAGAGAACCGGCTGGTTGGAATCATCACGGTCGATGATGCCATCGATGTCCTGACCGAGGAGGCTACGGAAGACTTCCAGAAGATGGCAGGAACCACGCCGGAGGATGCGCCATACCTGAAGACGCCGGTTATCCGGATGGTCGGACACCGGATCATCTGGCTGATCGTGCTGATGATGGCGGATATGGTCTCGGGCGGAATCCTTGGAAAATTCGAGGACACGCTGACAGCAATCCCGATCCTGATTACATTTATTCCGATGCTGACCGACACGGGCGGAAATGCAGGCGCGCAGTCCAGCACGCTGGTTATCCGGTCACTGGCGCTGCATGAAATCAGCGTGAAGGATGCACTGAAGGTCATCTGGAAGGAGCTGCGGGTTGCATTGATCTGCGGACTGATTCTGGGTGCCCTGAATTATATCCGTATTCTGATTCAGTATCCGGGACATGAGCTGATCGGGCTGACCGTTGCAATTGCGATGCTCTGCACGGTCGTCATGGCGAAGGTCATTGGCGGTGTCCTGCCGCTGATCGCAACAAAACTCCACCTTGATCCGGCCATGATGGCCTCCCCACTGATCACGACCATCGTGGACTCCTGTTCGCTGCTGATATTCCTCAGTATCTCGCGGGCACTGCTGCACATCCCGGGGTGAAGCCCTGATCATTCCGGGGCGATGCTCGGGCGCCATGCAGATTCCGGGCGATCCCAGCGTGAGACTCGGGTGGTATGCAGTTCCAGTCCCACTCAGACGAGCAGATGAGGCGGTTCGGGCGGTATGCGGCAGCCTGCAGAACTAAGGATGTCCCGGAAACTTCTAAAAAAACGCCCGGGCAGCGATCGGATGGATCACTGCCCGGGCGGAAGTTGTATTCTGGGAGGGAGTGCCGGCCGGCTCTCGCCGACCGGCATGAGTATGAAAAGTGTTATCAAATGCTTTTTGTTCATCTGATGGCTATACTATAGAGGCAGAATGTGTACAGACTGTGCTGAACCTGTGAACAATTGATGGCGTCCGGCGTTCTGAAGACTGAAATCCGGGTGCAGGGCACATATACAAAAGGAGAATTCGAATTGAAAACCGCAGCCATTATCCTGTTTGTCGCAATGTATGCCGTCATGATTGTACGGCCGAAATGGAGAACGCTGGCGGCCCTCATCACGGGAGCCATCTTTCTGATCACGGGGATTCTGCCGGTGCGGAGCGTATTCAATGAAATTGACTGGAATGTCATTCTGATGATTGCCGGAACGATGGTGGTTGTCGATTTCTTCATTGAATCAAAGATGCCCAACCGCATCGCGGACATTCTGCTGGACAAGGCTGACAATGTCATGTGGGTGACAATCTATATGTCTCTGTTTGCGGGCGTCATCTCTGCCTTTATCGACAATGTCGCGACGGTTCTGATGGTCGCCCCAGTCGGGCTTGCGGTCTGCAGGAAGCTGAAGATCAGCCCGGTCGGAATGCTGATCAGTATTGCAGTCTCTTCGAACCTCCAGGGCGCGGCAACACTGGTCGGGGATACGACCTCCATCATGCTCGGCGCCTACGCCCGCATGGACTTCACCAGTTTCTTCTTTATGAAGGGACGTCCGGGAATTTTCTGGGCGGTGGAGCTCGGCGCACTCGCGACCATCCCGGTCCTGATGCTGCTCTTTCGGAAACAGAAGGAGCCGGTTCACGCTGATGAAATGACAAAGGTGTCAGACTTCGTCCCTTCCTTCATGCTGCTTGGCGTTGTCGCGGCATTGATTACGGCATCCTTTATTCCGGGCAAACCAGACATTACCA
The DNA here is from genome assembly GCA_902761585.1 of uncultured Lachnospiraceae bacterium. Taxonomy (GTDB): domain Bacteria; phylum Bacillota; class Clostridia; order Lachnospirales; family Lachnospiraceae; genus Porcincola. The sequence goes on from CACWKX010000015.1 coordinate 31,502, forward strand.
ACGGCCTGATCTGCTGCTGCATGGCGGGAGTCGCCGTCCTTTATGATCTGATTCGGACGAGAAAGACGAAGGGGCTTGTCAGGGCACTGAAGGGGATTGACTTCAGCACGATCTATCTGCTCATCGGCCTCTTCACCGTCATCGGAGGGATCAAGGCGGTGGGGATCATCGACGACGTTGCGGCGGCGATCAGCAGGATCGGCGGAAGCAGCCTGTTTCTGCTGTATACGGTCGTCGTCTTTGGAAGTGTTGCGATTTCTGCATTTATCGACAATATCCCTTATGTTGCGACGATGCTTCCTGTGATGCAGGGTGTCTCGACGATGCTCGGGATCGAGCCCTGCCTGCTTTACTTCGGTCTGCTGACCGGGGCCACACTTGGCGGGAACCTGACGCCGGTCGGTGCCTCCGCCAATATCACCGTTATCGGGATTCTGGAGAAAAACGGAGAGCGTGTATCATTTGGCGATTTTGCCAGGATTGGAGTCCCGCTCACGTTGACGGCGGTGCTGGCAGGGTATCTGTTTATCTGGGCTGTGTGGCACTGAGAACTGCTGTACATAGAAAGAGACGACATAAAAGAGGACAACTGGCTTTTGAATATAGCCAGCTGTCCTTTTTTGTTCAGCGATGCCCTGAGAGAATGTTGCCGCAGGAGATCAGGCACGGAGAATATCTGTGAAGAAAGTGCTGGTGCTGGTGACTGCAAGAATGATTGCGATCACGATGATGGCGACGATCAGAAAGCAGAAATAGGACCGTGCAAAGTTCCGGAGATTGCGGTTCTTCGTTCCGCCGACGGAAAAAACGATCAGCAGAATCAGCCCGATCAGCGGGATGCTGAAGAGAATCTCGTAACCGAAATAGCCCCACATGGAGATGGGTTTCCATTCGTCAGGAATGTTATCCTCCGTGATGTTCGGCTGATATGCCGTAAAAGGGGCAAAGCTGCCGGAAGGCGCTCCGCAGTATGGGCAGGCGCGGCTCCCATCCGGGATCGGTTTTCCGCAGTTTGAACAATACATGATGATTCCTCCTTGATATGTAAACAGGTCGGTTAATATGTATCAGTATACGGAATATTGAACCGCTGCGCCATACGCATTCTAAAATGCAGCAGAGGAAAAAGGAAAGGCGGAACCAGGAATCAGTCAGTAAAGCGGCCGCCAGAAACCGGTATAGTCGCCGGATATGATATGGAAAACGTGCGGATCACAGATGGATACTTGACAATGTGAGAAGCCTGTAATATTATAGGCACAGATTTTAATAATTTCGTAACATTTGAAACGGAAAAGAAATAAGATTCAAAGATATATTCAAGATTTTGGAGGTTGACGGATATGAGGAACGCCGGAAAGATTGCAGCAGTTCTTTCGATGGGGATGGCGCTCAGTGCAGTGTGCGGCGTGAGCGCATTCGCAGCGGACAAGGCATTCAGCCTGGATGTGGCGAACTGGTCACAGCAGGATTGGAACAGCATTGCGATGACGAACGATGACACGGTCACATCCGGTGCAATCATCCGTTCCTCCGCGTCGACCGATTCGGATGTTGTGGGGTATCTGTACAGAGGCGCCGCGGTCAATGTCCTGGATAAGGGTGATGCCTGGACACAGATCCAGTCCGGTGCCGTGACCGGGTATGTGATGAATGATTACCTGGTCTACGGAGAAGCAGCGAAGGGCCTTGCGGACTACTACGGCAAGGAAGGCGTTGTGGCGAACTGGAACGATGTGAATGTCTTCACGGACAAGAGTGCAGGCTCCATTTCCAGGACCGTTTCGGATGGAACCGCGTTCCCGCTGGTCTCCGACGAAGGCCACTGGCTGCTGGTGCAGCAGGGGGCGGACAGTGCCGGATACGTGTCAGAGGACGATGCGTCCAGAATGCTTCTGGTTGATACCGCTGTCCCGGCAGACGGTGAGGATATTGCCTCGACCTATACGGAGAATCTTGGCGGAACAGCTGTGGCTCCTGCAGATGGAACGGATGCGGCTGCCACGACATCAGACTCTTCTTCGGACAACAGCAGTGCTGCAGACGAAACCGGCGCGGATGCGTCTTCTGCATCGGATGCGGGATATTCGGACAGCTCCGTGGCATCGGATGCAGGTGACGGGTACTCCGATGCGTCTGCTTCCTACGACTCGGGGGCATCTGACACGGCGTCCGCGTCGACAGAGACGGACTCTGCCGCTGTGGGTGCATCCGGCAGCGATGCGGCGTCCGCTTCACAGGAAACCTATACCAGCCAGACGGTCAGCAGTGATCCGAACGTGCAGGCACTCTATGATGCCTACATCGCCGCACAGAACGCAGCGATGAACTGCACGAGTGAGCAGGATGCCAAGGACAAGGCGGCAGCGGCTGTTCAGGCGTATAACGCATATGTAGCGGCAGCGAATGGCACTTCTTCCGCATCACAGGGGCAGGAAGATGCACAGCCAGTTCAGCAGGAGACCTCCGCGCCGGCTCAGACGGAAGCACCTCAGACAGAGACGCCTCAGACGGAGGCACCCCAGACAGAAGCGCCTCAGACAGAGGCTTCCCAGAGTACGGGATCTTCTTCCGGAAAGACAGGTTCCTACGCAGACTACAGTGATCTGGATCTGCTGGCGGCGATCATCTGGTGCGAGGCCGGGAACCAGCCGTATGACGGCATGGTTGCGGTCGGCGAGGTTGTCATGAACCGTGTCGCAAGCTCCAGCTTCCCGAACACGATCGCGGAAGTGCTTGAGCAGCCGGGACAGTTCACCCCGTATTCGTCCGGGACGCTGCAGAGCGCGCTTGCTTCCGGTGTCAATTCCACCTGCTACCAGGCAGCGCAGGATGCACTGAACGGGGCACAGCCTGTTCCGGGCGCGCTGTACTTCAACACCCACAGTGGCACTACAAAGCTGGGTGCGCATTATTTCTCATAAGGTAATCCCCCGGGCCGCGCAAGCGGTCTGGGATGTTACAAAATCAACTATATGGAAAGCGGCATCACCTCCCCGGTGGTGCCGCTTTCCGTTTTTTGTTTCTGAATGCCGGTTCAGGACTCTTCGCCGGTGAAGTCGGACAGAGTCCGGAAGAGATATGAATAGATCTCCGGGCTCTTCTCCTTCCACTGTTTTGTGATCATCTTTGCCTGCTGCTCGGTCGGGACGGTGAGCGTCAGCTCCATCAGGGGCTCTGAGTGCTCAAGAACCGCGCATGCGGCAGCGTAGTCGCCCGAGGTTGTCCGGTAGTACTGTGCCCGTGTGCTGACGGCCTCGCGGAAGCTCAGCCTGTTTTTCTTCAGGTAGGCATCGATATCGGAGCGGATATCCGGTCCGAGGTCATTCTTCAGCGCGTCAAGGCTTGCCCGGCCGGCATCGGTCAGGGAGTAGTAGAAGCAGTCCGGGCAGGCTTCCTCGTGGATCAGCCCGGCGTCCACCAAATCGCTGATGGTGTACTGGGCATTGAAATAGTTCGTATAGCCGAGGTCTGTGAAGATGCCGGCGATCTGTTTATTGGTCATTGCAAAATCCACACGGCTCAGCGTGTAGAGCGTCATGAGCTTATAAAGAACCTGAAGCTGGTCAGCCATCGATCTCTCCATTTTCATTGATCATATTCCGGAAACAGGCCTATCTTAGCATATGAAAGAGCGGGAGACAAACGGCACAGGGCCAGGCCACAGCGCCGTGAAATGCGGAGGTCCGGCTCGACTACTCCTTTTACCGCTTTGCAAAGTATGATAAACTCTCAGTGACATGAAAGATGGGTTTGCCGGAGAGCCTGGTGAAGGGGACGGAAACCCATGGGGAGCGTGTGTCATCAAGGTTTTCAAGGGGGAAAGAAAGTGAAGAAGAAATATTCAACTCTGACGGAGAGAGCATACAAGAGGAGACGGAGCTACGTGCTGCTCAGGAGCATGATTGCCCTGCTGATTGTGATCCTGGCGCTTCTGGCCGGACTTCTCATCTATGAAACCAGAAAGATGAAGACCTATTCGAATCCGTATGCGAAGGCACTGGAGGAAAAGCAGGCTGCTGCGGCGAAGGAGGAGAGCAGCGCCGGCAGCGATTCGGATCTTGAAGGTGTGAAGGCGCAGGCGAATCTGCTTGCCACGCAGTATGATTATGACGGTGCGGTCAATCTGCTCAAGTCTCAGAAGGACTTCGGGAAGAACGACCAGCTCAAGGCGCTTGCCAACTCCTATGAGAAGACGAAGAGCAGCTGCCAGCCGTATCCGATCGACCAGATCACACATGTATTCTTTCACTCGCTGGTTGTCAACGATGCAAAGGCGTTTGATTCGGATGCAACCGCAGCCGGGTACAATCAGGTCATGACAACCATCTCCGAGTTCAACGGAATCATCCAGCAGATGTATGACAAGGGGTATGTGATGGTCAGCCTCCACGATATGTGCGAGGTGGCGGCCGACGGAACGGTCTCGAAAAAGGAGATTCTGCTTCCGCCTGGAAAGAAACCCTTTGTGCTGTCGCAGGATGACTGCAGCTACTACCACTATATGAAGGAAGACGGTTTTCCGCAGAAGCTGGTTGTGACGGAGGACGGAAAGGTCAGGAATTCCCTGATCCAGGATGACGGAACTGTGAGCATCGGAGATTACGATGTCGTTCCGCTGATTGATACATTTGTGGAGCAGCATCCGGACTTTTCATATCATGGGCGCAAGGGAATCCTGGCGCTGACCGGGTACGAGGGCGTGCTCGGGTACCGGACAGACGAGGTCTACAAGACCCGGGATCCGGCCAGGGTGACAGAGTACCAGCAGAAGTTCTTTGACGAGAATCCGGACTTTGATTATGACAAGGACTGCGCCGATGCCAAGGCTGTCGCGGATGCGATGAAGGCGGAGGGCTGGGAATTCGCGTCTCACACCTGGGGGCATATCGCACCGCTGCAGTATTCGCTCGACGCGGTGAAGCAGGATACGGAGCGCTGGCTGAACAATGTCGCGCCGATTGTCGGGGATACGGATGTGCTGATCTTCGCCTTCGGAGCGGATATCGGAGACTGGCATCCGTACACCCATGACAACGCGTACTTTGATTATCTCAAGTCGAAGAAGTTCAGTATCTACTGCAATGTCGACGGCTCAGTCAAGAGCTGGGTGCAGTTCGGCCCGGACTATATGAGACAGGCAAGAAGGAACCTGGACGGCTACCGTATGTATTACAATCCGGATCTGCTGTCCGACCTGTTTGATGTGAAGTCAGTCTGGGATTCCAACCGGCCGACACCGGTGCCGAAGATGGGCTGAGGGCTGACCTGTATGGAAATGAATGAAAGGGGGCGTCAAATATGCAGATATTGATCCGCGGGGGACGGCTGCTGGATCCGCTTTCGGGAACCGACAAGGTTACAGATGTCCTGATTGAGGATGGGCGCGTGACGCAGATCGGGGATGGGCTGACATTCCCTGCTCCGAAAAAGAAGAAGATCGTCAAGGAAGCCTCCGTCTCGGGCGGAACGGTTGATGAGGCTTCGACCGATATGGCTGTTACGATAGACGCATCCGGGTGCTGGGTGATGCCGGGGTTTGTCGATCTCCATGTCCATCTGCGCGATCCGGGGCAGACATACAAGGAGGATATCGGGACAGGCTCGCAGGCAGCAGCCTGCGGCGGATTCACGACGATTTGCGCGATGCCCAACACGAAACCGGTTATCGACAATCCAGACAAGTTGAATTATGTGCGGTTCAAGAGCGCGGCGCTTTCCCCGATCCATGTGATGCAGATCGGCTCGATCACAAAGGGGGAAAAGGGGGAAGAGCTCTCCGACATCGCAGGGCTGGCGGATGCCGGCGCGCCGGCCATATCCGAGGACGGCCGGTCTGTTGAGAATGCAGCGCTGATGAAACGGGCAATGCGGGAGGCAGTGAAGGCCGGAATTCCGGTGTTTGATCACTGTGAGGACAAGAAGCTGGCTGGAAAGGGCGTCGTAAACGAGGATGAAAATGCAGTCCGCCTGGGCCTTCCGGGGATTCCGGACAGCGCCGAGGATGTGATCGCGGCCAGGGACATCCTGCTGGCGCGGGAGACCGGGGCGCATCTCCACCTCTGCCATGTCTCGACGCGGGAATCGGTGGAGATGATCCGGTTTGCCAAATCGAAGGGCGTCCATGTGACTGCGGAAGTCACGCCGCATCATTTCACGCTCTGTTCAGACGACATCCCGGCGGACGACCCGATGTTCAAGATGAACCCGCCGGTCCGGACAGTCGCGGACAGAGAAGCACTGATCGAGGGGCTCCGCGATGGAACAATCGACTGCATCGCGACGGATCATGCGCCGCATGCGGTCAGCGAGAAGTTCGGCTCGATGCTGACATCCGCATTCGGCATCGTCGGGCTGGAGACAGCGTTGTCGCTGGCGGTTACGAGGCTTGTTGAGCCGGGAATTCTGAGCCCGCTTGATCTTGCCCGGGTGATGAGTACCGCGCCGGCGCAGGTCGCAGACCTGATCCGCCAGTATGGGGACGGAAAGATTGAGGTTGGAAATCCGGCGGATATTACAATTGTCCGGCCGGATGAGGAGTGGACAATTGATAAAAAGCAGTTTCTGTCCAAGGGCAGGAATACCCCGTTCGAGGGCTGGAAGGTGCGCGGGCGGGTGAAGGTGACGATTTGTGACGGCGAGATTGTGTACACAGACAAAAGGAGACAAACATCATGATCGATCAGCTGGTTGCGGGAATCAAGAAGACGGAGGCACCGATCGTTGTCGGACTGGATCCGCAGATGAAGTTTATTCCGGACGAGGTCAAGAACCCTGTCTTTGATGAGATGGGCGAGACGCTTGAGGCTGCAGGTGAGATTCTGTTCCGTTTCAACAAGGCGATTGTCGATGCGGTCTGTGACCTGGTTCCGGCTGTAAAGCCGCAGATTGCCATGTACGAGCGCTTCGGAATTCCGGGGCTGGCAGCCTATCAGCGGACCATTGATTACTGCAAGTCCAAGGGACTGGTTGTAATTGGAGATGTCAAGAGGGGCGACATCGGATCGACCTCAGAGGCGTATGCTGACGCTCACCTTGGAAGGGTCATGGTCGGAGAGCGTGAGTACAAGCTGTTTGACGCGGACTTTGCGACAGTGAACCCGTATCTCGGCTCGGACGGCGTGGTCCCCTTCCTGAAGGTCTGCGATGCGCAGGACAAGGGAATCTTCGTGCTGGTCAAGACCTCGAATCCTTCCAGCGGAGAGTTTCAGGACAGGCCGGTGCTGGTCAGGGCGGAGGAGTTTGACGAGGACGCAGCCGGCAGCATCGACACATCCTTCTTTACAGGAAAGAAAAGCAAGGGCGGTCTTTCGCTGGAGAGCATTGTGCTGGCGGCCGGCAAGGACGGGCTTCGCAGCTATGTGCTCCGCCCGATGTATGAGATTGTGGCGGAGGAAGTCGCCAGATGGGCGCGGGAGCCGAGGCTGATGGGAAAGAGCGGTTATTCGGAGGTGGGCGCGGTTGTCGGCGCGACTTACCCGGAGATGGGAAAGGTGCTCCGGAAGATCATGCCGCATTCCTTCATCCTGGTTCCGGGATACGGCGCCCAGGGCGGAAAGGGAAAAGATCTCACGCATTTCTTCAACAAAGACGGGCTCGGCGCGATCGTAAACTCCAGCAGGGGCATCATCGCAGCCTATAAGCAGGAGCCATACTGTGACAAATACATGCCGGAGAATTTCGCGGATGCAAGCCGTGCCGCGGTCAAGGCCATGCGGAAGGACATCCGGGAAGCCATCGGCTGAAAGGTTGCGGGCACTGCCGCCCGGTAAGGTCAAAGCTGCCGAGGGCGATCATGGGAAACTTGTTGTGAAAGAACAGGAGACGAGTATGCAGGCCGGACAGGAAACGGGGATCAGAGCGGTTCAAAAGTTCAGAGAAAGGGCAAAGGTCCTTCAGAATACGAGGATTGCGGGAGGCATCTATGATCTCAGGCTGAAGACGGAGCAGATTGCAGCGGCAGCACAGCCGGGACAGTTTGTCTCGGTTTACAGCAATGATCACTCCCGTCTTCTGCCGCGACCGATCAGTATCTGCGGCGCGGACCCAAAGAGCGGGGAGCTGCGGCTGGTATTCCGCGTCTCCGGAAGGGGAACGGAGGAATTTTCCCGTCTGTCGGCGGGAGACAGGGTAGATCTGACGGGACCGCTTGGAAATGGATTTCCCGAGTCTGTCCTGAAGAGCCAGTCGGGGAAGACGGTTTTTCTCATCGGGGGCGGAATCGGGATTCCGCCGATGGTGCAGCTTGCAAGGACACTGGCGGCAGGCGATGATGAAAAGGGGGTGCCGCGGCTGATCTCGGTATTGGGATTCCGGGACGAGCTGTTTCTTGTGGACGATCTGAAAGCGTACTCAGAAGTGGTCATTGCGACGGAGGACGGCAGCTGCGGGACGAAGGGCAACGTGCTCGACGCAATCCGCGAGAGAAATCTGAAGGCAGATGTGATCTGTGCCTGCGGGCCGACTCCCATGCTGCGTGCGCTTCGGGCATACGCACAGGAGACCGGAACCGAGTGCTGGCTGTCACTCGAGGAGAAGATGGCCTGCGGGATCGGTGCCTGTCTCAGCTGCGTCTGCAAATCGACTGATATCGATGAACATTCCAAAGTAAGGAACAAGAGAGTCTGTACGGAGGGACCGGTTTTCAATTCGACTGATATAGAATTGTGATGAGCTGCAGGGAATGACCCGGGAATCCGGGGAATCAGGATCATCCTGGAAACTGGGATATCGGTCGCTGAGATCGGGGTGGCTGGGAAGGCAGCAGAGAAAAAAGAGTGCGCCTTGTTGAAATGGGCGCCACTGGAGAGGATGAACAGGAATATGCAGCCGGATATGAGTGTGGAGATTGCCGGGGTTTTGCTGAAGAACCCGGTCATGACGGCGTCCGGAACCTTCGGGTCCGGACAGGAATTTTCGGAATTTGTCGATCTGAACCGGCTTGGCGCGGTTGTGACGAAGGGCGTGGCCTCTGTTCCGTGGCCGGGTAACCCGACCCCGAGAATCTGCGAGACACCCTCCGGGATGCTGAATGCCATCGGTCTTCAGAATCCCGGAGAGGAGACATTTGCGAAGCGGGATCTGAGGTTCCTGGAGCAGTTTGACACGAAGGTGGTCGTGAATGTCTGCGGACACAGCACGGAGGAGTACGTCGATTGTGTGAGGAGGCTCGCGGACGAAAAACGCGCGGATCTTCTGGAAATCAACATTTCCTGCCCGAACGTGAAGGAGGGCGGGATCTCGTTCGGAACGAATCCCCGGGCGGTCGAGCAGATCACAGCGGCGGTGAAAAAGGCGGCCCGGCAGCCGGTGATCATGAAGCTGAGCCCGAACGTGACCGATATCCGGGAGATTGCGAAGGCGGCGGAGGCGGGCGGCGCGGACGCGCTGTCGATGATCAACACCATCACCGGTATGAAGATCGATGTGAGAAGAAGAACCTTTGCGCTGGCGAACCGGACCGGCGGGCTGAGCGGGCCGGCGATTCACCCGGTGGCTGTCCGGATGGTCTGGGAGTGCGCGCAGAGTGTGAAGATCCCGATCATCGGGATGGGCGGCATCGCTGACGCAGAAGGTGCCCTGGAGATGATCATGGCAGGCGCCAGTGCTGTTTCGGTTGGAACAGCGAATTTCCGGGATCAGACAACGGTGATCCGCGTCATCGACGGGATCAGGGCTTATCTGGAGGAAAACAGGATCGGATCGGTCAGAGATCTGATCGGCTGCGTAAGGTGACGAAGGAAAGGAACAAGGAAAACGGCCGGCGCGGCAGCCGGGACGGCGGATTGCCGGGCGGGGCGGCAGTGAGGAGAGGTTATGGAGAAGTACAAGGAATCTTTTATTGAATTCATGGTAGACTGTGAGGTCCTGAAGTTCGGGGACTTTGTCACAAAGAGCGGGCGCAGGACGCCGTTTTTTGTCAATACGGGGTTTTACCGGACGGGCGGCCAGCTGAAGAAGCTTGGAGAGTACTATGCAAAGGCGATCGAGGATGCCTTCGGGACGGACTTTGATGTCCTGTTCGGACCTGCCTACAAGGGGATTCCGCTTTCGGTGGCGGCGACGATTGCGCTTTCCGAGGACTGCGGGAAGGAGATCCGGTATTGCTCCAACCGCAAGGAGATCAAGGATCATGGTGACAAGGGCATCCTGCTCGGCGGCCCGATCAAGGACGGCGACAAGGTTGTGATCATCGAGGATGTCACGACAGCCGGCACCTCGATTCGGGAGACCCTTCCGATCATCCGGGACACGGCGGATGCACAGGTATGCGGGCTTGTTGTCTCCGTCGACCGCTGCGAACGCGGAACCGGAACAAAAAGCGCGCTGGAGGAGATCCAGGAGACATACGGGCTGAAGACGACGGCGATTGTCACCATGAAGGAAGTCGTCTCCTATCTCTACAACAGAGAGGTCGGCGGCAGAGTCCTGATCGATGACGATGTCAAGGCGAGAATTGACGCTTACTATCAGGAGTACGGTGTATGACACCACGGAGGAAGAAGCACATTCAGAGCGTGTCGGGTGTGCTTTTTTTTCTTTACCTTGCGGTCCTCATCTACTTTCTGTTCTTTGCAGATGAATATGGCAGGACTCCCAGCCTGGAAATGCGCTACAATCTGGTCCCCCTGGTGGAGATCAGGCGGTTCCTTGTCTACCGGAAAATCCTCGGGTTTCGGGCTGTCTTCCTGAATGTATACGGAAACATCATCGGGTTTCTTCCATTTGGCTTCTTTCTGCCGGCGATGCACCGGTATTTCAGGCGTGCGTACCGAACCGTATCAGTGAGCTTTCTGTTTTCCTGCGGCGTCGAGCTGACGCAGCTGGTGACAAGGAGAGGGAGTTGTGATGTCGACGACGTGATCCTTAATACGCTGGGCGGACTGCTGGGGTACCTTCTGTTTGCCCTGAGCAGAAGACTGGCGCGGCGGACTGCGTCGGGAAAGCAGGACAACGGAACGGGCTGATCGTCAGAGCGTGGCTGATATTCAGAGATTGGAAGGCTGGCGCGGGGAACTGCGCCGGGACAGCAGGACAACGGAACGGGCTGATCGTCAGAGCGTGACTATAATTCAGAGATTGGAAGGCTGGCGCGGGGAACTGAACCGGCACGGGGGAGAGATTCAGATGGCAAAGACATATACGTATAAGGTCCACCCGAGGGCAGGAAGGAAGGGTGTTGTGAGCGTGGTGCTCTCAGGCATCACAATCATCCTGTTCCTGGGACTTCTGACAGCCTGTACGGTGTTGAAGGGGCAGGCGGGCCTGTGGGCAGGAGCGGTCGGTTTTTCAGGCATGATGGCAGCCCTTTCCGGTGTGATCATTGGGCTGAGGAGCTTTCGTGACAGACAGCCGTCCTATGGGTTCAGCAAGACGGGGACGATCATCAATGGAATTATGGTGGCCGTCTGGTTTATCCTGTTCTGCCGGGGGCTTGCCGCCTGAGAGGGCGACGGCAGGATCTCTCAGGCAGCAGACTGGTTCAGCTGACGGCAGGACATTTCAGCCGGCAGACCGATTCGGCTGGCGGCAGGATCCCTCAGGCAGCAGACCGGTTTGGCTGACGGCAGGACACTTCAGCCGGCAGACTGGTTCGGCTGGCGGAAGGATGCATCCGGCAGCGGACTGGTTCAGCCTGCGGGATATTCCGGCTGACGGCAGTACATGAAGATGAGGAAAGAGATATGGGAAATATCTGGGCAGATTATGACGCGATCGACCTCTGCGAGGAGCGGTACGGGCTGGCGGAGGGCCGGATCCGGGAAATTGCAGCGGAGCTTGGGGCTGCAGAGACGAATTCTACAGCCGGAGAAGGGAAAGAGACCGGTATGCCGGGAGCGGATCCGAATGCCGCCCATCCGCTTCCGGAGGCATTCAAGGCTTTTTTCAGAGACACCGCGTCCTTTATCGCGGAGCTGTGCGGGATCAGAGCCAGCCTGAAGAGCGGGGACTATGACAGCCATCCGGAGAAGTGGCCGGAAATGAACAGGCGGATGTATGAGGATATCCTCCCGGACCATTATGAGCAGAGCTTTGCAAATCCCGCCTGTGCAGAACGCATGCTTGGTGCTGATTTCGGTTCTCTTCTGTGCTTTCTGTACACGCAGGAGCGCGGACTGATCGCCTATGTGTTCGAAGACAAGGTGGAGGAGCTGGCCGCGCACATGGAGCTCTTCATTCAGGTGTACGGGCTGTTTGCGGAAGGACTGCCGAAGCCGGAGGATGTCCGGGAGACGCTGTACTGGTTTGAGAGCGACAACACGGATGTGATTCTCAGAAACCGCATCCGGGGGCAGATCGATCCGGCCTGTGACGATGCTGTTTATACATTGATGACACTCGATACCAACGATCCGTCATCCCTTTACAGGAGCGGAGAGTATATTACGGAAAACGAGCTGAGAACGTTCCGGTATCTGGCATCGCTCCCGGAAGCGGAAATCCAGCGGATGGCAGATACATTCACAGAAGGATACCGGGAAGGCTTCATTCTTGGTGAGAAACCGCTGTATAAAAAGCGGACGGTCTCGCTGATCTATCATGTGGGATTTGAACGGATGATGCAGGCAGCGGTCCGGAATTTCCTGAAAATGGGGCTGCGTCCGACCATTGTCCGCTGCGGGGTGTCTGCCGTGACGGGGATGTCAAGGACCGGAGGCTTTACAGGAGCGTCCCCGAATCCGCAGTATGATTATGATCACCGCGAGGATGCGGCGCTGTTTCTCGATTCCCGGTTTGTGGAGCGGAAGCTCGAAGTGACGGAGGCGGTGTACGGCGAATTCCTTGAGCAGGCACACCGGTACGGCGGCCCTGCTGTGCTGGAGGTCTTCGGAGAACCTCCGTTTGACCCGGTCTCGAAGAAGGAGGCGCTGAAATATTCGGAGAAGCAGCAGGCGCTTTCCGTAAAGCTGAAAAATGAGACGGCGCGTATCGTCAATGATGCCATCTACGGGCAGGAACGCTCCTTTACGATCATTTCGTTCCCGGTTCCGACGATCGACGAAGAGCGATATGAGGAGATCTTCCGTGAGACGATGAAGGTCAACACCCTGGATGCGAAGAAATACAGTGCGATTCAGCAGGTAATGATCGATACGCTTGACAAGGGAACGAAGGTTCACATTCTCGGGAGGGGTAAGAACCGCACGGATCTGACGGTGCAGCTGTGGAGGCTTCAGGATCCGGCGCAGGAGACCATCTTTGAGAACTGCGGTGCGGATGTCAACATTCCGGTGGGCGAGGTGTTCACATCTCCGGTTCTGAAGGGGACGGACGGCGTGCTGTTTGTCAGCCAGGTCTATCTGCAGGGACTGAGCTTCCGGGATCTGGAGCTTCATTTCAAGGACGGCTGCATCACCGATTATTCCTGCTCCAACTTCGAGACGGAGGAGGAAAACCGGGCATACATCGAGGAAAACATCCTGTTCCATCACAAGACGCTGCCGATGGGGGAGTTTGCGATCGGGACCAACACGACCGCCTACGCGATGATCCAGAAGTACCAGATCGGACCGAAGATGGACATTCTGATCGCAGAGAAGACAGGACCGCACTTTGCGGTAGGCGATACCTGCTACAGCTGGGATGAGGACAATGTGACGCGCAACCCGGATGGGAAGAAGATCGTCGCCCGGGAGAATGATTTCTCGAGGCTCCGGAAGGAGGATCCCTCGAAGGCTTACTTCAACTGTCATACGGACATCACGATTCCCTATGAGGAGCTGGGGCTGATCGAGGTGGAGAACGAGGATGGAAGCTGGAGACAGGCGGTGATCCGGGACGGCCGGTTTGTGCTGGAGGGAACGGAGGAACTGAACGGACCCCTTGACATGGATGCATCAGGCATGGCTTGCGAAAGCGACCCAATTAAGGTAGGATAAAGCGGTAAAAAATCAGGAGGAGACGGAAGATGGAGAAGCCGGTTGTCGGAATTGTGATGGGCAGTGATTCAGATCTGCCAGTCATGTCGAAAGCTGCGGCGATTCTGGAAGAATTCGGAGTCCCGTATGAGATGAGAGTCATATCCGCTCACAGGGAGCCGGATGTGTTCTTTGAGTACGCAAAGGGCGCGGAGGCAAGAGGCCTGAAGGTGATCATCGCCGGTGCCGGCATGGCAGCCCATCTGCCGGGAATGTGCGCGGCGCTGTTCCCGCTGCCGGTCATCGGTGTCCCTCTTTACTCAAAGACGCTGGGCGGGGAGGACAGCCTGTACTCGATCCTCCAGATGCCGTCCGGCATTCCGGTTGCAACGGTTGCAATCGACGGAACAAAGAATGCGGCGCTTCTCGCCGTCCGGATGCTGGCAATCAGCAATCCGGAACTTCTGGAAAAGCTGAAGGCATATGCCGGAAAGCAGTGTGAAGCCGTTCAGAAGAAGGATGCAAGGCTGCAGGAAGTCGGGTACAAGGAGTACTGAGGCTGGATTCTGCCCAGGTGAAGGAGAGCTGCGGCAGGTTATCAGCAGGATGTGAGCTGGAACGCGGGATAGGGGGCTTTATGGATTACAGAAGCGCAGGGGTTGACATCGAGGCAGGGTATGAATCTGTCAGACTGATGAAGCAGTTTGTCGCACGCACCATGAGACCGGAGGTCATGACCGACCTTGGCGGTTTTTCAGGTGCCTTTTCGATGGATGCGGTGAAGGGAATGGAACATCCGACGCTTCTGTCCGGGACGGACGGTGTCGGAACGAAGCTGAAGCTGGCCTTCGTGATGGACCGCCATGATACAGTTGGAATCGACTGTGTCGCGATGTGTGTCAATGACGTGGCCTGCGCAGGCGGCGAGCCGCTGTTTTTCCTGGACTATATCGCGTGCGGGAAGAATAACCCGGAGAAGATTGCGAAGATTGTTTCCGGCGTGGCGGAGGGCTGCGTGCAGTCCGGCTCGGCGCTGATCGGCGGCGAGACGGCAGAGATGCCGGGCTTCTATCCGGAGAATGAATATGACCTGGCCGGCTTCTCGGTCGGTGTGGCAGATAAAAAGGATCTGATCACAGGCGCGGACATCCGGCCGGGCGATGTGCTGGTGGGGATTGCTTCCTCCGGCGTGCACAGCAACGGCTTCTCTCTGGTGCGCTCCGTCTTTTCCTGCGACGAGAAGACGCTGGGAACCTATCATGAATCGCTCGGCGCGACGCTGGGGGAGGTGCTCCTGCGCCCGACGAAGATCTATGTGAAGGCGCTTCGGAGCGTGAAGGACGCGGGCGTAAGAATCAAGGGCTGCAGCCATGTGACGGGCGGCGGGTTCTATGAGAATGTGCCGCGCATGCTGCCGGATGGCGTGAAGGCTGTCATTCGGAAGGACAGCTACGAGGTTCCGCCGATCTTCCGCCTTCTCCAGAAGGAGGGGGAGATCTCCGGGAAGATCATGTACAACACCTTCAATATGGGCATCGGCATGGTGCTCGCCCTGGATCCGAAGGATGCGGATGCGGCGATTGAGGCAGTCGGTCGTGCAGGCGAGCGTGCGTATGTCATCGGAACGGTGGAGGAAAGTTCGCAGAAGTGCGCGGAGGTCATCTGAACAGCCTGAAAATCAGGCAGGGGATGACCGGTCAAGCCTGGGAAAAGTGATATCAGTTCGTGCCGGCGGCCGTCCTTGCTGAGCAGGAGTATGGACAAGGCAGGGATGACAGCGGGCGGCTGAGGGAACGGGAAGGAGACGGCAGTGTTCAGAATAGCGGTGCTGGTGTCCGGAGGCGGGACGAACCTGCAGGCCATCATCGATGCCATCGATCAGGGAATCATCAAAGACACAGAGATCGCGCTTGTCCTGTCCAACAATGAGGGCGCCTTTGCGCTGGAGCGGGCACGCAGGCGCGGGATTCCGGCGACGGTTGTTTCACCGAAGTCATATGCATCCAGAGCAGCCTTCAACGAGGCGCTTCTGGACTGCGTGCGGGAGCATAGGCCGGATCTGGTCGTGCTGGCCGGATTTCTCTGCGCGATTCCGGATGAGATGGTTGAGGCGTACAGAAACAGAATCATCAACATCCATCCGTCCCTGATTCCGTCCTTCTGCGGAAAGGGCTATTATGGGCTGAAGGTCCACGAGGCCGCGCTTGAGCGCGGCGTGAAGATCTCGGGGGCTACCGTTCATTTTGTGGACAGCGGGACCGATACAGGACCGATTATCATGCAGAAGGCGGTCACCGTGCTTCCGGATGACACGCCGAAGTCGCTTCAGCTGAGGATCATGGAGCAGGCCGAGTGGAAAATTCTGCCGAGAGTGATTGATCTGATCGCGCACGGGAAGGTGAAGGTGGACGGCCGGAAGGTGACCGTCCTGGAGCAGGATGAGGGAAGCTGTTCTCAGAAAGGGAGCCAGGTATGAAAATTCTGATTGTAGGCAGTGGCGGAAGAGAACATGCGCTTGCGTGGAAGATTTCGCAGAGCAACAGGGTCGAAAAGATCTACTGTGCGCCGGGGAATGCCGGCATCGCAGAGCTTGCGGAGTGCGTGCCGATCGGTGCGATGGAGTTTGAAAAGCTGGCGGACTTTGCCTGTGGGCATAAAATCGATCTGACAGTCATTGGCATGGACGATCCGCTTGTGGGCGGGATTGTCGATGTCTTCAGGGCCAGAGGGCTTCGTGTGTTCGGACCTGAGAAGAAGGCGGCGGTCCTGGAGGGAAGCAAGGCGTTCTCAAAGGATCTGATGAAGAAATACCACATTCCGACGGCTGCGTATGAGACCTTTTCGGACAAGGAAGCCGCCATCGGATATTTAAAGACAAAGGCGTCCTTCCCGATTGTCCTGAAGGCATCCGGTCTTGCGCTCGGCAAGGGCGTTTTGATCTGCCAGAACCTGGAGGAAGCGCTCCGCGGCGCGGAAGAGATCATGGGCGAAAGAAAGTTCGGCGATGCCGGCAGCCAGATGGTCATCGAGGAGTTCATGACCGGCCATGAGGTTTCTGTCCTGACCTTCTGTGACGGGAAGACCTTCCGGGAGATGTCCTCCTCGCAGGACTACAAGCGCGCCGGGGACAACGACACCGGACTCAACACAGGCGGGATGGGGAATATCTCCCCGAGCCCGTTCTATACCGATGAGGTCCGTGCCTTTTGCGAGGAGAAGATCTTCCAGCCGACCGTGGACGCGATGCGGGCGGAGGGAAGAGCATTTGTCGGTGTCATCTTTTTTGGCCTTATGCTGACGAAGGACGGGCCGAAGGTGCTGGAGTACAACTGTCGTTTCGGCGACCCGGAGGCGCAGGTCATTCTCCCGCGGATGGAGAACGATATTGTCGATGTCTTTGAGGCCTGCATTGATGGGCGGCTGGATCAGGTTGAGCTGAAGTTCAGAGACGAGGCTGCCGTCTGCGTCATCCTTGCGTCCGGCGGCTATCCGGTGAAGTACAAAAAAGGGCTTCCGATCAGCGGACTTGAGCATTTCCGTGGAAAGGAAGGCTGCTGGTGCTTTCATTCCGGAACTGCGGAACAGGATGGACAGGTGGTCACCAATGGCGGAAGGGTGCTGGGGATCACAGCGCTTGGAAGGGATCTCAAAGAGGCGCGGGAGCGCGCCTACAAGGCTGTCTCCGAGGTCAGCTTTGAGGATGAGACGTATCGCAGGGATATTGGCAAGAAAGAGATAATGGGGGAATAAACAGACATGAAATGCGGACGGAAGACGGCCAGAGGGCTGATGGCGCTGGTTGCTGTCATCGTGCTGACATTCAGCATACAGCTGGCAGTGCGGGCGGAAGGCCAGAGCGATGACAATTCACTTTCCAGCCTTGGGATTACGACACAGGGTGTAACGGTAAGTCCTGATTTTTCATATGACCATCTGACCTATGATGTGGTTGTCCCGGCAGGGACCACCGAGCTTGAGCTGGATCCGGTTCTGTCCAATCCGAACGCGACCATCAACAGCATTGATGGAACGACGCTTACAAATGGATCCGGTACGGTCACCATCACGGTCACAGCTCCGAGCGGTGCCATGACGGCGTATACCCTGAACGTGACAACTGCAGCTGATACGAACGTGGATCCGGCGACAGCCATCTCGGAGAAGGAATCCCAGCGCGCGTCTGAGACGCAGGCACAGACCCAGTCTGAGACGCAGCCGGTCACGGAGACAGAAGACGCGCGTTATGTCAAGGTGGACAAGAACACACTGAAGGACGCGGAGGATACCATTTCCAGGCTCCAGAGTGACCTGCAGGTGTACAAGGACAGAAGCCATACATTCACATATGTGATCTATGCGCTGATTGCAGGCTGCGTCGTTCTGCTGTTTCTGGTTGTGAATCTGCTGATCCGGAAGAAGGACATTGCTGCCGAGCTGAATACATACAAAAAGCCGCGGAAGCTTCCGGAGGGCTTCGATGACACCGGAGATGTGATCCCGCAGGATGGATGGCTGGATGATGAGCCGGATGAGAGGGCTTCGAGGAAACAGAAGAAGAATAAAAGAGGGATGACTGTCCCGAGCTACGGTGAGACGGATGATCTGATCATGGACGTTCCGCCAGTGGCACCGGGGGCGCGTCAGAACGCCCAGACATCTTGGACGCAGCAGCAGGTCGGAACTCCGGTCATGCCGCCGAAAGAATATACACCGTACAACGGATATGCGAAGACCGGCAGGCAGACGAAGCCGGCAGGCGGGAATGGAACGCAGGGCGCAGACAGCTCAGCCATGGATGAGACACGGCGCTACACTGTCCCGCAGCATGCGGAGGGGATGAAGAAGACTCCGGCACCGGGGGATCAGACGATTGTCCTTCCGGAAAAGAAGATGACAAGGGCGGAAAAGGCCGCTGCCAGAAAGGCAGAGAAGGAAGCCAGAAAGGCGAAGAAGGAAGAGCAGGAAAGCAGATGGAAGAAGGCCCCGGCGTCGGGAGAGAATCCGTATGCAGGCCAGCAGGGGTATCCGGGTGTAATGCCTGCCGGAACCAGCTGGACGTCACAGGGGCAGGTGCAGCCATCGAAGGCTCCGTTACAGCAGCCTCAGGCTCCGGTACAGCCATCGAAGGCTCCATCACAGCAGCCTCAGGCTCCGGTACAGCCGACCCAGGAACAGTCATCCGTACAGACGCAGAGTCAGCCGTCGCCTCGCCGTTTCAATCCGGATCAGAAGGAGGACGGTGTCAAGGTAGACATGATCGACCTGTAAGTGTCAGAAAAGGGATCAGACAGGCAATCAGAAAGACAGAATATGGATACAATCCGTAACAACAAATACACGAAACCGGCAGAGCTTGCGCTGAAGGAAGCGCATAAGTTGGCAGAAAAATATCATGCGCAGAGCGTCGGAACCGAGCACATCCTGCTGGGGCTTCTCTCCCGCAGCGAGGGGACAGCCGCGGTTGTCCTGAAGGACTGCGGTGTCACGGAGGAGAGTCTCTCCGATCTGGTGGAGAAGCTGATCGGGGAAGGAAGCGCGGAGACAACGGAGAAGGACAGCTATACGCCGCGGGCAGCGTCGGCGCTGAAGGCTTCCGGCGTGCAGGCGAAGTACTTTTACTCTTCTGACATCGGGACGGAGCATATTCTGCTTGCACTGATGCGGGATATCGACTGCAACGCGGCAAAGCTGCTGCATACGCTGCATGTCGATTTTCAGGAGATGTACCAGCGGATCCTTGATATCATCGGCGTGCCCGATGACATGGCGGCCGACTATCTGTCCAATGTCCTTCAGACGGCACAGGGACAGACCGGCGCGACCCCGACACTGGACCAGTATTCGCGGGATCTGACGGACGATGTCCGGTCCGGCAAGATTGACCCGGTGGTGGGCCGGGAGGAGGAGACGGAGCGGATCTGCCGCATCCTCTGCCGGAAGACAAAGAATAATCCCTGCCTGATCGGTGAGCCGGGCGTGGGAAAGACAGCGATCGTCGAGGGACTTGCCCAGAGGATTGTACGGGGAGATGTCCCGGACCCGCTGAAGGGAAAGCGGCTGGTCATGCTGGACATTGCGGGTATGGTCGCCGGCGCCAAGTTCCGGGGGGATTTTGAGGAACGCATCAAGGGTGCCATGCAGGAGGCGTCGGACAGCAGCGATGTGCTGCTCTTCATTGACGAGATTCATACGATCATCGGTGCGGGGAGCTCGGAAGGTGCGCTGGACGCGGCGAATATCATGAAGCCGATGCTCTCGCGCGGAGAGATTCAGGTGATCGGGGCGACCACGGTCGATGAGTACAGAAAGCATATCGAGAAGGATGCCGCGCTGGAGCGGCGTTTTCAGTCGATTTTGGTTGAGGAGCCGACACCGGAGCAGTGTGTCCGGATTCTCGAGGGGATCAGGCCGGCATACGAGAAGCACCATGAGGTAAAGATCTCGGACGAAGCGATCGAAGCCTGCGTAAGGCTGAGCAGACGGTATGTGACAGACCGGTTTCTGCCTGACAAGGCGATTGATCTGATGGATGAGGCCTGTTCCAGGCGGCAGCTTCAATCCTATTATCAGAAAAACGGGCAGTCGGAGAAGGAGACAGGGGATCTTGCCGGTCTCAGAAGAGAGCTGGAAGCCGCGCTGTCGGCCGGCGATCTTGAGAAGGCGCGGGAAGTCCACGCCGGAATCGAGGCGCTGGAGAGAAAGGCAGCCCGGCATACCCAGGGCACCGGCGGACGCGCGCGGACCGTCACGGCGGAGGACATCGCCGTCACGGTCTCTGAGTGGACGAAGATTCCGGTCACAAGGCTGACAGAGAGCGAAAGCAGGAAGCTGGTCGGCCTGGAGAAGACACTTCATAAAAGAATCATCGGCCAGAATGAGGCCGTCGAGGCGGTCAGCAGGGCAATCCGCCGCGGACGCGCAGGACTCCGGGATCCGAAGAGACCGGTAGGATCATTTCTCTTTCTGGGACCGACCGGAGTCGGAAAGACAGAGCTTTCGAAGGCGCTGGCGGAGGCGGTCTTCGGCAGTGAGAAGAATATCATACGCGTCGACATGTCGGAGTACATGGAGAAGTTCGATGTCTCGAAAATGATCGGCTCGCCGCCCGGCTATGTCGGGTACGATGAGGGCGGACAGCTGTCCGAGCAGGTGCGGCGACACCCTTACTCCGTCGTGCTGTTTGATGAGATCGAGAAAGCACATCCGGACATATTCAATGTGCTGCTGCAGGTGCTGGATGAAGGAAATTTCACAGACGCGCAGGGCAGGAAGGTTGATTTCCGCAATACGGTCATCATCATGACATCGAACGCCGGTGCGCAGCAGATCATATCCCCGAAGAAACTTGGGTTCAGCAGCGGAAATGACGAGAAGGCGGACTACGAGGCGATGAAGAGCTCCGTGATGGGTGAGGTGAATCGCATCTTCCGCCCGGAGTTTCTGAACCGGATCGATGACATCATCGTGTTCCATCCGCTCCGAAAGCCGGAGATCCGGCAGATCGCGGATCTGATCATTGACAGACTGGCCGGACGGGCAAAGAGTCAGACCGGAATCATTCTGAAGGTGAAGCCGGCTGTCCGGGACTATATCGCTCAGAAGGGCTTTGACCCGAAGTTCGGGGCGAGGCCGCTGAAGCGGGCTGTTCAGAGTGAGATCGAGGATCCGCTTTCCGAAGAGATCCTGCAGGGCGGTGTGAAAAAGGGAAAGACCATCTCCTGCGATTATCAGGACGGGAAAGTTACCTTCCGACAGGCACCGGACAGGGAAAAGAGCAGGAAAACAAGAAAGCCGGAGCAGTCAGTAAAAGCAGATCAGGCAGAAAAAGCAGAACAGGCAGACCAGAAAACAGAGTAAAGACAGACAAGATACCAGGAAAGGAGCCATTATGGCAGTCGTAAAGGAACTGATCAGACCAGAGGAAGACGGAAGCATCAGCTTCGGAGATTATGAGCTTTCTCAGAAGACCAAGAAGAGTGACGTGGAGGTTCACGGGGACAGCTACAAGGTCAAAACCTTCAGCGAGGTCACAAGACTTGAGTGCAATGACATGCTTGTATATGAATCCGAGCCGGGAACCGCGGTCTCTCATTTCCAGGAAGATGAGACGGGCGTGACATTCAGGGTGGAAGGACCTGAGGATGCGCAGATTATTCTGGGACTGGCTGACAATGCCTCCTATCGTGTCTGCATCGACGGAGAGGATCAGGGTATTATGGAGACCGGCATGGGCGGAAAGCTGGTTCTGTCCGTGGAGCTTCAGGCAGCGGAGAGCGTGCTGGTCGAGGTGAAGAAGGACTGAGAAAGGGCCCGGCGGCGAGGCGTGCCGCCGGACAGTGACAGGCAGCTGAGCAGGCTGTTTCGGAGAACAATATGGCAAAAGGAAAAGAAACGGCGTTCTTCTGTCAGAACTGCGGCTATGAGTCTGCAAAGTGGATGGGACAGTGCCCGGCATGCCACGAGTGGAATACCTTCGTGGAGGAGCCGGCTGCGCAGGTCGCATCCACTTCGTCATCAGGGACAAAAAAACCGACGTCAGGCGTCGTGAAGTGGGAGACACTGGGAGACAGGGCGGGGAAGACAGGTGCGTTTGCGCTTCGTTCCGGAAAGCAGGCGGCCATTCCGCAGGGCGGGACAAAAGGCGAGGCAGGCACGTCCGTCACGTCCGTCAAGTTCGGAGGACAAAGCGGATCCGGAGCATCCATGTCAGAGGAAATGGGTGACCGCGTCAGCATGTCCGGTGCTGCATCCGGCTTCGGCAGTCGGAAGGAGCCGATTTCGGCTTCGGCGCGCCGCGCTTCCCGATCGAAGGCGCTTCCGCTGAGCCGCATCACGGCTTCCGATGCGGAGCGTGTCTCATCCGGCATCGGAGAGATGGACCGGGTACTCGGAGGCGGCATTGTGCCGGGCTCTCTGGTGCTGGTCGGGGGCGATCCGGGAATCGGAAAGTCCACGCTTCTTCTTCAGATGTGCAGAAACCTGACAGATGAGAAGCAGATGGGCGGACTTCCGGCGCGGGTCCTCTATGTTTCCGGGGAGGAATCCCAGCAGCAGATCAAGCTGCGTGCAAACCGGATGGGAGATTTTTCAGACAGTCTGCTGGTGATGTGTGAGACGAATCTGAGCGATATTCAGGAAGCGATCGCCGTTCTCGAGCCGCAGGTTGTCATCATCGACTCGATCCAGACGATGTACAGCGAGACCGTTTCCTCGGCTCCGGGTTCGGTTTCCCAGGTCCGGGAAGCGACAGGGGTCCTGATGCAGCTCGCAAAGGGACTAGGCGTCACCATCTTCATCATCGGCCATGTGACGAAAGAGGGAGCGGTTGCCGGGCCGAGGGTGCTCGAGCATATGGTTGATACGGTCCTGTATTTTGAAGGAGACCGGCATGCCAGCTACCGCATCCTTCACGCCGTCAAGAACCGTTTCGGCTCCACCGACGAAATCGGCGTGTTTGAGATGAAGGGAAATGGGCTTCGCGAGGTTCTCAATCCGTCGGAATTCATGCTGGAGGGGAGGCCAGAGGGAGCCTCCGGCTCTGTTGTCGCCTGCTCGATCGAGGGGACACGGCCGATTCTGATCGAGGTGCAGGCGCTGACAGCGCCCTCCAACCTTGCGTATCCAAGGCGGACAGTTGACGGCGCGGACCTGAATCGGGTGAACCTGCTGCTGGCGGTTCTGGAGAGGCGGCTGGGACTGTCTCTGTCCCAGGCGGACGTCTATGTGAATATTGCCGGGGGAGTCAGGATGAAGGAGCCAGCGATTGATCTGGGTATCATCATCGCGGTGATCTCCTCCTACAAGGACATCGTCATCGACCCGCGGACACTTGTGTTCGGGGAGGTCGGGCTGTCCGGCGAGATCCGCTCGGTCAGTCAGGCGCCTCTGCGCGTGCGCGAGGCGGAAAAGCTTGGCTTTTCAACCGTGATCCTTCCGCAGGCGTGCGTAAGGAGTGTCGGGCGGACAGAGGGAATCCGCCTGATCGGCGTCAGGACGGTCCGGGATGTCGTCACTGCAGTCAGTGGCAGGGGATACTGAAGGATAACTGTGGTGCCCCCTCCACAGGCCGTCCGAAAACCTTGATTTTCTGTGGCCTGACAACCAATTCTGGCATAAAATATGCCCATTTTTCATGCACATTGAAAGCTGAATAAAGTACACAGTTTCAGAAGACAAAAGGTTTATGTTGCAGTCATCAGCTCCATCATTTTGTCGAACCCAAGCAACTTTTTTGCCCGTTCGATGTTATATCCAAGACAAAAGAGCGCAAACGGGGGTGCGGACGAAATCCTGGACCAAATGAGGTCATTAACAGGAGGAGGTCACGCACATGTATTCCTACGAAGAACGATTGAAGGCCGTTCAGCTT
>CACWKX010000016.1 GCA_902761585.1 uncultured Lachnospiraceae bacterium
ATAAACAGCAATAGTTAAAATATCTTTGCATTCATTATAACATATATGATGATAAAATCCGGATTTTATCGCTATATTTAGTTAATCAGCAGGCACTATGTAACAACATCACAGAACTCCTCCTAGCCGGATGCTATAATGACCTCACAAAGCAGAAAGCAAGCCAGCCGTCCCTTCCGAAACGGTCGGACGATCAGGCTCCACATGCAGACGCCGCTAGCCGCGGCTCCCGCAGGCGGGTTTCATCAACATAAAGGAGGATTCACAGATGTCTGTTATCAATATCACTCAGAATACCTATCAGCAGGAAGTATTGAACAATGAAAAGCCAGTTCTTCTGGACTTCTGGGCGCCCTGGTGCGGATACTGCCGCAGAATCGCCCCGGCGTTCGACAAAATTGCAGACGAGTATGCTGACACACTTGTCGCTGCAAAAATAAATGTCGACGACGAACCGGATCTTGCAGCTGCAGAGAAGGTCGAGGTCATCCCGACTCTCATCCTCTACAAGGCCGGTAAGGTAGTTGATTCTATCGTGGCTCCGGATTCAAAGGCTGCGATCGACCGATTCCTCAAAGAAGCGCTTTCCAAATAACAGGAGGTCAAAAATATGAGCGAGAAGCACATATACGATATGGTGGTCATTGGCGGGGGCCCCGCCGGTTACACTACCGCCCTGTACGCAGCCAGAGCCGGCCTGGATGTCGTCGTGCTCGAAAAGCTCTCTGCCGGCGGCCAGATGGCACTGACAACTCAGATTGACAATTATCCAGGATTTGACGAAGGTGTTGACGGCTTCGAACTAGCGGAGAAGATGCAAAGGCAGGCAGAACGATTCGGAAGCAAAAGCGAATTTGCGGATGTAACCGACATGGATCTGACGAAGGATGTGCGCGTGATCCGGACGGAGGACGGTGAGTACGACAGCCGGACAGTTGTCATCGCGACCGGCGCGGATCCCAGAGAGCTCGGGCTTCCAGGGGAGAAAGCGCTCGTCGGAAAAGGACTTGCCTACTGCGCATCCTGCGACGGGATGTTCTATAAAGGCAAGGATGTTGCGGTTGTCGGCGGAGGCAATACGGCCGCTGCTGACGCTCTTCTCCTGAGCCGTATTGCCAGGACGGTTACGCTGATTCACCGCAGAGATACGCTCCGCGCCACAAAGATCTATCATGAACCACTGATGAAGGCGGAAAATGTGAACTTTGTCTGGAACAGCACGGTCACAGAGCTTCTGCATGATGAAAAACTGACCGGTCTCCGTCTGAAAAACGCCCAGACCGGTGAGCTCAGCACGTTTCCATGTGATGGTGTCTTTGTCAGCATCGGCCGGAAGCCCTCGACATCCTTTGTGAAGGGAGAGCTTGCGCTTGACCCGGGCGGCTATATCATCGCCGGGGAGAACACCCAGACCAGCGTTCCCGGCGTCTTTGCCGTCGGCGATGTCCGAACCAAATCTGTCCGTCAGATCGTGACGGCAGTAGCGGACGGCGCCGTGGCTGTCCACATGGCAGAAGAATACCTGGCAGATCAAAACAATTGAGAAATAAAAAGAGATCCGGAAAGCACCAACCAGTGCTTTCCGGATCTCTGCTTTTAGAAGCAGGGGATGAGAGAATCGAACTCCCGCCAAAGGTTTTGGAGACCCCTATCATACCATTTGACCAATCCCCTATCACGCCAACAAACCTCACAGCTTTATGGCGACTTTTTATTTATAACATAGCCAGCTCTCAGATGTCAAGCATCGAGTTCTGCCTGCCTTGTTCATCTTTTGTTCTTTTCATAATTCCCTCTTCCCAATCCAAAAGATCTGTGCTATATTAATTTTGCACAATATAATTTATATCAATTAACAACCATAGATCACCGATTTCACAAGCTTATTGAAAAACAGCCTGCAGTGCAGAGAAAGGAAAACGTTATGAATATCTATGATTACACTGTTACAGACCGCAGCGGCAACGAGGTTTCGCTGAAGAAGTTCGAAGGAAAGGTCCTCATCATTGTCAACACAGCGACCGGCTGCGGATTTACGCCGCACTACAAACCGCTGGAGGAGATGTACGAAAAGTACCATGATCAGGGTCTGGAGATTCTGGATATTCCCTGCAACCAGTTTGCCGGCCAGACACCCGGTACAGATGAGGAAGTGCACTCTTTCTGCACACTGAAGTACCATACACAGTTTGACCAGATGCACAAGTCCGATGTCAATGGTCCGAATGCACTTCCGCTCTACACCTACCTCAAGAGCTGCCAGCCGTTCCAGGGCTTTGGCAAGGGACCGAAGGCACTGATGATGAGCACCATGCTGAAGAAGATCGACAAGGATTATCAGAATAATCCTGATATCAAGTGGAACTTCACAAAGTTCATCGTGGATCGAACCGGTAACGTCACAGCACGCTTTGAGCCGACCCAGAGCATGGAGGACGTTGAGAAGTACGTTGCATCGCTTCTCTGAAATTCAGGGCTGTGGGTCCCCGGTGCCTGCGCTATTCTGGTCCAGGCAGACACCGGCGGTTCGCAAACTGAATCTGCGATACCCTGAAGCTTTCCGGAAAACATCCTTATACAAGAAAAACGAGAAACCGCATCAGCGGTTTCTCGTCTTTTTCAGTGGAGACGGTAGGACTCGAACCTATGACCTACTACACGTCAAGCAGTTGCTCTCCCAGCTGAGCTACGTCTCCTTATGACTTCCTCGCTCTTTCGGCAAATCAGTACCTTCTTACTATGCCACAGACGAGGAATAATTGCAAGCTTTTTTTACACAAAAGATACAGCTTTCCCGATTTTCTTGACGCTGCTTCCGAAGGAAAGCGTTCCGCTGACCTCGAATGTTCCTGGCGTGTATAGTGTGCCCTCGATTTTTCGGACAAGCGTGGTGACAGCCTTCTCCGCGATCTCCTCCAGGTTCACCCTGCAGCTTGTCAACTGCAGGCCGTAGAGATGGTCCGGTAAAAAGTCTTCAAACCCGGCCAGAGAGACATCCTTCGGAACCGTCAGTCCATCCTGCTGAAGACGTGCAGCAAAACAGCTGGCAGATGTATCGGTACTGCAGAGATACGCCGTCGGCATGTCTTTTCTGTCGATATTGAAATATCGCTCCGGGTTGAAATCCCCGGTCTTCGGGTCGCGGTCATCGAGAACATAAGCCGGATTCATCTGTACACCATGAGCCATCAGCGACTTAATGTAGCCTAAAAACCGGTCGTCAATCGCATCTGTCAGAGTCCTCGTTCCGATAAAACCAATCCTCTTGTGCCCCATCGAAAACAGGTAGTTGGTCAGTTGATAAGCCATCCGGAGATTGTCCGTGACGATGCTGTCTTTTCCATCCCCGATTCCCGGCGCATCAAGAAACAGATACGGAACCTTCGTTGCATCTACCATGGTCTTCCCGTACTTCTCATGGAATGATCCGAGAAATATGATACCCCTTACCTGTCCACCCTGAATCAATCCGGGGACCTTGCTTCCATCCTGTTCTTTCTCACTGACGACCTCCAGAACCGGAAGGTTTCCTCTGTCTCTTGCCTTTCTGGAGAGTTCCTGAAAGTATGCCCAGTAATAGGACTGTCTTCCACTGAAAAGATTCTCCGGTACAACCACGCCGATCGTATAGCTCTTCTTCTGGCCGGGAGCCACCATTGTCTTCTGGTAACCCATGTCCGCCGCGAGCTTCCTGATCTCATCACGCTTCTGCTCACTGACACCCTTCTGCCCTGATAGAGCCTTCGATACGGTTACGGTACTGACCCCTACTTTCTTTGCAATATCTGAGAGACGAACTGTCTTTCCCATGATGCCTTCTTTCTGTCTCCTGAAACTTCCCCATATTTCCGAAAAAATATAAAGTGCTACATACTGATACTATGAAATCAGCTGACCTCTGTCAAGAATAATTATGTACTGTTTGTGTATTTTGTGTATACTCAGACCTCTCCTCTATATAAATCGCCTATCCGGAGTATGCATCCTGTCGAGCACTCATTTTTGTCTCACGAACATTGCAGGCGTTCACCCTCCGATGCTCACTTCAGCTTCACAATCGTCACACCTGCATCTCCTTCTCCATACTCGCCGAGCCGGTAAGACTGCACATGCTTGTTCTTTCTCAGGAAATTCTGCACGCCGGCGCGGAGCGCCCCTGTGCCCTTGCCGTGGACGACCCGCACCTCATCCAGGTGGGCGATCGCGGCATCATCGAGGTACTTATCCAGGACGGAGACCGCTTCATCCACCGTCATGCCGAGAAGATTGATCTCCGGCGAGACACTCGCGGATTTTGAGA
Organism: uncultured Lachnospiraceae bacterium; assembly: GCA_902761585.1. Classification (GTDB taxonomy): domain Bacteria; phylum Bacillota; class Clostridia; order Lachnospirales; family Lachnospiraceae; genus Porcincola. Next base: position 4,301 of record CACWKX010000016.1, read on the forward strand.
TCCGCACCCTTCCTGAAGCTGTATGCTCATACGACGGACCCTTGATAGAGACCTCGTCCAGCAGCTCGATATCCTTCACATTGACAACCGAGTGCAGGATGCCCATCTGTACATCGAGGTTTCCCGATTTATCCGGAAGTGATCGCACAATACCCTTCAGGTTCAGCGACAGAACCTTCACCGAGTCACCCACCTGGAGCTTTCTCGCATCGACCGCCTTGTGCGGCGTCTTCTCCTTCTCCTTTTTGCGGGAAGCCTCCATCTCGTCCATTTTCCCGCGAAGGGCCGTCCGTCTGCGCTCCATATCCCGCGCAGAAATGGCGTTGCCGCTCATCTTGTTGAACGCGCGGATGGTCTCATCCGCATACTGCTTCGTGTCCCGCAGCAAATCGGCAGCCTGCTGTCTGGCCTTCTCCAGAATCTTGTCCTTTGATTCCGCAAGCTTCTTCTCCTGCTCCTCCAGCGAACGCCTCAGTCGGCGGATCTCCGCCTGGTCCTTTGTCATCGCGCTCTCCGCCTTCTCCATGGATACCCGGCGGCTCTCAAGGTCGGAGATCACACTCTCGAAGCTCTCCTGCTCATCGGCGATCCGGCCCTTCGCATCCTCAATGATCTCGTCCGGAAGTCCCAGGCGCTTTGATATGGCGAAGGCATTGCTCTTCCCGGGCACACCGATCAGCAACCGATAGGTCGGTCGCAGCGTCGCCACATCGAACTCACAGCAGGCATTCTCCACGCCATCTGTGGACAGTGCATAGATCTTGACCTCGCTGTAGTGCGTCGTCGCAACCGTCCGGATGCCCCGGCTGTGCAGGTGCGCCAGGATGGAAATGGCCAGCGCCGCACCCTCCTCCGGGTCTGTCCCGGCGCCGAGCTCATCGAAGAGCACAAGACTTTTCTCGTCTGCCGCCTTCCAAAACGAGACAATGTTCGTCATATGGCTTGAGAACGTTGACAGGCTCTGCTCGATCGACTGCTCATCCCCGATATCCGCATAGATCTCCGTGAACATTGAAAGCCTGGAATGCTCCTTCGCCGGGATATGGAGCCCGGACAATCCCATGATTTCCAGAAGCCCGATGGTCTTCAGGCTGACCGTCTTGCCGCCGGTATTCGGTCCTGAAATCACCAGCTGGTCAAAGTCTTCCCCCAGCCGGATATCAACCGGAACGACCCGCCTGCGGTCAATCAGCGGATGGCGTGCACGGCGGATGTCCACGATCCCTTGTTCATTGAAATCCGGCTGCGTGGCGTTCATTTTCCTGGCAAGGCCAGCCCGCGCGAAAATAAAGTCCAGCTCTGATAGAAGCTGAATATCAGATATGAGAAAGTCGCTCTGCTCCGCCGCCTTTTCACTAAGCTCCTGGAGGATCTTCTCGATTTCCTTCTTTTCCTCCGCCTCGAGTGTCCGGATATCGTTGTTCAGCTTCACGACCGCCATCGGCTCGACGAAAATCGTCTGGCCGGATGCGCTCTGGTCATGGATCATGCCTGGAACCTGGGAACGGTACTCTGACCGTACCGGCAGGCAGTAACGGCCATCCCGCTGGGTGATGACCGCGTCCTGCAGAAATGCGCGGGCGGGTCCGTTCACCATCTGCTGCAGCTGAGAATGGATCCGCTCCTCAGACAGACTGATCTGCCTGCGGATCCTGCGCAGGTTCACGGACGCATCGTCTGCGATCTCATCCTCCGACAAGATACAGCGGCGGATCTCCCGCACAAGCGACGGCACCGGCTCCAGAGCGCAGAACAGTTCCGTCAGCGAATCCTTCTCCGGCAGTTCTGTCTCCTCCCCGGATTCTCTCCGGCCTGCTCCCGCTCCAGTCTCTCCTGCTGCCATCTGACGGTTCTTTGTCCAGTGTGCCGTCCCTTCCTCGACAACCGCCGGCTCCGGCTTCTTCTCGGATGGCTTGTCCTCCCATGACTTCACTCTGGCTGCGGTCTCCAGAAGCTTTGCAACGTCCAGCAGCTCTGTGATGCTCAGGCTCCCGCCGATCTGAAGCCTTGCAATGTCTGCACGCATGTCCTTCACACCGGAAAAGCTCACACTACCCTTTTCATAGATTCTGCGCAGGGCGTCCGCCGTCTCGGTCTGCATCCGCTGCACCTCTTGGAGATCCTGTGAAGGCAGGAGCGCCTGGCATTTCTGTCTGCCCGGGAAAGAGCCTGCGCAGGCCACCAGCATCTCTCTGATCTTCGGATATTCCAGAATTCTCAACGCTTTTTCGTTCATCTTGCTCCTCGTTCCGCCGCCACCGAATGGCAGTACAGCCTGTCTCCGCTGCCCATGATCTCTTCCGGCGGCTCTGTCAACTGTTTTATGTAAATGGATTTTATCACATTATGAAATGCGCGCCAAAGGTATGCTATAATGTGACTGCTGTCTTCATTGCAGCAGATTTCCAGCATAATCACTTGAATTGTGGCACAGAAGGAAAGATTTTAGAAAGAAGTTTTCAGGATGAAATACATTCAATCATTTCAGGAAGGCGACCATATCGGCGATGTCTATCTCTGCAAGCACAGGCAGTGTGCGACTTCGCGGAACGGAAAAAGCTACGAGAACGTCACGCTTCAGGATAAGACCGGAACCATCGACTGTAAGGTCTGGGATCCCGGAGCTGCCGGCATCGAGGATTTCAAACCGCTCGACTATGTCTATATCACGGGGGAAGTGACCAGCTTCAACAACAGCCTGCAGCTGAACATCAAGCGCGCCCGCCCCGCATCGCCGAATGAATACAAGGCTTCGGATTATCTCCCTGTCAGCGAGAAGGATCCGGAACAGATGTACCAGAAGCTCATGGCTTCTCTCGAGGGCGTGAAGAACCCCTGGCTGAAGCAGCTCATTGCCAAATATTTCAGAGATGAGAACTTCAAGGCTGCCTTCATGAAGCACTCTGCCGCCAAGTCTGTCCACCACGGCTTTGTCGGCGGGCTCCTTGAGCACACCTTGTCGGTTGTCACCATGTGCGAATTTTTCTGTACGCAGTATCCGTACCTCAACCATGACCTGCTGATCACGGCAGCCGCATTTCACGATGTCGGCAAGCTGAAGGAAATCTCTTCCTTTCCGGAGAACGACTACACCGACGACGGACAACTTCTGGGGCACATCGTGATGGGCAGTGAGCTGGTCGGCTACGGTTGCCGGACGATCAAGGGCTTTCCACACCGCCTTCAGAGCGAGCTACAGCACTGCATCCTCGCCCACCACGGAGAGCTGGAATACGGGAGTCCGAAGAAGCCGGCGCTCCCGGAGGCGCTGGCACTCAACCTCGCAGACAATGCGGACGCACGCCTTGAGACCATGAAGGAGCTCATGAAGACCGATGAATCCTCCACCGCCCCCGGCAGCTGGCTCGGTTTCAACCGGCTGTTCGACTCAAACATCAGAGCTTCCGGCGAGTGGTAACAAACCGGGCTGATCCGGCCGGTGGCTGACAAACGATTTCTATCTGAAAACAAAGAGAAAGGAGAGGGACCGCTGCCCCTCTCCTTTCTCTTTTCATATTGGTCTATCTGTTAACGCCAATTGCCAGCCTTGCATCCGTTCAATCGGCTGCTTCTTCAGCCCTGCTCTCCGTGAAACACGCCATACTGCGCGCGGCAGAGTACCTTCGCATAGCCATTGGCGTAGGTATCGTCGCTCGGTGCCGGCGGGCAGGTCAACTCGAAGCCTGCCTTCTTCTCGAACAGCATAGCGCAGTCCGATCCGCCAAACAGGAAGTATCCGAGCTCGTCGCCCTTCCTGATCTTCGCGCCGGGAACGACTCCCTCTGCAAAATGAACGCTCGACACCTGTCCCTGACCGACGGTGAAGACTGCAACAAGACCGTACTTGTCTGTCTCGATCAGCACGCAGCCCCTGGTCTCGTATGCCTGCCAGCCCGCAAAGCAGGACTCCAGAACATACATCTGGCGGTCCGGCTCCCAGGTCGTGATGCCGCCGACCGCATTCGGATTCTTGATCACGTAGGTGGCAATGACCGTCCCGGTAACCGGACAGTGTGCCCTGTGATAATCGTCAAAATTGAAGAATGTATGGGTCAGCGTTCCGCCATAGAAATGCTTCGCATACGGCGCGCCTGCTTCACCGAGCAGCGTCTCCACACTGTAGAAAGTCGATGTCTTGATGACAACCCCATGCTCGTCCGTCACATCCGGCGAGAAGAAGCGTCCCTTCTCGTCGATCTCCCAGGTTCCCTGCGGGAGCGAGTCGCCCGGCGCCGCAACAACCGAATCATCCTTTGCGCCGGCAAGCGGCCTGGACTCATCTGCATTCTTCAGTCTCCTTGAGAAGAACTGGTTGAAGGTGTGCCAGTTTGACGGATCCTCAAACCATCCCTGATCCAGATGCCAGCTGGGATCATTGTAGAGCATCTCATAATACTCCGGCTTCCAGGATTCCTCGGTATCCAGAAACTGCTTGAGCGCATTGTTATAGTGGCGAAGCCACACATAGATGGGTTCCAGGAACTGAACCGATGGCCTGAATTCCAGCTCTCCTTCCAGCTCCTTCAGCGGTCTGTCGAGCAGGAAATAGATGTACAGGCAGCTCTGATCAACCTTCGTCACAAACCGTTCGTAGCGCTCCTCCGGCAGGAAGGTCCACGGCATTGCCGTCAGGGTAAAGTCGATATAGTCATAGAATTCATCAAGGCTGCGGACCGGATTCGTCTCATGATCCGGGTTTTCCTTTTCCGCCAGCGCTATCGACTTTTCGACAAGGCTCTTGAGCCTTGCGTCTCTGTCCAGCAGTTCCATCAGTTCCAATGTCACTTCAGCATGGTTTTTCATAATTACAGATATCGACCTCTCTTCTGACCAGACTCGCAGGCGGTCTTTCTACCGAAAAAGCCGCCCGCTGTTATATACGACTTTCTGATTCGCCTCCCGGATGAGTGCCTTCCCATGAACTCCTCATAGTATAAAAAGCGCCGATCCCCTTGACAGCGAACCGATTTACTATACCACATCTGTCAAGCCCCCGAAAGAGCGCGGACATAAAATCTTCTGTAACCCGGGGTTTTTCAAATATTTGCCTGAAAAAGCAGCCCAAACTGTCAGATGGCGGATCTGGAAGCTGCTGCCAGGAACAGCGCTGTCCGGCCTCCACAGTCCGCACGAATACAAGGCTGGCCCGGAAACTGGCCGATCAGATCAGGCTGAAACAACCTCTTCCCTCCGCCTTCAGCGCACTGGAGAAGAACACCTTCATCACTCTGATCAGAGCACCCGTGTCATGTACACCGGCCGTCTCATACGGTGAGTGCATGGCCAGCTGCGGCAGTCCGATGTCGACCGTATTGACCGAGACATGAGCATTCGATATATTGCCGAGCGTGGATCCGCCCACCATGTCTGACCGATTCGTGAAATCCTGACAGGTTTCTCCCGCCTTCTCCGCGATCGCACGGAACAGTGCCGCAGAATACGCGTCTGTCGTGTACTTCTGGTTGGCGCTGTACTTGATGACGATGCCGTGATTCATCTTCGGCCTGTTGACCGGATCCGCCTTGCCTTCCGCGTTCGGGTGCACCGCATGCGCATTGTCGGCAGAAACCATGAAGCTGGATGCCAGCTTCCTTCTCTGGTCCTCCTCTGTCAGACCGAATTCCTGCCCGATCCGTGCCAGAACGTCCTGAAGAAAAGTGGAGTCCGCTCCCTGCTTTGTTCCGCTGCCGACCTCCTCGTTGTCAAAGACGGCCAGCACAGGGATCGCGAAAGCTGCCGATGCAGCAGCGGCTTCGTCCGGGGCGCTGCCGTCCTTCTCTCCCGACTCGATAAATCCCATCAGATCACCATAGGTGCACTGCAGATCGTCCAGATGCCCCGATGAGACGAACTCTCTGTTTGCACCCCAGATCGTCCCCGGCACCCGGGCATAGAGGAACAGGTCATCCCCCGCAATCTGTTCCTTCGAGACCCCTGCCGCCTCCGCGATCAGGTCCGCGAATGTTCCTTCAGCCGTCTCATCTCCCAGCACCGGAAGCACATCTGTCTGGACATTGTAGTGCATGCCGTCGTTGGCTTCGCGGTTCATATGGATGGCGACATTCGGGATCATGACCAGATCGCGGTCGATGTTCACAAGCTTCGTCCGGAAATGATTTCCTTCCTTAATAATAATGCGCCCTGCGACGGACAGCGGACGGTCAAACCACGGCGCGATCAGCATACCGCCGTACCGCTCCACATTCAGACGAACGTAAGCCCCGGCTGTCTTCATTTCCGGATTTGCCTTGATGCGAAATGCCGGACTGTCGCTGTGCGAAGCCGCAATCATGTACCCGGTAAAATCCGAAACTTCCCCTCCATCTTTCCGCTCAGGAATCCGGAAGGCGATCAGAGACGAATCATTTCGTGTTACAAAATATTTTCCGCCAGCCTCAAGGCCCCAGCTTTCCTCCTCAAGGCACTCCCTGTAGCCGTGCTTCTCCAGAATCTGCCGGATGCTGTCGGCTGAATGGAATGCTGTCGGACACTGACCGATAAACGCCAGCAGGTCTCTGGTTATTTTCTCATCTGAAGTCATCTTTCCCCTCGCCTTTCTTCCGCGTCTCTGCGCGGCTGTTTCTCCTTCTTCAGAACACATGAGCCATCTTTCAGTGGGTACCCGCCTCATGCCCCACGCGCTCTCCCCAGTATACACCCTTTCCGGCTCTCAGCCCTCCTCTCCGCTTTTCACCCCTTCCAGATACCCTGTTTTTTCTTTTTTGTCCATCTGCCGCTTGCTGTATTTGTTTGCTGTATTTGTTTGCGGTATTTACTGTTTTTCAGCCCGACATACGAAATTTTTGGTTGACACATTCTTTGTTTCCCCATAAAATAAGCCCTATCAGACGAAGGCGTCCCGCTTATGCGGGGCGCCTGTTGTTTTTCTCCAGCAAAGGCGCTGTCGGTCTGCTCTCCAGCAGGCTGCGGCGCTTTTTCATTTCAGGAGAAACAAGAACAAAGAGGAGGGGACATATGGAATACAGTATGACTACCGTAATATGGGTGCTCGTCGGCGCAGCCCTGGTCTACTTCATGCAGGCAGGGTTCGCCCTCTGCGAGGCAGGCCTCACGAGAGCCAAGAACACCGGCAATATCCTGATGAAGAACATGATGGACTTCTGTATCGGGACACCCTGTTTCTGGCTCGTCGGCTTTGGTCTGATGTTCGGCGGAACCGGCGCCATCATCGGGCACCTCGATCCGATGATCCTCGGAAACTACACCGCCGAGAACAGCGTCGTCCCGCAGACAATGCCGCTCTGGGCATATGTGATCTTCCAGACCGTCTTCTGCGCAACCGCTGCCACCATCGTCTCCGGCTCGATGGCTGAACGCACGAACTTCAAGGCATACTGTGTATACTCCGCCGTCATCTCGCTGATTGTCTATCCGATCAGCGGTCACTGGATCTGGGGCGGCGGCTGGCTCTCGACACTCGGCTTCCATGACTTTGCTGGTTCCACCTGCGTCCACATGGTCGGCGGCCTCATCGCCTGCCTTGGCGCATGGATGCTGGGCCCCCGCATCGGCAAATATGACAAGAATGGCAAGGCAAGAGCGATCCCCGGGCACAACATGACGGCTGCTGCACTCGGCGTCTTCATCCTCTGGTTCTGCTGGTTCGGCTTCAACGGCGCTTCGACCGTTGCAATGGACTCTGATGCAGCTGCTGTCACCGCTTCGCTGGTATTCGTCAACACCAACCTGGCTGCCGCTGTCGCGACCGTTGTCGCGATGATCTTCACCTGGATCCGCTACGGCAAGCCTGACGTATCGATGACCTTCAATGCAGCGCTTGCAGGTCTTGTCGCCATCACAGCCCCTTGTGACTGTGTCTCTCCGCTCGGAGCCTTCTTCATCGGCCTCATCTCAGGCATTCTGGTCGTCCTGAGCGTCGAATTCTTCGATAACATCGTCAAGATCGACGATCCGGTCGGCGCTGTATCCGTACACATGGTCAACGGCATCTGGGGCACCATCGCAGTCGGCCTGTTTTCCACCGGCGACGACGGCGTCGGCAAGGGTCTCTTCTACGGCGGCGGCTTCCATCAGCTCGGTGTACAGCTCCTCGGCTTTGTCTCAGTCGCTGTTTACGTTCTGATCGTGATGTACATCGCATTCAAGATCATCGACAAAACCATCGGACTCCGTGTTCCGGCACAGGTCGAGATTGACGGCCTCGATGTCCATGAGCATGGTCTTACAAGTGCATATTCCGGATTCGCCATCACGGATGTCACAGATATGGACGTCAACCCGAACGACAACACAGAGCTTGGCGAAGATGACTACGAGAAGGCAAGCGATGCGCAGATCAACGCCGCTGTCAAAGTCACCTGCGAGGCGCCGCTCGTCCCGTCCCTTGACACCGGTATCCACAAGGTCAGCATCATCTGCCGCCTGTCGAAGTTTGACGCCCTCAAGAAGGCACTCAACGAGCTTGGCGTGACCGGCATGACCATGTACCAGGTCATGGGCAGCGGCATTGAACGCGGCTCGACAGACCGCTATCGTGGCGCCGTCGTCGACTCAACCCTGATCCCGAAGGTCAAGGTGGAAGTTGTTGTCGGATCAATCCCGGTCGAAAAAGTCATCGAAACCGCCAAGAAAGTTCTCTACACCGGCCGTATCGGCGATGGCAAGATCTTCGTATACAACGTTGCGAAAGTCGTCAAGGTCCGCACCGGCGAAGAAGACCTCTCCGCGTTAAAAGATGTAGAATAAGTCCCAGTCGCAATGAGAAGCCCCTGCAGCGTGCTCGCACGCTGACAGGGGCCTTCTCATTTGCGACGACAAAAGCCATGAGCGCGGGCGATGCGTCAGCAGCGCGCAAAGCGCGAATGGCTTTCAGCGGCACGGAAGCTGCGAAGCAGCGAAAGTGACGCGTGGGACTTATTCACTTGCCGCTGCAAAAGCCATGAGCGCGGGCGGTGCGTCAGCAGCGCGCAAAGCGCGAATGGCAGGAAAGCCCCTGCAGCGTGCTGCTGCAGGGGCTTTCTCTGGGAAATGAAGATTGAAGAAACAGGTATGCCTGTCAGCTGAAATATCTTGCAAGTCCTTCCATCAGGTACATGCCGGCAACGGCACCCTGGTCTTCCACACCTTTTGCGCGGGCTGCGAAGACAGCTGCCTTGCCATACTTCGGCGTCATCTCCTTGGTCGCCTCCACGCCTTCTTTGGCGCCCTCGACTGCGGCATCCATGACAGCCTTCATGCCGCCGCCTTCCTCCAGCGCCTTTTTGCCTGCCTCAGCTGCTTTCGAGACAGAATCATAGATTGTCCGATCGCCAGGCTGGCACTTTCCTCTTTTCTGGATACCTGCAGCAAAGCCTTCCAGAAATGCAGCCAGATCCTTTGCGTCCATCTCCGGCTTATCCCCGACAGCTTTTCCGCCGTACATAACGCCGGTGCTCATCAGGGTTCCCATCGTCGACGGTACAAGTCCCTGCATCTTCATGGCTGCCTTCATCAACGTCTTCGCAACGCTGGTCTCCTGCATCTGATCCTTGATCAGGCCAGGAAGGGCACCATAGCCCTTGCTCATGGTCAGACCGAGATCCCCGTCACCCATGGCCGCATCCATCTCACAGAGATGATCCTTCTGTTCCTCAAAAATATCTGCTACTCCCTGAAAGAGTGCCGGGAGATCGCTCACTCGTACTGTGTCCATATTTCCAAGCTCCTTTTGTCCTCCGCCCGTCACCGCCAGTCTGCCTGTGACAGCCGCCGGGCATTTTTTCCGGTATATTCATCCGGCAGGGATATCCAGCCAGCACCCACTGGCTGGATCCCCCTGCGGTTTGATCGTTACACCTGCGTGTAGAACGGCGTATGAACCGGCATGTCAATCCACTGCTTCATCTCCTCGTCTGCGACCTTGCAGATCGAGATCGATGCGCCTGCCATCTCCATGGAGGTCGCATACTCGCCGACAAATGTGCGGTAAACCTTGATGCCTTTCTCTTTCAGAATATCCTCCACATCGCCTGTCAGGATATAGAGCTCTTCCTGGGAGGTTGCTCCAAGTCCGTTGATCAGGACACAGACCTCCTCGCCGGATGCAACCGGCATATCGCCGAGAATTTCCTTCATCGATTCCTCTGCCAGCTCTCTCGAGGTCTTGACAGGTCCGTTCCAGACACCCGGTTCGCCATGAATGCCCATGCCGAATGCCATTTCATTCTCTCCGAGGGTAAAGTTACTGTGTCCAAGCTCCGGGATGATGCAGGGCGTCAGCGCAAAGCCGACTGTGCGGGTGTTCTCCTTGGCCTTCTGGGCTGCGGCAAGCACCTCGTCAAGCGTACCCATCTGGGCTGCCTTCGCGCCTGCGCACTTGTACATGAAGAAGATGCCTGCGACACCGCGGCGCGCATCCGGATTCTTGTTGGACAGCACGTCGTCAGCGCCGACGATGCTGCGAGTCTGGATGTCATCCATTTCCAGCATCTCGGAAGCCATATCGAAGTTCATGATATCCCCGGTATAGTTGCCGTACAGAAACAGGATACCTGCTCCCGATTCGACTTCCTTCGATATGTTGTAAATCTGCTCAGCAGAGGGAGACTGAAAGACCGAGCCGACACCGCATCCATCCAGCATGTTCTCGCCGACATATCCAAGGAACAGCGGAAGGTGGCCCGTACCGCCGCCGGTGATGATGGCAACCTTGCCCTCCTTCTTCTTCGCGGTGCAGTAGCAGCGAAGGTCGTTCTCCACGTATTTGACCATATCAGGATGCGCCTGATAGATCCCATGCAGCATGTCGTCCGTATAGTTTTCCGGTTTGTTAATAATCTTTTTCATGTCATTCTCCTTCCGGGCTGTATTCAGAGCCCGTCTTGTCATCCTTCCTGTTTTTCCGCCTTCCGGTCAGAGCCGGAGACTCAGCTGTTCTTCTGCATATCTCTCTTCTGCATGACCTTGTCCAGAATCAGAGCTGCCACCAGCAGACATCCATTCACAAGCGTCTTCAGCGTATCCGGTGCATGCATGATCGTAAATGCATTCGCGATCAGCTGCAGCAGCACGATGGAGAAGGTCACGCCTGCGACCGTCCCGCCGCCGCCGTCCGGATTGATCCCGCCCAGGACAACGATCAGAAGGCTCAGAAGTGTGTAGGTTGAGCCATTCGACGACTTCGCAGAGTTCAGATGCGATGTGATGATGATGCCGGATATCCCGCCGAGAATGCCGGACATCGTGTGTGCCAGGATCGTTGTCCGGAGTGTGTTGATTCCGGAATACCGGGCCGCCTGCTTGTTCGACCCGAGGAAATACACCTCATGCCCGAAGACCGTGTGCTTCATGATGAACGCGACCACAATCAGCACACCGATGAAAATGAACAGAACATAGGGGATTGATCCGATGGAACCGTTCGCAATGTTCTTGAAACTGTCGGACATCCCGTTGATCGCCGGCCCTCCGGTTATGGCGAGCGCCAGGCCGGAGTACACCTCAAGGCCGCACAGCGTCACGAGCATGGCCGGGATATCAAGCGAACCGATGATCAGTCCGTTCAGCGCGCCGCAGCCTGCACCGACTGCTACCGAAGCCAGACATGCCAGCGGGATCGGGACACCTGCATTCTTGATGAGCAGTGCACAGACCACTCCTCCGAGGTTCATGATCCCGACCAGCGACAGATCGATCCCGCCGGCGATCATGCAGACCATCATACCGAATGACAAAACGCCGTATTCCGGAAACTGGAAGATCATTGACCGGAAATTATTGACGGAATAGTACACCGGCCCTTTCAGGACCGCCATCAGAATCAGCACAAATACCATCATCAGTATGAGGACTTTAATATGGTCATTCAGCTTTTTTGATGCTGTTTTCTTCTTCATCTCCAGACCCTCCTCACGCCTGACTCATTTTCATGGAGCGCTTTGTCTGCCATGAAGTGATGATCGTGCCAAGAAGCAGCACGATGCCGACTACGAACCGCTGCCAGCTGGTCGGGATGCCCAGCATATTCAGGTTGTTCTGGACCAGTGTGATCAGAATCACGCTCAGGACAACCCCGCCGACTCCGCCATGGCCGCCTGTGATGCGGACACCGCCGATGACGCAAGCCGCGATCGTGATCATCTCGTCGCCCATCAGCGCGGACGTCGTCGCCGAATGCATCAGGATGTTATAAATCATCGCTGCCACCCCGACGAACACGCCCGACCAGACATAGGCCGCGAACTGAAGCTTTTTCACATTAAACCCGGCGACGCGGGCTGCTGTCTTGTTTCCGCCGATGACATAGAGTCCTCTCCCGAGCATCGTATACTTCAGCATCCACGCGATCAGGAGACAGACGATGATCGGCACAAGGACCAGGACATTCAGCACATACTGGAAACCGGTCTTCGGCGAGGTGTAGGTGATCAGATTCGTGTTGTAGATCGCCTGGAGACTGGACGGAAGCACCGTGAACTCACGGGTTCCGAGGATCGTGACAACACCGCCCGACGCAATGGAGCTGGTCGCCAGCGTCGCGATCAGCGGCGGAAGGTTCAGGATCGCGACCAGAAAGCCGTTCAGAAGACCGAACGCCAGACCGATCAGGACTGCCAGACCAAACGCAAACCACGCGTTGTCAATCGGTGCCACCCGGTTGATGATATACATCGGGACGTACATCGCAACACATCCGATTGCCGGAAATGAAACATCGATTCCTCCCGATATAATGACAATCATTTCACAGAGCGCGAAGCACATCGTGAAGATGGCCGCCCTCATCGTATTGAGAACCGTTGCAAAGTCCCAGAACGCAGGCTGGCGGATCCCGACGATCAGGCTGAACACGGCAATGATATAAACCAGGATCATCTGGTTGCTGGTCAGCCAAGCATGTTTCTTTTTACTGTTCATAATCTCCTCCTGACCGGCACTTTAAAGGCTGAGCTTGTCAATCTTATTGTCGGTGACAAGCCGTACCTTACCTTTGTTCATGATCACGATCTTGTTGCAGTTCTGGAGAAGCTCCGGAAGGTCATCGGATATGATGATAATTCCGATGCCCTGCTTCGCAAGCCCTCTCAGAATGTCGTGGATCTCTGCCTTCGCGCCGACATCGACACCGACGGTCGGCCCGTTGAGGATGAACAGTTTCGGATGTGTATTCAGCCACTTGGCGATGACAACCTTCTGAGCATTTCCGCCGGAAAGCGTCCGGACCGGCGGATCGATCGAAGGTGCCGCGATGGAGAGATCCTTCAGCCATCTCTCGGAGGCTTCCCGCATCTCTTTCTCATTCAGACTCATGCCGTGGAAATAATCTCGTATAGAGCTGGCGATCGTGTTGTCCTCGATCGAACGCTCCATGAAGAGCCCCTGCGTCAGTCTGTCTTCCGGGACATACCCGATCTTGTTCTTGATCGCATCCGCTACAGAGTGGATCTCAATCTTCTTTCCATTCAGGTAGATGTCGCCCGATTCCGGCGGTGTGATGCCGAACAGCGCTTCGCCGATCTCACCTCGGCCGGAGCCAAGCAGACCGGTCAGCCCCAGGATATCGCCCTTGTTCATGCTGAAGCTGACGTCCTCAAAACGTCCCTTTAACGTCAGATGGTCGACACGGAAAACCTCCTCGTCGGACGGCGCCGGGTCATACTTGGTCTCGACCAGATCCCTGCCCGTCATATCCTTCATGAAACGAGCGTCATTATATTCGGATATTTTTCCGCTTGATATGTACTTTCCGTTTCTCAGAATCGTAAGACTGTCCGCGATCTGGTAGATCTCATCCAGCTTATGGTTGACGATCATGATCGCGATGCCCTTCTTCTTCAGCCCTCTGAGGACCTCCCAGAGCTTTCCGACCTCTTTCTCAGTCAGCGCCGTCGTCGGCTCGTCCAGGATCAGCAGCTTTGCGTCGTTGACGATCGCCCTGCAGATGGCAACCATCTGCTTGCCGGCGACAGGCAGCTGCTCCAGCGGCATATCCGGGTCCAGCTCCGCACCGACCTGTGCCATACCACGCTCTGCGATCTGGTGGATCTCCTTCCAGTTCACAAATTTCTTCCGGTTCTTGACTTCCCCGTTCAGCGCGATGTTCTCCGCGACTGTCAGGTTCGGGAATACCGCAAAATCCTGGTAAATGACCTGAATCCCGCGGTTGATGGCGTCGATGGGTTTCATGTGCTCCACCTTCTCGCCGTTGATCCAGATCTCGCCCTCGTCCGGCTCATGAACCCCCGAGATTGCCTTGATCAGCGTGGACTTCCCGCAGCCATTCTCACCGGCCAGGCAGTGGATCTCACCTTCCCGGATCTCCAGGTCAACGCCTCTGAGCGCATGGACACCGCCGAAAGACTTCTTGATCCCCTTAAGTTTCAGAAATACCTTGTTCTCTTCATTTCCCATATTCTGACCAGGTCTTTCCTTTTTACTGAAGAAACCCCATACGGTTTCTGAACCGTATGGGGTTTCAGACTCATTCATGCATTCGTGACTCCTGAAACCGCCTGCGGCTGATCAGAAGTTATAGTCATTCATGTTGTCCTTCGTGACGTCGACACGAGCGTTTCCATAGTAGACACCGTCTTTGTTGACGTTCTCGACGGTCTCATAACCCTTTGCTGCGAGATGCATCGTGCTGTCGTCAACCGTTCCGTCAAGTTCTGCGATAGCCATGCAGATCATCGCCTTGCCGGCCTCTGCCGGATCCCATACGGAGAAGGAAGCGATTGTTCCATCTTCTACATACTGCTGAGCGATCGATGTCATGGACGTTCCGACAATTGCAACCTTTCCAGCCAGTCCGAGTTCCTCAACTGCCTGTGCTGCGCCGACAACGTCGGTGGAAGCAGAACCCTCGATCGCGGTGATGTCCGGATTCGCAGTCAGAAGCTCTTTGGTCTGGTTGTAGGAGGAAGTCGTATCATCGCCTGTCTCATACCGGCCGAGGCACTCCATATCCGGATATTCCTTCTCCTGAAGAGCCTTGGCTGCGTCACACCACTCATTGTGGGATACAGAGGTGAGCGCACCGACAAACTGGATGTACTTTCCCTTGCCGCCTGTCAGCTCTCCGAGCTCCTTCATGAAATTCTCGCCGTAGTCCGCGTTCTGGAAAGCCTCGACATCGACATCACGGACGCTTGCGTCCATGGAAGCCGCCTCGTGTGTGATAACCTTGATGCCCTGATCCTTTGCCTTCTGAAGGACAGGAGCCAGCGCTTCTGAATCAAACGGAACAACACAGATTGCATCCCAGTCCTCTGCGA
Source organism: uncultured Lachnospiraceae bacterium (assembly GCA_902761585.1). Classification (GTDB taxonomy): domain Bacteria; phylum Bacillota; class Clostridia; order Lachnospirales; family Lachnospiraceae; genus Porcincola. The sequence continues at coordinate 19,534 of CACWKX010000016.1, forward strand.
GAAGTCCCTCGACATAGGAAGCCTGATCCGCGCCTTCTGCAGATCCGCCGTATACAACATTGCTTCCGGTTTCCTTATTGTATTCGTCGACGCCATCCTGCATTCTCTGGAACCACGCGATGTTGGTCATCTTCGGGACGACCGCGATCTTGTACTCTGTTCCCTTCGCTCCGATCAGATCCCCCTCAGCCTCTGTCCCGGCTTCCGTGGAAGCTTCCGTCTCTCCCGCGATTGCCGGCACCGCAAGCAGCGATGCTGCCATGGCAGCTGATGCCAGAACACTGACGACCTTATTGAACTTCATCTTCAAATCCTCCTTTGTTTGTTTAGTAAACGTACTCAACGTTTCGTTTGTTGTTCATACAATACATCTGCTCAAATAAAATGTCAATATGTTCAGACATGATTTTTTTGTTTATATTTGTTTAGGATTCTCGCTTATCTCCTCAATTATTCGTGAATATCACAGTCGTATTTTGAATACGCATTAAGATATGCTTCATTTCTGGCATAAAAAAACCGGAACAGTGTTCCGGTTAAGTTTACTAAACATCATGTTATCTTAACTCCGCACACTCCTGCGCTCGACCAGTTTTCCGGTCACCAGCGTTTTCACCGGATCGAGCTGCGGATTCTCAATCCGGTTCAGAATCCCTCTGACCGCCTCATATCCGATAAACCGCCGCTGGACATGGATCGTCGTGAGCGTCGGAGAGCTCACCGCCGCATACGGGATATCATCAAATCCGATGACAGATACCTCCTCGGGTACACGGATCCCTCTCTCCCGAAGCGCTGTTATGGCTCCAAGCGCGATGATGTCATTCACCGCAAAGAAACACTCCGGAAGCTCTTTTGTCCCGCTGGCATCCAGATCTCGAAGCATGTCTGCCCGTGCCCCCTTCATGTCCGGGCGCAGCCGGTGCTCCGGTCCCCAGAAGGAAAAGCCGAGTGATTCCAGACTCCTGAAAAAAAACCTGTTCCGGATCTCAAAGTTTTCGAAGGGAATGCTGCTGGTCAGCAGGCCGATCTTCGAAAACCCCCGCTGTTTCAGAAAGTTCAACGCAATCCATACATTCTCCTCGTTGTTCATACAGAGGCAGGGGTAGTTATAATTCGGAACCGGATTGTCGATCACAAGAAATGGAATCCGGATTGAAGCGATGTCTCCGTACATCGACGGCGAGATTTCCGAGGCAATCAAAATCGCGCCGGAATAACTGTCATAGCTCATTGCCTCCAGCTCTTCCCTCAGATCGCCTGATATGTTGACAATGGACAGGCCATAGCCCTCATTCTTCAGATTTTTCTCTATTGCATCGATAATTGCCGATATAAATCCCTGGTTTTCCTCAACCAGATAACCGCTGCCCCGATACTGAATGAGCAAAATACGATTACGCAGAACGACTTTTCTGCGCTTCGGCGAATACCCATACCGCTCAACCGCCTCCAGCACCTTCGCTCTGGTCTGCTCGCTGATATCGCCCTTATCGTTCAACACCATCGATATGGTTGCAGGGGAGACCCCGATCTCCCCTGCCAGCTCTCTGATTGTCATCGCTGTGCACCGCCTGTCTCTGCTGCGTCATTCGCTCCGGGCGCTCCCGGCATGTTTCCGGCCTTTCAGCATTCCGGCCCCGGCGCCCTTTCGGAAAGCTTTCACGGCCAGCCGCCTTTCCGCGTTTTCCGCTTCCGTTCCCGTCCTGTCTTTCCACCCAGTAAGCTAACTCGAATTCAGACAGCGGTCAACCATCAGTTTATTCACCCTTCATACCGGCGGACCTTTCAGCCACCGGGATGCCGGTTTTCAGCTTTCCGACGAGACAGCTTCTCTGCCGTCAATCCAGACCTTCCGCACCTTCAGAGATTTGTCAAGTGCTACCATATCTGCGCGCTTTCCGGCCCGGATCGAGCCGATCTCATGATCCATCCGGATCGCCCGCGCAGGCGTACTGCTGGCTGCAAGAACCGCTTCCTCCAGCGGCATGCCAAAGTCCACGACACGGCGGACGCCCTCCATCAGGGATATGACAGACCCGGCGATGGTGTTCGTCCCCTTCAGCATTGCTCTTCCGTTCCGAAGCGTGATCATCTGGCCGCCGAACGGATAATCTCCCTCCGGCATTCCGGTGCACCGGAGCGAATCGGACACCAGAACCAGATTCCTTCCGAACAGCTTCTCGGCCATTCTCATGACAGAGGGCTCTACATGCATGCCGTCACAGATCAGCTCTGCCGTCGCCCCGGCATCGTACGCTGCCGCAATCAGCCCCGGCTTTCTGTGGTGGATCGGCTGCATCGCATTGAACAGGTGCGTGACATGGCTGGCTCCGGCAAAAAAGGCCCGCATCGCTGTATCGTAATCGGCCATTGTATGTCCAAGCGAGACCGCGCAGAGCCTCGACGCTTCCCGCACAAATGCAATTCCGCCCTCGGTCTCCGGCGCCATGGTTACCAGGCGGACTGTCCCGCCCGCTGCCTCGTTGAGCCGTTTGAGCATCTCCACATCCGGAACATGGATGTTCTCCGGATTCTGCGCGCCGCGCTTCTCCATGCAGACAAACGGTCCCTCCAGATGAACGCCGACGGAGCGTGCGCCATCCTCCGGTCTTCTGAAATGACTGATCGTCCGGCACGCCTCTTTCAGCTCCGGTTCCTTGAGCGTCATTGTTGTCGGGCACCAGCTCGTCACGCCATTCTGCGCGTAGAAGCGGCTCATTGTCTGCATTTCCGCGTCGTCTCCGTCACTGGCATCTGCGCCCATCGCCGCGTGGGTGTGGATGTCCACCAGTCCGGGGATGATATAAAAACCGCTGTAGTCCAGAACATCCTCTGCCCCCTTGCCCCGCGCTCCGGGCCGTCCGTTCTCCTCCGTGCAGCCGGAGCCCGTATTCTGCATGGATGACGGCTTCATCCCCGGGGTGAAGATGCTGAACCGCTCATCAAACTCCAGCGTCCCACTCTGGAACGCCGACCCGATCAGGATATGATCACTGTATAATTTCATTGCGCGCCCTCCATTTCCGAAAGCGCCTCCTCATCCGCCACCAGGACAAAATCAGGATGGAGCTGCAGCACCGACGCCGGAACCTGCGGTACAACCGGTCCGCAGAGGGCTTCCTTCAGGATGCCTGCCTTGCTCTTTCCGCTGACAACCATCAGCACGCGGCGCGCCTTCATGATGCCCGCAACGCCCATGGTGTATGCAAAGCGCGGCACTTCCTCCTCCGAGGAGAAGAACCGCTTGTTGGCCTGGATGGTGGAGTCGGTCAGCGCAACCTTGTGTGTGCCGGCCGGAAAGAAGTCCTCCGGCTCGTTGAACCCGATATGTCCGTCCGGTCCCAGCCCGAGCAGCTGCAGATCCGTCCGCCCGGTCTTTTCCATCACTGCGTCGTATTCCGCGCAGGCCTTCTGCGCATCCGCCTGCTTTCCATCCGGGAAATGCGTATTCTCCGGCCTGATGTTAACCCGGTCAAACAGGTGATGGTGCATGAACCATACGTAGCTCTGATCGCTCGTGATGTCCAGTCCGCAATACTCATCCAGGTTGACCGTCCGGACCCCGGAGAAATCCAGCGCTCCGTCCTTATACATCTTCACCAGCTCGTCATAGGTACCGACCGGACTCGAACCCGTTGCCAGGCCGAGGACACAGTCCGGCTTCAGAATCACCTCCGAAGCGATAATCTCAGCCGCCCGGCGGCTCATTTCACAATAGTCTTTTGCACGAATGATTCTCATATCTTCTCTCCTGTCTCCTTGCCGTCTTCTGACACTGGTGTCATCCGGCGCATCTGTGTCTGCGTCCTTCTCAGTACCCGGATCTTCTCTGCGCAGGCTTCCGGCGTACTGTCCTCCGCCGCTCAGCGTCCCTGCCGTTTTCTCTGCATCTTCTGAAAATGCAGATACGCCCCGATCATGCCTGCATCATTGCCCTGCCGCGCCATCGTCAGCTCTGTTTCCTGTGCAATGGAAGGGATCAGATACCTGTCCAGTGCGCTCCGGATCCTCGGGTACAGGTATTCCTTCTGCGCCATCACGCCCCCTCCAAGCACGACAACCTCCGGGTTGAGAACATAGCATATATTCGCGATGCCTTTTCCAAGGATATCACACATGCGGTCAATCTCGCTGACACAAATCGGATCTCCTTCCCTGGCCGCCTCGAAAATATGCTGCCCTGTCCAGATCCTGCTCACATCATCCGGCGCGGTTGTATCCCCACCTGCTGCATGCCCGTCGGCTTTATCCCCACCGGCTGTATCCTCATTAGCTGTATCCCTGTCCGTTTTCTCCTGAAGCTTCTGCTCCGCAATCCGTCTCAAAAGAACGCTCATGGCACCGAGGCGCTCAAACTGTCCGCCTTCCAGATTCATGTAGCCGATCTCACAGCCGCTGCCGGAATGTCCATGGTAAACATCGCCCTTCCATACAAAGCAGCCTCCGATTCCGGTTCCGACTGTCAGACAGAGCACGCTGTCTCTGCCCCTCGCGGCCCCAAGGACAGCCTCCGACAGACCGGCGCAGTTGACATCATTCTCGATCTCACAGGGCAGGCCTGTCTTCTCCTCAATGATGGTCTTGAACTCCGTTCCGGCATAGTCCGGAATGTTGGGGCCAGAGTAGAAAATCCGCCCCCTCCCGGTGTCCACCATCCCTGCGGAGGAAATGCAGACCCCGTCTGCCTTTTCTCCGCCCGATGTGAAGGATGAGATAATCTCCAGGACCTTTTCCACGATCCCCGTTCCGCCAAGCCAGGCTTCAGTCGGCCGCTTTCCTTTCTCCAGAAAGCGAGCGGTCTTTCCTTCCATCAGGCCGTACTTGATGTCCGTCCCTCCAATATCGATGGTAATGAATCTGTCCATAGTCATCCTCACACTGCGCGCTGCTGCCGCTTACAGGTACTTCGCCCTTGCGTCCCGGATCATCCCGGCCGCCTCCTCAACAGTCTGTTCATCCTCCGGAGCAAGAGAAGAAAGCGGACGCCTGACATCGCCGATGTCCAGTTTCTCATTGCGGCGCAGAATCTCCTTGATCACAGCATACATATTGCCATGCGCTGAGCACATCTTGTAAATCACGGCATCGACAGCGTACTGGATGGCTCTTGCCTCCGCAATCTTCCCCTCCTTCAGCAGTGCGTCCATCTTCAGGAAAAGCTCCGGCATGACGCCATATGTACCTCCGATGGCGCCTTCCGCACCGATCACGCGGCCGCTGATAAACTGCTCGTCCGGACCGTTGAATATGATATAGTCATCCCCCGCCTGCTGCCTGAACATCTGGATATCCTGCACCGGCATGGAAGAATTCTTCACTCCGATGACACGCGGATTCTTTCTCATTTCCGCAAACAAAGACGGTGTCAGCGCCACGCCCGCCAGCTGCGGGATGTTGTAGATCACAAAATCGGTGTTCGGCGCCGCCGCGCTGATGTCATTCCAGTACTGAGCAATTGAATATTCCGGCAGATGAAAATAGATCGGCGGAATGGCCGCGATGGCATCGACTCCCAGGCTCTCCGCGTGCGCCGCCAGCTCCTGACTGTCCTTTGTATTGTTGCAGGCTACGTGGCAGATCACGGTCAATTTTCCCTTCGCAACGCTCATCACGTTCTCAAGAATCGTCTTACGATCCCGGACACTCAGGTAGATGCACTCTCCCGAAGAGCCATTGACATAGACGCCCTTCACACCCTTGTCAATGTGGTACTGCGTCAGCCTTCTGACAGCCTCCGGACTGACATTGCCCTCCTTGTCATAGCATGCGTAAAATGCAGGGATCACACCCTTATACTTGTCAAGATTTCTCATGTTTTAAGCTCCTCCGTATACTTTTTTATCCGTTCCCAAACGCAGCACAAACGTACCGGAAGGATTTCCCGGCACGTTCTGCTCCTCTGTTCTTCAGCCCTTCACCGCGCCAAGCGCGATGCCCTGCGTGAAGTATTTCTGGAATATGATGAAGACTGTCAGAATCGGCGCCGCCGCAAGTGTCGCACCGGCCATGATCAGGCCGAAGTCCGTCGCGTTCTCCGCCTGGATCTTCGCAATACCAAGCGAAATGGTGAGATTCTGATTGCTGTTCACCATGATCAACTGCATGAAATAGTCATTCCATGTGTTGATGAAAGTAAAAATCGCAAGCGCCCCGATCCCCGGCTTTACCATCGGCGTTACAATCTGGGTGAATGTCCTTGCCTCGCTTGCTCCGTCCACGCGCGCGGCCTCGAGCATCTCCCCGGGGACACCCTCTGAAAACTGCTTCATGAGGAAGACCCCGAACGGCCAGCCGACGGTGGGGATGATGATCGCCCAGATGTTATCATACAGATGAAGCGCCGACATCTCACGGATCAGCGGAATCAGTATAACCTGCTTGGGCAGCGCCATCGCGCACACGATCAGTGTAAACAATAATTTCTTTCCTGTGAAGCGTTTCTTTGCAAGTGCATATCCTGCCATTGTCGCGGTGATGCAGGTCAGAATCATCGCCATGACGGCGATGAAGACCGTGTTGAACAGCCACCGGAACGCTGCCGGCGCCTTCGGCCCGAAGAAACCGAACAGATGGTCAACACTTCTCTTTGCGAAAAGCTTCTGAAAATTCGTCAGGACCCACTGCTTTGGAAACCAGTCCGGCATCGTTGCGTTGATGGACGCATTCGTTTTGAAAGCGCCCGTCACAATCCAGTACAGTGGAAAGATAAAGAAGATTGCCAGCACGATCAGGATGATCAGCGAGATGACCTTGTATGGCGTTATTTTTTTAATACCGGAATTTTCCATCGTCACCCCTCACTTTTCTCTCGCAAACCGGAACTGCAGCGCTGACAGCACCGCGATGAAGATTGCCAGCACGACACCCATCGCGTTCGCATATCCGTAGCGGTAGCGCTTGAAGCACATGTAGTAAATGTAGTACATGATCGTATCGGTGGAGTGGTTCGGCCCGCCGGATGTCAGCAGCTGGATCAGCGCAAAGCACTGGAAGCTGTTGATGGTCGTGATAACCAGAACATAGAGGGTGGTCGGCCTGATCTGCGGCCACTTGATCTTCCAGAATACCTGATGATTCGTTGCGCCATCCACCTCTGCCGCCTCAATCAGAGACTGGTCAACATTGCCAAGCGCGGAGACATACAGGACGATCGGCTGTCCGACGGATGTCGTCAGCAGAATCAGGATGATACAGCCAAGCGCGTACTTCGAATCCCCCAGCCAGTTGATGTTCTTTGAAAGGATCCCTGTCTTCGTCCCGACATAATTCAGAACGCCGTAGTAGTTGTTGAAAATCCATTTCCAGACAACGGTGACAGCGACGGAGCCGGTGACAACCGGAAGATAGAAGATACAGCGGAAGGCCGAGAGCGCCCACCCCTTCATCTGGTAGATCACCGAGGCGATCCACAGCGAAAACACACACACAATCGGAACCGAGACGACGACGATGATCAGTGTGTTGACCAGCGCCTTCAGGAACACAGGATCCTTCCAGAGCTCCACATAGTTTCCAAATCCGATAAAGACATCCTTCACATCCTTGCCCATCGTCGAGTCGAAGAAGCTTGTGTAGACGCAGAGCACCATCGGGAGGATGACAAAACCGACGAAGAAGACAAGACTGGGGGCCAGAAATGTATATGCCACCCTTGTCTCTCTCCTTGCCAGTACCTTGCTTCTTGACTGAGCCTTGGTTGTACCAGCCACAGCGAATTCCTCTCTTTCTCATTGGAAGCGCCCACCTTCCGAAGGAAGCGGGCGCCAAAGATACTGACAAATTGACCGGCAGATTCGCCTGCCCTTCCGCCTTATGCCTTTGCGGCCTCGTTGGCGGTCTTCTGGAACGCGGTCAGCTCACTCTGGATGTCTGCGCCGTTCCCGATGTTCTGAAGCATATTCCACCATGCGGTACGAGCCTCTGTCCAGCCCGGGACGACCTGATAATAGTCTCCCATCGCCGGCATGAACTTCTCGGTGAACATGGTCATGGTATCCGCGATATCGGTTCCGTCATAGACACCGGTCATCTTCGTGTGTACCGGGAAGAAGGAAGAAACCTTGACACTCTCCTTTGCCTGATCCGGATCGTTGCAGATGAAACGGATGAATTCCTTGGAAGCCGCGATCTTGTCCGCATCGCCGTTGTCAAAGATACCGAAGCCCCAGATACCGCCGCAGAGCTTTGCCGCGGAGCCGTCCTCGGTCGGGAACTGCATCGGGATGATGTTGTCGCCGTTGTTGGTCTTTCCTGCCTCGCCGTTGTCGGTATTGTTCTGCTGCGCTGCATTCCAGCAGAAGGAAACCGCAAGTGTTCCGTTTCTGAAGAGCTGGATCTCATCGCCGCCGACCAGAGACGCATCGAAGTTGATGCCCTTCTGATCAACCAAGGCCTGGAGAGCCTTGGCATTCTCCGGACTGTCGACGGTGTACTCGGTGTGCTCTGCATTCGTGAATGTTCCGCCGTACAGATTGTTCACCAGTGCTCTTGTTCCCTGATCGCCGCCCTGCCCTGCGCAGTAGACAGCCGCTACATTCTCCTGGCCACTGTCATAGACTGCCTGGACAGCCTTGAAGAAGTTTTCCGTCGACCAGGTGTGGTTGTCGATATCAAGATACTGAAGGGCATCCGCATTTTTGAAAATGGTCTCATTGACCGCCATGCAGTGCGCGACCATGCAGAGCGGATACTCGTAATACTTGCCGTCGCTGCTCTTGCAGGCTGCCGAAACATTCTCGTACAGATCCGAGGAAGCATCGTCTGCGAACAGATCTGAGAGATCCACCATCAGCCCTCTTGCGCCCCAGTTTGCGACCAGTCTCTCAGGCCCCTCCAGCACCAGATCCGGTGCCTGTCCGCCTTCGATCGCGGTGTTGACCTGGTCATCGCCGTTCGTGTAGTCCAGGTACTCAACTGTGACGTTGACGTTCGGATACTTCTCGTTGAAAGCCTTGATCAGGCCATCCACGTTCTCGCTGTTGCCATATCCGCCGACCGGATAGGTCCAGAGTGTGATATCCGCCGCAAGATCTGACGACGCCGCTCCTTCTGTCTCTCCTGCGAATGCCGTCATTCCCATGCTCATCGCCATGACCGCCGCCACCGCAAGTGCCGTTGCTCTTCTTTTCATAGATGCTATCCTCCTTGAAATGCTGCGCTTTTGCGCCTTTCATTGATTCCTTAATGTGGTTATTCCTGCTGTTCTCTCGCCAGTATCTCGAGCGCCTCCGCGAAGGGCTTCGCAATCAGCTGAGGCCTGGTAATGATGGAACCGACGACCACCGTAAACGCGCCAAGCTCAATCACCCGCCTCGCCTTCTCCGGCGTGTTGATGTTGCCCTCGGCAATCACTCTGGCATGCCGGACACCCGCAATGATGTCTCTGAGTATCTTGAAATCATCTGCGGCGATCTTGTCGCCTGCGCTCTCCGGTGTATATCCGACCATCGTACAGCCGACAAAGTCAAACCCGAGCTCATCGGCGTGAATGGCTTCTGCCACCGTGGAACAGTCCGCCATCAGCAGCAGTCCCGGGTGTGTCTCCCGGATCTCTGCATAAAACTCATCCAGCGTCTTTCCGCCCGGACGGAGCCGGTCTGTCGCATCCAGCGCGATAATCTCCGGCTTCACCTCCATCAGCTCATCAATCTCTCTCATGGTCGGCGTGATGTAGATACCGCTGTCCTCGTAATCCCTCTTGACGATTCCGATAATCGGAAGATCGACAATTCTCTGAATTTCAGCAATATCTTCCTTTGTGTTCGCCCGGATCCCGCGCGCCCCGGCCATCTTTGCCGCCAGCGCCATCCGACCCATGATAAACGATGAATGAAGTGGTTCGTTCGGAAGCGCCTGGCAGGAAACAATCAGCCTTCCCTTCAGTGCCTCAACCTTCGCATTCATTCGCTTTCCCTCCTTGACTGCACTATAGCATATATAAAATAATTTTCAACATATTTTCTATTATGAAAATTATATTCTCCATTTCTGACAATTCTGCCTCTCTCCGTTTGTGCAATCTGTTTGACGAGAGCTGCTTTACCCCTGTTCCCGGCTCCGGGGCCGGACGACAGGCCTGCAAAAAGGCCGATCGCCTTCAAAAAAAGACTGCCGGGGATCCGTCAGCCGGATCCTCGGCAGTCTGAACTTCAGAACAGTTTTTCGACAACTGCCTTTGATGTTCTGCGGTTGTTTTCGGCGGATTCCCTTCGCGTCTTCTGGTAATAGGCCTGAAACAGAATATCGATGATGTGGAGCTGGCTCATCTTCGCTCCCATGGAACCGCCCTCTAGCGGTCCTTCATTGGACCCGCAGATCAGCACGACATCCGCGTACTCTGTGAGCGGAGATTTCAGGAAACGGGTGATCACAATGATTCTCGCCCCGGCCTCCTTCGCGATCTTCGCCACATAGACATTGTCCTTCGTCGCTCCCGAGTAGGATATGAAAAACAGCAGGTCTTCTGCGTCTGCCATGGATGCCGCCATGGCCTGCATGTGCGGATCCGTGATGGTGCGCACCTTCGGTGTGATCCGGAGGAACTTGTTGCGCGCTTCCTCCGCCGCAAGCAGGCTGTCACCGATCCCGAAAAACTGGACACTGCGGGACCGGATCATCAGATCCACTGCCGCATTGACTGTCTCCGGGCGCAGCAGCGCATTCGTCTCCCGGATGGCATTGATATGAGTCTGCAGGATATCCGCGAACATCTGTCCTGTCGCAACCTTGCCGTTCCCGTCTGCAGACCCCTCATCAGACTCCGGCTCCTCCGGCGTCGTGCTCAGAGAAAGCTTCATCTTGAATTCCTGATATCCCTTCGCTCCGACCTTCCGGCAGAACCGGTGGATGCTCGCCTCCGCGACACCGCATTCCTCCGCGAGCTCCGTGATCGACATGAACAGAACGCCGCCCGGCTTTTTCAGGATATAGTCGGCAATCTTCCGCTCCGTCTTCGTGTACTGGTTGTATGAAAGGCTGATCTCCGTCAGCAGGCTGGATCCTTGCATATGGTTCTTCCTCGTGGCAGTTTCCCCCTCACCCGGCCAGTCCGCCTCATCCTTCATCTGTCGGATCAGCTTCCGGCGCCCTTGCCGGATGAAAATATCATCTTCAGTATAGCACCTTCTGCCGCCGCTCCGCATCAGAACAGCTCCGGTTCCGCCTCCAGCACCATTCTGCACCGCCGCGGTCTTTTTTCACTTCCCGCACCAGAACGGCCTGTCAGCCTGCCGCCATCACCATACTGCGGATATACTTCTTCACCGCCTTCGACGCATACCGGCTGTAATGCTTGAGATCATAGCCGCCCCGTCTTTTCTGAAACCCTCTTCCATCCTTGCGCGGCCGGTCAAGGCCTCTCCTCTCCAGATACTCTCCTGCGTCAATGTATATGTCCGGAAAGTTCTTCTTCAGCGCACGGTTCATGTAATGCATGTTTCCTCTTGAATAGGGCTTCCGCTCGGCAGCCGGGAATATGCTTGCCACATAGAACTTCCGGTTCGGATAGGCACGCATCCATTTCTGATACTCCTTTACGACCCTCTTCGCGTTGCTTGAAACCCGGGAGCAGCCATTGCAGCCAAAGTTCAGGACGATCTTTGCATTCGGATAGGTCTTCAGCGCGTCGCGAAGATATTTCCCAAGCTGTCCGCAACGGCTGTAGTTTTTGTTGTATCGAAGTTCGCCGATCGATGCTCCATCGCGATAGATCAGCCCATCCCGCTTGTCCTTCACATGGTGGAGATCGTAAAACCATGTCCTGGAATCTCCGACATACAGGATAATATCACTCCGTTTCCTGTCAACCGACGGCCTTCTGTAAGCCGGATCCTTGTAATTTGCCTCTGCAACCCCTGAAAAGAGCAGGCAGACAGCCATCAGCATCACAGCGCACAGAACCGGCCGGAGCTTAGCGAGCCTGCCTCCGGATATCCCTTCCTGTTTCATCACCCACCTGTTTCTTTCCATCCTCATCCCACGCTTTCCTGCCACCTGTTATTTTCACTCAAGTTTCGGCCATTATGCAGGCATTTATTTGAACAACTTCAATCCTGCAACGCAGCCCGCCGGTCGTCAAGTCATACATACTGTCTGTCATCCCGCCCAGCCGCACATTCCCCAGACGACTGTGCATCCGCCTCCATTTCCCGGAGGAACGCCTTCACAGCGTCTGTGACAACCTCCAGGTGACGGTCATAGCAGTGATCATCGCCCGGCACCGGCACCAGTCTGGCATTATGGTACCGTCTGGCCGCATCCTCGGCATACCTGTATGGAACCGTCTCATCCTCGGTCCCGTGGATGATCAGCACCGGTTTCCGAAACCCATCGATTGCCTGCTCGACCGGAAGGACTCTTCCGGTTCGAACATAATTGCCTGTCACATACTTTCCCTCTGTGATCTTCACACGATCCGGAATGAACGCGGGATCGAACTTCTCCGCAAAGACCTCCCCCTTCCGGCAGGCATCCCGGATCATAATCGCCGGGGAAAGGGGGATAATCGCCTTCAGCTGATCTTCCTTGAGCGCTGCGGCAAGCATCACTGCGAGCCCGCCCTGTGAATGGCCGGTCAGATACAGACTGCCGGCAAACGGAAGGCTCCGGGCATAATCGATGATGTACAGAAGCTCTCCCACCCACTCCAGCAGGTTGTGATTCAGAAAGTCTCCATCCGTTTTCCCATGTCCGTAAAGCTCCACCCGGAGCGCCGCGGCTCCTGCCTGCAGGACAGCCTGCGCCACCGCAGCAATATGGCGTTCCTCCATGTGACCCGTCAGGCCGTGAACGACAATCACCAGCGGAAGCCGCTCAGCTCCTGGCTGCATCATCTTTTCGACCGTCCGATCACCCGGAATCGCCAGCTTCGCGTGGATCCGAAACCCATCCTTGTCAATGTAGAATTCTTTTTCGTCCATGACCATCCTCCGTTTAAACCAGTCCCATCACAAATACAATTCCGAACAGCATCGGCAGAATCCAGGTCAGATAGAAGCGCATCCAGCCCCTGACCTTCAGCCCCTTCCCGGTATTCGCCTCTGCCATAAATGCCTTCCAGCCCCAGCCGGCCTTCCTTGTGCAGAAGATGCAGAACGTCAGAGAGCCAAGCGGCAGCACCAGGTTCGAGACGATGAAATCCTCCAGGTCCATGAAGGTCGAGCTGCCGCCCATCGGATGCACGCCCGCAAGCAGATTCGGCCCGAAGGCACAGGGTGTCGCCAGCAGAAGCATCAGGGCACCGTTCAGAAGGCTGGCCTTCTTCCTGCTGAAGCCCGTTAAATCCATGAACATCGCAATGATGTTTTCAAATACCCCGATCACGGTCGAGAACGCCGCAAATGTCATGAATACAAAGAACAGTGCGCCCCACAGGCGTCCCATCGCCATATGGTTGAATATATTCGGCAGTGTCTTGAAGATCAGCGCCGGTCCTGAATCCGGGCGTACACCGTATGCAAAGCAGGCCGGAAAGATGATCAGACCGGAGGTAAATGCTACAAAGGTGTCCAGCGCTGCGACGTTGACAGACTCTCCCAGAAGTGCATGATCCTTCCCGATATAGCTCCCGAAGATCGCCATTCCGCCCATGCCGATCGACAGGGTGAAGAACGCCTGGTTCATCGCATTCTGGATCACATTCCAGATGCCGGCGCGGCGGATTTCCGCCATGTTCGGCGTCAGGTAAAACAGTAGACCTTCCCGTCCTCCCTGCATAAAGATGGAGTGAACCGCCAGCACGACCATGATCAGCAGAAGCGCGATCATCATCCCCTTCGTAATCTTCTCCACCCCTTTCTGAAGCCCGAGACTCAGGATGAAGAATCCGATGATGACCGAGACCGCCATGAAGCCCCACTTCCTCAGAGGGCTTGCCATCATCTGGTCGAACTGTTCCGACACGCCCTCGGCATCGAGTCCCTCGAACGTCCCCGTAGCCGTTGCGAAGAAGTACTGCAGCATCCATCCGCAGACGACCGTATAAAACATCATCAGAATATAGTTGCCTGCAAATGCAGCATATCCGTGGATATGCCACTTGCTGCCCTTCGGCTCCAGAACCTTGTACATCTTCACCGGACTCTTCTGTGCCGCCCGTCCCATTGCGAATTCCATCGTCATCACCGGCACACCCATCAGAAGCAGAAATACCAGATAAATCAGGACAAATGCGCCTCCGCCGTACTGCCCGACCAGCCACGGGAACTTCCATACATTCCCGATCCCGATAGCGCAGCCCGCCGACAGCAGGATAAAGCCCAGCCGGCTTCCAAGATGTTCTCTTTGATTCTCCATGATGTCAAAACGCTCCTCAAGCAGAATATACAAGAAACTGTTCTTGTCAACTGTCAGATTGGTCAATTATACAACAGTTTTCCATTCTTGTCCCGGAATCATCAGTTGAGCCTTGAACTTCATGACCCAAATTCATGATCCGAAATCCATGTACCGGAAACAGTTGAAATCCTTGCCCGTGGGGATATGATGATATGAGTGTCTAAAGTACCTTTTGCCACTCATTTATGATTACACGTGGTTTCGCTGCTCTTAAGCTCCCACCACGCTGCCACATTCGGCATTCTCATACATCTGAGGAGACAACACCATGACCTACGATTACCCTTCATACTACAGCCAGTTTCACTGCATCGGCGGAAGCTGCCCCGACAGCTGCTGCATCGGCTGGGAAGTAGACATCGATGAGGAGACCTGCGACTACTACAAGTCCCTGAAAGGACCCTTCGGAGACAGACTTCGCGCCCACATCAAAGAGGACGGAACCGACCGGTACTTCCCCCTGTGCGAAGACGGCCGATGTCCATTTCTGAACCGGGAGAACCTCTGCGACATCATCACGCAGCTTGGAGAGGAGAGCCTCGCGCAGGTCTGCATGGAATATCCGAGGTACTTTCTCGAGGAGGGCGGATTTGAGCAGATCGACCTGTCCCTGTCCTGCATGGAACTGGGGCGGATCTTCTTTGAAGACCCCGATCCCATCGAATACATCCGTGAGGAAATGCCCGACACGGATGCAGACGCAGAGCCCATACCGGATACGGCACCGGATGGCCGCCTGGCGCATGTTCTCGATATCCGGGACGACTGCATCGCCATCCTGGAAGATAGAAGCCGCACACTGGCCGATCGTTTTCTTGAAGTTCTGCGCCTGTATGGCCCGGGATACAGTCACAGTGAAAGTCCGGACGCGCAGAACAGCCCGAAGAATACAGCCTGCGGCGGAGATCAGACAGACGGTTTCCGGCTGACTCGTCTCCCGGCACTGCCGGAGCAGATGTCCCGGCTGGAGATTCTGGACGACCGGTGGACCGACATGCTCGCCGGGATGAACCGGCAGGTCTCTGAACTTCCGGATGGATCGCTTCCGGATGTCACGATCCCGGAATTCATCGGGCAGCCTCTCCTGTGGGAGGAGCTGTCGCAAAGCACTCATGGAAAACTGACGGTCTGGTTTGAAAAGCTCGGCTGCTACTTCTGCTTCCGCTATATCACCGACTCTTACTTCCAGCCAGCCCAATATACAGATGCTGAAAAGGTGGCATCCGCCATCCATTTTTGTGCAAAATCCGTCTGCTTTCTGTATCTGATGTGCATCTCCAGATACCTCAAAAACGGCAAACACTTCGAAATCCAGGACGTCATCGATCTCGCCCATCTCTACTCCAGAGAAGTCGAGCACAGCGACGAGAATGTAGAATATCTGAAAAACTGCTGAATCACCCGATGATAAGCGGACGCCGTCAAAAAAGGAGTGGCAAACATGCCACTCCTTTCCGTTTTATCCTGTTCTGTTCAGCCGCTGACTCTGAGCATCTCAGCCAAAGTATCTCTTCAGCAGTCCGGCGAATGCACGGCCATGTCTTGCCTCATCGCGAGCCATCTCATGGACAGTGTCATGGATTGCGTCAAGGTTCAGTGCCTTCGCTCTCTTCGCCAGATCCGTCTTGCCTGCGGTCGCGCCGTTCTCAGCATCCACTCTCAGCTGAAGATTCTTCTTGGTGGAGTCTGTTACCACCTCACCGAGCAGCTCTGCGAATCTGGATGCATGATCAGCTTCCTCAAATGCTGCCTGACGATAGTACATGCCGATCTCCGGATAGCCCTCACGCATCGCGACACGGCTCATTGCCAGGTACATGCCAACCTCAGAGCACTCACCGTTGAAGTTCGCACGAAGATCTTCCTTGATGTCATCCGGTACATCGGAAGCAACACCGACAACATGCTCAGCTGCCCATGTCATCTCCTCTTCCTGCTTTCTGAACTTGGAAGCCGGAGCGCCGCAGACCGGGCACTTCTCCGGTGCAGTCTCACCCTCATAAACGTAACCACAGACATTACATACCCACTTTGCCATAATTCAAAATCCTCCTGATTATCCACTGTTTTCCCCGGTTCATGCCGGGAAGTCAACCTCTGTTTCCCGAATTGCTGTCTTCCTGTCAGATGTCTCCGCTGAGCTGAGCTTTTCTTTTTCTTCTTTCTTCAGGCATTCGCCGCAGACCCCGTAGAACAGGATGCTGCAATCCTCAATCCGCCCGTCAAACTGATCTGCTGCCAGCAGTTTGATCTTGCTGCAGTCGATAAAATCATTCATATCGAGTACATTCCCGCAGCACCTGCAGATAAAGTGATTGTGCGGATGCGTGTCACCGTCGTAGTGTTCCGCCCCTGTTCCTGTTGTGATCTTCTTGGCTTCCCCAAGCTCAACCAGCAGCGACAGATTCCGGTAAACCGTCCCGAGACTGATATTCGGATAAACATTCCGGATATCCTTGTAGATCATGTCCGCCGTCGGGTGATCTTTCCGGTGCCGAAGATTCTCGGCGATCGCGTCTCTCTGACGACTATGCTTCAGCCCTGCCATATGTCACATCCTTTCCTTCGTAACGATCATTCCTTTGAATCAGGAATCATTATCATTACTGAAGTTAATATATCCCTCTCCAAAGCGTTTGTCAACACCTATTTTTGAGAATCTCTATCTGATCATATGACCGAACAGGTTATACTGTGCAAAGACAGGCACAATCACAAGTGACACAGTCGATATGATCTTGATGAAGATATCCAGACATGGTCCGACCGTATCCTTCAGTGGGTCTCCGACCGTATCACCGACAACCGCCGCATCATGCGCGGGGGTGTTCTTCGCCGCCCCCCTGACGCCGCCGGTTTCGATGTACTTCTTGCCGTTGTCCCAGGCGCCGCCCGCATTCCCGCAGTAGATCGCAATCATGATGGCGCTCAGCGTCGCTCCGATGATCAGCCCGCCGACAAACTGCGGTCCGAACAGGAAGCCGCAGGCAACCGGTACCAGGATCGCGAGAAATGAAGGCAGCTTCATCTCCCCGATCGCCCCTTTGGAGGAGATGCTGATGCAGGTCCGGTAGTCCGGCTTCTCGGTTCCATTCAGAATTCCGGGACGCTGCCGGAACTGGCGCCGGACTTCATCAACCATCTTTCCGGCCGCCTTTGCGACCGCATCGATCAACATGCCCGAGAACAGGTACGGCAGCGCAGCACCTGCGACAGCGCCGGCCAGCACCATCGGCTGCATCATATTGAGAACCAGATCTGTCCCGGCGTCGTTGAACGAGTACAGATACGAAATCATCAGCGCCATGGCTGCCAGGGCACCGGACCCGATCGCGAACCCTTTCCCGATCGCTGCCGTCGTATTGCCGACAGCGTCAAGCGTATCCGTAATCCGTCGGACATCCGGATCCAGGCCGCTCATTTCCGCGATGCCGCCTGCATTGTCGGAGATCGGCCCGTATGTATCGACCGAAACGGTCGCGGTGACAAATGACAGCATCCCCATCGCCGACATCGCAATGCCGTACATCCCGCAGACCGCGTAGCTGATCACAATCGCTGCCGCAAGGATGATGCAGGGTGCCATACAGGAACGCATCCCGAGCGCCATTCCGGATGTGATGGTCAGCGCCGGACCCTCCTTCGAGGCATTCGCCAGATTCTGTGTCGGCCTGTACGCCGCTGAAGTATAATATTCTGCCAGCATCCCGATCACAACGCCAGCTGCGATTCCCGCAGCCGAGGCAACCCACGGCGACAGCGCCCCGGCAGAAAATCCCAACGCGGCGCTGAGAACACTCATATCCTCATTACGGAAAAGAAAGAAAGAAACCAGAAGCCCGAACACGATGGTCGCGCCTGCCGCCACATATGTTGCCCCATTCAGGTCCCGGTGCGGGTCCGCGGACATCTTTTTCTTGAAAAGCAGGCTTGCGATCCCGATGCAGCAGGAAATGAGCCCTACGGACACGAAGATCAGCGGAAACAGGATGCATTTGTCCAGCTGCTGCCTGGTCATGCCGGTACCAAGCGCCTCAGACTGCAGAAACATGTGGTAGGCCAGGATAATGCCTGAGCAGATCGCCCCGACATAGCTCTCGAGCAGGTCGGAGCCAAGCCCTGCGACATCCCCGACATTATCGCCAACATTGTCCGCGATCGTCGCCGGATTGCGCGGGTCGTCCTCCGCAATATGCGCCTCCGTTTTCCCGACAAGATCGGCGCCCATGTCCGCCGCCTTGGTGTAGATGCCGCCACCGACACGGTTGAACATCGCAACGATTGAACAGCCCAGCGCGTAGCCGGACAGTGTCATGGTAAATGGAATGAACCGAAGTCCCAGAAAGTTGACATAGGAAGCCTCTGTGACATGAAGCTGCCCCATGCCGAGACCGAAGATGAGATAGACGAAAAACAGCCCGAGAAGGGCAAAACCGCCGACGCAGAGCCCCATGACGGAGCCGCCACGAAATGCAGCCTTCACGGTCGCGCCAATGTCCTTTGTCGATCTGGCACGCTCGGACACACGGACATTGGCATAGGTGGCGATCTTCATGCCGATAAAACCCGCCAGGCTGGACATCGCCGCCCCAATCGCCAGGGCAGCGCCAGCCTGCCACATCGTAACGATCCCGATCACGGTCGCCACGATGGCAATCACCAGAAACAGGATCTTGTACTCATAGGATATGAACGCAGCTGCTCCCGTCCGGATGGCAGACGCAATCTCGCGCATCTGCCCGTCTCCCTCCGGCAGCTTCTTCACCCCGAAGAAATTGAACGCCGCAAAACACAAAGCCAGAACTGACGCAAACAGGACGAGAATCATCAGCAGCTGCATAAGCACACCTCCGTTCAGTTTTCACGGAGATCACCCACGCGGCTCATCACCGGATTGGATGATCTCCGCAATGGTTACTAAAGTTATTCGAAAGTCTGGTTCCGCTACTGCCTGAAATACAGCCCTTCATTTCTTTGGTACGGTAACCTTCACCTTGAACTTCTTGCCTCCTGCACTGATCGTAATGGTTGCCTTTCCAGGCTTCTTCCCGGCAGTAATGAGCCCCTTGGAGGAAACCTTCGCAGTCTTCTTATTTGAAGACGAATACTTGATCTTGTCCGGAGCTGTGATCGGCTGAATGCCAGGCGTCAGCTGATATTTCTGACCCTTTTTCAGCGTCAGCTTTGACGGAACGCCGGTAATCTTCCTGGATACAACCTTCGGCTTTTGAACCTTGACCGTCACCGTGCGGGACAGACCACTCCGAAGCGTGATCGTGACCTTCGCCTTACCCGTCTTCTTCTGAGCTGTGATTTTCAGCACTCTTCCGTTCCAGGAAGCCTTCACGATCTTTGTGTTGCTCGAGGCGACAGATGCTACACTGTCACCTGCTGCCAGACCGCTGACCGTCAGCTTCGTCGTCGACTTCTTCACCTGCAGCGGAATGCTCGTCGCATTCAGCGTCATCGTTGCCGGCAGCTTCGCGATCATCTGCCTGCCCGGATCCTTGGCTCCGCAGCGTGTACAGGTTCTCTCCCTGTATCCTTCCTCCAGAGCCGTCGGTGCTTTGACCTGAACCCATGCACCATACGAATGTCCAAGCACAGGAGTGGATTGCTGAGCGCGCAAGATCACGTCGCAGCGGCTGCACTTTGTTCCTTCTGTCAGTCCTGTCTTTGTGCAGGTTGCCGCGACCGCAGGAATCTTTTCCTCCACATGACCGAGCGCTTGGATGGAAGTGGTACGCTTCTCTCCGCAATCACAGATTTCGGTTTTCTCACCAGCTTCCGTGCAGGTTGCCGGCTTTTCGGAAAGCTTTCGCCAGGTGTGTGTATGGTCATATACAACACTAACCAGAGATTCTGCCTTTCCTCCATTATATGTAGAGATGCTAAAGTAATAGGTACTGTTCGCCTTTAGATCCCACTTCAGATAAAAATTCAGATCACCATTATCATCATTGTCATCAACCGCTTTTATCACGTTTCCATCTGCATCAAGCAGCTTAAGAACCGTATCTGCACCACCCTCCGACTTTATGGTATAGGTTCCGTCCGTTTTCGGAACAAATTTCAAATATATCGCACTTTCAGGATCACTAAAATCAGGCCACTTGACCAGAAGCGGCGATCCACATGCAATACCAGCAGCCTTCTCCTTTTGGTCAGCATTCTTGTATTCTACAGCCGCGACTGAAGCCCCAACCGTTAAAAACGATATTACGCATTCACCGTTTTGATCAGCAACCGCACATAAGTATGAATCCTGTCCGCTGGAGATCGTCACCTCCAGAGAAGATGTATTGCCAAGAATCGAACTACGATTACCATCGTCATCAAGCCGATACCATGAATAAGTAGGTTCGCTAACAGTAGACTCTGCCTTCACCTTCAGGCTGACTTTACTGCCCTCATTCCCGATTATCAGACTGTCTTCTGCAGCAGCATTAAGAGTCGAGACGATATCCACTTCGATTATGATAGAATCTGTTTTTTCTCCCTGCTGCGCCTCACACCGGTAATACCGAACATCTGCTTCCTGTGTATTTTCAATTGAAAGAACTGCCATCGCCCTGTTCTTGTCAGGCATGGTAGAATCTGAGGTACTTATTAGCTGAAAAGGACCCTCCTCATTGCTTGAATAATACCACTTGAATACTACCGGACTCTCGTTGTCTGGCGTCGTAGCTGTCACGCGTATTCTACCTGATTCATTCTGGTAGAATCCATAAAATCCATTTGAATCAAGATGAAGTGTTTCGGCCAGCTCAACAAAATAGTGTATTTCAACTTGATTATCATAGTCATCAGAAGCGATACACACATATTCAACTTCTTGACCACTAGAGAAATCGCTCCCATGAATCGTTACGCTCGATGAACTTTCATTTACTACCGGAATTAATTCCGAATCGCCCTTTCTCCATTCAAACTTTGACGCACCAACAACATTCGGTGCAAGTGTTAAAGACTCCTCTTTTAGTATAGAAATATGCTTCTCGTCGTAAGTTTGCCTCTGATTCTCATCATCCAGAACGTACAAATCATGCTTAACGATGACATTAAAATCCACTGTAGCGGAATTCCCATAGCAATCGGTGACTTCACACTGGTATGATGCTCTCTTCGATACATTTTCAACGGTATAAGTATCTGCATTTGCGCCTTCTATCGATGCATACTGTCGATGCATACTGTCCGCTCGTCTGATACCTCTGATACCATTGATATGTAAAGCCCTTCTCCACCGCATCCGCTTCAACTTCGAGCGTTGCGTTTCCGTTCAGATCGACTTCTATATCGGCGTATGTAGCGTCACTTCCTTTTACCGTAGCACGCAGCTTATTATCTACAGAAACATCAAAATTGACATATTCATGGTTGCCATAGCAATCGGTGACTTCACACTGGTATGATGCTCTCTTCGATACATTTTCAACGGTATAAGTATCTGCATTTGCGCCTTCTATCGATGCATACTGTAAAATTCTTCACAGTCGCATCCGCCGCAACTTCAAGCGTTATACTCTCGTTCGGTTTCACTTCCATATCGGCAGATGATTCATCTCTTCCTTTTACTGTAGCACGAAACGCATTATCTACTTGAATATTGAACCATATATCAGCAGAATTTCCGAATCCATCTTCTACGATACAAGAATAGGCAACATTATTATTCACCGGATCTGTTGTGTATATATTCTTTGTCTCACCTCTAATCAGCAGACCATTACCCCCATTCACATCATATCTATACCATGAATATACAAACTTGCTAGAATCGACCATAGCTGTTGTTGTAGCATTAATCGCCAGCGTTGGTGTACTGCCCGCCGCAACAACCATGCTCACTGTTCCTAATCTCCCATCCGATGAACGAACCTCTAAGCCCGTGTCCAAGGAAACCCGGAAGTCTACATAACAGCTCTCCTCTTCCGACGTTACCTTGCAACGGTAATTTCCCGCTTCTGTTGTACGATATTCACTCCCTGTTGCGTTCGGAATAGAATTATCGTCCGAATCCAGCCACTGATATATAACATCTGTACCCCCTGATACATTTACCTTCAGCTTTGCCTGCTGTCCAAACGGGACTTTCACATTCTGATGTTCAGCTGTCGCCAGAAATCTATTTTCCTGATCAAGCTGAAAAGCAACTGTCAGCGGAGCACCATTATCTTTATAGTAACCAGCGCGAAGGTAGTACTTTATACCAACCTTCAGGACGCCCTCAGCTTGACTCTCTCCTGTTGAGCTGTCAGTTGTCCCATATCCAATCGTGTCAGTCCCTGACAGATCATTACTGATAGACACATAAATACCAGCATCCTCTGTAGCTCCAACCGAGTGGAAACGATACGCTCCTGTCTCTGAGGGTATAAATGTAAATACTCTTGTGTCCCCTGACTCAAGTGTCATTTCGACCTGCTCGTTCAGCTCCAAATTGATAAGCTCATCTTCTCCCAGCTTCGTTTCTGCCTCCGGCGCCCTTTCTTCCACCATGTTACCAGAAACAGCTTCCTGCCCGTCTTCACTGATGAGGCCGCTGTCTCCGGCCGCGCTGTCTGAACCCTCCTCGATGATTCCATCCTCCGGCATCTCACCCTCTGATGACTGATCTGCCGACAACACATCATCCGGGACAACTTCTGAAGGCTGAGAGTCCTGATCCTCAATCAATGATGCTTCTACTCCCGTATCTGAAGCAGTCAGTTCGGGTGTCATAGCGTCTGACACGTCATCTCCAGCCACCTGTGCAGCCGCACCAGCGGCTGAAGCTTCCGATGTGTTATCCGGTGACGCTGTCTCTGCTGCCACTGCCTGCGTCTGATCTGCTTGTCCACCCTCACTGCCTGCCGCATACGTTTCCTCAACAGATACCTGCTCTCCGGCCAGCGCACTGATGGTCTGCCCTGGAACAGAAGCAACCACAAACATGGCTGCCATAACGGATGCTATGAGTCGTCTCTTCATACTCGATTCCCCCTTGTCGTAATTGTCCGATAGAACCCCCTTCTCCTGCCTGATTCGACCGGATCATCATTTGATTGTTATTTTATTTTATCATCTGTTAACCTATGGTGTTTCTGGGAAACTGAACAAAATTTAACCATTATGATTGTTTATTCTTCCGATTAAATTAGGCATGATTCCTTCCTCGGAACCGTCCAAACACATATGAAAAGTACGATCGTGTTCAGCAATCGGATGATTGTCTCCACTGAGGCTGTCTCTGCAGAAAAAGCCACGAACAAAGAAGAAGCCGGGTGGCTGCAAAATTGATACAGCCCACCCGGCTTCCTGCTGAATATTTCACTCATCCACAATATCCTGTGCGTCGGCGCAAAAGTCCTCTGTCGTGATTTCTCCGGCAATATACTTGTGGAACAGCGCTCCTATACTCTTAATTCCGCTCATCGGATTATCCGTAAAGTACCGCGGCAAAAGCTCACACGTGTTGACATAGGAACGAACCACCTCTATATCCGGGATATTCAAACTTCCATGCCTGAGAATATCAAGTCTTGCAGGGGCGTGCTGGATGCAATTACTGTAATACTCGGCTCCATCATCGCCTGTAATATATCGAATAAATGCTTTTGCGGCGTCCTTATGTGAAGAAGAGCGGTTGATCGAAAACTGCCAGGTCGCAATGGTTGTCTTCTTTTCGTAAAACCCCGGGAATACTGCTGACATGAATTCCCTCATCTGAATAGGCTCCGGAATTTAAAAGAATATTCATCGCCCCGCTGTACAGATAGATGCATCCGTATCTTCCATCGATGAACTTCTGTTCCATCTGGTCATACTGATCAAACACCTGGTCTTCCGGAGTCTGTCCGTTTTCCGCAAGATCCTTGAGATACTGAACCGCTGACCGGCTGTTCTCATTATCCCAGTCCAGATAATCGCCGCCAAACAGGTTGACTGTCTGAAAGAGATCATTATAAGCGTATGACTGCTCCCAGGCCGAACCATAAGCATATCGGTTCTCGCCATAATCCGTTTCCAGAAAATGTTCGAACCGGTCTTCTGTATTCATATCAGAAACCCCAGCCTCTTCCAGAAACTTCTGGTTTATCCAGAACATCATGATGTCCAGCATGTACGGCGCGGAGTATACCTCCCCCTCATACATACAGACCTTCTGAAAGTATTCCTCCGAAAAACTGCTTCTGATACCCTCCGACAGAACATCTTCCCCAAGCGGCTCCAGATACCCTTTGGGAATATATTCCGACGCCATCTCGTCGTTGATTGCAATCAGATCCACATCCTGGTTCCATGATGTCAGCAGGTTTGACACCTGCGCCTCCCGGCTTTCCGCATCCTGGGAGGTCGCTTCCAGCCGGATCTTCATTCCCAGCTTTTTTCCGGTTTCCTCTATGAATCCCTGAAATTCATCCACAAATGCATCGGGTGTCAGAATGGTCAGAATTTGCTCCTCCTCGGTCATGCAAGAATCATCTTCTGTCCGGTATTCACCCTGCCCATGCTGTCGAAAAACCCGGAAGACCACAAAACAGGAAACCAGCGCAATGGCGCTTGCAAAAGCAATCCCTGTCTTTCCTCTTATATTCTTCTCACCTCTTCGGTCGACAGGATTCCTGAAGCCTCTGTTCATGACCCTGGAAGACTTATCTGGGCCATCTGTCCTCCGCATGAGGGAACTCCGGGAAGGGGCTGTG
Organism: uncultured Lachnospiraceae bacterium; assembly: GCA_902761585.1. GTDB lineage: Bacteria > Bacillota > Clostridia > Lachnospirales > Lachnospiraceae > Porcincola. The sequence goes on from CACWKX010000016.1 coordinate 44,559, forward strand.
AGGAAGCTGCTGGTACCAGTAGGCGACAGAAGCCACATCGTCCTGTCTCTCAAACAAGCCTCTGTACCCGACGCCGATCTGCTGAATCGTCACACGGATGTCCCTGCTGAACGCAATCGGATCCTCTATATGCCACCTGTAGAACCCCCTCTGTGGCATGATATCATCGTTGTGATACAGGTTATGCTCTGTGTCATGGCTGGAATAGTACGGATAGCCCAGATAGGGTGTACAGTACTGCTGCTCAACCGTTTTTCCATTCTCCTGTCTGGCGAAACTCCAGGAGCCGCCAAAATAGTCCTCCGTACCAGTTCCGCATATTGTCGGATAGTCACGGTCGCCATCCAGATAGAACTTGACCTCTCCTTCGCCGTACCAGTATCGCTCCAGCGTTGTCAGCGCCAGATAGGTTCCGACGTACTGCCCTCTTCCCTCCACTCCGTCGAGGATGGTGTAATCAATGCCTTTCCGGGTGATCTTCTCCCTGCGCCACTGCGCATGGAAGTACAGTACATCTTCCGGAAGGGATTCCACCAAGCTGTAATCCACCTGGTAAAAGAAGGCTGGAACCGGATTTTTATGCTGGTTTTCCAGCTCAATCCGAGCACTCTTTCTGAACGGCATCTGGAAATAACAGTTCAGTCCCCGGTTCGGCACCACTGCAATTGGCAGCGAGTTGACCATGCAGGCTCTTCCGAACCCGCAGCAAAAGAAGTCTCCAAGCGGTACCTCCACCGACGGAAGTATCTCATCATCCCAGTAAAAGCGAAGCACCAGATCCCGCAGGACAAAGCAGTCCGCGTCCGTCGTTTTGTACGGCACGGTAATCCAGATGTGCCGGATGATACCGGGGCCTTCAATTGCCGCGAGATTCACCCTCGCGCCGGAAGGGATATCATGCAGACAGGGTGCTCCCTTCCGGGACGGTCCAAGTCCGCTTGCCGCCATACCACCCCTGCCCTTCTCTCCGGTTGGGTTTTCTGCATTGATGGACCGACTTTCCATATGCTGATCCAGAAACAAATTCCCGAGTGATGTATATCCGCTCATGCCTTCACGCCCCCTGCCATAATGCCATCCATGATCTGCTTCTCAAAGATTGCGGCACACTCCATTATCTTCACCCAGTGCGGATACAACAGCCATATTCCTTCAACAATGCCTCAAGAATAAATATGGACAGCCGTGACATTTTGCAGTGCGCTTCATTCAATCCGCCTCTGTAACAGCCTCAGTCTGGCTCTCCGCCGAAAGACTCTGTTCTGCCTGCTGCTGTGCCTCCACCGCAGCTTCCTTGCTCAGGCCGATATTCTCCGTGATCACATTCCAGATGTCAGAGCTCTCAAACCCAAGCGCCCAGGCGGCTGTTCCGGCAAGATCATACTGCGGGATCAGCCGGACCTTTGCCGCAATCGAGTCGGCATCCTCAATCCAGATCTGGCAGCGGACCCCATCATTCGTCGTCCAGTCTGCGTAGCGCTGGAAAGCCGAGGCATCAAATACAGGTGTAACATTCCAGCTCTGGAGCGTCTTCTGGACACCGGCCATGGACAGCACCTCACTGGTGGTGGTCCGGGCGCCGTCCTCTCCGCTGGATGTATACCAGATTCTGGTGTAGAACGGGATCGCGGAAATCAGCTTTTCAGCCGGGACTCCCTGGCTGATACTCTCCTCAATCGCACGCTGCTCATAGGTTAGAGAAGCAACCGAGCCTGCATCCGAGCCGGAGTAATGCTCGTCATACCCCATGTTAATGAGGTAGTCCGCCACCGTTGCGATCTCTTTCCGATTCATCCACTGGTTGAAATCATAGGGCGGCTTGATGTCGACCGACAAGACAAGCTTGTTCAGCCGGCATTCGATGGAGAGCTCCCGGACAAACTGCACATAGGCGAGCGCATCCGCCTCCTCCATGTATTCAAAATCGAGGTTGATGCCGTCAAGTCCCAGCTTCAGGGCATCATCGACAAGTACACCGATTGCATTCCTTCTCGAGGCTGTCGAAGCCAGCACGGCGGAGGTATCCATCTCGCTCGAGAAATCCGACACCAGCCCCCAGACCTGCAGTCCTTTTTTGTGGGCAGCCTTCACATACTTTTTCGACCCGATTGAGGAAATGTTGCCGTCGTTATCCGTCAGGGAAAACCAGGTCGGTGAGATCACGTTGACCCCTGACATCTGCGCGGTCATATCGGACAAGGTATCGTTTCCATCCTTCGAGGACACCTGGTGCCAGACCAGTGTCACCTTTCCGTCCATCGTGATAGACGGGTATTCCTGCGCCGGAATATCCGTTGTGACATTCTCCGTTGTCGGTTCCGCCATCCGCCCGGACTTCACATAGCCGATGTAGCCATCCTTCGTCAGAACCTTCATCCAGTGAGAAAGCTGATCCAGAACCAATACCCTGTCGCCCTTGGCAAGCGTCGTCAGGATCGGGCTTTTGATGCCGCCCCTGTAGCGGACAGCCGCCTCCTTGACCGACTTCGCCGCCAGCTGTTCTCCCCATTTGTACCGAATCAGGACATGACCGCCATTATTATCTCCCTTCTTCCATGTGTACTCCACCTGAGTATACTTCTGGAGGAAATCAGCGCTTACATAGAGGCCTGTCGTGTTTCCGCCGTTGCTCTCCTGCGCGTCCTGCGTGACGCGCTCGCTCCCGGTAATCCGATTGTCATCCGGACGCAGAATAATCACCCGGTCATAGGTTCCCTCACTGACAGGGTCCGTCGTCCGGACGCCGTCAATGACGCTGTACGAAGAGGCGTTCACCGGGATCTCAAATTCCTGGGTCGCCGTTGTAAACAACATCCTGGTTGTCCCTTCATCCCAGTAAAATCGTCCGTTCAATGTATCGCGCACAATGTTATAAGGAAGATAGAGTGCGTCATCCTTCACAATCGCACGCTCATTCACCAGCTGGTCTCCCAGAATGAGCGCAGCTTCGTCCTGCTGCAGCTGCCCGAAGTAGGCTTCATCGGACATCCGCCTGTTGGTTGGTGTATTCCGGATGATCAGAACGCCAGTCCCAAAAAGCAGCAGAGCAAGGAAAAATGCGGCCAGTGCCTTCCGGCTTCCCCTGCCGCCCTTTCTTCGCAAGACTGTGCTGCTGCTCCCCGATGAAGGCATCTGGCTGTCCGCCTTGCGGTCATCTGTGATTTCTGTATGATCCGTTTTTTTCACACCAGACTGTTTCTCATTCAATTCTGATTTTTCCATGGCTGTTATCCTTACGGCTGATTTTCCGATTCCTGCAGGGTTGGTTTCGCCATCCTGTTCTCTTTCACCGCTGCAGCTGACAGTTCTGCATCGCTTCCGTTCCTGATACAGGTGGCTTACCATGATCTGTACGCACAGATGAGATGTTCAGGCTTGTAGATTCAACCGTAAGTATAGCAACCTTTCAGATTCGAGTCGACATCAAACATTCTTAAGATCCCCGGCAGACTTTGTCACACAACGGGGAAATGGCCGTCCTCCTGTTTCCGTATCTTATGAGAATCCTCCCCGGTCCAGGCATGAATTCCTGAATCCGGAGTTCCCTTCTTCCGAATCGTTCCAGGGTATCCTGGCCTGTGTCTGCCTGCGGTTTCCTGCCATATTTCTTCTGACCAGTCCTGTGGCTGATTTTGTCTTTCTGTCTCCTCATATTGTTATTCGTCTGTCTTCGGTGCAGTCCCCTGTTATCTGCACCAGCCCGCATAGCTTCTCCTCCTGCAGCGGTATCTGTCCGCTCCGACGCGGTTGAGATCAATGCGGCTGATCCGGTGTCCTGCCGGATCAGGGATAAAATCCATCATGTAACTGACTCTTTCCCGCAGGCAGCAGGAAGCAGCTTCCCATGGCTCCATGCTCTTTCCCTCAAGGCTGATTCTGCAGCCTTCCAGATAGTAGTCACGGAGCATACTGCCCAGTACGTCATCCTGCCGGTTCTGCCTGCTTCTGGTTTTCTGTTGCTGTACTTTCATACACGCTTCCTCCTTGCCGGCGGAGGTGCAGATCATGAAAAGGGTGTGATGTATCATTCCGCTTCTGCCGGCACTTGCAGCCTGCTGCACGCTGAAAACGGTTCTCGATTCTGCAAAGCAGCGGCTAGTCTTTCAGTTATGCGCGGGGGACGTGAGATATAACAGATCTGTGTCAGATAAGACGGTTGGGCTGCCGGATGGCTGCCCGAATGGTGGTGCGGAGCTCCTCGACATAAGCCACATCCTTTGGCACAGTCTCATGATACATCTGCACCTTATACAGTGCAATCTAATTGATGTAACATTGAGAAATTGGCAGTGCAGTTCATTTTTTCAAGGCCTGCAGCTGAGGCTTTACCTCCATTTTCCCTAAAAAATCAGGGAATCCTGCAAGGCAGCATTCCCTGATTTCATCAGAATTGCATATAAAAAGAGATGTTACATATTTTTTGTTACTTCATGTTGCATCGCCAGACACGCATGTTCCAGGTAATCCGCTTCTGCGAAGCGGCGCCCCTGCTCTGCCGCGTGCACTTCCGTCCAGCCGCCACACGGCCTCGTCCCGCCAGCTTCTCAAATAGTCCGAAGCTGCTGCACAGCCTGCCTGTTCACGATGGTTTTCATGTGTTCGCGGAAAAATTCATCCGTTCCGTTCGTGAAATCCATCGGAAGACCATATTCCGACAGGATATTGCAGATCTGATTAAACCGCTCTGGCTGCGTATCCTCCTTGCGGATCAGCAGATAGTACTCACCGTCATCCGGATTGCGGTAGAGGGTGTTGCGCCCCTTGTAATCCGGTCCGATATTCTTTGATGCACGGATGATGTTCTCAAGCGAATGGAACATATAGAAGCGTGTGAACCCGTACAGTTCCTCCTCTGTCATTGTCCCATTCGGGCCGCTCTGCGCCTTGCCGCCAGCGCTCTTTCCATCACCCGATGCCGGGACAGCAGGCGCGTCCTTCCTGCGGACAATCGCTGTCCCGCTGATAACCGGCTGGGAGGACTGCTTTCCTTCTTTCTCCTCATCCAACGTCTCGTCTCCATCGAAAAGCTCTTTCAGGCGCTTCAGAATATCATCCGCTGCCGGCATATCCTTCGCCAGGCTGCTGAAGGAGTAGTCGTCTCCGGACGGATCCCCCGTAAAATGAGCGAAGCGTGAGTCTATCTCCTCCGGGTTTTTGACCTTCGTGATGATCAGTGTGAGGTTTCCGCCGGAGTCCGGCGTCGCCTCAATCATCAACGGGGCATTATCCAGACGGAAGCCGCAGTGATTCAAGGCCTCCTTCATCATATCGCGGAACAGGGTACGTGCCTTTCCGCTTCCGTATGTCAGCTCGGAGATCCGGATATCCCTTGCCTTCAGATCCTCGGGTGTCAGCGTACAGCGTATCTGATTGTCATTGATCTTCTCTATCTTCATTCAATTCCCCTCAGTTCATTCCCCTCTGCTGTCATCCGGTCTCCTGCAGATATTACTGCGCCTGCGCCTCCAGATATGCATTCAGGCGCTCGAGCAGAAGATCTGGGTCAATCCCATGTACCATTGCCGCCTCTTCCAGAGACTCGCCCATGGATGCCGGACAGCCGATACAATACATGCCGCCGCCCATCAGGACACCTGCCAGGTTGACATCGACATTGATGATCTCGCCGATGGTCATATCCTTGGAAACCTTGCGCACTGCCTTCTTCTCAGCCGCAGAATCTATCGTATTCTCCGCTGCTGTATTCTTCACTTCCTCAGCCATGTTGTGACCTCCTTTTTTGTATACACGGATCGTAGCACACATCCGTTCTTTCAGCGAACTGAATCTGAATCCCGTATCCACGATTATAGTATGCGGACTGCGAATGTACAAGATATATTTTGCACAATCTAATCACGCATAGCGCCCTTAAATCTGTCATTCCCGTCCCCCGCGCGTCCCTGCAGGCTCTATCCCCTTGTCCGGAGCGGAAGCGTTGACCTTCCCAATCCCCCGCATGCCCCTGCAGGCTCCCTACCCGCCTGGGCCATCTGCTTCCGTCGGTGTGTTCGTCTGCCTACCCGAAGTTATGCTTGTCTAAACCTTTTGCATGGTATTAGAATACAGAAAAGACTCAGGTAATGAGTCATGACTAAGAATACAAGGAGGTGTCACGATGGCTTATACAATCAGCGATGATTGCGTATCTTGCGGAACCTGTGCACCGGAGTGCCCGGTCAACGCAATTTCCGAGGGAGATGGCAAGTATGTAATCGATCCGGACGCATGTGTTGAGTGCGGAACCTGCGCAGAGGTTTGCCCGGTTGGTGCTCCGACCGCTCCATGATCGGCAGCATTCTTACGGCATAACATCAGACATAAAAGGAAGTGCTGGCATCTGTCAGCACTTCCTTTTTTCGTGCGCCCTTTTCGTGCGTTCATGTCTCACCATTCTGTCTGGCTGCCTGCCAACTCCTTCCGGTGCGTCTTGCATGCTGGCACGCATGAAAACATCCCCTGGGGGAACATACGACGCAGGCCGCACTCAGAAAGGCCAGGCTCCTTCACACCGGAGTCTGGCCCCTTCCGTCTCTTACAGCTCTTACTCAAACGATTCCGGATCGACTGTGATCTTGATTGGTTTCAGCTTCCAGATATCCCTGACATACTCCTGAATGGTTCTGTCTGAGGAGAACTTTCCGCTCGACGCCATATTCAGAATCGCGCTCTTTGCCCAGTCCCCCTGGCTCTGGTAATACTCGATGGCCTTCTTCCTCGCCGCATCGTAGGACTTGAAGTCCGCCAGGATGAAGTACTGGTCCGCCGGTCCCTCCTTTGTAGTCAGAAGAGAGTCGTACAGCTCGCGGAACAGCTCCATATCCCCGCCCGAATACTTTCCGTTGATCAGCTCCATGAGCGTTGTGCGGATATCCGGGTCATTGTTGAAGTAGTAGGTCGGATCATAGTCATGGTTGTTCTCGTGATCAATGACCTCCTGGGAGGACAGTCCGAAGATAAATGCATTCTCCTCCCCGACCTCCTGTACAATCTCAACGTTCGCGCCGTCCATCGTGCCGAGCGTCAGCGCGCCGTTCAGCATCAGCTTCATGTTCGAGGTTCCGGACGCTTCCTTGGAAGCGGTCGAAATCTGCTCGGATATATCCGCCGCCGCGAAGATCAGCTCCGCATTCGAGACGCGGTAGTCCTCGATGAAGACCACCTTGATCTTGCCGCCAATTGACTGATCATTGTTGATCACATCCGCAACAGAATTGATCAGCTTGATTGTCAGCTTCGCCCGTCTGTAACCGGCAGCCGCCTTTGCGCCGAAAATGAAGGTGACCGGATAGAACGGTCTCTCCGGGTGTTCCTTCAGTTCGCGGTACAGGTACATGACATCCAGGATATTCATCAGCTGTCTCTTGTACTCATGGAGCCGCTTGACCTGCACATCGAAAATGGATCTCGGATCGACATCGATGCCATTGTGTTCCTTAATGTACTTCGCCAGACGAACCTTGTTCTGGTACTTGATGTTCATGAACTCCTGCTGCGCCTTCTGATCGTCAGCGTAGAGCTTCATCTTCGCGATCTGCGGAAGATCCGTGATCCACTCATCCCCGATATGTTCCGTCACCCAGTCCGCGAGAAGCTGGTTGCCGTGTAAAAGGAACCGGCGCTGCGTGATTCCGTTCGTCTTGTTGTTAAACTTCTCCGGCATCATTTCATAGAAATCCTTCAGCGTCTGCTTCTTCAGGATCTCCGTGTGCAGCTTTGCGACGCCGTTGACAGAGTAACCCGCGACAATTGCCAGGTTCGCCATCCGCACCTGTCCGTCGTAGATAACAGCCATCTTTGCGATCTTGTCCTGGTTGCCCGGGTACCGCTGCTGGACCTGCACGATGAAGCGGCGGTTGATCTCCTCAACGATCTGATAGATACGCGGAAGGAGTCTTGAGAACAGCTCGATCGGCCACTTCTCAAGCGCTTCTGCCATGATGGTGTGATTCGTGTAGGCGACGGTCTTCGTTGTAATATCCCACGCCTCATCCCAGCCCAGGCCTTCCTCATCAAGCAGGATGCGCATCAGCTCGGCGACAGCGACCGTCGGATGTGTATCGTTCATCTGGAAGGTTGCCTTCTCATAGAACTTGTGGATATCGCTGTGCTTTCTCTTGTACTTGGCAACCGCCTCCTGGACAGACGCGGAGATGAAGAAGTACTGCTGCTTGAGCCGCAGCTCCTTGCCGGCATAGTGGTTGTCGTTCGGATAAAGAACCTCGACGATGTTGCGCGCCAGGTTCTCCTGCTCGACCGCCTTCTGGTAGTCGCCCTTGTCAAATGAATCCAGCTGGAAATCATTGATGGCCTCTGCGTCCCAGACGCGGAGCGTGTTGACCATATTGTTGTTGTAGCCGACAACCGGGATGTCATAGGGGACTGCCCGGACGGACTGGTAGTTTTCCTGGATAAACCGGTTGCTGTGAGTCTGCTCGTCGTACTCGACCCGGACATAGCCGCCGAACCGCACGATCTTCGCATACTCCGGGCGCTTGAGCTCGAATGGATTTCCATTTTTCAGCCAGTCATCCGGGACTTCGACCTGGTAGCCGTTCTCGATCTTCTGCCGGAACATACCATAGCGGTAGCGGATGCCGCAGCCGTACGCCGGATAGCCGAGCGTTGCGAGCGAATCAAGGAAGCAGGCAGCGAGACGGCCGAGGCCGCCGTTGCCGAGTGCCGCGTCCGGTTCCTGGTCCTCGATCACGTTCAGATCGAAGCCCATCTCCGAAAGCGCCTCCTTCACCTCCTTGTAGGCGGTGAGGTTGATCAGATTGTTGCCGAGCGCCCTGCCCATCAGGAATTCCATCGACATGTAGTAGAGAATCTTCGGATCCTCCTTATCCATAACCTGCTGGGTCGCCATCCAGTTGTCTATAATGACATCCTTGACAGCGTAAGCCACAGCCTGGAAAAGCTGCTGCTGCGTCGCTTCCTTCAGGGTTTTGCGGAACAGGTTCCGGACATTGTCCCTGACCGTTTCCTTGAACCGTTCTTTATCAAAATGTTTATCCATGCTGCCTCCCTCAGATTTTCCTGACGCCCAGTGTTACCGCCTCTCCGTTGACGCTCCACTCCTTTGTGTATCCGTCCAGACTTCCGTAGGTAATGCTCTCCGCGAGCACCTCCTTCTTCAGGCCAGACTCGTACTTCTTCATGATGCCCTCCAGCTTTTCATTGCCCGCCTCAAAGACGTCGATGTGATCCTGTACCTCGAAGCCGGCTTCCTTTCTCATGGTCTGGATCTTGGAGACCAGTTCCCGGACAAAGCCCTCTTCCACCAGCTCCGGTGTAAGATTGGTGTCCAGCACAACGGTCAGATCTCCCTGCTGCTGGCTGACATAGCCCTCGACCTGCGCGGTCTCGATCAGAAGATCCTCCTCCGCAAGGGAGACCGGGCTTCCATTCACCTCGAAGCTGAGCGAGCCGTTCTTCTTCAGCTCGTCCATCGCGGCGCTGCCGTCCACCTCGGAGAGATACTTCCGGATACCGCCCAGAAGCTTTCCGTACTTCGGCCCGACCGTGCGCAGCTGCGGCTTGAAACTGTAGCTCGTAAAGGCTCTCACATCCTCCGTGAATGTAATTTCCTTCACATTCAGCTCGTCTGTGATGATGTCCGCATAGTACTTTGGAAGCGCCTGCGGTGCGCGGACAAACATCCGTGCCAGCGGCTGACGGTTCTTGATGTTCGCGTCATTTCTGGCAGCACGCCCCATCACGACAATGTTCAGCGCCTCACCCATCTTCGTCTCGAGATCCTCATCGATCCGGCTCTCGTCCGCCTTCGGGAAGTAGCACAGATGGATCGATTCCGGCGCATCCTTTTCTACACGGCGCACGATATTCTGGTAGATCTCCTCCGTCATGAACGGGATCATCGGCGCGGCGCACAGGCAGAGGTTCTTCAGTGCATTGTACAGCGTCATGTAGGCCGCGATCTTGTCCGGCTCCATACCATGTGCCCAGAAACGGTCTCTGCAGCGGCGGACATACCAGTTGGACATGTCGTCCACGAAGCCCTCCAGCGCCCGTGCGGCTTCCGGGATCTTGTAGCTGCCAAGATCCGAGTCCACATCGCGGATCATCGTGTTCATCCGGGATATGAGCCAGCGGTCCATGACCGGCAGGCCTTCCCTCTCCATCTTCTCGTACGCTTCCTTATAGTCCGACGGGTTGAAGTCATCGATATTCGCATACAGCACATAGAACGCATAGGTATTCCACAGCGTTCCCAGGAACTTCCGTTGTCCCTCCTGAACAGCCTTATCGTGGAAGCGGTTCGGCAGCCACGGCGCGGAGTTGCTGTAGAAATACCAGCGGATGGCGTCGGCGCCGTGCTTTTTCAGCGCCTCAAACGGATCCACGGCATTCCCCTTGGATTTGGACATCTTCTGACCGTCCTTGTCCAGTACCAGACCGAGGACGATGACGTTCCGGTACGGCGACTGTCCGAACAGAATCGTGGACTCCGCCATCAGGGAATAGAACCAGCCTCTTGTCTGGTCGACCGCTTCGGATATGAATGCTGCCGGGAACTGCTTGTGGAAGGTATCCTGGTTCTCGAACGGATAGTGATGCTGCGCAAATGGCATCGCGCCGGAGTCAAACCAGCAGTCGATGACCTCCGGAACCCGCTTCATGTGCTTTTTACCGCACTTCGGGCAGGTGCAGACGAAATCGTCAATATACGGTCTGTGCAGCTCAACCGTCAGCGCATCCTCGCGGCCGGACAGCTCTCTGAGCTCCTCCCGGGAGCCGATTGTAACCTTCTCGCCGCAGTCCGGGCACTCCCATACAGGAAGCGGAGTCCCCCAGTAGCGGTTTCTGGAGATGCCCCAGTCCTGGACATTCTCCAGCCAGTCACCGAAACGGCCCTTTCCGATTGTCGGCGGGATCCAGTTGACAGTGTTGTTGTTGTCGATCAGCTGCTGCTTCACGGCCGTCATCCGGATGAACCAGGACTGGCGTGCGTAGTAAATCAGCGGCGTATCACATCTCCAGCAGTGCGGGTACTGGTGCTCGAACTTCGGCGCGTCGTACAGCCTGCCCTCCCTGTCAAGGTCGCGCAGGACCAGTGGATCCGCCTTCTTGACGAAGATGCCTGCATACGGCGTCTCCTCCGTCAGCTCACCCTTTCCGTCGACGAACTGCACGAACGGAAGATCGTAAGTCTTGCCGATTCTGCCGTCGTCCTCACCAAATGCAGGTGCGATATGAACGATACCTGTACCGTCTGTCATCGTGACATAGTTGTCACAGGTGACATAGAAGCCCTTCTTGAACTGCTTTGCCGCCGCCTCGCCTGCGCAGGCGTAGAGCGGCTCATACTCACGGCGCTCCAGGTCGGTTCCTCTGTAGGTTTCCAGGACCTCGTAGGCAGTGCCCACCGGAACACCATTTCTGTCATAGGCGGACTCATCGAAGTCGACTGTCACAGCACCGATCTCCTCGTCGGACGCACCGGCCTTCCTGAGCTCCTCCTTCTTTGCCTCCGCAAGCGCTCTCGCCTCATGGTACGCGCGGGAAACCTGGGCAGCCGTCGCCTGATCGGCCAGCTTGCCAAGCACCTTGTCGGCCAGCGCCTGAGCGATGATGTAGTTGTATCCATCCGCAGCCTTGACCTTGACATAGGTCTCGTCCGGATTCACGCAGAGGGCCACATTGGACGGAAGTGTCCAGGGAGTGGTCGTCCATGCGAGATAGTACAGGTCATCCTCGTCCTTTGCCTTGAAACGGACGATGGCGGAGCGCTCCTTGACAAGCTTGTAGCCCTGCGCAACTTCCTGCGCAGACAGCGGGGTGCCGCAGCGCGGGCAGTACGGGACAACCTTGAACCCCTTGTACAGAAGTCCCTTCTTCGAGATCTCCTTCAGCGCCCACCACTCGGACTCGATGTAGTCGTCATAGTAGGTAACGTACGGATTCTTCATGTCTGCCCAGAACCCGACGGTATCGGAGAAGTCCTCCCACATCCCCTTGTATTTCCAGACACTTTCCTTGCACTTCTTGATGAACGGCTCCATGCCGTACTGCTCGATCTGCTCCTTGCCGTTGAGGCCAAGCTCCTTCTCGACGCCCAGCTCAACCGGAAGCCCGTGGGTATCCCAGCCAGCCTTTCTCGGCACATACTCGCCCTTCATCACGTGATAGCGCGGGATCATATCCTTGATGACGCGCGTCAGGACATGACCGATGTGCGGCTTGCCGTTCGCCGTCGGCGGTCCGTCATAGAATGTGTAGTATGGAGCGCCCTCACGGGTCTTCAGGCTCTTTCCGAAGATGTCATTCTTCTTCCAGAACTCGTTCACCTCATGTTCGCGGTCCACAAAGTTCAGGTCCGTGTTTACCTTGTCATATCGCATAGAATTTTTCCTCCCGGAGCGCCTTTCTCGTCGGCAGCCCCTCTGTGCGCAGATTCCCCTGTATGCCTGAGTCAATCCGGCGGATCCGACTCCTTCATCGTGCACATCCACTGCGCTGCGGACATACAGGGTGATTATATACATACTGTGAAAACACTGTCAAATAAGGGCCTTCCTGTGGTATCATGTCAGCATGGAAAAACAATCAGCTTACAGAAGAACTTCAGAAATCGTGCGCAGATACGATTTCAATTTCAGAAAACGCTTCGGTCAGAACTTTCTGACCGACGAGGATGTGCTTCAGCAGATCGTCTCCTCCTCTTACATCACAGAGGAAGATCTGGTGATCGAGATCGGCCCCGGCATCGGAACGCTGACTCGGTATCTCTGCGAAGCTGCAGGTCAGGTTGCCGCGATTGAAATCGACCGCGATCTGGTAAAAATCCTGCATAAGACCCTTGCCGACTGCAAAAATCTCCGGCTTGTCGAGGGCGACGTGCTCAAGGTCGACCTGTGCGCACTCGCGGCCGAATACGGTGTGGGCGATACGTCCGGGTCCGCGGCTTCATCTGGCGGTCTCTCTCCCGAAGCCGAGGCAGTCTCCCCGGAATCCGGGCAGACTATCCGCTGCAGACACCTGAAAGTCGTCGCGAACCTTCCTTATTACATAACGACACCGATTCTGATGGGACTCTTTGAGCAGCATGTCCCCGCGGAGCGGATCACTGTCATGGTGCAGAAGGAGGTCGCAGACCGGATGACTGCCCGGTGCGGAAGCCGGGATTACGGCTCCCTGTCCCTGGCCGTGCAGTATTATGCACGTCCGGAGATCGTGACACTCGTGCCTGCATCGAGCTTCATGCCAAGCCCGAAGGTGGACAGCGCTGTCGTGACAATGCAGCTTTACAAGGACAAGCCAGTTCAGACAAGAGATGAGCAGCTCCTGAAGGCAATCATCCGGGCAGCCTTCGGCCAGCGGCGCAAAACCCTGTCCAATGCAATTGGCAACGTACCTCAGATTCCTGTCACACGGGATCAGACCGCAAAAACGCTGACCGCGCTTGGCCTTCCGGCCTCTGCGCGTGGAGAAACTCTGTCGCTTCAGCAGTTCGCGCAGCTGGCGGATGCTCTTTCAGAGCTTATCCATGCATAGCCATGCAGAACAGGTTTCTGTCCGATGTGCGGTGCACCAGCTGTCCAGCCTGATGCTGCCGGCGGCCAGGCAGCACATCCCCCGCTGATCTGCAGCAGCTGACAACCACAGCCACATCACGCGAATTATTCAGAATGAAGGAGAAACGGAACTCATGATGGATCGGATTTTTAACCTGGACAACCCGGTGATGCGCTTCCTCGGAAGAGCATTCGATATGATGATGCTGAACATTCTGTTCATTGTCTGCAGCCTGCCGATCTTCACGATCGGGGCGTCCCTGTCGGCGCTTCACTACTCCTGCCTGAAGATGAAGGATGAAAACGAAGGCTACGTATTCCGCAACTTTTTCCGGTCCTTCAAGATGAACTTCAAGCAGGGCACCGGTATGTGGCTGATCATGCTGGCGCTCGGCCTTCTTCTCTTCATGGAAAACCGCATGGCTGCCCAGATCACGGACGCTTCCGTAAAACCGATCCGGATCATGATCTACGTTGCCGGATCCCTCTGGTACATGGCGCTCTGCTGGATGTTCGCCCTGCAGTCCAGGTTTGTCAACAATGTTGGCCAGACCATTAAAAACGCTGTGCTCCTTACATTTGCAAAGGCTCCCAGATCCATCGGTATGCTCGGGATCCTCGCTCTGGAGCTGATTTTTGTCGCCCGCTCTTCCGGTCTGGTGCAGTCATACGCAATCCTGTATCTGCTGATGTTCGGTTTCTCCGTCCAGGTGCTGATTAATACCCAGCTCCAGTATCCCGTCATCAAGGAACTGATGCCGAATGATGAGGATGACAAGCCAGCCGCCGACAGCCAGTTCACCGTGGATGAGGAAGCGGACGTCTCCGCACTCGGATATACACCGCTCCCGAAGGACGAAAAAAAGCCCGGTGCGGACACCCCCCCGCACCGGGAAATAAAACAATCTCTATAGCAGTCTGTCAGTCAAGTGTCAAAGAGGAGCAGCGACCAGGAATCAGTGTTTTACCCGGCAATCTCCGTCAGGCGCTGCCGATCCAGCAGCCTGACTGCTCCGCGCGACAGACGCACAATTTCCTCACTCTGGAAGTAGCGCAGCATTCGCGTGATGACCTCCCGGTGCGTGCCAAGGTGATTGGCGATCATTTCGTGGGTCATCTGAATTGTGTCGGAGCCTTCGAGTGCGGATTCTTCCAGAAGAAAAGCTGCAACCCGCTTATCCAGACTCTTCCACATGATCTGCTCGACAAGCCACATGACATCGGACAGACGGCTTGCCATCAGTTCATTCGTAAAGTTTGCGACCGGAGCAGACTCCTCCATCAGGCTTTTGTAGGTCATCGGCGGTATGACCCAGAGGCTTGTATCGGTCTCCGCCTCAATGATGATGTCGAACTGAAGGGACCGAATGATGCAGGACGCTGAGAAAAGACAGATGTCCATATCCAGCAGACGGAAAACCGTGATTTCCTTCCCTTCATCCGAAGAGATGTACGCGCGAAGTCTTCCCTCATCCACAAGGATCAGTCCCGTGCAGTCTCTGCTTCCATGAGAGACGATGGTCCCTTTTTTCACTGTCCTTTTTGTCATCGACTGCCGGAATCGTTCCTGCTGGACAGCTGTCAGTTGTCCCCAGAAGGGAAAAAACCGTTCAAATTCCATCTTCTGTTCCTCATCTTTCCAAATCTGACGCACTCATGCCTGCGTGACCCGGATCGCCGGCGCGCTGATGCCCGCTTCGTTCATTGCGGTGACGACCCGCTCCAGCAGATCATAATACACATCCCAGTAATCGGCCGTTCTGCACCAGACACGCACCGAAAACTGCAGTGCCTGATCGGTTCCTCCGGTGAGTCTTGCGAACGGGGCCGGATCCTTCAGCACCTTTTTATGTTCGGAAAGACAGTTGATCATCAGCGTCTCGACCTTCTGAACAGACTCGCCCTTCCCGCAGGAGAACGCCAGGTCAACACGGCGCACTCCCTCACTGGAGTAATTGGTGATATTCGCATTCATCAGCGTACCGTTCGGGATCATCACACGCTTGTTATCGCTGGTGAGCAGTGTTGTATAGAAAAGCGCGATTTCCTTCACGGTTCCTTCCTCACCGCCGGCTGAAACATAATCGCCGACACTGAACGGTCGGAAAAACAACAGCATGATCCCGCCGGCCAGATTGCTCAGCGCCCCCTGAAGCGACATGCCGACTGCGACGCCGGCGGTCGCAAGAACCGTGACAACCGACGCCATCGGAATACCAAGGATGTTGATGACCGTCAGAATCAGAAGAATGTTCAGCAGGACGTTGATAAAATTCCCGACAAATGAAGCGACGGTCGGTTCCATTTTCCGGAGGAGATCCCTTTTCTGCAGAAATGCAACAAGTTTCCGGATCAGAAACCGTCCTGCAACCCAGACAACGATTGCGAGGAGGATTTTGATCCCTGCCGTTGTACAGACTTCTATGATTTTATTCAGCAGTTTTTGCATATTGATCCCTTGACTCCCTGTTCCTGATTTATAATCGACAGTATAGCAGTGATGCGCAAGTGGTCGTTGGTTTTTGGAACGGTTATCAATATTATCATGAATTACAGATTTCAGGGAAACAAAAAACAAATCAGGAGGAAAACATGGACTACACGATTGAAAGCAGGGAAGGGTTGAAGGTAACAGTGTCTGATCTCGGAGCCGAGATGATCGGAATTCGTCTTGAGGAAACCGAATATCTCTGGCAGGCAAATCCCGCATACTGGAATGAACACGCACCGGTTCTGTTTCCTTATGTAGGAAGACTGACAGACGGAAAGTACAGAATTGGAAACCGTGAATATCAGATGAAGATACACGGATTCGCCTCCCTCTCAACATTTGAAGCGGAGAAGCGGTCTGGAAGCTGCATCGCCTTCACGCTGAAAGACAGCCCGGAGACGATGATGATGTATCCGTTCCGGTTCCTGTTCAGGGTGATCTATACGGTCGAGGGCCATAGCCTGAAGATCCGGTATGAAGTCGAGAACCCGGGACAGGCTTCTGCAGAAGACATATTAGGCGGATCGTCCATCCCTCAGTCTTCCGGCACATCGGAGGGTATGCTATATTTCGGAATCGGCGGACACCCGGGCCTGAATGTGCCGCTTGAGGATGGTCTTTCGTTCGACGATTATTACCTGGAGTTCGGTGACCGCTGCGATTCAGAGCGGATTCAGTTTACACCGGCCTGTTTTCTCGCAGGCAGACAGGATCCCTTCGTGCTGGAGGATGGACGGATCCTGCGGCTCCGGCACAGCCTGTTTGACGAGGATGCAATTGTCCTCCAGAATATGGCAGATTCCGTATCGATCCGCTCCGACAAGGGCCAAAGAAGCGTGACCGTGAGGTATCCGGGACTTCCCTATCTTGGAATTTGGCACATGCCAAAGACCGATGCGCCGTATGTGGCCATCGAACCATGGGGCAGCCTCCCATCCAGACAAGACGTTGTAGAAGATCTTCGCTTCAAGCCGGATCTGATCCGGCTTGAGAACGGTGGCAGATGGAACACCGAATGGAGCATCACCGTATCCTGATCGCCGCACCAGATCCAGGTCCTTTCCTTGTTTAAATGTGTTATACTGTTCTTGTTCAATCATTTCCGCTTCAGCATGCCACGAGACAAGGATGCTCCTGTGGCTGCCGATGGGCAGATTACACGCAGAACAAAAAGAGGGAGGTGTGCACATGAAAAACTACGTCAAGATCCAGTCAGCCAGATATCCGGATGTCATTCTCAGAGCGGTGCCGGGACACTTCATCACGCCACACGCACACGTGAATTACTACCTTGACTTCACACCGCTGAAATTCCGCTCCAGCGAAGCGCACGCAGCAGCGAAGGCGCTCAGCAGCGTCCATTATTTCTCAACGCCCGTCGACACAATCATCGCGCTGGAGGGCACGGAGATCATCGCTGGCTACCTGGCGGACGAACTGACGCAGGCAGGCGTCTTGTGCAAGAATGCGCACAAGTCCATCTACGTCATCCCGCCGGAATATTCCTCCGAGGGACAGCTGATCTTCCGGGACAGCCTGCTGCCCTGGATCAAGGAGAAGAATGTCCTGCTCCTGTTCTCCGCCATCACCACCGGTTCCAACGCTGCCCAGGCCATCGAGTCCCTGCGCTACTACGGTGCATCGATCACCGGAATATCGGCGCTCTTCTCCCTCGCGACAAGCATCGCGGGGATGACCATCTATTCGATCTTCAGTCAGCAGGATCTTCCGGACTACAAGGCTTTCAGCGCAGACAGATGTGGCCTCTGTGAATCGAGGAAACCTGTCGATGCGATCTGCAACGGATTCGGCTACACCATGCTGAAGGCATAAGCAGCAGACTGAACTGACTGAAGCATTCAACTGAAACAACAAACAGAAACTCAATAAGGGAGGTGTATCAATTGACTTACACATATTCGTTCCGCCCTGTCCGACCGGAGGAGGGAGACCAGATCGCTTTCATCGAGCAGGTCTGCTTCAGCCCCGCGACAGCACTCAGCCCCGAAACCATGAAAGCAAGGGCGGCGGAATTACCGGATATGTTTCTTGCGGCAATCGCACATCCTGACGTGCCCGCCGGCATACCAGCCGGTCTGGGCAGTCAGAAGGCGGCAAGCCGGGACAGCTGTCCTATGCAGCAGACGGATGGCCGCCAGGATGCATGCACGAACATCAAGCCCGCGTCCGTCTCAGGCGTGAAAGCTGTCTCTCCGGATGACTCGCATGACCAGATCGCAGGCTACATCACCATGCTGATGACAGATGAAGAGCATTTCCGGGATGCTTTCTTTGAGGATCCTTCTCTTCACCAGCCGAATGGCGCCAACGTCATGCTGCTTGGCCTCGAGGTGCTCCCGTCCTTCCGCCATCAGGGGCTTGCTGCCGAGCTTCTGAACCGTACCATCCGTCAGGCAGAGAAGGAAGGGCGCCGGAAGCTGGTCCTGACCTGCCGCGATGATAAGATTGCGATGTATGAAAAATTCGGCTTTCAGCTGTGCGGCATCTCAAAGTCCACGCTGGGCGGTGTGACCTGGTACGAGATGGAGCACAGACTGCTGAAATAACCGGCAGACTGAGGAATCTGAAGAATTTTAATGGTCATCGCATTGTTAACCTTTTCCCTATTATAGGTTGACATTGTGAATCTCTCATCTTACAATACACACTGTGCTGTATAACTCGGCGGCGGCAGGTCTGATATGTCAACAGGGTCCTGCTGCCGATGATCGAATTCAGATGAGGGAATTTTCTATGGAAAACACAACTTCAACGCGCATCTTTCACTTGGAAGGCAGCTCGAAATCCGCGCGCCGCACAGGCGTTCAGGAGCTCTGCAGAATTGCCCTTTTCACAGCCCTGATCGCCGTCTGTTCACAGTTCTCGATCCCGCTTCCGGGCGGCGTCCCGATGACGCTCCAGACGCTCATCATCCCGATTGCCGGTATTGTCCTCGGTGCCAGGGGCGGCACCATCGCAACCATCGTGTACCTGCTCCTCGGTGCAGTCGGTCTTCCGGTATTCGCAGGCTTTTCAGGCGGCCTCGACAAGCTGGTCGGCATGACCGGCGGATTTCTCATTTCCTTCCCGCTGATCGCCTGGTTTGGCGGCATGTTCAGCAAAAACAATAAGTATCTGAAAACCGTCCTCGGCATTGCGATTGGCTCTGCACTGAACTACGTCGTTGGTTCCATCATGTTCATGGCGCTGACCGGAATGAATCTGAAGGCAACACTGGCAGCCTGCGTCATCCCCTTCATTCCGACGGCGATCATCAAGGTTATTCTGGCGGCATACCTTGGGATTCTGCTGAAGAAGACCCTGACGAAAGCGCATCTGCTGTGATCGCGCCAATTCCACTCCGTCCGCACCACCTGCTCTGTACACAGGGCTACAGCGGACATGGCTACAGCAAAGCTTATGTGGCACACATGAATGAAGTAACCAGACGGCTCCGGTCCGACCCAGACGTTCTGGTTCGGATCGTCTTCGGCAACGATACCCTCTGCAGTGTCTGTCCGCATGCTTCAGAGGCTGCAGCCGGAACGTTCCGGTGCGATACGGAGGCAAAAGTAAGAGCATTTGATGAAAGGACAGCGGCATTTGCCGGCATCCATGAGGGCGTATACCGGTATCAGGATCTGATTCACCGAATCGACCGCTCCATGACGCCTGAGAAGATGGATGAGATCTGCGGGTCCTGTTCCTGGGCGAAGATGAGCGCATGCAAGGCGAACGTCATAAGCGGGAGGTATCTGCTGTGAGCAGATACCTCCCGCTTTTTTGTGAAATCGATCGCTCATCATCGAGTGCGAAGCACGAGATGACGGTAAAGTCATCGAATCGAGCAGGGCAGATTGAAGCTGCCCTGCACAATAATACATATCGATCTGTCTGATCTAGACTGTTCTGTTCAATTTTTGTCCGTACTGATCGGACAGAAATGGCAGCCGTCAGCGGATCTCCGCTCCAACCTTGACGGCCTTCTCCGGGTTCACCAGAGACAGGTTTCCTGCATCGTCCTCCGCACAGAGGATCATGCCCTCAGAAACCATGCCTGCCAGCTTTGCCGGCTTCAGGTTTGTGATGACCAGAACTTTCTTTCCGACCATCTCCTCCGGCTTGTACCACTGCTTGATGCCGGACAGGATCTGGCGTGTCTTCGTCCCGATCTTCACCTGTGAACAGAGGAGCTTGCGACTCTTCTTCACTTCCTCGCAGGCGACAATCTCGCCCACCTGGATCTGAAGCTTGTCGAACTCCTCGATCGAAATCTCTGCCTTCGGCTCGACATCCATCCCGTCTGAGGCTGCCCCGGCTTCTGCTGCAGCATCTGCAGTTCTGAATCCTTTGGCACTCTGCTGCGCCCCGGCGGCGGCGTTCGTTTCCGCCTTCCCGGCTGCGTTCTGACTGCCTGCTCCGGCTGCCTCAGCCTTCTGTTTTCCGGCTGCTTTCTCCGCCTTCTCCTCTGCTTCCGCCATTCCCGGGTGCCGCTTCTCCACCTCAGCCATGACTTCCTTCAGATCTCTTCTCATAAACAGCGTCTCCGGATCCTCCGTCACCTTGCTGCCGGACGGGTAGAGTCCGAACGTGTCCATCTTCTCAAGTCCGCGCTTGTCTGCATGCAGCTGACCGAGGATCTTCCTGCTGGTATCCGGCATGAACGGTTCAAGCAGCTCCGCACCGATCGCGATGGACTCCGTCAGGTTATAGAGCACTTCTGCCAGTCTCGGCTTTGTATCCTCCGACTTTGCAAGCACCCACGGCGCCGTCTCATCGATATATTTGTTGCATCTCTTGAACAGATTGAAGATCTCCGTGATGGAGTCCGCAACGCGCAGTCCGTCCATCTTCGTCTGGACAATCTCTGCCGTGTGAAGGACCGTCTTCTTCAAGTCCGCGTCGATCGACGCACCATCCATGGACACGCCCTCCCTCGTGACGCCCGCGCCATCTCCGCCCGTCGTCACACCGGTATGTGTCACTACGCCGCCGAAATACTTGTTCGTCATCGAGATCGTCCGCTTGACCAGATTCCCGAGGGTATTCGCAAGGTCTGAGTTGAGGCGCTCCACCATCAACTCCCAGGTGATGACACCATCATTCTCGAACGGCATCTCATGCAGCACAAAATAGCGCACCGCATCC
Source organism: uncultured Lachnospiraceae bacterium (assembly GCA_902761585.1). Classification (GTDB taxonomy): domain Bacteria; phylum Bacillota; class Clostridia; order Lachnospirales; family Lachnospiraceae; genus Porcincola. Next base: position 65,736 of record CACWKX010000016.1, read on the forward strand.
ACCCCGAAGAACTCTACCAGCTCATCGGCATACAAGACATTGCCCTTCGACTTGCTCATCTTTCCGTCGCCCATCAGAAGCCACGGATGTCCGAAGACCTGCTTCGGGAGCGGCTCACCGAGCGCCATCAGAAAGATCGGCCAGTAAATCGTATGGAAACGAATGATGTCCTTTCCGATCAGGTGCAGGTCAGCCGGCCAGAACCGCTTGTATTCCTTCGTCGAACCGTCCACATCGTAGCCAGCGAAGGTGATGTAGTTCGTCAGTGCGTCAAGCCAGACATAGACGACATGCTTCGGATCAAAATCGACCGGTATCCCCCACGAAAATGAGGTTCTGGACACGCACAGGTCCTGGAGTCCCGGCAGCAGGAAATTGTTCATCATCTCGTTCTTGCGCGAGACCGGCTGAATGAAATCGGGGTGTGTGTTGATGTAGTCAATCAGGCGCTGCGCGTACTTGCTCATCCGGAAGAAGTATGCCTCCTCCTTCGCGCGGGTCAGCGGCCGCCCGCAGTCCGGACACTTTCCATCCTTGACTTGCGATTCCGTGAAGAAGGATTCATCCGGCTCGCAGTACCAGCCCTCATAGAAGCCCTTGTAGATATCGCCCTGGTCATACAGCTTCCGGAAGATCTTCTGAACCTTCTTCTCATGAACCGGGTCCGTTGTGCGGATAAAGCGGTCATAGCTGGTATTCATCAGGTCCCAGATTCTCTTGATCTCGGCGGAGTTGCGGTCCACCAGTTCCTGCGGGGTGATACCCTCCTCCTTCGCCTTGTTCTCATTCTTCTGACCATGCTCATCGGTTCCGGTCTGGAACACGACGTCGTAGCCCTCCTGTCTCTTTCTTCTCGCGATCGAATCCGCCAGCACCGCCTCATACGTGTTGCCGATATGCGGCTTTCCGGACGCATACGCGATTGCTGTTGTGATATAGTACGGTTTCTTCTCTGCCATCTTCTGTCTCCTCGTATCCTTCAGTCTAAGCAGCCGCGCCTTCGTCCGATTCGGCACTCCGGCGCCTGTCAAACCGCCTTTACTGCTCATCCACAATGTCGTCTCCGCGAAATGCCTTGCGCAGCCTCTCAATTGTCATGCCTGCCGCGCACATATAGATGCCTTCCACAAGCATCATCGCTCCAACAAACCGTGTCAGAACTGCCGCTGACGCAAATGGATTCTTCAGCGCAACGACTCCGACAACAGCGAATGCGATGCCGGTCAGCAGATTGTACATCCACCTCATGCTGCCGAACCGTTTCATATCAAATGAAGACTGGATCGATATCGCGCCGCCGAAGATCAGCGACAGGCCGAACAGAAACGGCAGGATGCCGATCACGACCCTGGAATAAGCCAGCATGAAAAGACCTGTCACAATACAGATCAGTCCGACGGAAACGTCATGCTCCGTCACTGCCACCGTGATCTCCCTTCTCAGATATCGGATCACACGGTACGCGCCGTAGATGATCAGCGCAATCCCGATCACAAACACAATCACCTTGTTGGTGATGGAAGGAAAAATCAGAAGGATCAATCCCAGTACAGCCATAATGATTGAACCAACCGAAAGGCCATTCTCCAGTTTTTTCATCTCTATCACTTCCCCTTTTTGATCCGTAAATGATCCTCTCCGCCGGATGCACCATTCGCCTTCGGCTCAAACCATTTACATCTGTTACTCGGGCTCAGACCATCTTTACCGGATGCTCCGGTACCTCCGGCAGCTTTTTCTCACAGGTCACGGCCAGGCAGCCCGGCCCGACGTGACAGCTGATCGAGAGGGACAGTTGCTGCAGACAGACGCCGACCGGGTACTGCGCGTGGATATCCTTCACCCACTCTGCCACCTCATCGCGCATCAGACCGGAATAGGCGGCATCGATCCAGAGATCACTCAGGCCATGTTCCGGCTTGAAGCGGTTCTCAATATCGTTCTCGATCGCCCCGAGCATCGCGGTCTTCGCGCCTTTCAGCGTCCGACACTTCGCGTAGGAGTCCAGTTTCTCACCCTGAATCTGCAGCACCGGCTTGATCTTCAGCAGAGAGCCAAGCGCTGCCGCTGCCGGCGTCACCCTTCCGCCCTTTCTGAGATATTTCAGTGTCGGTACAAGGATATATATGCTGGAATCCGCAGCTGTCTTCTCCAGATACTCCCGGATCGCCTTCGCACTCCATCCCAGATCCGCCAGCCCCTTTGCATTCAGGACCGAACGCATCATTGTGACGGAGATCCGATGGTTATCGACCACCTCAACTCTGCCATGGTAGTCCTCCGCGAGCGTCTTTGCAGTCTCACAGCTGGAAGACAGCCCGCTTGACATCGGAATATAGACAACCTCGTCATACTCCTTCAAAAGGCTGTCCCATCTGTCAAGGACATCCCCGACGACCGGCATGGACGTATGGATGTCCGAATCTCCCTCCAGATGTGCGTAGAACTGTTCCTGCGTCAGTGTAATTCCCTCATAATAGAGGTTGTCATTGATATAGAACGGCATCGGCAGAACATAGACGCCATACGCCTTTGCCTGTTCCTGTGAGATACCGCTGTTGCTGTCTGTCAGAATCGCAACCTTACTCATCCGATCACCTGCCGTTTTCAGTGCCCGGCCCCTCCGGCCTTTTCTTTCGTAGAATCATGATTCATGGCAGACCAGGAGCCTGAGACCCGGTTCTCTGACCAATTCCTCAGGCATCCGCATCCTGGCTCTGCTCACAAGTACATACATCATATCAGATAAAACTGCAACTTTCCACTCCTCTGCGCGGCAAAAGCATCCATATTAAAATATATGAGCGCCCGCAGCCATCCGGCCTGCAGGCGCTCCCGACAGTTCTTTCTCTTCAGACTGGCTGATCCCTCTCCGGCTCATCCAACCTTGAGCATAAATTTTCTCGCTTCTCTCTCCGTGCAGACGCACTCAATCTTTGCTCCGAGACTCCGAAGCTTTCCATCAAAGTCCTCATATCCGCGCTTGATATAGACAATATCATCAATGATCGTGATCCCGTCCGCTGCAAGGCCGGCGATCACAAGTGCCGCTCCTGCCCGCAGATCCGGTGCACTCATTCGCGCACCTGTCAGGTGCTTCACACCTGTGATGATTGCCGCATTCCCCTCGACTTTTGCACTGCCGCCCATGCGGGCCAGCTCATCCAGATACTTGAATCGGTTCTCAAAGATGCTCTCCGTGACGATGCTGGTGCCCTCCGCCATGGAAAGCGCCACGCCAATCTGCGGCTGCATATCGGTCGGATATCCCGGATATGGAAGCGTCTTGACGTTTGCCGCACAGAGACTTCCCTCTGGCCCGATCACGCGGACCGCAGTGTCAAACTGCTCGACCCGGCAGCCAATCTCAAGGAGCTTTGAAACCGTCGCCTCAAGATGCTTCGGAATGACATTCCGGACCGTCACATCCCCGTGCGTACAGGCTGCCGCAAACATGTAGGTGCCCGCCTCGATCTGATCCGGAATGATGGAATACTCGGTTCCGTGAAGCTTCGGTACCCCGATAATACGGATGACATCCGTCCCGGCGCCTTTGATATTCGCACCCATGCTGTTCAGGAAATTTGCCACATCAACAACATGCGGCTCCTTCGCGCAGTTCTCAATCACCGTGCGGCCTTCCGCCATCGACGCCGCCATCATGATGTTGATCGTCGCCCCGACGGAAACCGTATCCAGAAAGATGTGCTGTCCGACCAGATTAGATGCCGACGCACAGACAACTCCGCTCTTTATGACAACCTTCGCTCCGAGGGTCTTGAATCCCTTCAGATGCAGGTCGATCGGTCTTGAACCAATGTTGCAGCCGCCCGGAAGCGGCACTTCAGCCTTCTTGTACTTTCCGAGCAGTGCTCCCAGAAAATAGTAGCTTGCCCGGATTTTCTTGATATATTCGTATTCGATGTTGACATCACCGATGTCCGCACCGCAGATTTTAATGGTATGCCTGTCAATTTTCTCGATGTGAACGCCGATCTGGCTCATCGCCTCGATCATGATATTCACATCTGCAACATCCGGAAGATTCTCTATAATTACAGTATCGTCTGTCATGATTGCGGCAGCGAGAATTCCGAGAGCCGCATTCTTGGCTCCGCCGATCTCCACCTCACCTTTCAGAGGCGTGCCGCCCTTGATGATATACTGTTCCATATACGCACCTCAGCTGATTATTAATTACCTACTCCCATTGCATCAGCCGTTCCTCCGGCCCCTTAATTCCGGAAATGAACGTCTGCGGCGTCACCATACCGCCGGTTTTGTGTGCCCTTTGAAACCTGGCACTTTGGCTCGATTATACATAGAATTTTCATGTATGTAAACTAAAATTAATAATTCCGCAATCTTCGACCATATGTTCGATGAAATTTATCCTGTTTCTTCCATCTTGAATGGTTTCTTTTTAGTCAATCTGTTAAAGCTTATTTAATAGGAAGAAACCCATCTGCCCGCTGCCCTGCGGAACGCAAAAAAGCCGTTCGCGAATGAGGCGCACTTTTCGCCCATTCGACCAAAATTTAAACAGTTTATGACATACCCGATGACTACAAGCCTCCGCTGTGCATCCGCACATATCTGTTTCCCGAATCATTCGTGAATATCACCAGTTTCCGTAAATTTTTCTGTACAAAACAGAGACGGAATATTTGTGTAAACAGCCTTATTTTCCTGTATACTCTACTGTACGCGCCTGCCGGACGGCAGCTCCCACCACGCTGACACATGAGGCATTCTCGTACCGCCTGCGCGCCACTTCATGCCTCATGTGGGGCGTGTCAATAAGTCCTGCCACCACTTGCATGCAGGCATGCGTGGCGGAGGGCGTTTGACACTGTAATCATCTGATTCATTCCAGGAGATCTTCATGAACCGCAATCTGAAATCCAGAAAAGACAGCAGCAGAAACATCAGACCTCACTCAGACTACCAGCAGCTTCCGCTTCTGCGGCTGATTCAGATGATCTCCGTCATCGCAATCCCTGTCGCCCTTCAGAATCTGCTGACCACGACCGGCTCCATGGTCGATACCATCATGCTCGCCTCGCTCGGGGAACGCACCGTCGGCGCTGCCGGCCTCTGCGCCCAGTATTCCAGTCTGATGTTCTCGGGATACTGGGGCTTCGTGGGCGGCGGCATGCTGTTCTTCTCCCAGTTCTACGGCTCCGGTGAGCATGAAAACATCCGGAAATCCTACGGGATGACCATCGTTTTCATGATGATCTCCGGGGTCACCTTCGGTGCCCTTGCTGTCTTTGCGCCGATGTCTGTCATGCGGCTGTATACAGGGAGCGAAGCCATCCAGAAAATCGGAGTCCGATACCTTCAGATTGTCGGCTTTGCATACCCGCTGCAGGTTCTCGCCATGGCTCAGAGCGCCCTTCTGCGCTCAATCGGTCAGGTAAAGATCCCCCTGTTCGGTGCCATCGCCTCCGTCATCACCAACTTTGTGATCAACTTCATCCTGATCTTCGGGAAGTTCGGCTTCCCGAAGATGGGGATCCGTGGCGCCGCGGTCGGAACCGTGGCAGCGGCAGCCGTCAACATTCTGGTCATCGTGGTGGCTGCCCGCATCATGCATCTTCCGTACCTGATGGATGTCACCCGCCACTTCCGCTGGAACCGGAAGCTGCTATCCGCATATCTGCGCAAGTCAGCCCCGATTATCGCCAATGAAGTGATGATCGGGATCGGCAACATGCTCATTAACATCGTGCTTGGCCACCAGATCGAGTCCGCCATCGCCGCAACTGCCGTCTTCCGGACGCTGGAAGGCATCATCATCGCCTTCTTCAGCGGCTTCTCGAGCGCCGCAACCGTTCTGGTCGGCACAGAGATCGGCGCCGGCCGCCATGAAGAGGCCTTCTCGAGGGCATACCGGCTCATTTATCTCTGCCAGGGACTGACCGGCATCGCGGCACTTCTTCTGATTATGATTCACAATCCGCTGCTGCACACGATGGGGTTGAGCGGGGACTCCTACCACACATGCACAGCTATGCTTTATATCTACAGCATCGCAGCCGTTATCCGTATGGGAAACTGGTCGATGAACGACACCTATCGCGCTGCGGGCGATCCCAGCTTCGGCTCGATGCTGGAAATCACCTTTATGTTCGCGATGGTTCAGCCGGCTATCCACATCGCCAACAGCCTGGTTCACGCGCCGTTTCTCATCGTCTTCGCCCTGTGCTACTGTGATGAGCCCATCCGCTACATCATCATGCAGCTGCACATGTATTCCCGCAAATGGATCCGCCCTGTCTCCATCGCCGGTCTTGAAACAATCGATGCCTTCCGCGAGAAGTATGGTGTACAGATGAATCGCGGCAGCAGACTCCGCAGCTAACAGAGCAGCTGCACTTTGCCCCCGCATCAGTACACCCGAGCTGTTTTCTGCGCTTGCATGACATGCGGTGCACCCGTTTCCTGTGCCTTGCATGCATCATCCGCCAGTCCCCTGCGCCGTGCATGGCATCAGCTCTGCAGGTTTCTGCGCCTGCATGGCATCAACCCTCCCGGCGTCTCACACTGTACCCGAAGGTGCCCAGCTTTTTCCCAAGGCCGAAGTATGTCCCGTGCGAGTAGGCAATCAGCCCCGCACTGTCCAGGTCAAGTCTCCCCTTTGAGTCGATGAACGCTTCGTCTACGTCCACACAGACTACCTCCGCCAGGAACATATCATGAGAGCCGAGTTCGATTTTCTGCTTTACCCTGCACTCCAGGCTGACCGGACTCTCCAGAATGATCGGCGCAGCCTCCAGACAGCTGGCCTTCCCGGCGGTCAGCTTTTCCGGAGCCGCCATCTCAGATGTCCCATCAGGCACTTTCTTCATGCCGGCTGCTTCATCGCGCTGTGCCTTCGCTTCTGCCGCAAATTTCGCTGTATCCCGCCCGGACTTCACGCCGCACCAGTCGCAGGCTCTTGCAAGCTTCTCCGTCACCAGATTGATCACAAACTCACCGGTTTCTTCGATGATATCATGCGAATATCGCTGCGGCCGAATGGAGATCGAGACCATCGGTGGATTCGAGCAGACCGTACCGGCCCATGCAATCGTAATAATGTCTGGTCGCTCCCCTTTCCGGGCGCAGCTCACCATCACCGCAGGAACGGGATACAGCATATTGCCGCCCCTCCAGACCTGCTTCTTACCGATTGCACGCTTGCCCGGCTGCTCCGGCCTTTTCCCGGATACATGCCTGCCCGGCTGCCCCGGCTTTTTACCGGATGCATCCCTGCCCGGCTGCTTCGGTTTTTTACCGGTCTTTTTTCCTGACTTTGCCAAAATCTGTCCGGATTCTCCGCCTGCTTCTCTGCCAGACTGCTTCTTCGCCCGCCTTCCCGAATATTCTGCTCTGTTATCCTTCTTCCGCTTCATAACCCTCTCCCCGAAGGTTCCTCATACATCGTTGTCTTTATTCAGCTCCGCCATAATCACCGGGACAACCTGCTTCTTGCGGGATACAATTCCCGGCATCTTCGCAATATGGTCCTCCACCGTTACCCCGAAGGCTGATTCCAAAAGCTCCTGAGCATGCTTCCCGTAGCAGATCATCGTCGTCGATTCATCAATGATATTCGTCAGCATAAAGAACGCCAGCGACAGCCCGTGCTGCTCATAAGCCTTCTCGATGAACGGCTTGATACGATCCCGGATGTCAGCCAGCTCCTCCTCATCCATCGAGGTGATCTGACCGATCCCGATTGTCTCCTCATTGACCTCAAATGTCTTGAAGTCCGTGTAGAAAATCTCCTCCGGCGTGCGGTTCTTCAGGTCCGATCCCGCTCTGAACATCTTCCTCGCGTACTCCTCCGGCTCAATCCCGGCGATCTTCGCCAGATGCTCCGCTGCCATCCTGTCCATCATCGTGCAGGTCGGCGACCGGAAGATCAGTGTATCGGACAGAATTGCGGAGGCAAGGAGTCCTGCGATCGTTTTCGGAATCTCCACATTGTTCTCGCGGTACATCTCATAGACAATCGTCGATGTCGACCCGACCGGCTGGTTCCGGAAGAAGACCGGATTGATGGTCTGGAGTGTTCCGATCTTGTGATGGTCGAGAATCTCTAATATCTCGGCATTCTCCACATTGTCGACCGCCTGGGACACCTCATTGTGGTCAACCAGAATCAGCGCCCTCTTTCGCGCATTCAGCAGGTTCCGTCTGGAAATGGTGCCGATGTACGCTCCCCTTTTGTCAAGAACCGGGAAATCGCGGTACCTCTTCTTCGACATGATCTCCTTGATCTGGTCGGTAAAGTCGCCCAGATGAAACGTAATCAGATTGTCCGACTTCATAAAGAAATCGATTGGCATCGATTGGTTGATCAGCCTGGCTACCGTATACGTGTCTAGCGGAGTGACCAGGATCGTCGTTCCCTTCTCCTTCGCCATGTGCTGGATGGTCTTTGAGACCGGTGCACCGAGGCAGACAACAATGCAGCCTGCCCCTGCCAGAATCGACATCAGCTGTGACTCATACCGGTTTCCCAGGATAACCATGTCATGCGGGTTGATGTAGTTTTCCATAACATCCGGGTTTGCGGCAGCAATGACAACCTTTCCCTCCGTGAAGCTGGCCTCCGGATCTCCGACCACCATCTCCGCGTCCAGCGTCTCCATAATGTTTCGGTACGGCGTCCGCGCGACAGAGACAATCGCAGAATCATTTTCATCCATGTAAGACTTTGCGATATCGTTGATCGTGATGAGTCCCTGCAAATGACTCTCCGCATCCGTAATCGGCAGGGTGAAGACGTTCTGCGTGTTCATCAGATTCCATGCATCCTTGACAGAAATCTTCGCATCGACCCCCGGTGTCCGGCGGATCTCCAGATCCTTCACCCGCGTCCCGATATTCTCGATGAACAGCGGCTGCGGGACATGAAAATAGTCCAGCACGAACTGTGTCTCAGCCGACACGGAACCCGCCCTGCATGCCACATACTGGTATCCCCCATCCGGCTTTTCAAGCTGTTTCTTCAGATATGTATAGGAAATCGCCGCACAGATTGAATCCGTATCCGGATTCTTGTGCCCGATGACACACACGGTCCGTTTTTTCTGCTTCTGAGGCGCTCTCGTAATCTGCTCCAGCTCTTCTCTGATATCCCCTGACTCCTGCGGCATTGCGTCATCCCCCTGCCCGATCGGCTCTGCGATTCACTGTTTCCTTCCCTACTCTACACCAAAACCAGACTTTTCTGGGGTTTCTGTGCCCAGATTGCCTGAAAATCCATTCGATTTAACACAAATATAATATAACTGAAACAATATTGTAATATATATGTGGTAACTTATTTATACAAGTAATTGAGGTAAAAAGTTTTCAGTTCGACCCTAAATACACATTCCAAGCGAATGATATTTTTTCATAATAGCTCCGGAGGGATGGAAAGCCGAAAGGCTGAAATTCCTCCGGGGCACTCCTCTTCAAAAACCGGCGTAAGCCGGTTCTTTTTTCTTCTCATCTGTTCTCTTCTGTTCTTTTCGACTCTGTCCATCCCTTGCTTAATACTCGATTCCCTTCCGTGCGCAAAGTCCCCGGTCGTATGGATGACGGATCTTCTGCATCTTTGTGATATAATCCGCCCGCCTCAGCAATTTCTCATCCGGATCCTGCCCTGTCATCACAACCTCCAGTCCTTCCGGCCTCTTGTCCAGGCAGTCCAGAAGCAGCTTCTCCGGCAGAAGCCCTTCCCGGACGGTATAAATCACCTCGTCCAGAAACAGAAGATCATAGGAAGCCCCCGCCATCGTGAACACTTCCTGAAGCTTTTCCCCGTAGTAAACTCTTCTCTGCGCCTTCTCCTCTTCCGTCATCTGGAAGCTGATTTTTTCCTCCGGAAAGCCATCAAGAAGCGTAATGCCCGGAATTTTCTTCAGAATCTGCCGCTCACCAGAGGTGTTATCCTTCATAAACTGGTAGATGAGCACGCGCCGCCCGGCTCCTGCTGCCCGCAGGCACAACCCCATCCCGCAGGTTGTCTTTCCCTTTCCATCCCCACAGTAAATGTGAACCGCACCAAACCTCTCTTCTTTCATTTCCCCGCCTCCTGTCTGTCATGCCTTCTTCCTGCCTTCATTATACCGTATGAATCTATATCCTATGAAGCCCCTCCGCTGCCCCTCCGCTGCATGACTGAGTATGCGCTGAATTGCATCCGGTTTTCTCCCGTGCTATGATGATGCAGATATTTTTTCGCCACAAAGAGGGGTCTTGAATGAAACGGAAGTCGTACATAAGCATCAGCCTGCTGCTGGCACTTGCAGCCGCACAGACGCCGGCTGCAGCAACCAGAGCCGATCACCTGAACACGGTCACGTCAGGCATCCTGAGATACTCTGCCTCATATCATAATGCATCCAGACAGACCAATGTCTCGCGCACCATAACACCAGTGCAGACTGATGTAGCCGATCATACCAGCGCACTGGCTCAGACTGACGCATCCGATCATTCCAGCGCGCTGGCTCAGACTGACGCATCCAATCATTCCAGCGCACAGCCTCTGACTGATGTACACGATCATACCAGCGCATTTGCCCGGCATGCATCCGCTTCTGTTTCGTTCGCGTCAGCCATAGAAAAGCTGGTGAATCCCCTTGCGGGCAGTCTGAAGGACTCTGAGGGATATGCCGATACAGAAGTCCCGGCCTTGTCGGGTCTCAGCCGGGTGCAAGAAACAGAGGCAGGTTCTGCAGCGCCTGCGAAAGGCGGACAGTCCACTTCCGGCAAAGGCACCGCTGAGACGGATGATCCGCCTGCCACAGAAGCCTCCACAGAAACTGAAGCGTCTTCCATACCGGTTCCGCAGGGCAGCGGCGTAATCGGCGAGGATGCTGAGACAGAATCCGATGCCACCCAGACGATAAATGACTTCTTCCAGACTCCCGACATCAAAGGCTATAACGACGCCCGCGTCTCGCTCTATGACTATCGCATGCTGCGGGACTATCCGCTGCCTTCTCTTCCCCGGGATCTGCACACCCTTTATGATCAGATCCGGACTACCGTCGCCGGATATTCCGGTACCTGGTCGGTCTATGTGGAGAACCTGTCAACCAGGCAGGCACTGATCGTTGGTGATCAGCCGATGAAGTCCGCTTCTGTCATGAAGCTCTTCGTCATGGCAGCGGTCTATGAGCAGATTGACAGCGGCAGAATCGAGCGTACTGACGAGGTCGTATCGCTTCTTCACGATATGATTTCGAACTCCTCCAACGAATCCGCCAACCGACTCCTCCTGCTCCTCGGAAACGGCGATTACGCAAAAGGAGTCCGCGCGGTAAACAGGTACATTTCCTCGCACGGTTACAGCAAGGATACCCGCGAGTACAATGGATTTGAGGACGACGCGGCTGTCGTGGATGGCAGCCATTTCAACCAGATCAATGCCAAGGACATCGGACTCCTCCTTGAACATGTATACAGCCGGTCCTTCATCTCACGGAATGTATGCAATGAAATCGAGGAGATGATGCTGAACCAGGCAACCCGCTACAAAATTCCGCGAGGACTTCCAGACGATGTCGAGGTTGCCAACAAAACCGGTGAGATGGATACCGTCGAGAATGACGCCGCCCTTGTCTTCGGCGGACGGACGGATTTTATCCTTGTTGTCCTCTCGGAGGACTGGGACAGCAAGAACGCTGCCCAGGAGGAGATTCAGGATCTGGCCGGCATGGTCTACAGCTATCTGAACTGAGCAATCGCTCAGGCACACCGCCCGGATGAATTCCTGGCAAAGCAGACCGTCCCGCATCCTGCGAAGGCCGAACACAGAATCAGGATCAGTTCCAGAAAGGAGCATCTATATGAGAATCTGGGCGAAGGAATGGCAGAACAGCCATCTGCTGCGAGATCTGACCATAGAGGATACAAGTGACGAAACACGCACGCACAAGGTCTTCCACGCCATCGACGAGATCTGCGAGAAATTCGACCTTCAGCACCCGATCTGGCTCGACTCCACGATCCGTGATTTCCAGCGGCATGCAAGATGCCGGTTCGGCAAGGATGCCTTCACCGAAGAAGTCCCCTTCGACTACCTGGAGATCCAGGTGCTGGAGGAGGATCACTAAGGCAATGCAAAACGATCGCCAGGAGTCATGATATGCAAGCAAGCTTACAACATGGTTTCTGGCTCGCCGCCTTTATAAAAAGCGCCGCCGCAAACTTCGCGGTGGCGCTTTCGCCGTTCCATGTTCTCTTCATGTCCATCTGCAAGGCACATTTCTCCAGCTGCATGTGCTTTTCCTGCAGAAATCGTTCCTTCGCTTACTGTGCGAGGTCGCTCATCAGCGCTTCTACAAGCCGTACGCTGTGCTCCGCAGCCTTCTTCTCGAAGGTCGCGTAATCGACATACGCGGAGTTATCCGCTTTGTCCGAGATCGCCCGAACGATGATGAACGGAACATCATTCAGGTACGCCGCCTGCGCAATTCCGGCTCCCTCCATCTCGGTGCACCAGCCGTGGAAGGCCTTGATGATCTGATCCTTCTGCTCCTGGCTGGAGACGAACTGGTCGCCGCTGCAGATTCTGCCGCGCCACACCGTGATATCCGGGTTCACGCGATTGCAGGCTGCCTTCGCCTTCTCCGCGAACGTCTCGTCTGCCGGAAATGAAAAAACCTTCATCTGTGGAATCTGCCCGAGTGCGTACCCGAACTCCACGGCATTGACATCATGGTGAACGACATCAGTCGAGATGACGATGTCGCCGATGTTAATCTCAGCATTCAGAGATCCTCCGACGCCTGTGTTAATGATTCCGTCCACACCAAAATCATCGATCAGAATCTGAGTGCAGACAGCCGCATTGACCTTGCAGATCCCGGAACGGACAACCACAACCGGCATCCCGTTCAGAACGCCCTCGTGAAACTCCATCCCGGCCTTCTTCACAACCCGGCCGACTTCCATGTCCTTCTTCAGTGTCTCGACCTCGACTTCCATCGCGCCGATGATGCCAATCTTCTTCACTTGCTCTCTCCCTTGCCTGCTTTTTATTTTCTGCTCTTCTTGCCAGCGTGCAGCTTCGTTTTCCTGCCCGCCCCTCCTTGTTTCCTGCGTGCTTCCGTTCTGTTCTCTCTGCAGCTTTGCCAGCGCAGATTGCCCGCTCACCCTTGCTATTTCCTGCGTGCCTCCGCTCCGTTCACTCTGCCTGCTGTGCTCTGTTTTCCGCACGCTTCTGCTCTGTTCTCTCTGTCCGCTGCGCTCTCTGTTTCCTGCGGGCCGACCTGCTTGCTTACTCGGATACCTCTGTACGCACAGCTGTCTTCAGTGCGATTTCCATCATCTCGTGGAAGGAATCGCGGATCTCCTCCGGACTGAGATGCTCGCCGGAGAAAACATGATCGGATATGGACAGGACGCTCAGTGCCTTCTTATGGTCTGCCATCGCAGTCAGATAAAGCCCCGCCGTCTCCATTTCAACCGCCATCAGTCCGACTGCCTTCGCTTTCTCGTTGACCTTCATGGCTGCGTTCGGATAGTAGAAGAAATCACTCGTGTAGACCGAGCCGACGGATGTGCGGACGCCCATCTCCTCCGCCATATCCCAGGCTGTCTTCAGCATGCCCCAGTCAGCGGTCGGTGCCACATGCCCCGGCAGATCGATGGCATCGGAGTAAGCCGAGTTTGTCGTCGCACTCATCGCCAGCAGCACGTCGCGGCACTTCACAGAGTCGGCAATTCCGCCTGCGGATCCAATCCGTATGATCGCCTCAACCCCATAGAAGGAGAAAAGCTCATGCGCATACAGCGTCAGGGACGGAATGCCCATGCCGGAGCCCATGACAGAAACCTCTTTGCCCTCAAACAAGCCGGTGTATCCCAGCATTCCACGGACATCATTGAACAGTACCGGATTCTCCAGATAATGCTCAGCGACATACTTCGCGCGGAGCGGATCACCCGGCATCAGCACAACCTTTGCTACATGCGTGCCATCCTTTACATCGATACACGCAGAAGGAGAAACCATTCCCATACGATACCTGCCTTTCCATACAACTGTCCATCAAGATCGCTATGGCCTTCATTATAACGGCGGGAAGAGGCAAATACAAGGCAGTGAAAACAGCCTGAAAATCCCCGCATCCATTCCCCTGACACCACCCTCACACGTAATTCTCCAGCACATACTGTTCAAAGAATGGAAGTGCAAAACGGAGGTATCCTCTCGACGGACTTATGACAATCCCTTTTCTGATCAGTCTTTGCCTGTAAGGATTCAGTTCATTCTGCCCGATACTCATGAATGCCTTGATGCTTTGTATACTACCATCTGGAATACTTGCAATCGCTTTTATCAGCTCCTGATCCCGCCTCGACAACTCAGACCAGATCTTTTCATATGACTGTTCCTCCAGATATTGCCTTGACAGGCGGATTGCTTTTTCGTAATCCCCCTCCGTCTCCCAGCCAAAATATCCAAGCACCTGGAACGCAAATGAGTACCCTTTTGTCAGCCTGGCATAGTCTGATGCCTCTTCCCTTGACTGTCCCAGCGTTAAAAAATAATTGTCCGCCATCGCCCCAATGTTTAAGGGCGACAGGACAATCTTCGGTGCCCGGTATAAAAAAGTCATGCTTCGTTCATTCTGCAGATCTGAAATGTTCTCATAGAGGCCAGTCATCAGAAGATAAACTGAATACCTGGCCCGTAAAAACTGTTGAAAGGCAAATGCAAATGCCTTTATCTGATGGGAGGGCACCGCCTCGTCAATCACGAAAAGAATCTTTTTATGATGCTTTGTCATCTGCTGAAGCATTTTTTCAAGTGCAATCTGGGGATCCGCAATTGGAACTGCCCCTTGTACCTCAAGTCCGAATCCAAGAAGAGAAAAATTCAGTCTTGCGCTCTTGAACCAGTTTGCAAATTCATTCTCGCTGCAAAGAGCTGCCGCCGCAAACTGAATCATATCTGGATTGTTGGGGTTCATGTCCACAATCACCCAGTCCTTGTATGTTCGAAGCCGATTCGTAATCATCGTCAGAAATACCGTTTTTCCACTTCCTCTCACGCCCGTGATCATATAAATCTGCTGAGATGGTTCTTCTGACAGAAAATTCCCCAGTACCTCCTGTGTATCTGACAACCGCTCAATGTACTCCTTCGGCTTTATACCAAACGTCAACGTATATGGATTCACACTTACACGATCTGGCATACTGTCTCCTCCTTCCTGCCCGTGTTTTCAATCTGCTTACCTTATCCTTATCACTGGTTCTTGTTTTTGTTTTCCCTGAACCTTTTGTTGTTTATGCTCCTCTGGATACTTTCATAATTATATTTTACTATTTGTTTTTACTATTATAACATACGTTTACTATTCTTTACTATATTAATTTACTATTATATTTAACTATTTTAAATAGTCTCCGCAGCATGCCTATAGGCTCAGCATCTTTTCTCCCGATTGACATTTCCCTGCATAATCGTACAATAAAATAGCTGCCGGCAAAAGCCGGCAGCAACTATGATCCGGAGGAATCACAACATGGACTATAAGACACGCGGAACCTGTTCCACCATGATTCACTTTGACCTGGACGAGAACAAGTGCGTTCACAACCTTTCTTTCGAGGGCGGCTGCAACGGCAACCTGGGCGGCATCAGCAAGCTTGTCGAAGGTATGCCTGCGCAGAAAGTCATTGATACCCTCGAGGGGACAAGATGCGGTTTCAAGAAGACATCCTGCCCGGACCAGCTGGCGAAGGCATTGAAAGCAGCGCTTGAATCCTGAACACCGCCAAGATCAGTCTATTAAGATGAGGCCCTCTGCGGCCTCATCTTCTGTATTCTTCTGTAATTTCTTCGAATGTCCTTGTTCCCTCGATGTAATCCCGATAAACCAGCAGCGGATCCTGGTTATGGTAGACCGCACAGATCCCGCACATGTCACAGTCACTGATACAGCGAAAGTGTTCTTCGATATACTTCCGGCGCTCCGCAGGCGCAGACTCCCCGACCGAAGGCGCCCGCTGGCCACATGTCCCGAATATCATATGCTTACCTCTTTACATGATCCTGTCAACTGTTAATAAACAGGATACTTTCTTTACCAATCTGCAAAGCTGATCGCGTAGAACACCGTGTAAATGAATGAAGCGGAGCCATCAGACCCCGCTTCATTTATATCAGTATTCTGAAAATCAACCCGAATCTGGCTTGCCGTCATGCCGAATATGCCATAAGAAAGCAAGCCCGCATCTTCCGGATCAGACATTCAGCAGCTTGCTGTATTCCGCCAGTGCGCCGTCTGTCTCGTGAGCAAGAACCTTCTTCGCAAGAACCTTGCCAAGCTGAACGCCTTCCTGGTCGAAGCTGTTGATGTTCCAAGTGAAGCCCTGGAACATAACCTTATTCTCGAAATGAGACAGAAGAGCACCGAGGCTCTTCGGTGTCAGCTGGTCACCGGTGATGATGCTGGACGGACGATTTCCGCTGAACCGCTTATTCGGGTTCTCATTGTCACGTCCGCATGCAAATGCGACAATCTGTGCCGCGACATTCGCGCAGAGCTTCTCCTGGCTTGTACTGCCCTCGATCTCATCGTCCATACCAGTCTGGTTGCTGCGGAAGCCGACGAACTGCATCGGGATGATGTTCTTCCCCTGGTGGAGAAGCTGGTAGAAGGAATGCTGTCCGTTCGTGCCGGGCTCCCCGAAGATGATCGGACCCGTCGGATAATTGACCGGCTCTCCGAAGCGGTTGACAGACTTTCCGCCAGATTCCATATCCAGCTGCTGCAGATGCGCCGGGAAACGGGAAAGTGCCTGAGAATACGGAAGAACCGCGGTGGTCTGGTATCCAAGCACATTTCTCTCATACACCCCGATCAGGGCATCCAGCATCTCCGGGTTCTCCAGCAGGTTCCTGTTGAGTGCCAGCTTGTCTTCCTCATGCATTCCTTCCAGAATCTCCGCAAAGACCTCCGGTCCGAACGCCAGGGAAAGGACCGCGCCGCCGACAGCGGAGGACGAGGAATAGCGTCCGCCGATGTAGTCATCCATGAAGAAGGCTGCGAGATATCCCTCATTCTTCGCAAGCGGTGAAGTCTCGGACGTGACCGCCAGCATATGCTTTGCCGGATTCAGTCCCTCGCGGGTCAGTGCGTTCTTGACGAAAGTCTCGTTCGTCAGTGTCTCAAGGGTCGTTCCGGACTTGGACACCACGATAAACAGCGCATGCGCCAGATCGGTTGCATGCAGAACGGCTGCAGCATCATCCGGGTCCACATTGCTGATGAAGCGGGCTCTCATCTTCAGTGTCTGATGAGCCCTTGCCCAGTTTTCCAGCGCGATGTAAAGCGCTCTCGGTCCCAGATCCGATCCGCCAATTCCGATCTGAACAACCTCTGTGAACTTTTCGCCCTTCTCGTTACTGATCTCACCGGAGTAAACCTTCTTTGCGAATGCCGCAATGCGATCCTGCTGCTCCTTATAGAACGCACGCTTGTTCACGCCATCTGCAATGACATCGCCCTTCAGCTGTCCTCTGGTCAGCTGGTGAAGCACATGCCGCTTTTCTCCGGTATTGATGATATCGCCGTTCAGAAGCGACTCATACTTGTCGACAAGCTGCTGCTCATCAGCCAGCGCCGCCAGCTTCTCCAGAATGTTGTCATCCACATTCTTCGCCGCAAAGTTATAGTCCAGCCCTGCCGCCATCGGAACGTGGTATTTTCTCACACGCTCACCGCCGCTTTCTCCGACCATGGCTTTTGTCAGATCCACTTTTTCTGCTTTTTTCAGCTCCTCGAATGCCCTGGTGGTATCCAGATTGTTCCAGTTCAGCATAATCTCCTCCTTACCCGCCTGGCGGCAGGATTCCTTGCCGGATATCCGGCAGTTTCTATCTCTGTGCACGCTCCGCGTCATCTTCCTGTATCCATCAGCATAACCGCCCGCAAAAAACCACCGGTTTTCGGAATGCGTCCGTTCTATTCTATCCGCGCGATGCGTCCCCAGTATAGCACAACAGCAGCCTTCTGTGGGAACCACACCGCCGCGGCTGTGAATGAAGGCTGCTTGTTGTTTTATATATTGTCCGATCACTTACGAAACAGACTGATCAGATCATGAATATTGAATGTCAGAATCGATCCCGGCTTTTTGAACTTCCTGCCTGTCCTTTCTTCTATAAACACTCTAAAGTTTTATGACCCGGCGTTCTTTAATGAATGCCTGGAAATTAAGACGCTCCTGCACCCTGCCGTTCCATGCAAACGATATTTCACGCTTCCTTTGCCTGGATGGAAGCCTGCGCTGCCGACAGCCGCGCGATCGGCACGCGGAACGGCGAACAGGACACATAGTCCAGACCGATCCGGTCCTTTTCGAAGAACATGTAAACATACTTTTTCACTTTTATTCTCCTCTCTAAACAGTCTTTTCCAGACATTAAAAAGGCCGCTCTCTGTACCCGCGGCCTTATGCTTCTTCCAGATTATTCTCACACCTTGTTTACTACATTCATGGGATTTCCATTCAGGAACGATCTTACATTTTCAACCGTCGTATCCATGATTCGCTGTCTCGCAGCCTTTGCCGCCCATGAAATGTGCGGTGTGATGATACAGTTTTTTGCCTTCAGAAGCGGATTGTCTTCCCTGATCGGTTCCGTTGAGACAACATCCAGACCAGCCGCATATACTTTCCCGCTATTGAGCGCATCTGCCAGATCCTGCTCTACAACAAGCTGCCCGCGGCTGTTATTGATGAGGATCACGCCATTCTTCATCTTTGCAATGGTATCTTTATTGATCAGTCCCTCTGTATCCGGGAACAGCGGGCAATGCAGGAAGATGACATCGGATTCTCTGAAGAGTGTCTCGCGATCTGTATATTCAGCGACAGCCCTTCCGGCATCACTCTCAAACTTATCGTTTGCGAGGACTTTCATGCCCATTGCTCCCAGAATCCTGGCTGTCTGTTGTCCGATCCTTCCAAGGCCGATGACACCTGCAGTCTTCCCATACAGCTCGATCATCGGGTAATCCCAGAAGCACCAGTCTGCATTGCGCTCCCACTCTCCGTCATGGACCTTCTCGCTGTGCGCCCAGTAATGAGAACAGATTTCCAGAAGGAGACCGACCGCGTACTGCCCGACAATCTGCGTTCCGTAGGTCGGAACATTCATGACCGGAATTCCCTTCTCTCTCGCATAGTTGTAATCCACAACATTGTAGCCTGTAGCAAGAAGGGCAATTGCCTTCAGATTCGGACAGCTGTCAATTGTCTCCTTTGAAACCGGAGTCTTGTTGGTGATGACAATGTCCGCATCGCCAATCTTCTCTGCGATAACCGGGGATTCCTCGTAGGAAACCCTGTCATACACCTTCAATTCTCCCAGTTTTTCCAGATCTCCCCAGGACAGGTCTCCCGGATTCTCGGTATAGCCATCAAGAACTACGATTTCCATCTATGTTATCCTCCATTATTCAACACACCTGCGCTATCCCTGTCTTCCACTGATCACTGTGACACCGGTCAGGTCCCAAATACAAGCGCCACCGGTGCCTCTATAATCTGCGGGAAAAGAATAAAGATGCACAGTGAAACTGCAATCAGCGACAGCTGCAGATGCATCAGTCCGATCGGGCCGGCGCCGATAATCAGAACCGTGTCATTGAACCCTGTTCCTGTATTCCGAAGTCCGCGGATGCAGCACGCGAGGGGCTCAATCAATGCTCCCCTCCGGAAGTTTGACGACATTGCCACTCTCGATACAGATCTTCGGAATCAGTACATACTCCTCAAATCCACCGTTAAACTCATACCCGATTGCCTTGCGATTCATGCAGGCATTCTCTCTTCCGGAAAGACAGGCCGGGCAGTGTCCACAAGGAATGACATTCGCGATTGAAACATGTTCGCCGACGGAGAAGCCCTGGACATTCTTTCCAACTTCCGCAATCTCACCGCAAATTTCGTGTCCGACAACTGAGTCCTTGCGCACACCCTTTGTTTTGGCACCCGTAAAGATTCTTTTATCCGTTCCGCAAAGTGCTGCTGCTCTCATATGAAGAAGAATCTCCTCATCTCCACAAACAGGCTTTGGGATATCCATGACCTCGTAGTTATTGGGATAATTGTCTGGTCCATGTAGAATAACTGCTTTCATATTTCCTCCTGACCTTGTAAATATGAAATTTTATTTCCTTTTATGTTGAAATATATATAGTATAACTGAAAATATATTTCAATAGCCTATTTTATATTTTGTAATATTATTACAGTTTATCCCTTCTATATTTGTACAATATTTTCATGAAGCAAAAAGTAAAAGGCCTCTGGATGAACTCCAAAGGTCTTCTTCGCTGATGTCGCACCGGTCACGTATATATCTGTATATTATCCCTGAATTTCCTAAGGGTTTAATACTTTCCAACAGAGGTGGCTTCCCTTGTATTGAGGATGGACTGATAGGCCTGATCATAATCCAGAACAGCTACTGAACTCACAAGACAGTCGCAAATTGCCAGCTGTGCAATGCGGGTGCTCACAGATTCAGACTGAAATATTGTTTCTTCATAAGCTGAATAAAACACCACATCGACCAGTTTGCTCAGTGGAGATTTTCCTTGACTGATAATTCCAGCAGTAAACGCCCCGCCACTCTTCGCATTCTTGATACATTCCTGCACATTTGTATTGCAGCCCGAAAAAGAGATGCAAATTGCAACATCCTGTTCATTCATCAATGACGACTCCATGAGCTGCATATCTATATCCGACTGTGCAATTGTCTCTATCCCGACCTTCAGGAACTTATGCTGGACATCATTACAGACTGCCTGGCTTCCTCCAGTTCCAAACAATACGATTTTCCTTGCATGACGGATTTTCATTGCGAGCCTGTGGAGATCCTCGATATTCAACCCGAGAAGTGTTCGATTCAGGACATTTTCCTCGGACAGAAAAATCTTCCTGCACACTTCCTCTGTCGTATCCCCGCGTCCCAAAATCGGACTCAGCTGCCTGTCTGGCGGAAGGATGTCTCGGGCAAGATTCATCTTGAAATCCTGAAACCCCCGATAACCAATACTTCTGCAAAACCTGACAACAGAAGCATCAGATACCCCGGAATGTGTAGCCAGTTCAGAGACATTACATTGAAGAACCGTTTCATAATTCTCCAGAACAAATTTTCCTATTTTTTTCTCTGTCTCTGTCAGTTGAGGCATCTTTGCCTTGATTCGTTCTTTGCAGCTTCCCGTAATCATGCTTATCTCCCCGGACGCCTGACTTCCTGATATCAATCTAGTTCTTCGTCCTTTATGGTTCATCATAGCATGAAATTCTTCCTAATCGTCAATCTTTTATCAGTCTGAACACCTGCTCTGCTGTATCTGTCATATTTTTCTTCGCGTTTTCCGGATCCATTGCCTCGTTCAGTGAACAGACGCCCCTGACGATCGGGAAAAACGCATCTATCCCTGCCCGATTACAGGCCACTGCATCCTGCGTTACACTTCCTGCGAACGCTACAACTCTCGCCCCATACTTTTTCGCCAGTTTCGCTACACCGATTGGAGCTTTTCCCATGGCGGTCTGATGATCGAGACGGCCTTCCCCTGTCACAACGACATCCGCATCTTTCACATAGTCCTTCAGATGTGTTTCATCCAGCACAAGCTGAATGCCAGATTGCAGCTTTCCTTGCAGATATGCCAGAAAGGCAAAACCCAGACCGCCTGCCGCCCCGGCGCCTGGCCAATCCGGATCCGCATCAGGATTCAGCCTTTTCGTAATCGACGCATAAGAGCCGAGCCACCTGTCCATGTCTTTGATCATGTTCTTATCTGCGCCTTTCTGCGGTCCATAGATTGCACTGCAGCCATCGGGTCCGCAGAGCGGATTTGTCACATCGCAGGCAATCAGGAATCTGCAGTCTGAAAGTTCAGGAAGCGAATGCTCAGTTCTGACTTCAACCAGATCCCTAAGCCCAATTGCCCCGCGCTGAATCTGTTTTCCTGTCGAATCCAGAAGTTCAATCCCCAATGCCTGCAGCATTCCAGCGCCGCCATCATTGGTGGCGCTTCCACCAATTCCGATGATGAACTTCCTGCATCCGGAATGGATTGCGTCCCGAATCACTTCGCCCAGTCCATAGGTCGTCGTCAGGAGCGGATTTCGGTCTTCCGGCTTCACCAGCGTAATCCCGGATGCTCCCGCCATCTCGATGACCGCCGTCTCTGATTCCGGGATCACTCCGTAGGTACAGTCCACCGGCATCCCAAGCGGCCCGGTCACCTCCACCTTCCTGTATTCGCCGCCCATACCCTGTACAAGGGCATCCACAGTGCCTTCACCACCGTCCGCGAGTGGCCGGACAACAATCTTCGCTTCCGGATTCGCTCTTCGAACACCTTCCGCCGCTGCATATCCCGCCTCAAGAGATGTCAGGCTACCCTTCAATGAATCGATTGCGATTACGACTTTCACAGTGCTACCTCCATGCCTGCTTTGAACGGTTTTCATCTGACTTATCTCTATATATAACATCAGTGAAATCACATTGCAATATATTTCAGGTATATTTGTAATATATTTTCAGCATTAAAGAGTGACACTGCCTACTATAAAACAGATCCGGCTGCTCTTTCTATTCCCTCAGTATCCCAGCTCCTCATCCACCAGGATCAGATGGATTCTATCCTTGTGAAGCGAGTACCTGGTGATCAGGAACTGGCAGCAGATGGTGTCCGGCGACTTGCAGTCCATACAGGTACCGGTCTTTGTGCAGGGTGCTTTTAGTCCAAAGCGCTGAACATTGATGACGGCTGCCTCATTCCTGGCGCGCTTGAGCGCCGAATCAAAGTCTGGCGCAACCTTGTTCATGCCTGCGATCAGAACAAGCTTCTTCGGTCCGTAGGCATAGGCCGAAACACGGTTCGCATTGCCGTCGATGTTGACCAGAACACCGTCGGCCGTAACCGCATTCACGCTTCCGATAAACACATCTGCGCTGTAGGCGAACTCCTCCGCTGCGCGCTTCTCCGCCCCCGCCGTCTTTCTGCGGTTCACAAACTCATAGTTTCCTTTCTCCAGCGCCTCCTCCAGCCCGATCTGCTGAACCGTGAGCGAACCACCGCCTGTCACCTTGCTCTTCTCAGGGATCAGCCCAAGCGCCAGCTTCAGCGCCTCTTCCTTCGTGTGCACATGATATCCTGTCATGTTGCGTGACGAAAGTCCCTTGATGACAGCCTGCGCCAGGACATCATTCCGTTTCTGCCTGAATTCCTCCATCGTCAAACCCTCCTTTTTTTCATTTTTCAACGATTCCAATACCCGGCTGCTCCCCACGGCAATCCGCGAGACCTTCTTCTGATCATGAATGTAAAAAAGCTATTGTCATCTGTGTTCTTTACCGAATCTGATCTTGAGCGTAACAATCTGGTAAGGCCGAATCCGGAAATGAATCTGTCTTCCATCTGTTGCAGCCGTCTGATCCTCTTCCTCCATAATATTGCAGAAGGAAGCCGACTGGATCTTCGCACCTGCTGTCAGGGTAACATCACTTCTCCGGTTCCAGCACTCATACATTCTCACAATGACCGCATCCGAATCCTCCGCTTTCTTGACGGCTTCTATGACAACATTCTCCTGATCGACAGAGAACAGGGAGAATATATTCGGAAGGCTTCCGCTCCCGGCTTCCCTGGTCACCGCTTTCATCGGGTTATTCAGCTCATATGCCTGCGCCACCGTCCCTGCTTCTCTCCAGTCTCCCTGATGTGGGAAGATCGAGTAGGTAAAGGTATGATGTTCCTTATCTGCATCCGGGTTCGGATACAGCGGAGACTTCAGCATCGTCAGTCCGACATCCGTCCCGCGGACGGAAACACCGAACTTGCAGTCATTCAGGAAACTGACACCGTATCCATCTTCCCCGACATCCAGCCACTTGTGGTGGCAGACCTCAAACTTTGACCAATCCCAGGAGGTATTGTCCGTCGTACTGCGCGTCACATTTCCATACTGAATGTCGAAGGTTGCAGTCGATGCATGGACATCGACAGGGAAGTGATCTTTCAGCATGATCAGGTGCTGCTTCCAGTCAATCTCATTGCGGATATCAATCCGATCAAGATCACGGTAGATGCTGATATACTGAACAATTGTGGATTCCAGATACTTCCGCTCAATCCGCACCGTTGCCCTGACCGGTCCTGTCTCCACAACCCGAAGACTCTCCAGCTGATCGACCTCCCACGACTTTTCCGTATAGTAGTTGTTGATATCCCAGGCGTCATAATTATGCGGCCTGTCCTCATAGCTGACGATGACATTCCCCGGCTTTCCATCCTTCAGAATCTCGCGCTTCGCCCGCTTGTCATAGAGATGCGCAAACTGTCCCTTATCATTGAACTCGATTCGGAAGAAATCGTTCTCCATGCGGGTTGAGCTTACATACAGACAGCTCTTCTCTTCAGGCTGCCTGCTGGCATGCTTCCCGGAAAAGCCCACACCCTTTCCGGCCTGCTCATCCGTATGCGAATCGGCAGGATCCGAATGATATTCTGCCTGATTCCGTGCCTTCCGGTCTGCCCGGATCACTTTGAAAACTTCATATCCCTTCTGTGGAACATGGTTCACATATGACAGCCAGCCATCTTCCGTCTTCTGAACCGCAAAAAGACGTCCGTCCTGCGCCTCAAGCCTGAAAACTGTCCCTTCTGCATCGCCAGCCATGCCGTTGTCCGGCATCCGGAATGTCACAAGTCCAGCCTTCGACACCGAATTCGGGTTGAAAATCACCACATCTCCGTCGGCAGCCTTCACCTGAGAGGCGATATCTCCCAGCGACCTGTTCTGAAGCGTTTGATTCAGCGCGAATATCTTCTCATACTCCGCCTTTGAATCCTCATAAACCTCCTTGATCGCTGAGCCTGGGAGAATGTCATGGAACTGGTTTCTCAGAATCACGATCCAGGCTTCATGAAGCTCCCTGTCAGGAGAATCTGCTCCTGTCAGCAGGCTGTCAAGGACAGCGTACGTCTCCTCATTCTGATAGGCAAGCTCTGCCTTCCGATTGAAGCGCTTGTTTCGTGCCATCGTCGTGTAGGTTCCGCGATGATACTCCAGATACAGCTCGCCCACCCAGGCGGGAAGATACTTGCTGTCCTTCGTATCCGCCTCCAGCTTTTTGAAGAAGTCCAAGGCCGTCGAAGGCCTCGTCACGGGAAGTCCCGGAATCCCCCGGCTCATGCGCCTTTGATTCTCCATCTGCTCACTGGTCGGTCCGCCGCCGCCGTCTCCGAAGCCATAGCTGCAGAGAACCTCCCGGTTCAGATCCTTGTTCGAATACCGCGCCCATGCTCCCTTCATCTGGCTCGGGTTCAGGTAACCGTTATATGTAGTAAAGTGCTCAGTCTCTGTTCCATTCTCAACAGCAGCCTTATGGTAATCTCTTGTCGGAATAAAATGCGTCAGCGTCCTTGTTCCATCAATACCTTCCCACAGGAAGGTATCATAGGGCATCTTGTTGGTCTCGTTCCAGCTGATCTTCGTTGTCATGAAGTAGCGGATGCCGCTCAGCTTCATGATCTGCGGCAGAGCCGCGGAATAGCCGAAGACGTCCGGAAGCCACAGAATCTGGTTATCCTTTCCAAATTCCTTCCTGAAGAACCGTTTTCCATATAAAAACTGTCTGGATAGCGCCTCCCCGGAAGCCAGATTACAGTCGGCCTCAACCCACATGCCGCCTTCTACTTCCCAGCGTCCTTCCTTCACGCGCTGCTTGATCCCTTCATAGACATCCGGCGCATTTTCCTTCACATACTCGTACAACTGCGGCTGACTGGACATAAAGATGTATTCCGGATACCGGCGCATCAATTCCAGAACGGTTGAAAAACTCCGGACTGCCTTATCCCTTGTCACACTCAGTGTCCAGAGCCATGCGCAGTCAATGTGCGTGTGGCCGACACAGCAGACAAGCGGAGCGTCATCCTTTCCGCAGTATTTATCATAGAATTCTTCCGTTATATACGCCTGCGCCCTCTCCAGGCTTGCATAGTAGGCTTCCGACCCCTCCTCACGCATATCCAGGAGATTCAGAGAATCGTTCAGTGCCTGAATAATCCGGATGTGATCGCCGTCCTCCGGATCCAGAAGCCTTGCCGTATCATAGGGCACTGCCAGATCATAGTAGTACTTCTCGGTCGCCCGGTCGAGCACTTTCATTGCGGTATCCAGAAACAAATGGAAATTTCCATCCCCGGTATATGCGGACAGAATCACCCGGTAAGACCTTCCCGCCTCCGCCTTCTCTGTCAGGACAATTTCTCTGTGATTGACATCCAGCCCCTGAATCCGCTTTCCGTCCACGAAGATGGAAAACTGGGGATTTGTCGCATCCCATCCCCCTTCCGCACCGGTCTTCACCTCATAGACGACGCACTTCCCGTCAAATTCCTCCGGAATTGTCAGGATCGTTTCAAACCAGTAGTACTCCCGGTCGCCTCCCCAGATCTCTCCCCTGCGAAACGGCTTCCAGGCAGACGTATCAAGGTGTTCAATATCTGTGAAACGTTCAGAACTTCTGATCATCCGGAAGTCCGATACCGGCACACTTTCCGGATAGATTCTGTCCTGAAGATATTCCAGCATCTTGCCGATGCGTTCCTTGATAAAATGCATGACACTCCTCCTTTGTCTGCATTGCCTTTCCCCCTATACATCTAACCACAAAACCATCTGCTGGAGAATAACAGCTCCTATCATTCTCACCCCCATGGGTTCCAGAACCTGCTGCCGTCCCGGAAGGTAAACCATAATGCCCACACGCAGAACGCGCCGCTGATGATCAGCACGATATAGTCCGCCGCCTGGAATTTCCGGTATGCATACCAGGATCTCTTTTTCTTCTTGCCAAATCCGCGCAGTTCCATAGCATTGGAGACGATGTTGATCTTCTCCATCGCGGAAAACAGCAGCGGAAAGATGATGCTCGATGTTCGCTTGATCCGCTCGGAGAGCTTTGCCTTCTTGCTCATCTCGATACCGCGCGCCTGCTGCGCGTTGCGGATGCGCCGGTAGTCTCCCTGAACATCCGGAATGTACCGCAGCGCAATTGCGACGGAGTACGCAACGGTATAGGGAATGCCGATCGTATTCATCGATGCGGCAAACTCACTCGGATCAGTCGTGACCAGGAAGATGAAGATCGCCGGTGTAACCGTGAAATACTTGATTACAACATTAAACAGGTAGAACAGCTCCTCGCGCGTAACCGCGTGTCCAGGCAGAAAGGGTGTCAGGATCGTCTTTGATCCGTAGATCGAGCATCCCTGGTAAGGGGAAATGATAAAAATAGCCACAACATTCAGAATCATGAAGAACATGACGATTTTAAAGACAGCGCTGATCTGCCGCCATTCCGTCTTGGACAATGCAAAGAGGATAACTGTCACGGCGATCATGATCAGAAGAATTCTTGTGTCATACGTCATCGCGCTTGTCACGCACCAGAGCAGGAAAAAGATCAGCTTGGTGCTGCCCGACAGCCGGTGGATCCATGTACCTTTGTCTGTGTAGCTGAGCAGCTTTGTCATCTTTCTGCCTCCCTCTGCATTCTCTCATATCCGATGAACCGGTTGACAAACTCATCCGGCTCAGGGATTCCGCACTTGCCTGCCAGATCATAGAGGGACGTTTTCTTGAGACAGGCTTTGTCCGCCGTCACTTCGTCCGTGAGGATCCTTGCCGGCGTATCGTCAGCAAGAAGTCTGCCCTCGGCAAGCACGACAGCACGGTCCGTATACTCCAGCATTAGGTGCATATCGTGCGTGATCATAAGAATCGTCAGTCCCATATCCGTGTTGAGCTTCTTCAAAAACTCCATGATTTCTGTATAATGGCGGAAGTCCTGCCCGGCAGTCGGCTCATCGAGGATCAGGATCTCCGGATCCATAACCAGGATCGATGCGATCGAGACGCGTTTCTTCTGCCCGAAGCTGAGCGCAGAGACCGGCCAGTTCCGCATCGGGTAGAGGCCGCAGATCGTCAGAACACGGTTGACCCGCTCTGTGATCTCCTCCTGCGATACGCCGCGCACTGCCAGTCCCAGTCCGACTTCCTCTGAAATCATCGGTTTTGAGATCATCTGATTTGGTGACTGCATCACCATTCCGATCTTCTCGCCCCTCTCCTTGATGGAGAGCGGCGCGATATTCTCTCCATTCAGAAGGATCCTGCCCTTATCAGGAGTGAGAAATCCGCAAACAAGCGAGGAAAGCGTGGACTTACCCGCTCCATTTTTGCCGACGACTGCCATCATCTCCCCCTTCCGGACATGAAAGCTGATGTCTGAAAGAACCGGCTCGCCCTGCTGATAGGAATAGGAGACATGCTCGATCTGCAACGCATACGGATTGCTGTTTTCTTTTTTCGGAATCTTCGTTTCCTCAAACCAGCGCCGGACCTTCTGTCTGTACGGTTCGATATTCATTGATTCAATGTGCTGGGGATGATCCTCCGGGCGAATCCTGCAGCCGGCATGCTTGATCGCCGTCACATAGAGCGGCTCACGGACACCTGTCTCTGCGAGAATATCGCTGCAAAGAAGTTCATCCGGCGTCTCGTCCGCGATTATTTTCCCCTCATTCATGACCACGATCCGGTCCACATCCCGATAAAGCACATCCTCCAGACGGTGCTCGATGATGATCACCGTCTTATCCTGCTCTCTGCAGATGCGGTCGATCAGGTCAACGGTTGTCTTCCCGGTTGCCGGATCGAGATTCGCGAGCGGCTCATCAAACAGAAGAATTTCCACATCGTCAACCAGAACACCACCCATCGAGACGCGCTGCTTCTGTCCGCCTGACAGCTCAGACGGAGCGTGCTTTAAAAAATGCTCCATTCCGACGATATGCGCTACCTCGTCCACCTTCCGAAACAGCTCCTCCTGCGGCTGGTTGTCATTCTCAAGGGAAAATGCAAGGTCCTCCGCGACTGTCAGTCCGATGAACTGGCCATCCGTATCCTGTAGAACCGTCCCGACATGCCTTGACATGCCGAAAATGCCTGCATCCTCCGGAGACAGGCCGCATACGGAAAGCTTCCCGGACATCTCGCCAGGCAGGGCTTCCGGTATCAGGCCGTTGATACAGTGTACTATGGTGGATTTCCCGCAGCCGGAAGGTCCTGTGATAAGAATCTTCTCCCCTTTTCTGACCTTCAGATTGATGTGCTGCAGGGTCGGTTCCTGCTGCGCACGGTATTTGAATGAAAAATCCGAGAATTCAATGATGGGTAAACCGGTATCAGATTGCGAATTTTGCATTGATGTTATTCCTGCTTTCTCCTGTTTCGATCCTCAAGCATACGGCAAAATCGCTGCCGCAATCTGGATTATACCAGATACTGAGTATTCGTGTTTGAAGATGTATCAGGTTAATGGTATAGTACAAGCTGTCAGTTTTGTTTCAGTTTCATCACAGATACTGGGAGGAGGAGATTGAGTATGGCAGACAAAAAGAAAAATAAGATCAGCATCAAGAATGTGGTCGCCTGCGGCATTGGAACGGCTTTGTTCGTGGTTCTGACAGAGGTGCAGATTCCGATCGGAATTCCGAACACTTCCCTGCAGCCAAGAATGGCGGTTCTTGCATTCCTGTCCGCGATCTTCGGACCGGCGACAGGCGCCGTTATCGGCCTGCTGGGACATGCACTGGGTGACGCGCTCTACTACGGATCGGTCTGGTGGAGCTGGGTATTCCCGGAAGCCGTAGTCGGAATCGCAATCGGCGCATTTGCCAGAAAGTTCGCTGTAAGCGATGGCGGCTTCACGAAGGGAAAGATGGTTCTGTTCAATATCGTGCAGGTGATTGCCAATGCCGTTGCATGGATCATTGTCGCACCGGTGCTCGACATCGCCGTGTATGCTGAACCGGCGACAAAGGTATTCCTGCAGGGTGCATTTGCATTCCTTGGGAACATCATCATCATCGGTGTTCTCGGGACGCTGCTTCTGGCGACCTACTCAAAGATTGCCGGAAAGTCCTCCAGCCTGAAGAAAGAAGACTGATCCCAGGCTGAGAGCAGAATTTCATTCTTCAAAAAACAAAGAGCCGGAGCCATCTGTATTGACAGAAGGCCCCGGCTCTGTTTTGATATTCTCATGACAACAATCAACCTGAATTATTCACCGTGATGCGGTGATTGCGGCTGAAATCCGCATAGTGACTATAGTTGCAAGCTTTGTTGCTTTCACTCGATAAGTGAATAGAAA